>NZ_JBXARO010000011.1:86421-230554 GCF_058808315.1 Caulobacter sp. GW821-FHT11E11
TGGCGCGAATGACGGGACTCGAACCCGCGACCTCCGGCGTGACAGGCCGGCGCTCTAACCAACTGAGCTACATCCGCATCGTTGCGCCTGGGCGCGACGGTCGTCCGTAAACCGAGGGGAGGGCGCTTCCGACCCCTACAAAGTAAGGGGTGGCGCGAATGACGGGACTCGAACCCGCGACCTCCGGCGTGACAGGCCGGCGCTCTAACCAACTGAGCTACATCCGCATATCCCTTCGCCGAAGCGAAAGTGCGACCCGCCCTGCGGCGAGGGGCGTCTGATATGTCGCTCGAAGACTCGTGTCAACGGCGATATCGAAGAAGCGACAAATCGCTGCTGTCGGGCCCCGGATTTCCTTTGGATAACATTCCAGAGCACAGCCCAGGGCTGAAGCCGCGAGCCCTTGTTTTTCCCCGACCGGCGTTAGGGAAAGCAAGTCTAGTTGCGATCGTTTCTCAATGTGGTTCGGACGTTTGAAGCGTTGACGACAGTGGGCTACAACCCGCTCGATTCAAGCCAAGGGCTGTCATGACCGCCTTCCTTCTCCAGTATCTGCCGATCGTGATCTTCCTAGGGATCGCGGCGGCCATCGGCATCGTTTTCATTCTGGCGGCAGCCGTGTTCGCGCCAAGGGCGCCGGACCCGGAAAAGCTCTCCGCGTACGAATGTGGCTTCAACGCCTTTGACGACGCGCGCATGAAGTTCGACGTCCGGTTCTATCTGGTGTCGATCCTCTTCATCATCTTCGACCTGGAAGTGGCGTTCCTGTTCCCCTGGGCGGTCACGCTGATGAAGCTGCCGCACGACGTGGCGCAGTTCGCCTTCTGGTCGATGATGACCTTCCTGGGCGTGCTGACCGTCGGCTTTATCTATGAATGGAAGAAGGGCGCCCTCGAATGGGAGTGATCGTTCCCGCCAATTCCTCGTCGGTGCCCGCGCTGTCGGGCGGCCGTTCGACGGTCGAGGGCTATGACCCCAAGCTGCACGACCCGTTCTTCGACGGCGTCTCGCAGCAGCTGGCCGACAAGGGCTTCATCACGGCCGCCGCCGACGACCTGATCACCTGGGCCCGCACGGGCTCGCTGATGTGGATGACGTTCGGCCTGGCGTGCTGCGCCGTCGAGATGATGCACTCGGCCATGCCGCGCTACGACCTGGAGCGCTACGGCTTCGCGCCGCGCGCCAGCCCGCGTCAGTCGGACGTGATGATCGTCGCCGGCACGTTGACCAACAAGATGGCTCCGGCCCTGCGCAAGGTCTACGACCAGATGCCGGAGCCCCGCTACGTCATCTCGATGGGCAGCTGCGCCAATGGCGGCGGCTACTACTATTACAGCTACAGCGTCGTGCGCGGCTGCGACCGCGTCGTGCCGATCGACATCTACGTGCCGGGCTGCCCGCCTACGGCCGAAGCCCTGGTCTACGGCGTGCTGCAGCTCCAGAAGAAGATCCGTCGCATGGGTACGATCGAGCGATGAGCCAAGATCTCGAAACCCTGGGCCAGGACATCGTCGCCCGCGCGCCCGGCGTGCTGGGTCACTCGGTGGCGTTTGGCGAACTGACGATCGTGGCCAAGGCCGAGGGCGTCGTCGACACTCTGACCTTCCTGCGTGACGACGCCGCGACCCGTTTCCACCAGCTGGTGGACCTGACGGCGGTCGATTACCCCGAGCGCGCCGCGCGCTTCGACGTGGTCTACCACCTGCTGTCGATGGTGAAGAACACCCGCATCCGCCTGAAGGTGATGACCGACGAGGACACCCCGGTGCCCAGCGTCACGCCGGTGTTCCCGGTGGCCGACTGGTTCGAGCGCGAGGCGTTCGACATGTACGGCGTCTTCTTCGAAGGCCATCCGGACCTGCGCCGGATCCTGACCGACTACGGCTTCCACGGCCATCCGCTGCGGAAAGACTTCCCCATGACGGGTTATGTGGAAGTCCGCTACGACGACGAGCTCAAGCGCGTCGTGTACGAACCCGTCAAGATTACCGAGTTCCGTGCGTTCGATTTCCTCTCGCCCTGGGAAGGCGCCAAGTATGCCCTCCCCGGTGACGAGAAAGCTGAAAAGCGAGCAGGGGATGCCTAATCATGGCTTTGCGACGTCCGTCGTTCCGTTCCGCCACCGCGTTCTTTCTGGTCGCCTTTTCGACCGCGTTCCTGATGTCCATCGGGATGCGGCTGACGGGGTGGTTCACGAAGGCGCCGGTGACTACGCCGGATCAGAACAAGTCGCTGGGCGTCGCGATCATGATTTCGGTGATCACGCTGGCCGTCGGGGCCAGTCTCCGGCGCATGACGGTAGCCGAGCTGCGCAGCGCCTTGCTGGGCGCAGCGTCGGTGCTGCTGGCCTTGCCGCTTTCCCAGGCCGCGATCTCCCAGAGCTGGAGCGTCGCGACCACCATCATCACCTTGCTGGGCGTGGTCTTGCTTATGGCTGGACTGGTCGTGTCGCTCAGCATCGAGCAGCGTAACGAAGGTCAGAACCAATGACCGGCACGAATTCGCCCGCCGCGGCGACCGACTTCTTCCGTGACGAACCGACGGTTCCGGCTATCCCGGAAACGCCCGTCCGCAAGTTCAACATCAACTTCGGCCCGCAACACCCGGCCGCGCACGGTGTGCTGCGCCTGGTGCTGGAGCTGGACGGCGAAATCGTCGAACGCGTCGATCCGCACATCGGCCTGCTGCACCGCGGCACCGAGAAGCTGATGGAAGCGCGCACCTATCTGCAGAACATCCCGTACTTCGACCGCCTCGACTACGTGGCGCCGATGAACCAGGAACATGCGTTCTGCCTGGCCATCGAGAAGCTGCTGGGCGTCGAAGTGCCCAAGCGCGGCCAGATCGTCCGCGTGCTGTTCTGCGAGATCGGCCGCATCCTCAATCACCTGCTGAACGTGACGACCCAGGCCATGGACGTCGGCGCCCTGACGCCGCCGCTCTGGGGCTTCGAGGAACGCGAGAAGCTGATGATCTTCTACGAGCGCGCTTGCGGCGCTCGTCTGCACGCCAACTACTTCCGTCCGGGCGGCGTCCACCAGGACCTGACTCCCGAGCTGATCGACGACATCGAGACCTGGGCGAAGGCTTTCCCCAAGATCTGCGACGACATCGAAGGTCTGATCACCGACAACCGTATCTTCAAGCAGCGCAACGTCGACATCGGCGTCGTGACCAAGGAAGACGCCTGGGCCTGGGGTTTCTCGGGCGTGATGGTGCGCGGTTCGGGCATCGCCTGGGACCTGCGCCGCAACCAGCCGTACGAGAACTACAACGAGTTCGAGTTCGACATCCCGCTGGGCAAGAACGGCGACTGCTACGATCGCTATCTGTGCCGCATGCAGGAGATGCGTGAGAGCACCAAGATCATCCTGCAGGCCGTCGCCATGCTGCGCGGCACGCCGGGCCCGGTGCTGACCGAGGACAACAAGGTCAGCCCGCCGCGTCGCGCCGAGATGAAGCGCTCGATGGAAGCCCTGATCCACCACTTCAAGCTCTACACCGAGGGTTTCAAGACGCCGGAAGGCGAGGTCTACGCGGCCGTCGAAGCCCCCAAGGGCGAGTTCGGCGTCTATGTCGTCAGCAACGGCACCAACAAGCCGTACCGCGTGAAGATCAAGGCTCCGGGCTTCTCGCACCTGGCCGCGATGGACTGGATGAACCGCGGCCACCAGCTGGCCGACGTCTCGGCCATCCTGGGCTCGCTCGACATCGTGTTCGGTGAGGTCGACCGGTGAGCCTGGAAGCGATCGCCCAGGCGCAACTCGACGCCTACAACGCCCAGGACCTGGACGCCCACTGCGCCCACTTCGCCGACGACGTCGTCGTGGCGGGCCTGAACGGCGACGTGGCGCGCACGGGCCTCGACGCCTATCGCGCCTTCTATGCCAAGACCTTCGCCGAGTTCCCCAAGAACCACGCGAAGCTGCTGAACCGCATCGTGGTCGGTGCGAACGTGATCGACCACGAGCATGTCGACCGCGGCAACGGCGATGCGCCGTTCCAGGTCGCCGCCATCTACACCTTCAAGGGCGACAAGATCGTCCGCGTGGATTTCGCCCGATGAGCGTACGTCGTCTCGCCAAGGAACAGCCCGCCAGCTTCGCCTTCTCCAAGGACAGCCAGGCCAAGGCCGATTGGTGGAAAGCCAAGTATCCCGCCGTCCGCAAACAGTCGGCGGTGATCCCGATGCTCTGGCTGGCCCAGAAACAGGAAGGCTGGATTTCCGAGCCGGCGATCCAGGAGATCGCCAAGCAGCTCGAGATGCCGGTCATCCGCGTGCTGGAAGTGGCCACCTTCTACGTGATGTTCCAGCTGCAGCCGGTGGGCAAGGTCGCCTTCGTGCAGCTGTGCGGCACCACGCCATGCCAGCTGCGCGGCGCACTGGACCTGAAGGCCGTGCTGAAGGCCAAGATCGGCGACGCCAACCACGTCTCGGCCGACGGCAAGTTCAGCTGGGAAGAGGTCGAGTGTCTGGGCGCGTGCTGCAACGCCCCGATGGCCGCGATCAACGACTACTATTACGAGGATCTGACGCCGGAGAGCCTGGCCCAGATCCTCGACGACTTCGCGGCCGGCAAGGACCCGAAGCCGGGCAGCTACGAAGGCCGCGTGTCGTCGGAGCCGAAGGGCGCGATCCACACCCTGACGGACCCGAAGCTGTACGACGGCTCGTACGCCAAGAAGATCAAGATCCCGAACCTGCCCGAGAAGCCCAAGGCTACGAAGGCTAAGCCGGAGCCGACCGCCTAACATGACCGCCGACGCCGTCATCCAGAAGAAGCGCCTGACCGTGATGATCGCCATCACCTCGGTCTGCTTCGTGCTGGCCGGCGTGGCGATCGTCGGCGCGGTGTCGCTGAAGATCGACTGGCTGCTGCCGGTCTTCTTCGTGGCGCTGGTCGGGGGTCTTGGCTCGCAGATCTGGTTCATCCTGGGCTGGATGCGCGCGGCCAAGCGGGAAGGGACGTCGTCATGATCGACGACAGCGCCCTGAACACCCGCAAGGCGGCTTATGCCGATACTATCCGGGCCCTGGGCCGCCGCGAACGCGGCGTGGGGTTCGTGGCCTGCCTTCTCGGCGCGATCCTGCTGATCTGGGGTCGCACCGCGCAAGACGCGCCGTTCTGGGCGGTTGTCGCCGGCCTCGCCACGATCGGCGCGGGTTGGCTGCTTTTCGCCTATGTCATCATTCGTCGGACGCGCTATGTGCGCGCCCATCCATTCGATCCGCAAAGCTGAGTCATGGTCGGTATCCTCGAAGACAAGGACCGCATCTTCACGAACCTCTACGGTCTCCAGGATTGGGGCCTCGAGGGTGCGAAGAAGCGCGGCTGCTGGAATGGCACCAAGGACATCCTGGACGCCGGGCGCGACTGGATCATCGACAACATGAAGAACTCCGGCCTGCGCGGCCGGGGGGGCGCCGGTTTCTCGACCGGCCTCAAGTGGTCGTTCATGCCCAAGGAAGTGAAGGACGGTCGTCCGCACTACCTCGTCGTCAACGCCGATGAATCCGAGCCGGGCACCTGCAAGGACCGGGAGATCATGCGGCATGATCCGCACCTCCTGATCGAAGGCTGCCTGATCGCCTCGCGCGCCATGCTGGCCCACGCCTGCTACATCTACATCCGCGGCGAGTACGTGTTCGAGCGCGAGCGCCTGGAAGCGGCGATCAAGCAGGCCTACGAAGCCAACCTCGTGGGCAAGAACAACGTCCACGGCTGGGACTTCGACATCTACGTCCACCACGGCGCTGGCGCTTACATCTGCGGTGAAGAAACCGCTCTGCTGGAAAGCCTGGAAGGCAAGAAGGGCCAACCGCGCCTGAAGCCGCCGTTCCCGGCCGGCGCGGGCCTGTACGGCATGCCGACCACGGTCAACAACGTCGAGAGCATCGCCGTCGCCGGCACCATTCTGCGTCGCGGCGCGGCTTGGTTCGCGGGCTTCGGCCGCCCCAACAACGCCGGCACCAAGCTGTTCTGCGTCTCGGGCCACGTGAACCTGCCCTGCAACGTTGAAGAAGCCATGAGCATCCCCTTCCGTCAGCTGATGGAAGACCACTGCGGCGGCATCCGTGGCGGTTGGGGCAACCTGAAGGCCGTCATCCCGGGCGGTTCGTCGGTGCCGATGATCCCGGCCGAGCAGTGCGAAGATCTGCCGATGGACTTCGACGCCCTGCGGAACCTGAAGTCAGGTCTCGGCACGGCCGCGGTTATCGTCATGGACAAGGACACCGACCTGGTCCGCGCCATCGCCCGCCTGTCATACTTCTACAAGCACGAGAGCTGCGGCCAGTGCACGCCGTGCCGCGAAGGCACGGGCTGGATGTGGCGCGTCATGGAACGCATGGCGACCGGTGAGGCCGATCCGAAAGAGATCGACACCCTGCTGGACGTCACGACCCAGGTCGAGGGTCACACCATTTGCGCCCTGGGCGACGCGGCCGCCTGGCCGATCCAGGGTCTGTTCCGCCACTTCCGCCACGAGGTGGAGGAGCGGATCGCTTCCTATCGTAGCGGTCGCCTGCACGTGCAGGGCGCCAAGCTGATCGCGGCGGAGTAACAAGAATGGCTATCGCCAAGGTCAACGGCGTCGAGGTCGAGTTCGAGCCCGGCATGACGGTTCTGCAAGTCGCGGAACTGGCTGGGGAAGAGATCCCGCGCTTCTGCTATCACGAGCGTCTGTCCATCGCCGGCAACTGCCGGATGTGCCTGGTCGAGGTGAAGCCCGGCCCGCCGAAGCCGCAGGCCTCTTGCGCCCTGCCGGCCGCCGAGGGCCAGGAGATCTTCACCAAGACTCCGATGGTCAAGAAGGCCCGCGAAGGGGTGATGGAGTTCCTGCTCATCAACCACCCGCTGGATTGCCCGATCTGCGACCAGGGCGGCGAGTGCGACCTGCAGGACCAGGCCGTCGGCTACGGCCGTGACGACAGCCGCTACGACGAGAACAAGCGCGCGGTCGAAGAGAAGGCCATGGGCCCGCTCATCAAGACCGTGATGACGCGCTGCATCCAGTGCACCCGCTGCGTCCGCTTCATCACCGAAGTCGCCGGCTCGCCGGAGATCGGCCTGATCTCGCGCGGCGAAGACGTTGAAATCACGACCTATCTGGGCGCAGCGGTGACGTCGGAGCTCAGCGCCAACGTGATCGACCTGTGCCCGGTCGGCGCCCTGACCTCCAAGCCCTACGCCTTCGAAGCCCGTCCGTGGGAACTGAAGAAGACCGAGAGCGTCGACGTCATGGACGCTCTGGGCTCGTCGATCCGCGTCGACGCCCGCGCCTCGGCCGTGCTGCGCGTGCTGCCGCGCATCAACGAGGACGTCAACGAAGAGTGGATCTCGGACAAGACGCGCTACGCCGTCGACGGCCTGGGCCGTCAGCGCTTGGACCGTCCGTACGTTCGCGTGAACGGCAGCCTGAAGCCGGCCACCTGGGCCGAAGCCTTCGCCGCCGTCTCGGCCAAGATCAAGGCGACCGCGCCGGACCGCATCGGCGTCATCGCCGGCGACCTGCAGGACGCTGAAAGCCTGAAGGCGACCAAGGACCTCTTCACCGCCTTGGGCGTGAAGAACCTGGACAGCCGTCAGGACGGCTCGGCTCTGGGCGCTGGCCCGCGTGAAGGCTGGCTGTTCAACTCGACCCTGGCCGGCATCGAGAACGCCGACGTCGTGCTGTTCATCGGCGCGAACCCGCGCCTCGAGGCTCCGGTCCTGAACACGCGCTTCCGCAAGCAGTGGATCGCCGGCAGGACCCGCTTCGGCGTCATCGGCGAAAAGGCCGACCTGACGTTCGACTACGACTACCTCGGCGCCGGCGCTCAGAGCCTGTCGGGCTTGGCCAAGAGCAAGGGCGACTTCGTCGCCGCCCTGAAGGCCGCCGAGCGTCCCGCCATCATCATCGGCCAGGGCGCACTGTCGCGCGCCGACGGCGCCGCGATCCTCAAGGCCGCGGCCGGCCTTGCCAAGACCGTCAACGTGGTCCGCGAAGGCTGGAACGGCTGGAACGTCCTGCACACGGCCGCGTCGCGCGTGGCTGGCCTCGACATGGGCTTCGTCCCGGCCGAGGGCGGTCTGGCCGCTGGCGACATGCTGAAGCCGGGCGCCGTGGACGTTCTGTTCCTGCTGGGCGCTGACGAGTGCGAGGCCTCGGCCTCGGGCGCGTTCAAGATCTACCTCGGCACGCACGGCGACGCCGGCGCGCACAAGGCCGACGTGATCCTGCCGGGCGCCGCCTACACCGAGAAGAACGGCCTCTATGTGAACACCGAAGGTCGCGTCCAACAGGGCCGCCGCGCGGTGTTTCCGAAGGGCGAGGCCAAGGAGGACTGGTCGATCCTGCGCGCCCTGTCGGAAGTGCTGGGTCACAAGCTGCCTTACGACAGCCTGGACCAGCTGCGCGCCAAGCTGTTCGCCGACCACCCGACCTTCGGCCAGATCGACTACGCGCCGGGCTCCGTCGCCACGTCGTTCGATGTCGGCGCCCTGGGCGCTGATGGCGAAGCCTCGGACGCGCCGTTCGAAAGCCCGATCAAGGCTTTCCACCTGACCAACCCCATCGCGCGCGCCAGCGTGACCATGGCCGAATGTGCGGCCGTGGCTTCCGGCGCCGCCAAGATCGCGGCGGAGTAGACCGTGGGCCCGACGAATCCGCTTCTCTGGTTTGGTCTCACGACGGGCGGCATCCTGCTGGTCGTGATCTGGGTTCTGCTGAGCCTGGCCTTCCTGCTGCTCGCCGACCGCAAGATCTGGGCAGGCGTCCAGATGCGCAAGGGTCCCAACGTCGTGGGTCCCTTCGGCCTGCTGCAGTCCTTCGCCGACTTCTTCAAGTTCGTGCTGAAGGAAATCGTCATCCCGGCCGGCGCCGACAAGGTGATCTTCCTGCTGGCCCCGCTGGTCAGCCTGATCCTGGGCTTCGTGGGCTGGGCCGTGGTGCCGTTCGCGCCGGGCTGGGTCGTGTCGAACCTCAACGTCGGCATCCTGTACCTGCTGGCGATGAGCTCGCTGGGCGTCTACGGCATCATCATGGGCGGCTGGGCTTCGAACTCGAAGTACCCGTTCCTGGGCGCCCTGCGTTCGGCTGCGCAGATGGTGTCGTACGAAGTCTCGATCGGCCTGATCATCATCACGGTGATCCTGCTGGCCGGCTCGATGAACCTTTCGACCATCGTCGAGAAGCAGACCGGCTGGTTCTGGAACTGGAACGTCTTCGGCGGCGGCCTGAAGAACATCGTCCTGCTGCCGGTCATGATCGTCTCGATGGGCATGTTCTACATCTCGGCCCTGGCCGAGACGAACCGTCCGCCGTTCGACCTTCCGGAAGCCGAATCCGAACTCGTGGCCGGCTACCAGGTCGAGTACAGCTCGACCCCGTACCTGCTGTTCATGGTGGCCGAGTATTCGAACATCGTCCTGATGTGCGCCATGATCAGCGTGCTGTTCTTCGGCGGCTGGAACCCCGGCTTCCCGATCACCTTCACGGCCGGCTGGCCGCCGTTCCTGGTCAACTTCCTGTTGGCCTTGGTGTTCTACGCCAAGATCGTCTTCTGGTTCTTCATGTTCGCCATGGCGAAGGCCATCGTGCCTCGCTACCGCTACGACCAGCTCATGCGCCTCGGTTGGAAGGTGTTCCTGCCGACCTCGCTGGTGCTGGTGGCCGCGGTCGCCGCCTGGCGCGTGTTCGGTCCGGCGGCGTGATGCGCCGCGCCGCCATCCTTGCGCTGGGGCTTTCCGGCCTCGCCCTGACGGCCTGTGCGGGCGTCGCGGCGGCGGATCGGTCCTACTCGCTGGGCGATGGGGTCGTCAGCTACGACGACCTGCGTCGCGAAGGCGACAAGTGCAAGGCCTCGGGCGGGATCATCCAGGCCAAGCAGGACGGGGGAGATCCCGCCCAGCTGTCGAACTACACCTGCGTCATTCCCAAGGCTGGGAAATGAAGCGGATTGTCCTCGGGATCGTGACGGTGGGCCTCTTGGCCGGCTGTTCGACCTGGGGACGCGGTATTCAGCGACCGCCGCAGCGGACGCACGATGAGCAGGTCGAGGCGCGACGAGAACGCGACGCCAAGACCAACAAATGCGTCATCGAGCAGCAGATGCGGCGGCAGCAGAAAGAGCAGGGCAGGGACGTCCGTCCTTTCCCCAAGGAAAAGTGTTAGGAGAGCTCTGGTGTTCCAGCGCATCACTCAAGCGGCCAAGGGCGCGGCCCTTCTGGACTTCGCCGGCGCCTTCGGCCTGGCCATGAAGTACCTGGTCGCGCCGAAGAAGACGGTGATCTACCCGAACGAGCGCGGCCCGCAGTCGCCCCGTTTCCGGGGTGAGCACGCTCTGCGTCGCTATCCGTCGGGCGAGGAGCGCTGCATCGCGTGCAAGCTGTGCGAGGCCATCTGCCCCGCCCAGGCGATCACGATCGAGGCCGAACCGCGCGAGGACGGCAGCCGCCGCACGACCCGGTACGACATCGACATGGTCAAGTGCATCTACTGCGGTCTGTGCCAGGAGGCCTGCCCGGTCGACGCCATCGTCGAAGGTCCGAACATCGAGTTCGCGACCGAGACTCGCGAAGAGCTCTACTACGACAAGGAACGCCTTCTCGATAACGGCGACCGTTGGGAACGCCTGATCGCGAAGAATCTGGAGTTGGACGCGCCCTACCGCTAAACGGTCGGACGAATCCTAGGAGGCGGCGCGCCGTTTGGTTGCGTCGTCATTGGACTTAAGTTTTCAGGGGAGCACCTGGGCCAATGGCCTTGCAGGCGATCGCTTTCTATCTGCTGGCATTCGTGACCATCGCGGCGGGTCTTCTCGTCGTGTCGGCGCGCAATCCCGTGCACTCGGTGCTCTTCCTGATCACCGCCTTCTTCTCGGCCGCCGGCCTCTTCGTCCTGCTGGGCGCGGAGTTCCTGGCGATGCTGCTGATCGTCGTCTATGTCGGCGCGGTGGCGGTGCTGTTCCTGTTCGTCGTCATGATGCTGGACGTCGACTTCGCCGAGCTCCGCCAGGGCTTCGCCCAGTACCTGCCGATCGGCGGGCTGGTCGGGGGCGTCCTGACGCTGGAGATGGTGTTCGTCGCCGCCACGGTGGCCACCAACGGCGCGGCGTCGAAGAACCCGCTGCCGAACGCCTCGCCGGGCGGCGTGCCCAACACCGAAGCGATCGGTCGCGTGCTCTACACCGACTACGTCTTCTTCTTCCAACTGGCGGGCCTGGTGCTGCTGGTCGCCATGATCGGCGCCATCGTCCTGACCCTGCGCCACAAGCCGGGCGTCAAGCGCCAGGACATCGGCAAGCAGGTGGCTCGCACGCCCAAGACCGGCATGGAGCTGGTCCAGATCAAACCGGGTGAGGGGATCTCCGAATGATCGGCCTGCCGCACTATCTCGTCGTCGCCGCGATCCTCTTCACGATCGGCGTCTTCGGCATCTTCGTGAACCGCAAGAACATCATCGTCATCCTGATGTCGATCGAGCTGATCCTGCTGGCGGTGAACATCAACCTGGTGTCGTTCTCGGCCTTCCTGCACGACGTGGCGGGGCAGATCTTCGCCATGTTCGTGCTGACCGTCGCCGCCGCCGAGGCGGCCGTGGGTCTGGCCATCCTTGTGACCTTCTTCCGAAACCGCGGCGACATCGCGGTTGACGACGCCAGCATGATGAAGGGCTAAGCGACGTCATGCAGACGCTTGTCACCATTCTCGTTTTCGCGCCGATCATCGCCGCGGCCATCGCCGGCCTGTTCGGCCGCCGCATCGGCAACGTGGCCTCGCAATCGGTCACCACCGGCGCGCTGATCCTGGCCTGCGGCCTGTCCTGGTACACGTTCAGCCAGTGGACCTGGGGGCACATGGAGGCCTTCACGGTCAACCTGCTGCCGTTCATCCATATCGGCGACTTCATCGCCAACTGGTCGATCCGCATCGACGCCCTGTCGGCGACCATGCTGATCGTGGTCACGACCGTCTCGATGCTCGTGCACATCTATTCCTGGGGCTACATGGCCGAGGACGACAGCAAGCCGCGCTTCTTCGCGTACCTGTCGCTGTTCACCTTCGCCATGCTGTCGCTGGTCACCGCCGCCGACTTCATGCAGCTGTTCTTCGGCTGGGAAGGCGTGGGCCTGGCCTCGTACCTGCTGATCGGCTTCTGGTACAAGAAGCCCTCGGCCAGCGCCGCGGCCATCAAGGCCTTCGTGGTCAACCGCGTCGGCGACTTCGGTTTCGCCCTCGGCATCATGACCACCTACTGGGCGTTCGGCACGATCCAGTTCGCTGAACTCTTCCCGCAGATCGCCGCTAACGCCGGTCGCACCTGGGAGTTCGCCGGTCACGCCTGGCCGCTGATGGATATCGCCTGCTTCCTGCTGTTCATCGGCGCGATGGGCAAGTCGGCGCAGTTCTTCCTGCACACCTGGCTGCCGGACGCCATGGAAGGCCCGACCCCGGTCTCGGCCCTGATCCACGCGGCGACCATGGTCACCGCCGGCGTCTACATGCTGTGCCTGCTGTCGCCGATGTTCGAATACGCCCCGGTGGCGAAGAACATCGTCACGGTGATCGGCGCGGTGACGGCCCTGTTCGCCGCCACGGTCGGCCTGACCCAGAATGACATCAAGCGCGTGATCGCCTACTCGACCTGTTCGCAGCTGGGCTACATGTTCTTCGCGGCCGGGGTCGGCGCCTATCAGGCGGCCATGTTCCACCTGTTCACGCACGCATTCTTCAAGGCGCTGCTGTTCCTGGGCGCCGGTTCGGTGATCCACGGCATGCACCACGAACAGGACATGCGGAAGTACGGCGCCCTGGCCAAGCTGCTGCCGGTGACCTTCATCGCCATGACGATCGGCACGATCGCCATCACGGGCCTCGGCTTCCCGCCGCTGCACCTGGGCTTCGCCGGCTTCTACTCGAAGGACACCATCATCGAAGCGGCCTTCGCCGCCGGTGGCCACAACTCGACCGCCATGTTCGCATGGGTGATCGGCGTGCTGGTGGCGGGCCTGACCTCGTTCTACTCGTGGCGCCTGGCCTTCTTCACCTTCAACGGCAAGGCCCGCTGGGGTCATGACGACCACCATGCTCATGACGATCATGCTCACGACGCCCACGGCGCCGCGCACGAGACGCACGACGAGCCGCTGGCCGATGACCACGCTCACGACGATCACGGCCATGGTCATGACCACAAGCCGCACGAGAGCCCGTGGGTCATGCTGGCGCCGCTGATCGCGCTTTCGGCCGGCGCCGTCCTGGCGGGCTTCGTGTTCGTCGACTACTTCGTCGGCCACCACCAGGAAGAGTTCTGGCGCGGCGCGATCTACAACGCCCCGACCAACCACGTGCTGCATGAAGCGCATGAAGTGGCCGAATGGGTGAAGTGGAGCCCGCTGATAGCCTCGATCCTGGGCCTGATCATCGCGGTCTATGTCTACCTGCTGAAGGGCGACCAGCGCCTGGGCCTGAAACTGGCCGAGCGCAAGGGCCCGCTGTACGTCTTCTTCTACAACAAGTGGTTCTTCGACGAACTCTACGCGGCCACCTTCGTGCGCTTCGCCAAGTTCCTCGGCGACCTGTTCTGGAAGGGCGGCGACCAGAAGATCATCGACGGCCTGGGCCCGGATGGTGTCTCCAACCTCTCGTATGAGGTGGGCAAGCGCACCGGCAAGCTGCAGACCGGCTATCTCTACCACTACGCGTTTGTCATGCTGCTCGGCGTCGCCGGCCTGCTGACCTTCGCCCTGTACGCCTTCCGTTGAGGGGGACGGAGCTCATGAGCGGCCTTCTCAGCCTTACGACCTTCGCGCCGATCGTCGGCGTCGCGGTGATCCTCGCCGCGCGCGCCCTGCACGGCGGCGGGGAAAAGACCGACACGCTAGCCAAGTGGATCGCGCTCGTGACCACGCTGGTCACGTTCGGCCTGTCGATCATCCTGACCGTCCAGTTCGACCCGAAGAACCCGGGCTTCCAGTTCGTGGAAGACTTCGCCTGGTTCGCGGGCATCCACTACCGCATGGGCATCGACGGCATCTCGGTGCTGTTCGTGCTGCTGACGGCGTTCCTGCTGCCGATCTGTATCGTGGCCAGCTGGAAGTCGATCGAGAAGCGCGTCGTCGAATACCTGATCGCCTTCCTGGTCCTGGAGACCCTGGTGATCGGCGTGTTCTGCGCCATGGACCTGATCCTCTTCTATCTGTTCTTCGAGTTCGGCCTGGTCCCGATGTTCCTGATCATCGGCATCTGGGGCGGCAAGCGCCGGGTGTACGCGGCGTACAAGTTCTTCCTCTACACGCTGCTCGGCTCGGTGCTGATGCTGGCGGCCATCCTGGCGATGATCGGCATCGCGGGCACCTCGTCGATCCCGGTGCTGATGACGTTCAAGTTCGCCCCGTGGCTGCAGACCTGGCTTTGGCTGGCCTTCTTCGCGTCGTTCGCGGTGAAGATGCCGATGTGGCCGGTGCACACCTGGCTGCCCGACGCCCACGTCGAGGCGCCGACGGCCGGTTCGGTCATCCTGGCGGGCATCCTGCTGAAGATGGGCGGCTACGGCTTCATGCGCTTCAGCCTGCCGATGTTCCCCAACGCCTCGGAGTTCTTCCAGCCGCTGGTGTTCGCGATGTCGGCCATCGCCATCGTCTACACCTCGCTGGTCGCCTTCCGTCAGACCGACATCAAGAAGCTGATCGCCTATTCGTCGGTCGCCCACATGGGCTTTGTGACCATGGGCATCTTCTCGGGCAATGCGGCAGGCGAGCAGGGCGCTCTGTTCCAGATGCTGAGCCACGGGGTGATCTCCGGCGCGCTCTTCCTCTGCGTCGGCGTCGTCTACGACCGCATGCACACCCGCGAGATCGCCTTCTACGGCGGCCTGACCAACCGCATGCCGCACTACGCCTTCGTGTTCCTGCTGTTCACGATGGGCAATGTCGGCCTGCCGGGCACCTCGGGCTTCGTCGGTGAAATCCTGACGATGACCGGCGTCTACAAGGCCTCGACCTGGACGGCGATCGTGTCGGCCACCGGCGTGATCCTGTCGGCGATGTACGCCCTGACCCTGTACCGCCGGGTCATGTTCGGCGAGATCACCAATCCCGAGCTCAAGACCATCACCGATCTGGATGCTCGTGAGATCCTGCTGTTCGTGCCGCTGATCGCGATGACCCTGATCCTGGGCGTCTATCCCAATCTCGTGTTCAACCTGACCGCGACGTCCGTCGACGCGCTCGTCGGCGCCTGGCGCGCCGCCGTGGGCGGGTGAGGAGCCAATGACCTTTTCCGACCACTTCTCGCTCGTCCTGCCTGAGATCGTCCTGGCGATCGCGGCGCTGGTTCTGCTGGTCGCCGGCGCCTTCCGGGGCAAGGTCGGGGCCATCTTCACCCTGGCCGCCGTCGCCTCGCTGGTCGCGGCCGCCGCCACGGCGGTGCTCGGCCCGCACGGCCACGCCTTTGGCGGCGTCTACGCAGCCGACGCCGCGGCGACCTACGCCAAGGTGGCCATCTATCTCTCGAGCGCCATCGCCGTGGTGCTGGGCGACCGCTGGCTGGCCCAGCGCGGCGACCAGAAGTTCGAATACGCCGTCCTGGTCGTCCTGGCCGCCCTCGGCATGGGCGTCACCGCCTCGTCGGGCGACCTGATCAGCCTGTATGTCGGCGTCGAGCTGCAGTCGCTGGCCCTGTACGTCCTGGCCGCCATGCGCCGCGACGACGCCAAGTCGTCGGAAGCGGGCCTGAAGTACTTCGTGCTGGGCGCGCTGTCGTCGGGCCTGCTGCTGTACGGCAGCTCGCTGATCTACGGCTTCACCGGCTCGACCCACTTCAGCCAGATCGCCCTAGCCGCCGCCCATGGCGGTTCGCACGGCGTGGGCCTGCTGTTTGGCCTAGTGTTCCTGATCTGCGGCCTGGCGTTCAAGGTCTCGGCCGCGCCGTTCCACATGTGGACGCCGGACGTCTACGAAGGCGCCCCGACCCCGGTCGTCGGCTTCTTCGCCGCCGCGCCGAAGCTGGCCGCCATGATGATGTTCGCCCGCGTGCTTGGCGACGCCTTCCCGGGCTCGGTCGACCAATGGCGCCAGATCCTGGTGATCGCGGCCCTGCTGTCGGTCTTCGTCGGCGCCTTCGCGGGCCTGGCCCAGACCAACCTCAAGCGCCTATGGGCCTATTCCTCGATCGCCAATGTCGGCTACGCCCTGCTGGGTGTCGCGGCGGGCGGTGAGGTCGGCCTGCAAGCGATGCTGGTCTTCATGGTGCTCTACATGGTCGACGTCACCGGCTTCTTCGCCTGCCTGCAGGCGCTGAACCGCGACGGCAAGCCGATGGAGACGATCGAGGACATGGCGGGCCTGATCAAGGAACGTCCAGGCATCGCCCTGGCCATGACGGCGTTCTCGCTGTCGGCCCTAGGCCTGCCGCCGTTCTCGGGCTTCTGGTCGAAGTACTACGTCTTCAAGGCCGCCCTGGGCGCTGGCGACGTGATGCTGCAGTGGGCCGCCGTTCTGGGCCTGGTCGGCTCGGTCGTCGCGGCGTTCTATTACCTGCGCCTGATCAAATCGATCTGGTTCGACGCCTCGACCGGCTCGGTCGACGCGCCGTCGCCTTCGGCCCGCGCCGTCGGCTACGCGGCCGCGTTCTTCTCGTTCCCGATCGTGCTGGTGGCCCTGGTCTGGCTGGATCCTGCCGCCAAGGCCGCCGCGGCCGCCTTTGGTCACGCGTGACGTGACGGGCGTCCCGCCCGTCGTCGTCCTGGACGAGATCGACTCCACCAACGCCGAAGCCCGTCGCCGGGCCGAGGCGGGCGAGGCCGGCCCCGTGTGGCTGGTCGGTCTCCGCCAGACCTCGGGCCGCGGCCGTCGCGGCCGGGCGTGGGAGACGGGCGAGGGCAACCTCGCCGCCACACTGCTCTTCCGCACCGACAAGCCCCCGGCCGAGGCCGCCCAGGTCTCGTTCGTCGCCGCCCTGGCGGTCGCCGACATGCTGGGCCAGTACGTGCCCGCCTCCCTGGTCAGCCTGAAGTGGCCCAACGACCCGCTGCTGGGCGGCCTGAAGGTCAGCGGCATCCTGATCGAGTCCGGCGCCTCGCCGCAGGGCGGACTGTGGGTCGCCGTGGGCATCGGCGTGAACCTGGCCCGCAAGCCGATCGACAGTGAGCGTCCCGCCACCTCGATCGCCACCTATCGTGAAATCCCGCCACCGCACCCGACCGAGGCCATCGAGGCCCTGGCCGGCGCGTTCGAGCGCTGGTTCCGGACCTGGAACGCCCTGGGTTTTCCTGCCATCGCCGACGCCTGGACGGCCCGCGCCCACGGCCTAGGCGAGGCCTGTACCGCCCGTCTGGGCAATGAGACCGTCGAAGGCATCGCCGAGGGCCTGGACGGGGACGGCGCGCTGCGCCTTCGTCTGGATGACGGTCAGGTTCGCCGGATCACCGCCGGCGACGTCTTCTTTGGAGCCGCCTGATGCTGCTGGCCATTGAACAGGGCAACACCAACACCATGTTCGCCATTCACGACGGCTCGTCGTGGGTGGCCCAGTGGCGTTCGGCGACCGAAAGCACACGCACCGCCGACGAGTACGTCGTTTGGCTGTCGCAGCTGTTGTCGATGCAGGGCCTGGGCTTCCGGGCCATCGACGCGGTGATCATCTCCAGCGTCGTGCCGCAGTCGATCTTCAACCTGCGCAACCTCAGCCGTCGCTATTTCAACGTCGAGCCGATCGTGATTGGCGAGAACGCCAAGCTGGGCATCGACGTCCGGATCGAGAAGCCTTCCGAAGCCGGCGCCGACCGCCTAGTCAACGCCATCGGCGCGGGCATGGTCTACAAGGGGCCGCTGATCGTCATCGACAGCGGCACGGCCACGACCTTCGACATCGTGGGCGACGACGGCGCCTTCGAGGGCGGCATCATCGCCCCGGGCATCAACCTCTCCATGCAGGCGCTGCACGAAGCGGCGGCCAAGCTGCCCCGGATCGCCATCCAGCGGCCGGCCGGTAACAGGATCGTGGGGACAGACACCGTCTCCGCCATGCAGTCCGGCGTGTTCTGGGGGTATATCTCTCTGATCGAGGGTCTCGTCTCGCGCATCAAGGCGGAGCGCGACGAGCCCATGACCGTCATCGCCACCGGCGGCGTCGCCTCGTTGTTCGAGGGCGCCACCGACAGCATCGACCACTTCGACTCCGACCTGACGATACGGGGTCTTCTCGAAATCTATCGTCGAAACACCATTTCCGAGACCTGATGAAAAAATCCAAGAGCGACGAGCTCGTCTTCCTGCCGCTAGGCGGGTCGAACGAGATCGGCATGAATTTCAACCTGTATGGCTTCGGGCCGGCGCACGATCGCAAGTGGATCGTCGTCGACCTGGGCGTGACCTTCGGCGACCAGACGACGCCGGGCGTCGAGATCATCCTGCCCGATCCCAGCTATATCGAGCCCTATGCCAAGGACATCGTCGGCATCGTCCTGACCCACGCCCACGAAGACCACCTGGGCGCGGTTCACTGGCTGTGGCCGCGCCTGAAGGCGCCGGTGTACGCCACGCCGTTCACCGCCTTCCTGCTGCGCGAGAAGCTGCGTGACGCCGACCTGCTGGACGAGGTGTCGATCACCGAAGTGCCGCTGGGCGGCATGTTCTCGCTGGGTCCGTTCGACCTGGAACTGATCACCCTGACCCACTCGATCCCCGAGCCGAACGGCTTGGCGATCAAGACGCCGCTGGGCACGATCCTGCACACCGGCGACTGGAAGATCGATCCCGAGCCCCAGCTGGGCGCGCCGACCGACGAAGCCGCCATCCGTCGCCTGGGCGACGAGGGCGTGCTGGCCATGGTCTGCGACAGCACCAACGTCTTCGTCGAAGGCGAGGCGGGCTCCGAAGCTGACGTGCGCGTGGCGCTGGGCAACCTGATCAAGAGCCTGTCGGGCAAGATCGCCGTGGCGTGCTTCGCCTCGAACGTGGCGCGCATGGACACCGTGATCCGCGCGGCCCAGGCCAGCGGCCGCAAGGTCTGCCTGGCCGGTCGCTCTATGCACCGCATGGCCGCCGCCGCCCGCTCGGTCGGTCTGCTGCAGGGCCTGGAGCCCTTCATCAACGACGACCAGGCCAAGCACCTGCCCGAGAACGAGATCCTGTTCCTGTGCACGGGCAGCCAGGGCGAGGCTCGTGCGGCCCTGTCGCGCATCGCCGACGGCAGCCACCCGCATGTGAAGCTGGGGCAGGGCGACCACGTGGTCTTCTCCTCGCGAGTCATCCCGGGCAACGAGATCCCGATCCGCAACCTGCAGAACAAGCTGGCCGACCGCGGCGTGCGGCTGCACACCGAGCGCGACACGCCCGGCATCCACGTCTCGGGTCACCCGTGCCGGGACGAGCTGCGCCAGATGTATGCCTGGGTGCGTCCGCAGATCGCGGTGCCGACCCATGGTGAGCGTCGCCACCTGATCGAGCATGCGGCCTTCGCCAAGGACCTGCAGGTCCCGCACGCCGTCTCGCCGCGCAACGGCGACATGGTGCGCCTGGCTCCGGGCAAGCCCGAGATCATCGACGAAGTGCCGGCCGGCCGCCTGTACGTCGACGGCGGCGTCGTCACGCCCGAGAACGGCGACGCCCTGCGCGAGCGCCGTCACGCGGCGTTCAACGGCATGCTGGCCGTGTCGATCGTCCTGGACGGCCGCAACAAGATCGTCTCGGGCCCGCAGGTCCGCGGCATCGGCCTGACCGGTGACGAGGAATACAGCCTCGACGACGCCCTGGACGACCTCGCCGAGGAAGCCGAGGGCGCCTACAAGAAACTGCAGGGCGACACCCGCGAGCTGGACGAGGCGATCGAGAGCGCCATCTCGCGCGCCGTGAAGAAGGCCGCATTCCGCATCTGGGAACGCAAGCCGGTCGTCGAGACGACGGTCCTGCGGATCTGACGTGACGGACGAGAGCCCGAGCGCCAGCGTCCTGGCGACCGTCGCCGACGGTCGTCGCAGGCCGATCTGGCGTTCGGGCTTCTCGATCCTGTGGAAGCAGGCCTGGCCGGTCGCGGCCTTGCTGGTCGTGCTGTGGGTCGTGTTCGCTGGGCAGACCCTGGCCGACCTGACGGGCCGGGGCGAGCCGGTGCTGACGCTGGGCGCGCTGTATCCGCCAGCCGTCCGGGCGGGCGTCTGGTGGACGCTGTTGACCCACATGTTCCTGCACGGCGGGATCCTGCACATCGCCATGAATTCCAGCGCGCTGGGCGCCTTCGGGCCGGCGGTGTCGCAGCGCCTGGGCCGCGACGCGGTCGGGGCCCTGCTGTTCCTGGCCTTCTTCGTCCTGTGCGGCCTGGCGGGCGGGGCGCTGTATCTGGCCCTGCACTGGAACGGCCACATGCCGATGCTGGGCGCCTCCGGCGCGATCTGCGGCCTGTGGGGCGCCGTGGCCCGGATGACCGAGACCACGGACCTCGCGCCGATCTGGTCGCGGCCCGTGGGGCGGCAGGCCCGGTCGTTCCTGGTCATGAACCTGGTCCTGGTCGCCATCGGCGGCGCGCTGGGCCTGGCGTCCGGCGTCGGCGGCGTGCTGGTGGCGTGGGAAGCCCATGTGGGCGGCTTCGTCGCAGGCCTTTTCCTGGTCCGCCTCTTTCCCGCCCGCTTCTGGTGGCTTTCGGAGGCTCAAGCGCCGCTTTGAACGTCGCCCTTCTCGCGCCGAGGCTGGGGTGTTAGGGCAGTCGTCAATCAAAACGCGCGCGGGAGCAGGGACATGATCGGCAGGCTCAACCACGTCGGCGTCGCCACGCCGTCCATCGACGACTCGGTGAAGATGTACCGCGACCTGCTGGGCGCGACGTCCGTGACCGAGAAGTGGGCGATGCCGGAGCAGGGCGTCTGGGTCTGCTTCGTCAACCTGCCCAACAGCCAGATCGAGCTGATCGAGCCCTATGGCGAGGCCTCGCCGATCCACGGCTTCCTGGCCAAGAACCCCAAGGGCGGCCAGCACCACATCTGCTTCGAGGTCGAGAACATTTACGAAGCTCGCGATGACCTGGTGGCCAAGGGCGCGACCGTGCTGGGCGAGCCCCGCATCGGCGCCCACGGCACGATGATCATCTTCGTTCACCCCAAGGACATGGGCGGCCTGCTGGTCGAGCTCATGGAAACGCCTAAGGACGCTCACTGATATGAGCCCGATCACCTGGTTCGCCATCTACCTGACCATCTGGTGGACGGTGCTGTTCGCCGTGCTGCCGCTGGGCTCGCAAAGCTTCCACGAGGCGGGGATCAAGCCGCCGCCGGGCGCGGATCCCGGCGCGCCGGTCAATCCGAACCTGAAGCGCAAGTTCATCACCACGACCTGGGTTTCGGCCGTCGTGTTCCTGCTGTTCTTCGTGATCGTGCACTTTCACCTGGTGACTCTGCCCGACCTGCCGGCGGCCACCTGACGGTGCGGATGCACAAGCCTTGAGCGCGATGCGGTCGATTCACCCGCAATCGCCCAAGGCTTGGGCGAACCGCCTCATTGTTAGCGCTTCCCATGGATGGCCGTGCCCCAACACGTGTTCGGTCGGTAAGGTGACTTCAGGAGATCGGCCTTGCCGGTCTCGCTCTGTGGCGTCTTCCCCGACGATGACTTGAAAGGCCGCGCGGCGATCCGCGCGGCCTCTCTTTTTTCTACGGTGGAGCCTTAGTTTGGCCTCGCGCGTTGCCAAGCTGTCGGGGGAGGGGCTATCTCAGGCCCTTCTCGAATTCCCGGAGTTTCCACGCGCATGCGCTTGTCGCGCTATTTCCTGCCGGTGCTGAAGGAAGCACCGTCCGACGCCCAGATCGTTTCGCACCAGCTGATGCTTCGCGCCGGCATGATCCGCCAAGAAGCGGCGGGTATCTATGCCTGGCTGCCACTGGGCCTGCGCGTGCTGAACAAGATCGAGCAGATCGTCCGTGAGGAAATGGATCGCGCCGGCGCCATCGAGCTGCTGATGCCGACCATCCAGCTGGCCGAGCTGTGGCGCGAAAGCGGTCGCTACGACGACTACGGCGACGAGATGCTGCGCATCACCGACCGCCACAAGCGCGAGCTGCTGTTTGGCCCCACCGCCGAAGAGGTCGTCACCGACATCTTCCGCGCCTCGGTCAAGAGCTACAAGGACCTGCCCAAGAACCTCTACAACATCCAGTGGAAGTTCCGCGACGAGACGCGTCCGCGCTTTGGCGTGATGCGCGGTCGCGAGTTCCTGATGAAGGACGCGTACAGCTTCGACCTCGACGCCGACGGGGCGCGCAAGTCGTACAACCGGATGTTCGTGGCCTATCTGAACCTGTTCGCGCGGATGGGCCTGAAGGCCGTGCCGATGCGCGCCGACACCGGCCCCATCGGCGGCGACCTGAGCCACGAATTCATCGTCCTGGCCGAGACCGGCGAAAGCGCCGTGTTCTGTCACAAGGATCTGGTCGAGATGCCAGCCCCCGGTCCGGACCTTGACTGGATCGATGGCGACCTGCAGCCGCTGGTGAACCAGCGCACGACGCTGTACGCCGCGACCGAGGAAATGCACGACGAAGCCGCCTTCAACGCGCTGCCGGAAGGCGACCGCCTGTCGGCCCGCGGCATCGAAGTCGGCCACATCTTCTCGTTCGGCACGAAGTACTCCAAGCCGATGAAGGCCACGATCCAGGGGCCGGACGGCCAGCTGGTCCCGGCCCAGATGGGCAGCTACGGCGTCGGTGTCTCGCGCCTGCTGGGTGCGATCATCGAGGCCAGCCACGACGAGGGCGGCATCATCTGGCCGGAAAGCGTCGCGCCGTTCGACATCGGCATCGTCAACATGCGCCAGGGCGACGCCGCCTGTGACGCGGCCTGCGAGACCGCCTATGCGGCGCTCAAGGCCGCCGGCAAGGACGTGCTGTACGACGACACCGACGCCCGCGGCGGCGCCAAGTTCGCCACCATGGACCTGATCGGCCTGCCCTGGCAGCTGATCGTCGGTCCCAAGGGCATCGCCGAGGGCGTGGTCGAGATCAAGAACCGCAAGACCGGCGAACGTCACACGGCTTCGCTGGAATCCGTCCTCGACGGCCTGACCAAGAGCAAGACCGCCTGATGCCAGACGCCCGCGCCGCCGGTCCCTTCAGTCGCTGGGAGCGCTCTGTCGCTCGCCGGTATCTGTTCGCCAAGCGCAAGAACGGCGGCGTGGCGCTGATCTCGGTCATCTCGTTCAGCGCGGTGATGTTGGCGGTCTTCGCCCTCATCACCGTGATGAGCGTCATGAACGGCTTCCGGGCCGAGCTGCTGGGCCGGATCCTCGGCTTCAACGGCCACCTCTACGCCCAGTCGCCGATGATCAATGGCCCCGACCGCGACACCGTGATCCGCCGGATCAAGGCTTCGCCAGGCGTCATCCAGGCCGCGCCGATGGTCGAGGCCCAGGCCATGGTTCTGGGCCCGACCCAGGTGACCGGCGCCATCGTGCGCGGGGTCGCCACCTCGGACCTGCGGCACATGTCGCTGATCTCGGGCAACATCAAGAAGGGCTCGCTGGATGGCTTCGGCGTCGGCGAATACGGCGGCGACATCGTGCTGATCGGCGACCGCATGGCCCAGAGTGTCGGCGTCCAGCCCGGCGACACCATCACCCTGATCTCGCCCTCGGGCCCGGCCACGGCGTTCGGCAGCTCGACCCACGAGAAGAACTACATCGTCGGCGGCATCTTCAGCGTCGGCATGAGCCAGTTCGACGAGGCCTTCGTCTATATGCCGCTCGAGCAGGCCCAGCTGTTCTTCGGCCGCGACACCTCAGTCGACTATGTCGAGATCAAGGTCGACGATCCGGACAAGGCCAAGGAACTGAAGCACGACGTTGAGGTCGCCAGCGGCCCCGGCGCCCTGGTCAGTGACTGGCAGGACAAGAACCACAGCTACTTCACCGCCCTGCAGGTCGAGCGGAAGGTCATGCGCCTGATCCTGGGCTGCATCGTCGCCATCGCCACCCTGAACATCATCTCCAGCCTAGTCATGCTGGTGAAGAACAAGGGCAAGGACATCGCCATCCTGCGCACGATGGGCGCGGGGCAGGGGGCGATCCTGCGCATCTTCGTGATGGCCGGCGCCTCGATCGGCGTGGCCGGCACCCTGTGCGGCCTGGCCCTGGGCGTGGTGTTCTGCGCCTACATCACCCCGATCCAGAACTTCGTGGAGTGGGCGACCGGTACGGCGGTGTTCAGCGCCGACGTCTACATGCTCTCGCACATCCCGGCGAAGATCGACTGGACCGAGGTCGCCGGCATCGTGTCGCTGTCGGCCCTGTTCAGCATCCTGGCGACCTTGCCGCCGGCCTGGCGCGCCTCGCGTCTCGATCCGGTGGAGGCGCTGCGTTATGAGTGATCCCATCCAACCTTCGCCGATTTTGGCCCTGCGTGGGGTCGAGCGCGTCTACAAGACCGAGGCCGGCCCGCTGCCCGTGCTGCGCGGCGTCGACATCGACGTCTATCCGGGCGAGGTGGTCGGCCTGATCGGTCCTTCGGGCTCGGGCAAGTCGTCGCTGCTTCACTCGGCGGGGCTTCTTGAGCGCCCCGACGCCGGTCTCGTGGCCCTGGAGGGCCGCGACTGCTCCAAGCTGTCCGAGCGCGTGCGCACCCGCATCCGCCTGGGCACCGTGGGCTTCGTCTACCAGTTCCATCACCTGCTGCCCGAGTTCTCGGCCCTCGAGAACGTGGCCATGCCGCTGACCATCGCCGGCAAGAGCCGCAAGGACGCCGACGCACGCGCCAAGGAACTGCTGGAAAGCCTAGGGTTGGGCCATCGCCTGAACCACCAGCCGGCCCAAATGTCGGGGGGGGAGCAGCAACGCGTCGCCATCGCCCGCGCCCTGGCCAATCATCCCAAGCTCCTGCTGGCCGACGAGCCGACCGGCAACCTGGATCCGGCCACCTCAGCGGCGGTGTTCCAGGCGCTGTACCAGGTCTGTCGCCAGCAAGGCGTCGCGGCGGTGATCGCCACGCACAACATGGAGCTGGCCCGCTACATGGATCGGGTGTTCGCCCTGAAAGACGGCCACCTGGAAGCTCAGGGCTTCTAGAATTGGTGGCGGAAGGCGGTCTGCACGACCGTCTGCTTCTGCCGCGCCTCCAGGAAAAACCGCTCGCGGTCGCGGCGGAAACTGTCGATGTACAGCGCCTCCAACACGATCTGGGCGTTCGGCCGGACATCCCAGCGATAGGCCGCCAGCCCCGACCAGCCATGCTCGGCGTTGTTGTCGGTGGCCTTGTTGGTGCGGTCGCTGGTCGAGAAGCGGTCGTAACGCACGGTCGCCGAGCCCGGCCCTAGCGCCTTGCTGGCCGAGACATAGGCGGCCTCGAAGCCCATGTCGGCCCAGACGCCGCGGGCGTTCGAATAGCCCATCAGGGTCTCGCCGGTCATGACCTGGGCCTTGACGGCGACGGCGTCGAGATCCAGCCGCATGCCGAGGTTCCAGAACCGCGTCTCCCACGACCATTCGCGGTTGTCGTCAACGCTGGTGCGGTCGCCCTCGTTCTCATAGCGGAAGAGGTCGAAGGCCAGGACGGGCGACGGCCGCCACTCGATCCGACCGTAATAGCCGATCCGCCCGTCGATCTCGGCCAGCGGCGTCGTCGACGGCGCCTGACGCCGCGCCATGGTCGGGCTGAGCGGCGGCAGCGGGAAGCGGCCGAACACCGGCGACTTGATGTCGTGCAGCGCCCAGCCCCGGAAGGTCAGCTCGGTGCCCGAGGTGTCGCCGTTCTTGAACGCCCCGGCCGTCAGGCTGAAGGTCTGGCCGGCCAGACTGCGCCGGATCGTGGCCTCGACCCCGACGACCTTGGTCTCCTCGGCCACCCAGGTATTGATCGCCGACGGCGTGATGGTGTCGGGCACGGACCAATCCAGGCCGTCATGCTCCAGCGAAATCGGCGGATAGAACACGCCAGCCCGGGCCGACAGGCGCAGGGACGAGCCGGGTCGCGAGCGGTAGGCCAGATAGCCTTCGCCCAGATCGACCAGGTGCCGCTGGCCGTCCTGGCTCTCGGCCACGACCACGGCCGAAAGGGTGTCGGTAAAGCGTGGGTTCCAGACCAGCGCGGCCTCGCCCAAGCGCAGGCCCTGGTGATCCTTGCCGAAGCGCGCCTTGCCCAGGCCGCCGTCGATCCACGAGGTCTCGCCATTGGCGCCCGCCAGGCGCAGATCGACCAGGCCGGAAAGGGTGTCGAGGGAGAACAGGTCCGCCTGCGCCGACGCCGAACCGGCGCTCGCCAAGACCAGGGCCGTCCCCACAACGGTCGAAGTCAGTCTCCCCATGCCCGCAAGGCTGCGGGAAGACCGCTGCGATTAGGTTAAAGCAGCGCGCGCTTCATGGCCGCGAAGAAGCCGGCCTGGTCGATCGCCTTGATCACCCGCGCGTTGGGCGGACGTCGCTTCAGGGCAGGATCGGCGACCTCGATGTCGGGCAGGATAGAGTGCGAGACCGACAGATAGCCGCGCGTCAGCTCGCCCATGGTCTCGACATCGACCACGCAATTCTCGGCCTCCAGGATCAGGCTCTCGTCCAGGGCGATGGCGCAGGTGAGGGCGTCCGGATGCAGGCTGCCGTCCAGCCCCTCGGTCTCGCGGGCGAAGGCCAGGGAGGCGCGGTTGACGTCGGTGAAGAACCTGGCCTTGTCGGTGCCCAGGGCTTCCAGCTCCGCCAGCTGCGTGGTGCTCCACAGGCCGTCCTGCAGCGTCAGGGTCCAGGTGGCGATCGACAGGTTGAAGCCGGCGTTGACGACGATCTTGGCCGCCTCCGGATCGGCATAGAAATTGTACTCGGCCGCCGGGGTGACGTTGCCGACGCCGTTGTCCGTGCCGCCCATGACCCACAGGTGCTTCAGCGCTTTGGCGATGCGTGGCTCGCGCAGATAGGCCAGGGCGATGTTGGTCAGCGGGGCCTGGGCGATCAGAGTGATCTCGCCGGGCGCGTCCATGATCCGCCGCACCAGCTCGTCAACCGCGTGGCCATCGGCGGGGCGTTGGGCGGTCTTGGCAAAGCCGCTGTCGCTCATGCCGTCGTGGCCAAAGACATAGGCCGCATCCAGCGGCGCGCGCGTGAACGGCGCCTGGGCGCCCAGATAGACCGGGACTCCGGCCTGGCCGCACATTTGCAGCGTCAGCAGCGCGTTTTCGGCGTGCTGCACGAAGCCGACATTGCCGTGGGCGATCGTGATGGCCTCGACGGTCACGCCAGGGCGGGTCAGGGCCAGCATCAGCGAGAAGACGTCGTCGCCAGCGGTGTCGGTGTCGATGATCAGGCGCATGGCGTCGATCTGAACCGATCCGGCGGGCTTGGCCATATCGTTTATCGGAATGGCAGGCGGCCTAGCGAGTGACTCGGGTCAAGAAAATGCGGTGGAACGCCGCGGAACATCTTGTGAACAGAACAAAACCGGAATATGGAACAAAACAAGAAATCTGTGGAGGCTCCTATGATCCGTATCGCGCGTGAGTCTTTGGCCCTTGTGTCGGTCGCCAGCTTCGTCTGGATGATGTGTACGGTCGCCCAGTTGGTGGCCTGAGTCGTGTAACGACAATCGTGTAGCGGAGATCGGTCATGGCGGACGCGGAAGGACAAGGGTTCGTCCACCTGCGGGTCCGCTCGGCCTATTCGCTGCTCGAGGGGGCCATTAAGGCCGACCAGATCGGCAAGCTGGCCGCCGCGATCGGCATGCCGGCGGCGGCGATCGCCGATCGCGCCAACCTGTTCGGGGCCCTGGAATACTCGTCCTACGCCAAGGACGCGGGGGTCCAGCCGATCATCGGCTGCGCCATTCCGATCACGGGTATTGGCGGCGGCCCGACCGAGCGTTGGGCGCGCGCGCCGACGATCATGCTGCTGGCCCAGAACGAGCGGGGCTATCTCAATCTCTCCGAACTCTCGTCGATCGCCTATCTCGACAGCGCCGAACTGCCCGAGCCGATCGTGCCCTGGGCCAAGGTCGTCGAGTACAGCGAGGGCCTGATCCTGCTGTCGGGCGGCACGGACGGTCCGATCGACGCCCTGTTCGCCGCCGGCAAGACCGCCGAGGCCTCGGCGGCCCTGGCCGAGATGCAGCGGGTGTTCGGCGATCGTTTCTATGTCGAGCTGCAGCGCCACGGCCTGCCCAAACAGGCTGCGGCCGAGCCGGGCCTGGTCAACTGGGCGTATGAGAACGATGTGCCGTTGGTGGCCACCAACGACATCTATTTCGCCAAGGAAAACTTCTACGACGCGCACGATGCGCTGCTGTGCATCTCAGACGGCTCGTTCGTCGGTCAGGACGAGCGCCGCCGCGTCACGCCCGAGCACTGGTTCAAGCCGGCCGCGGACATGCGCAAGCTGTTCTCCGACCTGCCGGAAGCCTGCGACAACACCCTAGATATCGCCCGCCGCTGCGCCTTCATGGTGCACAAGCGCGACCCCATCCTGCCCAGCTTCCCGACCGGCGACGGCCGGGACGAGGGCGAGGAGCTGACGTTCCAGGCGCAGGAAGGCCTCAAGGCGCGCCTCGCGGGTCTGGAGCTGGCCGCGCCCGAGGACACCTACTGGGACCGCCTGGCATTCGAGCTCGACATCATCAAGAAGATGGGCTTCCCCGGCTACTTCCTGATCGTGTCGGACTTCATCAAGTGGGGGAAAAACCACGGGATTCCCGTTGGCCCCGGGCGGGGTTCGGGCGCCGGTTCGCTGGTCGCCTGGGTGCTGACCATCACCGACCTGGACCCGCTGCGCTTTGGCCTGCTGTTCGAGCGCTTCCTCAATCCCGAGCGGGTCTCCATGCCCGACTTCGACGTCGACTTCTGCCAGGAGCGACGCGAAGAGGTGATCTCCTACGTGCAGGAGAAGTACGGCCGCGACCGCGTGGCCCAGATCATCACCTTCGGTTCCCTTCAGGCCCGCGCCGTGCTGCGCGACGTCGGTCGCGTGATGCAGCTGCCGCTGGGTCTGGTCGACCGTCTCTGCAAGATGGTGCCCAACAACCCGGCCGCGCCGGTGACCCTGGCCCAGGCCATCGATATCGAGCCGCGCCTGAAGCAGGCCAAGAAGGAAGACGCCAACGTCTCGGCCTGTCTGGACGTGGCCCTGCAGCTGGAAGGCCTGTTCCGTAACGCCTCGACCCACGCCGCCGGCGTGGTGATCGGCGATCGGCCGCTGACCCAGCTGACCCCGTTGTACAAGGATCCGCGCTCGGACCTGCCGGCCACCCAGTTCAACATGAAGTGGGTCGAGAGCGCCGGCCTGGTGAAGTTCGACTTCCTGGGCCTGAAGACCCTGACCGTGCTGGACCGCGCGGTGAAGCACCTGAAGAAGCGCGGCTTCGAGATCGACCTGGGCAAGCTGCCCTTCGACGACACCACGACCTACGAACTGCTCGCTTCCGGCCAGACGGTCGGCGTGTTCCAGCTGGAAAGCCAGGGCATGCGGGACACGCTGCGCAAGATGCGCTGCGGCTCGATCGAGGAGATCACCGCGCTGATCTCGCTCTATCGCCCGGGCCCGATGGATAACATCGACACTTTCGTCGACTGTAAGTTCGGCCGAAAGCCCGTCGACACCCTGCACCCGTCGCTGGAGACGGTGCTGAAGGAGACCTACGGCGTCATCGTCTACCAGGAACAGGTGATGCAGATCGCCCAGATCCTGGCGGGCTACAGCCTGGGCGAAGCCGACCTTCTGCGTCGCGCCATGGGTAAGAAGAAGAAGGAGGAGATGGATCTCCAGAAGATCCGTTTCGTCTCCGGCGCCAAGGAAAAGAACGTCCCCGAGGAGCAGTCGGGCTCGATCTTCGAACTGGTGGCCAAGTTCGCCGGCTACGGCTTCAACAAGTCGCACGCCGCCGCCTATGCGTTCATCTCGTATCAAACGGCCTGGTTGAAGGCCAATACGCCGGTCGAGTTCTTCGCCGCCTCGATGAGCCTGGACTTGTCGAATACCGACAAGCTGGCGGTCTTCCACCAGGACGCCCGCAAGTTCGACATCACGGTGCGGGCGCCGGACGTCAATGTCTCGGGCGCCGACTTCGAGGTCGAGAACGGCGAGGTGCTGTACGCCCTGGGCGCCATCCGCAACGTCGGCCTCGAGGCCATGAAGCATCTGGTCGCCATCCGCGAGGAGGGTGGGCCGTTCCGCGACATCTTCGACTTCGTCGAGCGGATCGACCCCAAGCAGGTCAACAAGCGCGCCATCGAAAACCTGGCCCGGGCCGGGGCCTTCGACCAGATCCACAAGAACCGCGCCCAGATCGTGGCCTCGGCCGACGTTCTGACCGCCCACGCCCAGAGCTGCCATGCCGACCGCCAGGGCGGGCAGGGCGGTCTGTTCGGGGCGGATCTGGGCGCCGGGCGTCCGCGCCTGGCCAAGACCGAGAACTGGAACCAGGTCGACCTGCTGGACGAAGAGCTGTCGGCCGTCGGCTTCTACCTGACCGGTCACCCGCTGGAGGACGTGGTCGGCATGCTGCGCCGCAAGCGCGTGGCGCTCGTGACGGAGGCCATGGGTCAGGCCGAGGCCGGCATGGAAGCCCTGCGCATGTGCGGGGTCGTCCGCCGCCGCCAGGAGCGCGCCTCGCAGAGCGGCGAAAAGTTCGCCTTCGTGTCGTTGTCGGACCCGTCCGGCGAGTACGAGGTGCTGTTCCCGCCCGAGAGCCTGCGCAAGTGCCGGGACGTGCTGGAGCCGGGCAAGGCCGTGGTGATCAAGGTTCGGGCCAAGGCCCGCGACGGCGAGGTCCGCTTCTTTGGCGACGACGCCGAGCCGATCGAGAAGGCCATCGAGAACGTCGTGGCCGGCCTGCGGGTCCATCTGTCGCCCTCGGCGACCGAAATCGAGGCGCTGAAACGCCGTCTGGAACCCGCCCAGGGCCAGAAGGGCGGCGAGGTCACCTTCGTCGCCGCGATCGGCGGCGGGCGTGAGATCGAGCTACGCCTGCCTGGACGCTACACGCTGGACGCGGCCCTGCGCGGCGCGTTGAAGACCGCGCCGGGCGTGGCGTTGCTGGAAGATGTGTAGGAATATATTCCTAGTTGTCGTTGGCGGAGACAGAGGGATTCGAACCCTCGATATCTTCGATTCCGATGGAACTTGCAGGTATGAGCCCGAAGCGGGCCGCGAACAGGGAGCGAGCCAATGGCCAGGCATGAAGGCGGATGTCAGTGCGGGCGCGTGCGCTACGCCGTCGAGGTCGGGCTGGAGGACGTGATCAGCTGCAACTGCTCGCGGTGCGGCAAGCTGGGCCAGATCCTGGCCTTCGCGGGCGCCGACGCCTTCGAGCTGCAGAGTGGCGAGGACGCCCTGACCGAATACAAGTTCAACACCCACAAGATCGCCCACCTGTTCTGCGAGACCTGCGGCATCCAGTCATTCGGGCGCGGGACCGCGCCGAACGGGGCGGAAATGATCGCGGTCAATGTCCGCTGCCTCGACGACGTTGACGTGTTCGCGCTGAAGCCGCAGCCGGTGGACGGCAAGTCGTTCTAAGGCGCGGCCCACGGTTTTGGCGCCTGGCGCGGGTGGAAAGGCGGACCTCGATCTCCATCTAGACGGTAGCCGGCTCAGGCTTGGCGGCGCCAAAGCCGATCGGCCGCCGCCATCACCATTCCGAGCCGTCGATGGGAGAACCGATGCAGCTTGAAGTAAGGCCCGTCCGCGCGGAAGATGCCCCGGAACTCGCCACTCTGCTCAATCAGATCATCGCCCAAGGCGGAACGACAGCGCTCCAGGAGCCCTTCACGCCGGAAATCCTGGCCGAAACCTATCTCACGGGCGAGGCCGTCATCTGCTGTTTCGTCGCCGTCGACCGGAGTTCCGGTCGCCTCGAAGGCTTTCAGACCCTGGGTCGCTACCCTGGCCTTCCGGAAGATATCGGCGACATCGGCACCTTCGCCCGCGTGGGCGGTGTCCAGCGCGGCGTCGGTTCGGCGCTCTTCGCGGCGACGCGTGAGGAAGCGCGCAGGCAAGGCCTCGCCGCCATCAACGCCACGATCCGCGCCGACAATACGGGCGGCCTGGCCTTCTACAGCCGCATGGGGTTCGTGGACCACGCCGTGCGCCCGGCCGTGCCGCTCAGGGACGGAGTTCTCGTCGATCGGATCAGCAAGCGCTATCGGCTGGACGGCGCCGGCTGACGTTTTAGGGATGCCGTCCTGACGTGCGACTTCGCCACATGACGCTTGAGCCCATGAGCGGATCGACCGGATCGGCGACTGGCCCTACCAAGCCGCCGCTCGTCCGTTCGCCGTCCCGCTCGGAACAGCAGCTTCTCGGTCGCCTTGCCGCCCTGACGATCACCGGCCGGTTGGCACCGCACAGCAGTGGGGGGCGTTGAGGCTGTCTTTGGGAGTATGGCGTCAGTGTTCGCGGGGATGGTCGGGCGGGGGAGGGCGGTCGCGTTGAGCTTGGCCTTGGTCGGGGGGGGCATTCGATTAAAAGTCGACTGCAGCCTCCCTCACCATGCCGCCGCCCGGCCATTCGCCAGCCCCGCTCGGAACAGCCGCCGCTCGGCCGCCTTGCCGCCCTTGACGATCACCGGCCGCTCGGCCCCGCGCAGCAGCGGCAGGTCATCGAGGCTGTCGGTATAGGCGTAACCCCAGTGCTCGCCGTGGCCGGCCTCGGCCAGGGCCTGGCACTTGCGCTGGTTGCGGCAGTGGATATCGGCGACCCAGCCGCCGGCCCGGCGCTTCAGGGACGTGCCCAGCACCTCGATCGGATGACCCAGCGGACCGATCAGGGCTTGGGCCAGGATCGCGGGCGCGGCGGTGACGACCACGACGCGGTCGCCGGCCTGGAGATGCTCTTGCAGCGCGGCCATGCCGCCGGCGCGCCAGGAGAGGGGGCCTCGGCCGCTCCGGAACGCCTCGCCGAAGCGCGTGCAGGACTGGCGCAGGCCGGACTCGCAAAGACCCGCCGTGGCGATCCACAGCAGGATCGAAGCGCCGGCGCGGCGGGTGCGGGGCAGGGCGACCATGGGACCGGCCAGCGGCAGAATCGCGATGACGGCCAGGGCGCGGAGCGGCGAGCGCTTGACGCGCTCCCAGAGCCACAGGGCCGTGGAATCGCCGTCCAGCAGGGTTCCATCGAGATCGAAGACCGCGAGCATGAGGCATTCTCCGACGCCCTCGGGAGGTGGGCGTATCGATTGCGCCACGGCTCTATGTCGGAACGACGACGATTTCGCGGAAGGACTGTGGAGGGACGGTGGATGAGCACGGCTTTTCGGGGAAAATCGTGCGGACAGGTCGCCATACGGGGCGCCCGAGCCGCGTTCGAGGGTCCGAAGGCGGACGGAAAGTGCGGTCAGGGCTTGCCTTTTGCGTCGTGAAAGCCTATTTGCGCCGCCATTCCACACGTGGACGTTCGGTTGCACCGGGGAGACATCCCGGCGTCGCCGTTCCGGTCCCGCTCCAGAATCGTCTGGAACGGGGGTGTCCGCGGAGGTTCAACCGGAAAAAGGATATAGGCCCGATGGCTCTTCCCGAATTCTCCATGCGTCAGCTCCTGGAAGCCGGCGCCCACTTCGGTCACCAGACGCACCGCTGGAACCCGAAGATGGACCGCTACATCTTCGGCTCGCGCTCGAACATCCACATCATCGACCTGTCGCAGTCGATCCCGCTGCTGCACCAAGCCCTGGTGAAGGTCCGTGAAGTGGCCGCCGCCGGTGGCCGCGTGCTGTTCGTCGGCACCAAGCGCCAGGCCAGCGACCCGGTCGCCACGGCCGCCAAGCGTTGCGCCCAGTACTATGTGAACCACCGCTGGCTCGGCGGCACCCTGACCAACTGGCGCACCGTCTCGGGCTCGATCGCTCGTCTGCGCGAGCTGGAAGGCGTCCTGGCCGGCGAAGGCCAAGGCCGTTCCAAGAAGGAACTGCTGCAGCTGACGCGCGAGCGCGACAAGCTGGAACTGTCGCTGGGCGGCATCAAGGACATGGGCGGCATCCCCGACATCATGTTCGTGATCGACACCAATAAGGAAGCGATCGCGATCCTGGAAGCCCGCAAGCTGAACATCCCGGTCGTCGCCATCCTCGACACCAACTGCGATCCGGACGGCATCACCTACCCGATCCCGGGTAACGACGACGCCGCCCGCGCCCTGCAGCTGTACTGCGACCTGATCGCTGACGCCGTCCTGGACGGCCTGGCCGCTGGTCAAGCCGGCGCTGGCGTCGACCTGGGCGCCGCCGTGAACCCGACCGAGCCGGCCCTGGCCCGCGCTCTGGCTCCGGAAGCTCCGGAAGCCGTTGCCGCTGAAGCTGCTCCGGAAGCCCCGGCCGCTGAAGCCGCTCCGGCCGCCGAAGCTGCTCCGGAATCGGCCGAAGGCTAATTCCAACGCGCCTCCCGCCTGGCTCGGCCAGGCCGTGGAGGCCGTCGCGACCCTGACATGCGACCGGGCTAACAAGCCCGGTCGCTTACGCATTAGAGATTACGACTGGGTGCAGGCTCGGTCGCTAACCGTTTGAATCTGGAGATTTTCGATGGCTGAGATCACCGCTGCCCTCGTCAAGGAACTGCGCGAAAAGTCCGGCGTCGGCATGATGGACTGCAAGAAGGCGCTGTCGGAAAACAACGGCGACATCGAAGCGTCCATCGACTGGCTGCGCGCCAAGGGCCTGTCCAAGGCCGCCAAGAAGGCTGACCGCGCCGCCGCCGAAGGCCTGGTGGCCGTCGCCACCGCCGAGCAAGGCGCTGGTGAAACCGCCACGGCCGTCGAAGTGAACGCCGAAACCGACTTCGTGTCGCGCAACGACCTGTTCCAGGGCGCTGCTCGTCAGATCGCCGGCGCTGCTCTGGCCACCGACGGTTCGGTCGACGCCATCACCGCCGCCAAGCTGGCCGGCGGCGAAAGCGTGCAGGACCACCTGACCAACCTGATCGCCACGATCGGCGAGAACATGATGGTCCGTCGCGCCGCCAAGCACACGGTCGAGAACGGCGTCGTCGCCTCGTACATCCACAACGCCACCGCGCCGGACCTCGGCCGCATCGGCGTGCTGGTGGCCGTCGAGTCGACCGGCGACAAGGCCGCCCTGCGCGAGCTGGGCCGCAAGATCGCCATGCACGTCGCCGCGACCGCCCCGCTGTCGCTGTCGCCGGACGATCTGGACCCGGCCGCCATCGAGCGTGAAAAGGCCGTGTTCACCGAGCAGGCTCTGGAGTCGGGCAAGCCGGCCGCCGTCGTCGAAAAGATGATCGAAGGCCGCATCCGCAAGTTCCTGGAAGAAGTCGTGCTGCTGAAGCAAGCCTTCGTCATGAACCCGGACCAGACCGTCGAGCAACTGGTCGCCGAGACCGGCAAGACCCTGGGCGCGCCGATCACCATCAAGGGCTTCACCCGTCTCGCCCTGGGCGAAGGCGTGGAAAAGAAGCAAGACGACTTCGCCGCCGAAGTCGCTTCGATGACCGGCCAGGCCTAAGGCTTGCCGTCGGGGGTCTTTAAGGCTCCTGGCAAACAATCAGGGCGCGGCGCGTCTAGACGCGCGCCGCGCCCTTTTTGCGCCTGCCGTTCAGCCAGTCTCTCAAAGGCGTGGCCACGGTTGGCAAAACCCATCCCACTTCTGTAGAACGCACGTAATGTGCGTGCCGACGACTCAGGAATAGCGGTCCCATGTCCGATACCAGCGCGCCCCAGAAATACCGCCGCATCCTGTTGAAGGTGTCCGGCGAGGTCCTGATGGGCGAGACGCCCTACGGTATCGACACCAACACCGTTTCGTCCGTCGCCCAGGATGTCGCCGAGATCGTCAAGTCGGGCGTCGAGTTGTGCCTGGTGATCGGCGGCGGCAACATCTTCCGCGGCATGGCCGGCGCGGCCAAGGGCATGGAGCGCTCCAGCGCCGACTACATGGGCATGCTGGCCACGGTGATGAACGCCCTGGCCATGCAGGACGCGCTTGAGCGCATCGGCGTTGAGACCCGCGTGCAGTCGGCCATTCCGATGGCCACCGTCTGCGAGCCCTACATCCGTCGCCGCGCCCAGCGTCACCTGGAAAAGGGCCGCGTCGTGATCTTCGCCGCCGGCACCGGCAACCCGTTCTTCACCACCGACACCGCCGCGGCACTGCGCGCAGCCGAGATGCAGTGCGACGCCCTGTTCAAGGGCACTAGCGTCGACGGCGTCTACACGGCCGACCCCAAGAAGGACCCGACGGCCGAGCGCTACGACCACCTGACCTATATGGACGTGCTGGCCAAGGACCTGCGGGTCATGGACGCCTCGGCCGTGGCCTTGATGCGCGACAGCAATATTCCGATCGTGGTCTTCTCGATCAAGGGGCGCGGCAACCTGCTGACTGTCCTGCGAGGCGAGGGGACGCACACCGTGGTCTCCGACCGCGCCGCCTAAGAACAGACCTAGCGAGGAGAGCCCATCATGGCCGCCGCCGAAAAGCCCGTCCTGTCCGGTTATAAGGACCGTATGGAAAAGTCCGTCCTCTCCCTGAAGGAGGACTTCGCCGGTCTGCGTACCGGTCGCGCGTCGTCGGGCCTGCTCGACCAGATCATGGTCAACGCCTACGGCTCGATGGTGCAGCTGAACACCGTCGCTTCGGTCAGCGTGCCTGAGCCGCGCCAGATCAACGTCAACATCTGGGACAAGGGCGTCGTCTCGGCCGTCGAGAAGGCGATCCGCAATTCGGACCTGGGCCTGAACCCGGTTCTCGAAGGCAACAATCTGCGTATTCCGATCCCGCCGCTGACGGAAGAGCGTCGCAAAGACCTCTCGAAGATCGCTGGAAAGTACGCCGAGGCCCAGAAGGTCGCCGTGCGCAACATTCGCCGCGACGCCAACGACGACCTCAAGAAGGCCGAGAAGGCTAACGTCATCAGCGAGGATGAGCGCAAGAAGATGGAAACCGAGGTCCAGAAGCTGACCGACGAAGCCATCAAGCGGGTCGACGAGGCCTTGAAAATCAAAGAACAAGAGATCATGCAGGTCTAATCGCCTCCCTTGAGAGTTAGTGGGGGACGACGAGGGAAGGTTGAAGCGAATGCCGGCGACCACCGGTCTGCAGAACGTTTCGGAGCGCGCTGACGGCGCCTCCGGTCATCGTCTGCACGTGGCCATTATCATGGATGGCAACGGCCGCTGGGCAAAGCAGCGGGGCATGCCGCGCGTCCTCGGCCACCGGGCCGGGGTCAACGCCCTGAAGCGCACCGTCGAGGGCGCTCAGAGCCAGAACGTTGGTGTGCTGACGGTTTTCGGCTTCTCGACCGAGAACTGGCGTCGGCCGGCCCACGAGGTCTCCGAGCTGATGAACCTGCTCAAGGCCTATGTCGAATCAGACCTCGAGCGGCTGGCCAAGGCGGGCGTGCGCGTCCGCATCATCGGCCGGCGCACGGGCCTGTCGGCCGACATCGCCGAGGTCATCGAGCGGGCCGAGCGTCGCACCGAGAACAACACCGACTTCACCCTGCAGGTGGCCTTCAACTATGGCGGCCAGGCCGACATCGCCGACGCCGCCCGCGCCTTCGCCGAGAAGGTGGAGCGCGGCGAGGCCAAGGCTTCCGACCTGACCGAAGAGACGTTCGAGCGGTTCCTGTCGACCGCCTCGGCGCCGGCCCCGGACCTGATCGTGCGCACCAGCGGCGAGCGTCGGATCTCGAACTTCCTGCTGTGGGACTGCGCCTACGCCGAGCTCGTCTTCCAGGACGTGCTCTGGCCCGACTACGGCCCCGAGGCCCTGGCGGCCGCCATCGCCGACTATCGCCGCCGTGACCGGCGTTATGGAGGGGTCGCTGCCGATGACGTCGCCGTCGCCGGCTAAGCGCTTCAACTGGAGTAATCTGAAGACGCGCGTGGTTTCGGCCACCGTGCTCGTGCCTATGGTCGTGGCCGCCGTCTGGCTGGGGAACTTCTGGTTCCTGGCCCTGGCCCTGGTCTGCACGGCGCTGCTGGCGCGCGAGTGGGGCAAGATCAGCGCGCCCAAGTCGCCCAACGCCGTCGGCGCCGTGGTCGGCCTGTTCTGCGCCGTGGCGGTCATCGCCGCCTACCTGCATCAGTTCTTCATCGCCTGGTCGGTCGTGTTGGCCGGCGCCTTCCTGGCCGGCCTGATCGCTCGCGGCGCGGTCGAGCGCCGCGCCGACGCGGCGTATGGCGTCGTCTATATCGCTCCGGCGGTCATCGCCCTGGTCTGGGTCCGCTCGCTGAGCGACGGCCTGTGGTGGACGCTGCTGCTGTTCGTGGTGACCTGGTTCGCCGACATCTTCGCCTATGTGGCCGGCAGCCTGCTGAAGGGGCCCAAGCTGTGGCCCCAGATCTCGCCCAACAAGACCTGGTCGGGCTTCATCGGCGGGCTGGTGGCGGCGACGATCGGCGCCGTGCTGGTGGCTCACTTCGCCCATCTTCGCCTGGTATGGCCGGCGGCGGCCCTGGTGGGCTTCCTGGGCGGCCTGGCCACCATGGCCGGCGACCTGTGGGAATCGATGCTCAAGCGCCGGTTCGGCGTGAAGGACAGCGGCGACATCATTCCGGGCCATGGCGGCCTGCTGGACCGCGTCGACGGCCTGATGTTCGCGGCGATCGTCGTCGCCGCCGTCCGTCTGGTCGACCACGTGAAGTGGGGCCATTGACCTTGACCCGTAAGGTGGTGGTGCTGGGCTCGACGGGATCGATCGGCCTTTCGACCCTGAGTCTGTTCGAGGAATCGGGCGTCGACGTCGAGATCCTGGCCCTGACGGCCGGGCGCAATGTCGAGCGCCTGATCCAGCAGGCCCTGCGCTGGACGCCGCAGGTCGCGGTGATCGAGGACGAGACCAAGCTCCAGCAGCTGAAGGACGGCCTGGTCGGAACCAAGGTGCGCGCCGCCGCCGGCGCGGCCGCGGTCAGCGACGCCGCCGCCATGGGCGCGGACTGGGTGATGTCGGCCATCGTCGGCGCGGCGGGCCTGGCGCCCACCCTGGCCGCCGCCCGCACCGGCGCGGTCATCGCCCTGGCCAACAAGGAAAGCCTGGTCTGCGCCGGGCCGGCCCTGCTGAGCATCGCCAAGGCGGCCGGCGGCTCGGTGATCCCGGTCGATTCCGAACATTCCGCAATATTTCAGGTGCTGCAGCCCGACTGCGCCCACCGCGTGGCCCGCCTGATCCTGACCGCCTCGGGCGGCCCGTTCCGCACCTGGGACAAGGCCGCCATGGCCGCCGCGACCCCGGAACAGGCCATCGCCCATCCCAACTGGTCGATGGGCGCCAAGATTTCGGTCGATTCCGCGACGATGATGAACAAGGGGCTCGAGATGATCGAGGCCTCCTACCTGTTCGGAACGCCGGAAGATCGTATCGACGTCGTGGTGCACCCTCAGTCCGTGATCCATAGCTTGGTGGAGTATGTCGACGGCTCGACCCTGGCCCAGCTGGGCGCGCCGGACATGCGCAGCCCCATCGCCTGCGCCTTCTCCTGGCCGGACCGCCTGCCGTGGCCCGCGCCGCGCCTGGATCTGGCCGCCTACGGGCAGCTGACCTTCGAATCGCCGGACCTGGACCGCTTCCCCTCGATCGAGATCGCCCGTGAGGCGCTACGCCTGGCGGGGGCCGCTCCGGCCGCTATGAATGCCGCCAATGAGGTCGCCGTGGCGGCCTTCCTTGACCGGCGTATCGGGTTTCTCGATATTGCCGCCTCGGTGGCGGGGACCCTCGAGCGTATGAACAGTCTTGGTAGTCTCTCCGTCACCGATAATGACGCGGTCGAAAACGCGATGATGATCGACGCCAGCGCTCGCCGCATTGCGGCCGAGGTTGTCGCGCAAAAGCATCGCGGGCGCTGACCCGGGGGACCCGGCCATCTCATGACCGACGTTTTGATCTTCATCCTGTCCACGGTCTTCGTGCTGTCCGTCGTGGTGACCATCCACGAGCTGGGGCACTACTGGGCCGCGCGCGCCTGCGGCGTCGCGATCGACTGTTTCTCGCTGGGCTTTGGCCCGCCGCTGGTCTCGTGGCGCGACAAGCAGGGCGTCGAGTGGCGCATCGCCTCGATCCCCCTGGGCGGCTATGTCCGCTTCTCGGGCGACGAAAACGCCGCCAGCGTGCCCGACCAGGACAACCTGGCCGCCATGCGCGAGTCGATCGTGCGGCGCGAAGGCGAAGAGGGCGTCGCCAAGTACTTCCATTTCAAGCCGGTCTGGCAGCGGGCGATCATCGCCGCGGCCGGCCCGATCTCGAACTTCGTCCTGGCCATCCTGATCATGGCCGTCTTCCTGGTGATGGTCGGTACGCCGCAGCGCGCGGCCACCGTCAACGGCGTCGTGCCCGGCGGCGCGGCCGAGGCGGCCGGCTTCAAGAAGGGCGACGTGATCGTCGCCGCCGACGGTCGCAAGATCGGCACCTTCCAGGACCTGCAGGGCTATGTGTCGCTGCGCGCCAACCTGCCGATTCACTTCACGGTCGCGCGCGGCCAGCAACAGGTCCAGCTGACCGCCACGCCGCGCCTGGTCGAGATCAACGACAAGATCACCGGCCGCATGAAGACCGGCCAGCTGGGCATCGAGAACGCGGGCATCACCCAGTTCAAGCGCTCCAGCGTGCTGTCGGCCATCCCCGACGCCACGGCCGAGGTCTGGAGCATGATCAAGACGATCGGTTTCTATCTGGGCCGCCTGGTCACCGGCCAGCTGCCCGCCGACCAGATCAGCGGTCTGATCGGCATCGGCCACACCGCCGGCGCGGTGACCAAGGCCAGCGCCGCCGGCGCGCCCGACGTCGCCACCATGGCGCTGCGCGTCTTCATCTCGTCGATGCTGCTGATCGCCAGCCTGTCGGTCAGCATCGGATTCATGAATCTGCTCCCGATCCCGGTCCTCGATGGCGGCCATCTGCTGATGTACGCCTACGAAGCCATCGCTAAACGTCCCTTGCGGGCGGATTTCCAGGCCGCCGGCTTCCGCGCGGGGCTTGCCTTGATCCTGGGTTTCATGCTGTTCGCGGCGTGGAACGACCTCAACCGCTACGACGTGTTCAAATTCATCGGCGGACTGTTCACGTGAACAGCGCCCGCCCTCCGTCCATGATTGGTCACATGAACAAACTTCGCGCCCAAAGCGCCGCGTTCGCCACGGGTATGGCGCTGCTCCTCGGCTCGACGGCCTTGGTGGCTCCGCAACAAGCCTTCGCGCAGTCCGCTCAGACCGGAGTGGTCCAGCGCATCGTCGTTCAGGGCAATGAACGCATCGAGCAGGGCACGGTTCTGTCGTACCTGCCGATCCAGCCGGGCGACACGGTCGATAGCCAGCGCCTCGACCTGGCGCTGAAGACCCTGGCCCGCACCGATCTGTTCGCCGACGTGAAGATCGAGATGCAGGGCGGCGACCTGGTCGTGAAGGTCGTCGAGAACCCGATCATCAACCAGGTGGTCTTCGAGGGGAACTCGTCCCTGAAGGAAGACAAGCTGAAGGACGAAGTGCAGATCCGTCCGCGCGGCATCTTCACCCGCGCCAAGGTGCAGGCCGACGTCCAGCGCATCATCGAACTGTATCGCCGCTCGGGCCGCATCTCGGCGACCGTGACGCCCAAAGTGGTCGAGCTGCCGCAGAAGCGCGTCGACCTGGTGTTCGAAATCGCCGAAGGCCCCAAGAGCGGCGTGCTCGGGATCAACTTCCTGGGCAACAGCGAGTACTCGGACAACGACCTGCGTGACGTGGTCGTGACCAAGGAAAGCCGCTGGTACAAGATCTTGACCAGCAACGACAACTACGACCCCGACCGGATCGAGTACGACCGCGAGCAGCTGCGCAAGCACTACCGCAACCGTGGCTATTTCGACTTCCGCGTCGTCTCGTCGGTGGCCGAGCTGGCTCCGGACAAGAACGGCTTCGCCGTTACCTACACCCTGGAAGAGGGTCCGAAGTACAAGTTCGGCAAGGTGACCGTCGAGACCGAGCTGAAGAAGCTGGACGGCAACCTGCTGGCCCAGATCCTGCCGATCCGCGCCGGCCAGCTGTACGAAGACGAGAAGATCGAGCAGGCCACCGACGCCCTGACCTTCGCGGCGGGCGCCGCCGGCTTCGCCTTCGTGGACGTGCGTCCCAAGTACGTGCCCAACCGCGAGACCAAGACCGTCGACGTGGTCTTCCAGGTCCGTGAAGGCCCGCGCGTCTACGTCGATCGCATCGACATCGTCGGCAACACCCGCACGCTGGACTACGTCCTGCGCCGCGAGCTGGAAGTGGCCGAAGGCGACGCCTATAACCGCGTGCTGGTCGACCGCTCGAAGAACAACATCCGCCGCCTGGGCTTCTTCAAGGAAGTCGAGATCGAGGACGCGCCGGGCTCGGCCCCCGACCGCACGGCCCTGCGGGTCAAGGTCGAGGAGCAGCCGACGGGCGAACTGTCGTTCAGCGCCGGCTACAGCTCGATCGACAAGCTGGTGCTGGACGTCGGCATCACCGAGCGGAACTTCCGCGGTCGCGGCCAGAACCTGCGCGCCCGCGCCTCGGTTGGCTCGCTGCGTCAGCAGATCGACTTCGGCTTCTCCGAGCCGCGCTTCCTGGGTCGCAACCTGGTCGCCGGCGTGAACCTGTACACCTTCCGCTACGACCTGTCGGACTACGCGGCCTACGACACCAAGTCGGTCGGCGGCGACGTCCGCTTCGGCTTCCCGCTGACCAACGACTCGTCGATGAGCCTGCGCTACACGATCCGCCAGGATAACGTGGACGTGGCCGACAGCCTCTGCACCAGCGGTTCTGTCTCGCAGATCCTCTGCCTGCAGCGCGGCGCCTACATCACCTCGTTGATCGGCTACGGCCTGCGCATCGACAAGCGCAACGACCCAATCAACCCGACCCGCGGCTGGTTCGCCGACCTGAACCAGGACCTGGCCGGCATCGGCGGCGACGTGAAGTACCTCAAGACCGAAGCCGACGCCGGCTGGTACTGGGGCTTCACCAAGGACCTGGTGTTCAGCGCCACGGGCTCGTTCGGCTATATCGAGGGCTGGGGCGGCGACAACGTCCGCATCAACGACCGCTTCTATCGCGGCGGCACCTCGTTCCGCGGCTTCGAGATCGCCGGTATCGGTCCGCGCGACATCTCGAGCACGAACAACTCGATGGGCGCCAAGCTTTACGCCATCAGCACCTTCGAGCTGACCGTCCCGACCTTCCTGCCCGAGCAGTACGGCATCAAGGCCGCTCTGTTCAGCGACGTGGGTACGGCCGGTCTGCTGGATGACGTGGATCGCCAGAGGTCGCCCGGCGTCTTCGATCCCAACATCAAGGATAACCTCGGCCTGCGCGCCACGGCCGGTGTCTCGATCGACTGGAAGTCCCCCATGGGTCCCATCCGATTCGATATCAGCCGTATTTTGGCCAAGGAAAGCTACGACCGAACCGAAACGTTCCGGTTCTCCACCTCCACAAGGTTCCAATAAACATGTCCAAGTTCCTGTCCGCGGCCGCCTCCAGCGTCGTCGCTCTCGCTCTCGCGACCGCCGCTTCGGCCCAGACGGCTCCGGCCGCCCCGGCCGCGGCGGGTCCCGCCGTCACGCACGGCCCGGCCCTGACCGGCATCTGCATCTTCTCGAGCCAACGCGCCGTGGGTCAGTCGCAGGTCGGTAAGGCCGTCAACACGCGCCTGGGCACCATCATCCAGCAAGTGAACGCCGAGCTGACCGCCGAGCGCACCGGCCTCGACAACGAAGCCAAGGCCCTCGACACCAAGAAGGCCACCCTGGCCCAGGACGCCCTGGAGCAACAGGCCGCCGCTCTGCAGGTCAAGGCCAACGCCTGGCAGCGCAAGGGCCAGCTGCGCCAGAAGGAAGTCGAAGCGACCGAGCAAAAGGCGCTGTCGCGCGTTTATCAAGAGCTCGATACGCCGATCAAGCAGGTCTACCAGGCCCAGAAGTGCAGCGTCCTGTTCGACCGTGAATCGGTGATGCTGGCCAACCCGTCGATGGACATCACCGACGCCGTGGTGACCGCCCTGGACGCCCGCATCAAGACGCTGACCTTCGATCGGGAACGCCTGGACCAGCAGGTTCCGGCCGCTGGCGCTCTGCCGTCCAATAAGTAAGCGAATCGTCTCCCCTGGGGTTACCTAGGGGAACGTTTTTGCCGTGAGGAGCCATGCCGGACCCGCGTTTCTTCGATAGCCCGGGTCCGGCGTCGCTTTCCGAGTTGGCCCGGGCAGGCGCCGCCGAGCTGGCGGATGCGGCCTGGGGCGACCGCCTGATCGCCCACGCCGCGCCGCTGGATACAGCGGATGCTCAAGCGATCACGTTCTTCTCCGACGCGAAGCGCAAGGACGCCGCTGGGGCCACCCAGGCGGGCGCCTGTTTCGTGCGTCCGGAGCACAAGGATTTCCTGCCCGCGTCCTGCGCCGCGCTTGTGACCAAGCACCCGCAGGCCGCCTGGGCGGCCGCCGCCAATCGCCTGCACGCGCCGCGCCGTCACGAGACTGGCGCGGCCCCCATCCATCCCGAGGCCGAGCTCGAGGACGGCGTCCTGCTGTCGCCGAACGTGACGATCGGGCAGGGCGCGCGCATCGGGCGCGGCACGCGGATCGGTCCCGGCGCCGTGATCGGTCCGGGCGTGCTGGTCGGCCGTGACTGCCTGATCGGCGCCAATGCCGTGATCGGTTTTGCTCTGCTGGGTGACCGGGTGTCGGTCTCGGCCGGCGCGGTTCTTGGCGAGGCGGGCTTCGGCGCCGCCGCCGGGCCTGGCGGCATGGTCGACATGCCCCAGTTGGGCCGGGTGGTGGTCCAGGACAACGTCACCATCGGCGCCAACAGCTGCGTCGACCGCGGCGCCTTCGCCGATACGACGATCGGCGAGAACACCAAGATCGACAACCTGGTGCATGTCGCGCACAACGTCCGTGTAGGACGCAATTGCGTGCTGGCGGCCTATACCGGGCTGTCGGGCAGTACGGTCGTCGGCGACGGTGTCGCCTTCGGCGGCAAGGCCGGCGTCGCCGACCATTTGAACATCGGCTCGGGCGCGAGCATCGGGGCGGCCGCCTCGGTGTTCAAGGACGTGCCGGCAGGTGAAACTTGGACGGGCTTTCCGGCGCGACCGCTCAAGCGGTGGCTTCGGGAGACCGCATGGCTCTCGCGCATGGCGGGCGGCCGAGGCACGAGGGGCTAAAGCTCAATGACCCAGAACACCGACGAAACGGTGCGCACGGATATCGATATCGCCGAGATCCTGGCGCGTATCCCGCACCGCTATCCGTTCCTGCTGGTCGATCGCGCCGAGGACTACCAGGCCCACAAGTCGATCGTCGGCATCAAGTGCGTGACGGTCAACGAGCCGTTCTTCCAGGGCCACTTCCCCGGCAATCCGGTGATGCCCGGCGTGCTGATCATCGAGGCCCTGGCCCAGACGGGCGCGGTGCTGATGAGCAAGAGCCTGGAGGTCGACACCGAGGGCAAGACCATCTTCTTCATGTCGGTCGACAACGCCCGCTTCCGCACGCCCGTGCGCCCCGGCGACGTGATCCGCATGGAAGTCGAAGTGGTGCGCGCGCGCTCGTCGATCTTCAAGTTCAAGGGCGTGGCCAAGGTCGGCGACAAGGTGGCCGCTGAGGTTGAGTTCGCCGCCATGGTGGTCGAGACGGGGCCCAAGGCATGACGATCCATCCCACCGCCATCGTCGCCCCCGAGGCCAAGATCGCCTCGGACGTCGAGATCGGGCCCTACAGCATCGTCGGCCCCGACGTGACCCTGGAAGCCGGCGTGCGCCTGCTGTCGCACGTGGTGGTGGAAGGCGCGACGACGCTGGGCGAGGGTTGCACCGTCCACTCGTTCGCCAATCTGGGCGGCCCGCCGCAACACCTGGGTCACAAGGGTGAGAAGACCGAGCTCTTGATCGGCCCGCGCAACATCATCCGCGAGCATGTGACCATGCACACCGGCACGGCCTCGGGCCGTGGCGTGACCACGATCGGCTCGGACGGCCTCTACATGGTCGGCTCGCACGTGGCCCACGACTGCATCGTCGGCGACTTCGTGGTGCTGGCCAAGGGCGCGACCCTGGGCGGCCACGTCTCGATCGGCGACTATGTGTTCATGGGCGGCCTGGCCGCCGCGCACCAGTTCTCGCGCATCGGTCGCTACAGCTTTATCGGCGGCCTGGCCGCAGTGACCAAGGACGTCATTCCGTACGGCTCGGTGTGGGGCAACCACGCTCACCTTGAGGGCCTGAACCTGGTCGGCCTCAAGCGCCGGGGCTTCTCGCGCGAGACAATCAACGCCCTGCGCGCGGCCTACCGCCTGATGTTCGCCGACGAAGGCACCTTCCAGGAGCGCCTGGACGACGTGGCCGAGATCCATGCCGGGAATCCCGAGGTCATGGAGATCGTCGACTTCATCCGCGCCGACGCCAATCGCCCGCTCTGCCTGCCCGAGCGCGAAGTCTAGGGTCCGGTGATGCGCAAGCTGGGTCTGATCGCCGGCGGCGGGTCGCTTCCCGTCGAACTGGCGGCCCATTGCGAGGCCGCCGGGCGGGCCTTCGCGGTCATGCGCCTGCGCGGGTTCGCCGAGCCGGCCCTAGCTCGCTATACCGGCGCGGAAGTGGGCATCGGCGAGTTCGGCAAGGCGTTCAAGGCGCTGAAGGCCGAGGGCTGCGAGGTCGTCTGCTTCGCCGGCAATGTCAGCCGCCCCGACTTCGCGAAACTGATGCCCGACGGCCGGGGCATCAAGGTTCTGCCCAGCCTGATCGTTGCCGCGCGCAAGGGCGACGACGCCCTGCTGCGCCGCGTGCTGGACGAGTTCGAGAAGGAAGGCTTCGAGATCGAGGGCGCCCACGAGGTGATGGGCGAGATGACCCTGCCGCGCGGCCGCCTGGGCAAACATACGCCGAGGCCCGAGCAGATGGCTGATATCGACAAGGCCCTGCACGTGGCCCGCGAGATCGGTCGCCTGGACGTGGGGCAGGGCGCCGTGGTCTGCGAGGGCCTGGTGCTGGCCGTCGAGGCCCAGGAGGGCACCGACGCCATGCTGCGCCGCGTGGAGCAACTGCCCCAGGCCATCCGGGGCTCGGCCGAACGTCCGCGCGGCGTGCTGGCCAAGGCGCCCAAGCCGATCCAGGAAACCAAGGTCGATTTGCCGACCATCGGCGTCGCCACCATCCAGCGCGCCGCCCGCGCCGGCCTGGCCGGCGTGGTCGGCGAGACCGGCCGCCTGCTGGTGGTCGACCGTGACGCGGTGATCGCCTGCGCCGACGATCTGGGCCTCTTCGTGCTGGGGGTCGATCCGCAGGGGCGGCCCTGATGGTTATGAAAGTCATGCTGGTCGCCGCCGAGGCTTCGGGCGACGCCCTGGGCGCCAGCCTGGCCAAGGCGTTGCGGGCGCGGCTGGGCGACCAGGTGACCTTTGTCGGCGTCGGCGGGGCCAAGATGGCCGAGCAAGGGGTGCAGAGCCCCTTCGACATCGCCCAGCTGTCGATCCTGGGCATCTGGGAGGGCCTGAAGGCCTATCCGACGGTCAAAGCCCGCTTGGACGACTCCGTGGCCCTGGCGGCCCGGGAAAAGCCCGATGTGGCGATCCTGATCGACAGCTGGGGCTTCAACATCCGTCTGGCCCACGCGCTGCGCAAGCTGGACCCCAAACTACCGCTGGTGAAATACGTCGCGCCGCAGGTCTGGGCCTATCGCGAAGGCCGCGCCAGAGGCTTGGCCAAGGCCGTCGACCTGCTGTTGTCGATCCAGCCGATGGACAAGCCGTATTTCGACGCGGCCGGGCTGGAAAACGTCTTCGTCGGCAACTCGGCGTTGGCCAAGCGCTTCGATCACGCTGATGGCGCAAGGCTGCGCGAAGCCATCGGGGTCTCGGCGACAGATCCAATCCTGCTGGTCTTGCCTGGCAGCCGCCCGTCCGAGATCGAGCGCGTCATGCCGGCCTTCGAGGACGCCGTGCGCCGGCTCAAGGCTGACCGGCCGCAGCTGGCAATCGTCATTCCCGCCGCCTACACCGTCGCCGAGGCCGTGAAGGCCCGCGTCGCCGGCTGGCCGTTCCGCGCCCACGTGATCGAGGACGAGGCGCTGAAGGACGACGCCTTCGTCGCCGGGGACGTCGCCCTGGCCTGCAGCGGCACGGTGACGACCGAACTGGCCCTGGCCGGCGCGCCGATGGTGGTCGGCTACAAGACCGGCGCGATCACCTACGCCATCCTCAAGCGCCTGATGAAGCCCAAGTGGGTCACGCTGTTCAACATCGCCGCCGGCAAGGCCGTCGCGCCGGAGCTGCTGCAGGACGCCTGCGATGGCGAGGGCCTGGCGCGCGAGGTCGGCAAGCTGCTCGACGACCCGGCCCTGCGCGCCCGCCAAGCGGCCGAGCAGAGCGCCGCTCTGGACAAGATGGGCCGCGGCATGCCCGACCCGTCAGAGGCCGCCGCCGACGCCCTGCTGGGCTTCCTGAAGGTCCACGGCCAAGGTGGTTAACTAGAGCTTTACGCTCGACTCATAGTGTCGGGACACCTGTCGCCGTGGAGCCGTCGTCGTGGCCATCGACCCGACCACGCCCCTGACCCCGATCCTTCCATCCCATCCGGCTGGAACCCCGCCGGATTCGGTCGCGGTTCTACAGGCCATGGCGCGCCAGGCCCTGACCAACATGAACGCCGAGCTGGGCCAGATCGTCGGTCGCCCGGCCGCGACGCCCCAGACCGTCAAGGCCGGCACGCCGGTCGAGCAGGTTGGCCAGACCTCCACGCAGGACACCGGCCACACCGCCGATGCCGCCAGCACGGCCAAGGGCGCGCCGCTGGCTCAGCAGCAGGCCTTGGCGACCAAGCCGACGCCCGAGACCCGCATGGCCCGCGCCGTGCGCACCGCCGCCGCCGAGGCCGTGCCGCGCCAGGCCGGGATCGCGCCGCTGATGGCCAATGTCCGCGCCGTCGTCGACCGTCCCGACATGCCGCCCGAGGTCCGCGAGGCGGGCAGGGCGCTGCTGGCCAAGACGCCCCAGGCCGCCGAACTGGCCACACCCCAGGGCCTGCGCCAGGCCGTGGAGCGCTCCGGCGTCTTCCTGGAAGCCAGGATGGCTCGCGCGGCCGCGCCGCCTGCGGCTTCGGACCTCGCGCCGACGCTGCCCCAGTCCAACGACATGAAGGCCGCGCTGCTGGTCTTCCGAGGTGCGCTGTCGGCCTGGCTGGCCCGCGCCGTGCCGCAAGTCACGACCGAAGCGCCCGCCGAGCCGTCACCGAGCCCTACGGCCGAGGCTGATACGCCGACGCCAACGCTGCGAGCCGGCCCGACGCCCGCTGGCGCTCAAGCCACGCCGCAGCCCGCGCCTGCTCAGGCGACGCCTCAGCCCGCCGCGCGCCCGTCGACGCCCGTTCCGGGGCAGCCGGCCCAGCCAAACATCGCTCCGGCGCTCGAGAACGCCCCCGCCGCGACGACCGCACCCGCGCCGCCGCCGGTGGAAACCGCTCAAGCGGAAGAACCTGCTCCGCCGGCCAAGCCCATGCCCACGCCGCCGCCCGAGGAAGAGCCACTCGCGGCCCGCTTCGGTTCGCTCGTGGCGCCGCCCAGGGCTTCGCCGCATCCCGCGCCCGCCGCACGCCCGTCGCTATCGCCGTTGATCCAGGCCGGTCTGATCGCCGAGGAAACGGTCGCCGAGGAGCCGCCGCCCAACCCGCAGGCCGAGGCCAGGACCGCCGTCGCGCGTGGCTATGGCGCGCCGGCGGCCGAGATCGCCCGTTCCAAGGTCCCGCCGCCGCCCTATGCCGGCGGTCCGATGGCGGGCCAGAAGCCGACGCCGCCCGCGATGTCGCTCGGCCAGCCGACCATCGACATCGTGCGCGGCCTGCTGAAGGGCGCGAGCGGCGCTTTGGCCCGCCAGGACCTGATGCAGATCGCCTCTCTGCCCGACGCCCAGTATCATGAGCTCGAGACCCCGGAGGCGCGCCAACAGGGGGCGCGCCTGAACCTCGACCTGCCGTTCGTGACGCCTCAGGGCGTCGCCGTCGCACAGTTCGAGATCAGCCACGACGGCGGCGGTTCCGGCGGCGGCGCGGTCGGGCCGGCCGAGCGCACCTACAAGGCCCGGTTCTCGATCGACATCGAGCCGCTGGGCCCCGTCCACGCCATGGTCACCCTGACCGGCGCCCGCACCCGCGTCTCGCTATGGGCCGAGCGCGCCGAGACCATCGCCCGCTTCCGCGCCGGCGAGGAAAGCCTGGCCGCCGCCCTGCGCGAGGCCGAGCTGACCCCCGAGGTCGCTGTCCATTCCGGCGCGCCGCCTGCGCCCGGCGGCGTCAGCCCGCTGGGCCATTTCGTGGACCAGGCCTCATGAGCGGGATCACCGGACCCTCCGCGCGCCCGCGCATCGCCGTCGCCTTGCTCTACGAGGAGCCCAACGCGCCCAAGGTGGTCGCCTCGGGCCAGGGCTGGCTAGGCGAGAAGATCATCGAGACCGCCCGCGAGCACGGCGTGCCGATCGAGGAAGACCCGGTTCTGGCCCAGGCTCTGTCGAGCATCGAGATCGACGAAGAGATCCCCGAGGCCCTGTACCGCGCCGTCGCCGAGGTCCTCAGCTTCCTGATGAAGCGCTGAAACGAAAAAGGCCCCGCCGAAAGCGGGGCCTGATCCGTGTCTCCGAGTAGAGAGCGCTTAGCGCTTCTCGACCGGCACGTAGTCGCGTTGCGTGGCGCCCGTGTAGAGCTGACGCGGACGACCGATCTTGCGGGTGGGGTCCTCGAACATTTCCTTCCACTGGCTGATCCAGCCGACGGTGCGGGCCAGGGCGAACAGCACGGTGAACATGTTGGTCGGGAAGCCCATCGCGCGCAGGGTGATGCCCGAATAGAAGTCGATGTTCGGGTACAGCTTGCGGTCGATGAAGTACGGATCGCTCAGGGCGACCTTTTCCAGTTCCTGGGCGACCTGCAGCAGCGGGTCGTTGTTGTGGCCCAGTTCCGCCAGCACTTCGTGGGCGGTCTTCTGCATGACCTTCGCGCGCGGGTCGAAGTTCTTGTACACGCGGTGGCCGAAGCCCATCAGCTTGTACTTGCGGTCCTTCACGCCCTGGACGTAGTCCGGGATGTTCTCGACCGAGCCGATGGTTTCCAGCATCTCCAGGGCTTCCTGGTTGGCGCCGCCGTGCGACGGGCCCCACAGGCAGGCGATGCCGGCGGCGATGCAGGCGAACGGGTGCGCGCCCGACGAACCGGCCAGGCGGACGGTCGAGGTCGAGGCATTCTGCTCGTGGTCGGCGTGCAGGATGAAGATCCGGTCCATGGCGCGGGTCAGCACCGGGTTCGGCTTCCAGTCCTCGGCCGGCACGGCGAAGCACATGCGCAGGAAGTTTTCCGAGTACGACAGGTCGTTGCGCGGCGACACGAACGGCTGGCCGACCGTGTACTTGTAAGCGCGGGCAGCGATCGTCGGCATCTTGGCGATCAGGCGGTGAGCGCTGATCTCGCGCTCGCGGGCGTCATCGACATTGATGCTGTCGGCGTAGAAGGCCGACAGGGCGCCGACGGCGCCGGTCATCACGGCCATCGGGTGCGCGTCGCGGCGGAAGCCCTGGAAGAAGGCGTCGAACTGCGCGTGCAGCATCGTGTGGTAGGTGATGTTCTTTTCGAACTTGGCGAATTCTTCGGCCGACGGCAGTTCGCCGTTCAGCAGCAGGTGGCAGACCTCGAGGAACGAGGACTTCTCGGCCAGCTGGTCGATGGGATAGCCGCGGTGCAGCAGAATCCCGGCGTCGCCGTCGATATAGGTGATCTTGCTTTCGCACGACGCAGTGGACGTGAAGCCCGGATCGAACGTGAAGTGGTCGCTTTCAGCGTAGACTTTCCGGATGTCGAGAACGTCCGGACCCGTGCTGCCCTTGAGGATCGGCAGGTCGTAGCTCTTGTCGCCGATCGTCAGCGTGGCTTTATCGGTCATACTTAGACCCCTTCATAAATTGGAACGAGCAGTCCAACTTTCGTTTTCGCACGTGCGTTATAGCGCCTCATGCGCGCGGCGCCAGGGCGTCGTCAAGGCGCCCTAAACTCTCTTCGCGGGCGAGCGCGGCCATGGTCTTGTTCAGGTCCGGGGCCGGCGCGCCGCCGGTCAGGATCCCGCGCAGGGCCGGGCCGAACTTGCCGAAGCCGACGCCTTCGGATTCCGCGAACGTTTTCAACGCGGTTTCCAGGGAGGCGGCGTCAAAGGTCGCGACCGAGGCCAGTTGCTCCCGCAGGCGCGTCAGGCGCTCGGCGGTTTCCTCGGTCAGCTGCTTTTGGGTTTTCTCTTCCAGCGCCAGCGGACGAACCTTCAGTGCGAACGCACAGTGGTCGACCAGCTCCAGGATGGTCTTGGCGCCTTCCTTCACCTCCGGAACCGTGCGGGCGATGCGCTCGCGGGCGTCGGCGGGCAGGGGCTCGCCACGCTTATGGGCGGCCGTCAGGGCCAGCTCGGTCAGGCGGGCGTCGTCGGCCTTGCGCAGGTGCTGGGCGTTGATGTGGTTCAGCTTGGCCCAGTCCAGGCGCGCGGGCGCCTTGACCACGTCGGCCACGTCGAACCAACTGATCGCCTGCTCGTCGTTGAAGACCTCGTCGTCGCCATGGCCCCAGCCCAGGCGGGCCAGGTAGTTGCGCATACCCTCGGGGATGTAGCCCAGGTCGGCGAACTCGCCGACGGCCTGAGCGCCGTGACGCTTGGACAGCTTGGCGCCGTCGGGGCCGTGGATCAGCGGGATGTGGGCGAAGGCCGGCACGTCCCAGCCCAGGGCCTTGTAGATCAGGCTCTGGCGGGCGGCGTTGTTAAGGTGGTCGTCGCCACGGATCACGTGGGTGACGCCCATGTCGTGGTCGTCGACGACCACGGCCAGGTTGTAGGTCGGCGCGCCGTCGGCGCGGAGCAGGACAAGGTCGTCCAGCTCGATATTGCGGAAGGTCACCGGGCCCTTGACCAGGTCGTCGACCACGGTCTCGCCGTCCAGCGGACCCTTGAAGCGGATCACGTGCGGGACCGCCAGGTCGCCTTCCGGCGCGTCGCGCCAGGGCGAGCGGATGGCGCGGCCCTCGGAGCGGGCCTTCTCGCGGGCGACTTCCAGTTCCTCGACGGTCATCCAGCAGCGATAGGCGCGGCCGGCGGCCAGCATCTCCTGCACGGCCTCGACGTGGCGCGGGGCGCGGGTGTGCTGGAAGACGACCTCGTCATCCGATTCCAGGCCCAGCCAGTTCAGGCCCTCGAAGATCGCGGCGACGGCCGCTTCGGTCGAACGCTCACGATCGGTGTCCTCGACGCGAACAAGGAACTTTCCTCCCGTGTGGCGTGCATATAACCAGTTGAACAGCGCCGTGCGGGCGCCGCCGATATGCAGGAAACCGGTGGGCGAGGGGGCGAAGCGCGTGACGACGCCAGTCGCGAAAGGGCCGGGGGAGGTGGGGTTCGACATGGACTTCAGGGCTGCAAGGCTGGACGCCAAGACGGCGCCGGAAACCGCGGGCCGCGATGCGGCTTGGGCGGCGCGTCTTAGCATGCCGCTTTGCACCGGGCCTAGCGCTTTTCCGCAGCGCGGCGAACTTGGCTTAACCGTCAAAAATACAGTGGTTTCCGGGTGTTAGGCGCGGAACTTGCCGATATCGCGCCGGCGACAGCCGCAACGCGGGTCTCCTGGCGCGGCCTCGCGGCGCTGACGGTCGCCGAAGTGCGAGTCAATGCGGTCCGGGCCTTCCTGTGGACGCCGGTGGCGTTCGGTCTGGGCGCGGCGGCCTATCTGGAGGCGGGGCGCGAGCCGTCGCTGTGGCTGCTGGGCGGCGTGATGCTGGTGCTGGCAGCGGTCTGGCAGGTCTTGCGCCGACGCAATGCGGCGCCGCTGCTGGTGGCTCTGGCCAGTCTGGCGGCTTGCGGCGCGGCGGGCGGCTTCGCGGCCAAGCTCCGCAGCGACCGTGTGGCCGCGCCGGTTATGGCCGGCGAGCGGGTCGTGCGACGCGTGGAGGGCTTTGTCGTCGACGTCGTCAGCCCCGGCGCGGGCGGGCCGCGTCTGCTGATCGCGCCGGTCGCGGTGTCGGGGCTGGCGCCGGAACACACGCCGCGTCGGATCCGGGTGACGATCGGCGAGAACGAGACGCCCGCGCCGGGCCAGGCTGTGCGGCTGAGGGCCATGCTGGGGCCGCCGCCGCCGCCGGCCGCGCCGGGATCCTACGACTTCGCGCGCGACGCCTGGTTCGACTCGATCGGCGGCGTCGGTTTCATCATCGGCGACTGGGACGTCGCGCGGCTGGATCCGCCACCATGGCGGCTGCGGTTGTCGATGGCGGTCAACGCCTTCCGCTGGAGTTTGGCTCAGCGGATCCTGGCGCGGATGGGACCCACCAGCGGTGGCCTGGGCGCGGCCATGGTCACCGGCCATGAAGCCTGGATCACTCAGGACCACACGGACGCCATGCGCGCTTCGGGCCTGGCGCACATCATCTCGATCTCCGGCCTGCATATGGCCATCGTCGGCGGCTTCATGTTCGGGGTAGTGCGGTTGGGCGTCGCCGCCTGGCCGTGGCTGGCCCTGCGGGCGCCAGGCAAGAAGATCGCCGCCATCGCCGGCCTCGTCGCCGTGCTGGGCTATCTGGTGATCTCGGGAGCCCCGCCGCCAGCCGAGCGGGCGGCGATCACGGCCAGCGTGGCGTTCCTGGCGATCCTGTTCGACCGGCGGGCCATCACGCTTCATGGGCTGGCAGTAGCGGCCTTGCTGATCCTGGCCCTGAAGCCCGAGACGGCCGGCGAGCCGGGCTTCCAGATGTCGTTCGCCGCCACCGCCGCCTTGGTGGCCCTGGCCGAGGCCTGGCCGCGTCCGGTGAAGGAGATCTCGACGCCCTGGTGGATCCGCTGGCCGCAGGCGGGGATCGTCTGGCTGGCGGCGTCGGTCGCGGCCAGCCTGGTGGCGGGCCTGGCCACCGCGCCGTTCGCCATGCAGCACTTCAATCGTGTCGCCGTCTGGGGCCTGCCGGCCAATCTGGCGGTCGCGCCGCTGTCGTCGTTCGTGATCATGCCGTTCCTGGCCATCGGCACCTTGCTTGAGCCGTTCGGCTTGGGCGCGCCGTTCCTGGCCGTGGCCGGATGGGGCATCGACGCCATGGTCGGGATCGCCAACGGCTTCGCCGACGCCCATGGCGCGCAGAGGATCGTAGCCAGCGCCCCGCCGCAGGTGCTGGTCGTGGCCTTCCTGGGCCTGATGATCCTGTGCCTGTGGAAGGGCCATCTGCGCTGGATCGGCGCGCCCCTGGCCCTGGCGGTCGCCTTGTGGCCCAGGCCCGCCGCGCCGGACGCCTGGATCGCCGCCGACGGCGCCACGGCCGCCGTCCGCTCGGGCGACGCGGCGGTCTTGTTGCGGACCGACGCCAAGCGCTTCGGGGCCGAGCTGTGGGCGCGGCGGCGCGGGCTCGAGCCGGCGACCTGGAGCCTCTACGCCTGCGACAAGCGGGTCTGCGCGCCGGCCCTGGGCGCGCCGGTGCGGCTGTCCCTGGCCTGGAGCCGCAAGACGCCCGACGCCGAGACTTTGTCGGGCATGTGCGTGGCCAGTGAGGTCGTGGTGATCCGGGGTCCGGCGCCGGAGCGCATCCCGCCGCTGTGCGCCGATGCGGTGTTGCTGGCGGCTGAGGATTTCGCGCGCGGTGGAGCGGCCGAGCTCTATCGTCGGCCCGACGGCTGGCGCATCGTCTGGGCTCAGCCATTGCGCGGCGACCGGCCTTGGAGCCGCCTGCTGACACCTGATGTCACGAGCGGCGGCTAAGCCTCGCGCCGACCTTCTGGAGGATTCGTGATGTCCAACCCGTTCGCCGCCCGCCGCGCCGCCTTCCGCGCCCTGCATGCCGAGGGCTGCTTCGCCCTGCCGAACCCGTGGGACGCCGGCAGCGCCAAGCGGCTGCAGAAGTTGGGCTTCAAGGCCTTGGCCTCGACCAGCGCCGGGGCGGCCTGGGCCCTGGGCAAGGACGACGGTCAGATCACCCGCGACGAGGTTATCGATCACCTGCGCCAGCTGTGCGCCGCCACCGACCTGCCGGTGAACGCCGACTTCGAGGCCGGATTCTCCGATACCGCCGAGGGCGTCGGCGAGAGCGTCACCCTGGCCATCGAGGCCGGCGTCGCAGGCCTGTCGATCGAGGACTGGTCGGGCTCGGCGCTCTACGACCTGCCGGTCGCCTTGGAACGCCTGAAGGCCGCCCGGGCCGCCATCGACGCCTCGGGCCAGGACGTGATCCTGGTCGGCCGCACCGAGGGCTATCTGCGTGGCAACCGGAATCTGGAGCCGACCATCGAGCGCCTGAAGGTCTATGCCGAGGCTGGCGCCGACTGCCTCTACGCACCTGCGGTCACCGATCCCGAGGAAATCCGCGCTATCGTTCAGGCCGTGGCCCCCAAGCCGGTCAACGTCCTGTTCTGGGGCTCGGACATGTCGGTCGAGAGCCTGGGCGCGCTGGGCGTGCGCCGGGTCAGCACGGGCGCTTCGCTGGCGGCGGCGGCCTGGGCCGGCTTCGACAAGGCGGCCAAGCGGCTGGCGGAGGAAGGGCGGCTGTAACCCCGATACGAAAAGGCCCCGAACCTCAGCCAAGGTCGGGGCCTATTCAAATCCCCGCTTTCGCGGGGATGAGCCGAGCTAGTGATACCGGCGGATCAGGCCCACCAGCTTGCCTTGCACCTCGACCTGGTCGGGGCCGAAGATGCGGGTCTCGTACTTCGGGTTGGCCGCTTCCAGGGCGATCGAGCCGCCCTTCTTGCGCAGGCGCTTGAGGGTGGCTTCCTCGCCGACCAGGGCGACGACGATTTCGCCCGAGGTGGCGGTGTCGCCCTTCTTGATGATCACGTAGTCGCCGTCGAGGATGCCGGCCTCGATCATCGAGTCGCCCTGCACCTCGAGGACATAGTGCTCGCCGCTACCCAACATGGCTTCGGGCACCGGCAGGCGCTCGCGTTCGTGCTGGATGGCGTCGATCGGGGTGCCGGCGGCGATCTTGCCCAGGATCGGCAGGTCGCGGCTGTCATTGGCGGGCGCCGACGAGGCGGCCGGGGCGGGCGGGGGCGAGCCGCCGCCTTCGAAGACCTGCGGGCGGAACGCGCCGCGGCCCTTGGGCGGGGCGGCCGTCGTCGCCTGCTGCGGCAGCTTCACCACTTCCAGCGCCCGAGCCCGGTGGGCCAGGCGACGGATGAAGCCGCGCTCTTCCAGGGCCGTGATCAGCCGATGGATGCCCGACTTGGAGGCCAGGTCGAGGGCCTCCTTCATCTCGTCGAAGGACGGGGAGACGCCGGTCTCCTTGATCCGCTCGTGGATGAACATCAGCAGTTCGTGCTGCTTGCGGGTGAGCATGTGAACCTCGGCTGGAGCGCGGAACAAACCGCAAACCTTTCGAATGTTCTCTAGGCGTTCCGCGTTAAAGTCAAGTCGAGCGTCGTTCGCCGGAGAAAGGCGAGGAAAATCAATAGCTAGCTTGGCCGATAGGGTAAATGTCGACCAGAATCAAAAGCTTAACGAAAGCTTTCAGGTGCGTTTGCGGGCCACGATGATGTCCTGGTCCTGCATCGGCTCGCGCCGCCAGACACCGAGCGCCACGTTGAGTGTGTCGAGGCCCAGGGCATCGTACTGAGCCAGGATCGAGGCCAGGTCGTAGGCGATCGTGTCCTCGGGCATCTCGGGATTGGCCGTCCAGCAGCCGTCCAGGGCGTGGACGAAATCGAAGGCGATCTGGCCATTGCCGGTGTTGGCGCGGGCCTCGTCGTCGATCAGGTACCAGGAGATGACGCTGGTTCCGCCGGGCTTCAAAACGCGGACGATTTCTCGCGCAAATTGCGCCTGGTCGGCGGCCAGCAGGTGGGTGAACACCGAGCCCAGCCAGACGAAGTCGAAGCTGGCGTCGGGATAGGGGAACACGAAGCGGCTGGCGGGTTGCGAGCCTTCCGGATTGTACCGGTCGCTGTGCATGTCGGCGTGGAGGAAGGCAAAACGCTCGTCGCCGACGGCGATGTTGGCTTTGCACCAGTCGATCGCCTGGGCCATCACGTCGAAGCCGGCGTAGCGACCTGTCTCGTCCAGATAGTCCACCAAGGGCGCGGCGGCGCGGCCGATGCCGCAGCCGACGTCCAGGATAGCGTGGTGCGGCTGCAGGCCAGCATCGATGAACAGCTGCCGAAACTGCTGGCCCACGCGGACGTAGTCGGCGTCGGCGGCCCCGACCAGATGCCAGAGCTCCTGCGGGGCGGCCACGGCGTCCACCGCCGGGGCGGGAGGGGCGGCCGACAAGGCGCGACGCAGCTTGGACAGGAAGGCCCGCATCCGATTCCCCTCAATTCGAAGTGGCGCGGACCCTAGCGGGGGTTGTGAGGTCAGCCAACCTTGGGGGCGGGCAGGGCCTTGAACGTGCGGTCCAGGCGCAGGCCGTGGCCGGTCCACGAGAACAGGATCCGCTCGGCGCGGCCGACCAGGTTCTCGGCCGGGATGAAGCCCATGCCCAGTTCCGGCGGCAGGTCGGCGTCGCGGGCCACGTCCCAGGCGCAGGAAGCATAGCCCTTGGGCGTCGAGCCGGGGTTGAAGCGGCTGTCCAGCGAGTTGTCGCGATTGTCGCCCATCACGAAATAGCAGCCGGCGGGCACGGTATAGACGCCGGTATTGGCCGCCTGGGTCTCGACCCCGAAGCTGTTGGTGGCGTAGGTCCGGCCGTTCGGCAGGGTTTCGCGCAGGTGGCGGACCGGGATCGGATAGGCATTGGGCGAGCCCTCGGCGTCGATGCCGGTCAGGGTCTGGGTCACGGCCGCGCCGTTGATGCGCACCACGCCGCCCTCCATCTGGATCCGGTCGCCGGGCAGGCCGATGACGCGCTTGATGACGTCGGTGCGGCCGTCGCTGGGCTTCTTGAACACCACGATGTCGCCGCGTTCGGGCGCCTGGCCCAGCAGGCGGCCGTGACCCACGGGCGGACTGAGCGGGATCGAGTGGCGGCTGATCCCGTACGGATATTTCGAGACCAGGATGTAGTCGCCGACCATCAGGGTGGGCTGCATCGATTCCGACGGGATCGTGAACGGCTGGCAAAAGACCGTGCGCGGGATCAGGAACACCACGACCACGATGGCGAAGGTCTTTGCGGTCTCGATCAGGCCTTCAGTCCACTTGCGCATCGCCATCCCCTTGCTTGCTCAAGCCAAGGTTAGGGCGGCGAGCTTGGCCAAATCGTGGCGGCGGGCTCTAGAGGACGGTCTTGCGTTCCGGATGCTTGGGCGTGACCGGCGCATAGAACGCCGCCAGCGCCGCCAGGTCCTTCTCGTAGTCGCCGCTGGGCATCATGGCGGGGCCCAGGCCCACGACCTTGCGCTTGTAGTCCATGAAGCCGGGCACCATCGGCACGCCGGCCTTCAGGGCGATGTTGTAGAAGCCGGTCTTCCAGCCGCCCGCCTTGCCGCGCGTGCCCTCGGGCGCGATCGTCAGCATGAACTCGTCGCGGCGGGCGAACTCGTCGGCCATCGCCTGGACCGTGTCGCGCGACTGGGAGCGGTCGATCGGCACGCCGCCCAGGTCCTTCATTAACTTCTCGAACGGCCAGCGGAACAGCGAGGCCTTGCCCATGAAGCTGAGCTTCAGGTTCAGCGCATCGGCCGCGCCCAGGAAGTAGACGAAGTCCCAATTGCTGGTGTGCGGCGCGGCGATGATCACGAACTTGCGGGTCGTCGTCGGGGCCGAGCCCTCGATCGTCCAGCCCTCGCGCTTGAAAAAGGCGACGAGGGACCAATTCACCACGCGGGCGAGCCAATGCATTCGCGTTTCCTCGCGCGGGGCAGTGTTCTTGTTGAGAGGACTGTGGGCGGGCGAGGGGGAAAACGCCAGACGGCGCGTACCCGATCTGTCAGCCGAGCAAGGCCTTGGTCGCCGCCGTGACGTCGGCCTGGCGCATCAGGCTCTCGCCGACCAGCATGGCCTTGGCGCCGGTGGCCTCCATCCGCACGACGTCGTCGTGGGTGAAGATGCCGCTTTCGGTGACCAGCAGGGCATCCTTGGGGGCCAGGGCCTGGAGACGCTCGGTGACGGCCAGGTCGACCACGAAGCTCTTCAGGTCGCGATTGTTGATGCCGACCAGATCCGAGCCTAGGGCGCCGGCGCGTTCCATCTCGGCCTCGTCATGGACTTCCACGAGGGCGTCCATGCCCAGGCGCTTGGCCTCGCTCATCAGCTCGGCGGCCAGGACGTCGTCGATCATCGCCAAGATGACCAGGATGGCGTCGGCGCCCAGGGCCCGGCTCTCTGCCACCTGCCAGGGATCCACGAGGAAGTCCTTGCGGATGCAGGGCAGGCTGACGGCCGCGCGGGCGTCGATCAGATAAGCGTCGGCGCCCTGGAAGCTGGGGCCGTCGGTCAGCACCGACAGGCACGATGCGCCGCCGGCTTCGTAGTTCCGAGCCAGGGCCGGCGGGTCGAAGTCGGCGCGGATCAGGCCCTTGGACGGCGAAGCCTTCTTGATCTCGGCGATCAGCGACAGCTTGCCAGGCGCGTGGCCGGCGATCAGGGCCTGCTTGAAGCCGCGCGGCGACGAGGCGTTGCGGGCGGCGTTCTCGAGCGCGCCCAGGGTGCGGCGACGCTTGCGGTCGACGACCTCCTCAAGCTTGTAGGCGGCGATCTTGGCGAGGATGTCGGTCACGCGGTCACTTCCGTATTCGTAGCGGCCACCAGCCCGGCCAGGGCGGCCTTGGCGCGGCCTTCGTCGATGACGTCGGCGGCCAGTTCGATACCCTCGACCAGGGTCTCGACCCTGTCGGCGACCAGGAAGGCGGCGGCGGCGTTCAGTAGCACGATGTCGCGATAGGCGCCCTTTTCGCCGTCGAACAGACGGGTGAGGGCGGCGGCGTTGAAGTCGGGATCACCGCCGGTGATGTCCGACAGCGAGGCGCGTGGCAGGCCCACGGCCTCGGGCGTGATCTTGAACAGGTGGATGCGGCCGTCGCGCCATTCGGCGACCTCGGTCTCGCCCGTGGTGGTCAGCTCGTCCATGCCCGAGCCGTGCACCGACCAGGCACGCTCGGCGCCCAGCGCGCCCAGGGCCTTGGCGATCGGCTCGACGAAGCGCGGGGCCGAGACGCCCACGACCTGCCGCTTGGCGCCGGCCGGATTGGTCAGCGGGCCTAGCAGGTTGAAGATGGTGCGGAAACCCAGCTGCTGGCGGATCGGCGAGACGTGCTTCATCGCCCCGTGATGGGACTGGGCGAACAGGAAACAGATGCCGGCCTCGTCCAGGGCCTGGCGCTGCTGCTCGCGCGTGGCGTCGATATTGACGCCCAGGGCGGTCAGGACGTCGGCGGTGCCGGACTTCGACGTGATGGCGCGGTTGCCGTGCTTGGCGACCTTCAGCCCCCCGCCGGCGGCCACGAAACCCACGGCGGTGGAGATGTTCAGCGTGTGCAGGCCATCGCCGCCGGTGCCGCAGACGTCGATGACGTCGTACGGGTGTTCCAACTGCACGGCGGCGCGGCGCATGGCGCGGGCGCAGGCGGCGATCTCACCTACCGTCTCGCCGCGCAGGCGCATGGCGGTGACGGCGGCGGCCACCTGGGCCGGCGTCGGCTCGCCGCGCAGGCAGGCGGCGAAGAAGATCTCGGCGTCGGCGTCGTCCAGGGTCTGGCCGTCGGCCAGCTTGGCCAGCAGCGGCTTGAAAGCGTCGGACATGCTGTGCGCCCTAGACCCAGACCGCCGCGTCGCGCTTGACGCCGGCCAGGTCGATGAAGTTGGCCAGCATCTGATGGCCGCCCTCGGTGGCGATCGATTCCGGATGGAACTGGACGCCGTACACGGGGCGCGTCTTGTGCTGCACGCCCATGATCTCGCCGTCATCGGTCCAGGCGGTGACCTCCAGCTCGGCGGGCAGGTCTTCGCTGCGGACGGCCAGGCTGTGATAGCGCGTGGCGGTGAACGGGTTGGGCAGGCCCTTGAAGATGCCCTTGTCCTCGTGACGGACCTTGCTGACCTTGCCGTGCATGACGGCCTTGGCGCGGATCACCTCGCCGCCATAGGCCTGACCGATGGCCTGGTGGCCCAGGCACACGCCCAGGATCGGCAGGTCGGCCGGCGCGCTGGTCAGCAGGGGCAGGCAGATGCCGGCTTGGTCAGGCGCCTTGGGGCCCGGCGACAGCAGGACGGCGGCGGGCTGCAGGCCAAGGGCCTCCTGCACCGTCAGAGCGTCGTTGCGGTAGACGACCGTCTCGGCCCCCAGCTCGTTCAGATAATGGACGAGGTTGTAGGTGAAGCTGTCGTAGTTATCGATGACGAGGATCATGACGCCGCCTTTCGAAGTGCGGTTCTAGCCTGCGCGAAGCCTTTGTGTAGCGGCATTTTCGCGCGCGGCCTTCAGTTACGGTTACAGCGAACGCGGTCTGTCGCATCATATGGGGATGGACCCGCGTGATTCCGCCCTGGACCCGATCGCCGTCGCCTATGTCCGCGCTCTGCTGCGGAAGAAGACGCGCGCTCAGAAGATGGCGCCGGTGCTGGCCGCCGCGGCCTTCGCCGCGGTCTGTGCGCTGAGCTTCGCCACGGTCATGGTGCTGGCGCCGCCTGCGGTCACTCAGCACCTGCCGGACGATCGGCTGGGCGGTCCCTAAACAGCCCTAAGGCTCAGCTGAATCGCCAGGCTTCCTCGGCCGCGCGCTTGAGGGCGCGGGACTTGTGCAGGGTCTCGTCATATTCGGCGTCCGGATCGCTGTCTGCGACGATGCCGCCGCCGGCCTGCACGTACATCATGCCGTCCTTGACCAGCGCCGTGCGCAGCACGATGCAGGTGTCGACCGAGCCGTCGGCGCCGAAATAGCCGACCGCGCCGGCATAGCCGATGCCGCGCTTCTCGACTTCCAGCTCGTCGATGATTTCCATGGCCCGCACTTTGGGCGCGCCCGAGAGCGTGCCGGCGGGCAGGGCGGCCATCAGCACGTCAACCGGATCGACGCCGTCGGGCGCGGTGCCCTCGACGTTCGAGACGATATGCATGACGTGGCTGTAGCGCTCGATCTTGAAGCTCTCGGTCACGCGGACGTTCGGGCCCTTAGGACGCTCAGCGGGGGCGTTGCGGCCCTGGTGGTTGAGCATGGCCACGCGGCCCACGTCGTTGCGGCCCAGGTCCAGCAGCATCAGATGCTCGGCGCGTTCCTTGGGATCGGCCAGCAGCTCGGCTTCCAGCGCCGCGTCTTCCTCGGGCGTGGCGCCGCGCGGACGGGTGCCGGCGATCGGCCGGATGGTGATCTTGTTGTCGCGCAGGCGGACCAGGATCTCGGGGCTGGAGCCGACCAAGTTGAAGCCGTCCAGGTTCAGGAAGAACAGGAACGGCGACGGGTTGGTCCGGCGCAGCGAGCGATACAGCGCGAACGGCGGCAGGTCGAAGGGCGCGCGGAAGCGGTGGCTGGCCACGACCTGGAAGATGTCGCCGGCGGCGATGTAGTCCTTGGCTTTGGCGACCACGTCGGCGTAGTCGGCGCGGCTGACCGGCGTCGTGAACTCCATCGGATCGCGGGCCGGGCGCGGCGCGTCGTGGCCGAGCGGGCGATGCAGATCGGCCATGACCGTCTCGATGCGCGCGCGCGCGGCGGCGTAGGCGTCCTTGGCCGAGATCCCGGCCTTGGGCCGCACGGCCGTCGTCAGGATGATCTCCTGGGCGATGGCGTCGAAGATCGCGACGATCTGCGGGCGGGTCATGATCCCGTCCGGCAGGCCCAGGGTGTCTTCGTTGATGTCGGGCAGACGCTCGACCAGACGCACCAGGTCATAGCCCAGGGCGCCGAACACGCCCGCGGCCATGGGCGGCAAGCCCTTGGGCAGTTCCATGCGCGCCTGGGCGACCAGATCACGCAGGCTGTCCAGCGCGCCGCCCGGCTGGGGCGTGTAGCGGCCGGCGGCGATGTCGTCGCCCTCGGCGATCTCGGCCTGGTCGCCGCGGCAGCGCCACACCAGGTCCGGGTTCATCGTCACGATCGAGTACCGACCGCGCCAGGTCCCGCCTTCGACGCTCTCGAACAGGAAGCTGTAGGGACGCGTCTGGGCGATCTTCAGATAGGCCGAGACCGGGGTCTCGAGATCGTCGATCAGACGGGTCCAGACGACCTGCTGCCGTCCGGAATCATAGGCTTCCGAAAAGGCGTCGAACGCGGGTTCCAGACTCATTACTCGGCTTTCTTTCCGGACTTGGCGGCATCGGCCTTGGCCAGGGCGTCGGTGTCGACGCCGATGGCCTGGCGCGCCAGGGTCAGGTTGCTCTTGGTCTTCAGCTGGGCTCGGGCGGCGGTGCGCGAGGCCTCGCCCAGGTCACGCATCAGGCCGCTGGCCGTCTGCTGCTGGGTGAAGGCGGCGATCTGGGCCACTTGGCCGGTCGGGGCGGCCTTGATGGTCTCCAGCTTGGCGACCACGAAGGCTTCGCCCTGCTGGCCGGCGCGGGCCACGAAGGTCTCACCCGACTTGGCGGTGAAGGCCGCGCCCAGGAATTCCTGGCCCAGGGCCATGTGCGCTTGCGCGTTCTGGCGGGTCAGGCCGGCGACCTTCTGAACCTTCGACTGGGCCGAGGCGGCGACGGCGTCCAGGCTCTCGCCCTTCTTGACGCGGGCGGCCAGCGTGTCGGCCTTGGCCTTCAGGCGCTTGCCCATCTCCTGGTTCAGCCAGACGCCGGTCAGTTGCGGCTTGATCTCGGCCAGCGGCGGCATGGCGGCCGGGACGATCTTCTCGACCTTCACAGCGTAGTATTCGCCCTTGCCCAGTTCCACGAGCTCGCTCTCGCCGCCTTGCGGCAGGCCGAAGGCGGTCTTGACCATGTCCGGGGTCAGGCCGGGGATGGGCTGGCCCATCTGGTCCGCGCCCTGGGCGGTGATCGGGGTGGTCGTGGCTGTCATCGCGCCGGCCTTGCTGGCGGCGGCGATCAGGTCGGCGCCGGCGTCATGGGCGTCCTGATAAGCCTGGGTCTGGTCATAGGCCTTGCCTTGCGCTGTCTGGGCGCGGACTTCGGCCTCGATCTGCGGACGGACGCTGTCCAGGGTGGCCACGACGCCCGGGGTGACCTTGGTGACCTTGATCACCGAAGCGCCCAGTTCACCGGCGATCGCGCCGCTGACCTGGCCGGCGGCCAGGGTGAAGGCGGCGTCGGCGACCTTGCGGTCCGGCACGGCGCTCTTGGGCTTGTCGTTCAAGACGAGCGGGGTTTTGCCATAGGCCTTGGCCACGGCGACCGGATCCTCGCCCTTCTTCAGGCGGTCGGAGATCACGGCGGCGGCCTTGGCGTCCGGGGCGGCGATCTGGATGATCGAGCGGGTCTCCGGCTTGGCCAGGCTGTCCTTGCGGAAGTCGAAGGCCTTCTGCACGGCGGCCGGATCGATCGTGACGGTCGGCTCCAGGGCTTTGGCGCTGACGCGCATGATCGACAGCACGCGGGTTTCCGGACGCGTCAGGCGGTCGGCGTTTTCCTTCATGAAGGCGGTCAGTTGGGCGTCGGTCGGCGGGGCCGGGCGCTCGACCGACGCCGGGTTCACGGCGAAGGCCGCGACGTCGCGGCCTTCCAGCAGGTAGGCGCCTTGCAGGGCGGCGTAGATGCGCGGGGCCTTCATGCCGTCGGCCACGGCCGAGAAGAAGTGGGCGTTGGCGATCTCGTCGCGCAGCGAGGCCTCGTAGGTCTGCGGCGTCAGGTTGTTTTGGGCCAGCAGCGCTGCATAGGCCTGCTGGTCGAACTTGCCGGTGATCGGGCTGAACGGACGCTGGCCGGGCGGCAGCTGGCTCATCTGCTGGTGGACGATGTCGCCGACCAGCTTGTCAGACGGCGCGACGCCCATCTTCTGGATCGCGGCGGCGATCGATTCCTGCAGGGTCAGTTCCTGGACGATCTGGCGGTCGATGCCGCGCTCGACGGCCAGGTCCGGGGTGATGGCCTCACCGCCGCGCTGTTCCATCGCCTTGCGATAGTTGTCGAAGCGCACCTTGAATTCCTGCGCCGACAGCGTACGCGGACCGGCGCTGATCACGCCCGAGCCTTGCGGACCCTTGAACACGTCGCTGATGCCGAAGATGGCGAAGCTGACGATCAGCAGGCCAAACAGCAGCACCGCGAACGGCGATTTGGCGAAGGAGCGGAAACCGGCGAGCATGCGATCGAAAACCTTCCAGGGGACCGCCAAGCGAACGAGCAAAGCGGTCGAGAGCAGCGGGTATAGTAGAGCCGTGGGTGGCCGGGCAAGCGGCCTGGGCTTGACTTCCCAAGCGAGCGTGACGCCAAGAAGGCGTCCATGACCCTTTCGAGCACGACTCCCCGGCCGCTGATCGCCGGAAACTGGAAGATGAACGGTCTTTCGGCCGCCCTCGACGAGGCCCGCGCCGTCGCGGCCGGCCTGGACCGCCAGCCGGCGGCCGCTCGCGTCGCCATCTTCCCGCCCGCCACCCTGCTGCACCGCCTGGCGCAGACCGTGGAGGGCTCGTTCGTCCTCACCGGCGGCCAGGACTGCCACGGCAAGGCCAGCGGCGCCCACACCGGCGACATCTCGGCCGAAATGATCGCCGACGCCGGCGGAACCCTGGTCATCGTCGGCCACTCCGAGCGTCGCACCGATCATGGCGAGACCTGCCAGCAGGTCGCGGCCAAGGCGCAGGCCGCCATCGCCGCGGGCCTGGAGCCGATCGTCTGCGTCGGCGAGAGCCTGGCGCAGCGCGAAGCGGGTGAGGCGGTCAGCTTCGTCATCGGCCAGCTGCACAACTCTTTGCCGGACGCCCTGAAGGGCCAGGCCTTCAACGTGGCCTACGAGCCGCTGTGGGCCATCGGCACCGGCCACGTGGCCTCGGTCGAGAACATCGTCGAGATGCACGCGGCCATCCGCGCCGAGCTGACCGCGCTGTTTGGCGAGCAGGGCGCGGTCACGCCGATCCTCTATGGCGGCTCGGTGAAGCCCGACAACGCCCGCGAGATCCTGGCCGCGCCGGACGTCGGCGGGGCCCTGGTCGGCGGCGCTTCGCTGAAGGCCAAGGACTTCCTGGCCATCGTCGAAGCCGCCTAGCAGGCCTAGAATCCTTGACATCGGGGCGTCCACGTGCGCCTTACCGCGCCTTGCAAATCACCGCGTATTCAAGACTTTCATGACCTCCATGCACGCCTATCGCACCCACAACTGCGGCGCTCTGCGCGCCTCCGACACCGGTTCCTCGGTGCGCCTGTCGGGCTGGATCCACCGCAAGCGCGACCACGGCGGTCTGGTCTTCATCGACCTGCGCGACCACCACGGCCTGACGCAGCTGGTCCTGCACCCGGAGACCCCGGGCTTCGCGATCGTCGAGCGCCTGCGCGCCGAAAGCGTCATCAAGATCGATGGTGAGGTCGTGGCCCGCGACGCCAGCGTCGTGAACGCCAACCTGCCGACCGGCGAGATCGAGATCCGCGTCTCGGCCGTCGAGGTGCTGTCGGAAGCCGCCGAGCTGCCGCTGCCGGTCTTCGGCGAGCCGGACTATCCGGAAGAGATCCGCCTCAAGCACCGCTATCTCGACTTGCGTCGCGAGACGCTGCACAAGAACATCGTCCTGCGCTCGCGCGTGATCCAGTCGATCCGCAACCGCATGTTCGCTCAGGGCTTCAACGAGTTCCAGACGCCGATCCTGACGGCCAGCTCGCCGGAAGGCGCGCGCGACTTCCTGGTGCCGTCGCGCCTGCACCCCGAGAAGTTCTACGCCCTGCCGCAAGCGCCCCAGCAGTTCAAGCAGCTGCTGATGGTCTCGGGTTTCGACCGCTACTTCCAGATCGCCCCGTGCTTCCGCGACGAAGACCTGCGCGCCGACCGTTCGCTGGAATTCTACCAGCTCGACGTCGAGATGAGCTTCGTGACGCAAGAAGACGTGTTCGCGGCCATCGAGCCCGTCATGCACGGCGTGTTCGAGGAGTTCTCGAGCGGCAAGCCGGTCTCGCCGATCGACGGCACGCACAGCTTCACCAACGACGTTGGCGAGAGCTTCGAGCACAAGGGCTTCGAGCGCCTGACCTACCTGCAGTCGATGGCCTGGTACGGCAGCGACAAGCCGGACCTGCGCAACCCGATCAAGATGCAGAACGTCTCGGAGCACTTCCGTGACGGCGGTTTTGGCCTGTTCGCCAAGATTCTGGGCGCGGACGCCAAGAACCAGATCTGGGCGATCCCGGCCCCGACCGGTGGTTCGCGCGCCTTCTGTGACCGCATGAACAGCTGGGCCCAAGGCGAAGGCCAGCCGGGCCTGGGCTACGTCTTCTGGTCGGAAGACCAGGGCGGCTGGGGCGGCCCGATCGCCAAGAACCTGGGTGAGCCGACCCAAGCCCTGATGGAATCGCTGGGCCTGGGCCAAGGCGACGCCGCCTTCTTCGTGGCCGGCGACCCGGCCGTGTTCGCCAAGTTCGCGGGCCTGGCCCGTACGCGCGTCGGCACCGAGCTGAAGCTGGTCGAAGAAAACCAGTTCAAATTCTGCTGGATCGTCGACTTCCCGATGTTCGAGTGGAACGAGGAAGAGAAGAAGGTCGACTTCTCGCACAACCCGTTCTCGATGCCGCAAGGCGGTCTGGAAGCCCTGGAGACCCAGGATCCGCTGACCATCCGCGCCTACCAGTACGACATCGTCTGCAACGGCTACGAGCTGTGCTCGGGCGCGATCCGGAACCACAAGCCCGAGATCATGCTCAAGGCCTTCGCCACCGCCGGCTACGGCCCGGAAGTGGTCGAGGAGCAGTTCGGCGGCATGCTGAACGCCTTCCGCTATGGCGCCCCGCCGCACGGTGGTCTGGCCCCCGGCATCGACCGCATTGTCATGCTGCTGGCCGACCAGGTCGCCATCCGCGAGGTCATCGCCTTCCCGCTGAACCAGCAGGGCCAGGACCTGCTGATGAACGCGCCGGCCAACGTGCTCGACAAGCAGCTCAAGGAGCTGCACATCCGCACCGCGCCGCCGATCAAGGTCTAAGGCGCGGGCGGCAGAGCCAGAAACAAAGAAGCCCTCCGGTCTTGCGATCGGAGGGCTTTTTCTTGGTCGCTGTCCGAAGTCAGTACTTCGGAGGCTTGGCCGGTTTCGGCGGCTTTGGCGGGGCCGGCGGCTTGGGCATCTCGCGCAGCAGCATGAAGCGCGCACCCCGCAGGCCGTTGCAGGGGCGGATCGTGAGGCCGGACGGCAGGCGCACGCCGCCATCGCCGCAGGCTTCGTCCAGCTGGTCCTGGTCCAGGCCCTTGGCGCCCGAGAGGTCCGCGCCGGTCAGCACCGCGGCGCTGAGATCGGCATTGCGGAAGTCGGCGCCGCTCATGATCGCGCCCTGCAGGCTGGCGGCCGTCAGGTCGGCATTGCGGAAGTTGGCGCCGTCGAACCGGCCGCCGGTCATGTTGGCGTGGGTCAGGTCCGAGTTCGAGAAGTCGGCGTCGCGGGCGTTGACGCCCTGCATGTTCGAGCCGTTCAGCTCGGCGTTCGATAGCCGGGCGCGCTGCATGTTGGCGCCGACCAGCTGCGCGCCGTGCAGTTCGGACGAGGAGAGGTCTACGCGGACCAGGGTGGCCGATTGCAGGTTCACGCCGCTGCTCTCGACGCCCGACATCTTGGCGTCGGTGAAGTTGGCGGCCACGAAGTTGGCGCCGCGCATCTCGGCGCCGCGCAGGTCGGCGCGGGTCAGGTCGGCGGCGGCGAAGTTCGAGCCATAGAACATCGCGCCGCGCAGGTCGGCGCCGATCAGGACGGACTTGGCGAAGTTGGCGCCGGCGAACTTGGCGTTCATCAGCTTGCGACCGGCCAGGTCACAGTTGGCGCACATCCCGCCGAAGGACGTCAGCTTGGCGACATCCTTGTCTTCGATCGAAGCGTGAGCCGGACCCGTGAGGGCCATCAGGCTCAGCGTCAAGGCGGCGATAGAAACGCCCAAGCGGGACATCGACTTCTCCGTGCCAGTCCAACGATACGCGACTGTGTGAGTTACGGTTTGAACCGTCGGAGGGTACGAGGCCACTTAAATCGCGGTAATGACGGGGATTTAACGGCAGCGCGGGATGGAGAAACCGCGTGGCAACAACGTGGAGTCGTCGCCGCAGGCGCCGTTCAACTGGCCTTGGCTGAGGCCCACGGCGCGGTTCATTTCCGCGCCCGAGAAATTGACGCCAGACAGTCTGGCCCCGGAGAAGTTCGCGCCCTGCAGATAGGCGCCGACGAAGCTGGCGTTGGTCAGGTCGGTGCGGGCGAAGCTGGCGCCGGTCAGCACCGCGCCATAGGCATTGACGTCGCGCAGGTCGCCGCCGGCGAAGCTGGTGCGGTTCATGATCGCCGTCGAGAAGTCGGCCTGGCGAAGGCGCGCGCCGGCCAGGTTCTTGTTCTTCAGCTCCAGGTTCGACAGGTCGGCCTGGAACAGGTTGCAGCGCGGGCAGCTGGCGCCGTTGCGCACGGCCGAGATCTGGCCGGCGTTCTGGGCGTGGACGCTCGACGCGACGGTCAGAGCGGCGAGGGCCGCGATCAGGGCAAACGGTTTCATTCTGGCGCAGATCCTACGCGAAAAGGGCTTTCGCACCTTGCTGCAGCAAGCTTAACGCCAAGCCAACGCTGTTACGAAGAGGCGACGGGACCCGGACGATCGGACTGCGCGCCACAGGTGTCGCAGACGGTCAGGCCGCCGCGTCGGTTCAGCGAGAGGTCGCCGCAGGCCGGACACATCTCGCCCTCGGCGCCGGGGCGGTCGGCGCCCTCGAGCCGTTTGCGGCCGAACGAGGCGAAGACCAGGTTGTCGGGCGTCGCGCCGCGCGAGAAGCCCTTGGAGATGAACTTGCTGGCCAGCACGGGGTCCAGGCCGACATCGTCGATCTCGTCGTCGGTCAGCGGCTTGCCCCAGCCCAGGCCGTCGGCGTTGAACTCGCCGCTGTCGCCATTGGCCAGGTCGTCGCGGCCCAGGTACGACACGCCCAGTTCGCGGAAGATGTAGTCCAGGATCGAGGTCGCCGACTTGATCGAGTCGTTGCCCGACACGGGGCCCGCCGGCTCGAACTTGGTGTAGACGAAGGCGTCGACGAACTCTTCGAGCGGCACCCCGTGCTGCAGGCCGAGCGACACGGCGATGGCGAAGTTGTTCATCAGGCTGCGGAACGCCGCGCCTTCCTTGTGCATGTCGATGAACAGCTCGCCCAGCTCGCCGTCCTCGTACTCGCCGGTGTGGAGATAGACCTTGTGGCCGCCGACTGCCGCCTTCTGGATGTAGCCCTTGCGGCGATCGGGCAGGCGGCGACGGGCGCGGTCGCGCTCGACGATCTTCTCGACCACGCGCTCGGTGACGACCGGCTCGCGCACGGGCGCGGCGGCGCGGGGCGCTTCGGTCGCCGGCTCGTCGGGCAGATCCAGCTTGAAGTCGGCCGGGGCGGCGGCGCGTTGCAGGCGCAGGGCGCGGATGCCCGAACGGGCGGCGGCGGCTTGGGCGCGGACGGCGTCGGCCGGGCGGCTGTCGAAGGCCACCGGCACCGTGACGGGCGAGGGCAGGCAGGCGAAGCCCTCGACGGCGGCCAGCATGGCCAGGCGCTCGGCGAAGGCCGGGGCCTCGATCGAGCGGAAGGCCTCGCGCAGCTCAGGGTTCAGGGCGTCGCAGTCGCCCAGCGTGCCGGCGCCCAGGGCGTGGCGCTCGGCGGTGGCGATCTCGGTGGGCGAGAAGTCGGCGAAGGCCAGGGTGTCGAAGTCGCGGCGGGCCACATCTTCTGCCGAGGCGCCCAGCACGTCGCGCAGGAAGCCCGCGCCGACGATGGCCGGGGCGAAGGCCGCGCGGATGCCGTGATGCTCGCGCAGGGCGTTCTCGGCCTTCTCGATCTCGTGGGCGGTGAAGCCGCGGGCCTGCAGCATCACGTGGTCGATGGCCGGGCTATCCAGCAGCGAGCCGTGGCCCAGGGCGTGACGGCGGGCGGCGTCCAGGTCGACGCCTTCGGACGACAGGGCCTCGAAGGCGGCGGGGCTGAAGGCGGGCAGCAGCCAGCCGTCGGCGGTCTGGGTGACCGACACGGGCGACGCCGCGCCGGCTGGGCCGATGGGGGCGCCACCCAGACGAAGGGACGCCTCGACGTCCTCGAACGGACCGACCAGAGCAGCCGAGCGCAGGCCGTGCTTGCGAGCCAGGGCGTGGGCGGTGGCCAGGGCGGCGGCGGCCTCGGTGGCCAGGGCCGAGCGCAGGGCGGCGGCGCGTACGCGGCGTTCGGCGATGCCCTTGAGGACGCTCTGCTTGTCCTGGGCGAAGGCTTCGTCCTGACCGAGGACGGCGGCGGCCTCGGCGCTGGCCGACAGGGCCGCGCCGACAGCCAGGGCCCACAGCGCGGCGGCGCCGTCGCGGCCCTCGATGCTGGTCTGCGCCCACCCTTGAGTCAGCAGGCAGTCGCCGACGCCGGCCAGGCCCAGGCGGGCAGGGCGGTCGCCGCGTTCCAGCTCCAGGGCCGTGCCCCACAGGTGGCAGACATAGGTGAAACGCTCAACGTCGAAGCCGTCGTCGTCGAGGAAGGCGCTGGCGTCGATGGCGGCGCTGACGCCCGCGCCGCGCGAGACCAGCTCGGCGTCGGTCGGCGACAGGGCCAGGGTCAGGGCGCTGGTCTCCCAGCCGACGTGGGCGGCCAGGGCCGAGGCTTCGTCGCCGGCGGCGACGGCCTGGCGCGAGGCCGAGGCGACCATCGAAAGCTCGCGCTCTTGCGCCTGCGCGGTCAAGGTCGGACGCGGCGTCTCGGCGGTGGCGATGGCGTCGAGGATGGTGCGGTCGTCGGCGCCCAGCTCGCGGGCCTTGCGCGCTGCGCGGGCCAGGGCCGGGTTCTTGCGAACGTCGCTGCAGGCGCGGGCGTCGCCCGAGCAGCGGCGGACGGCGTCGGCGACCTGGGCCAAGGCGGCGTCCAGGCGCGCGGCGGCCTGGGCGGCCAGCAGGCGGCCCCGGCGCTGGGCCAGGGTGGCCTTCACCGCGCTCTGGAATTCGAACTCGCCGATGTCGGGCAGCAGTTCCAGGCCGGCCTGGCCGATGGCGGGCGTGGCGACGCCCGACAGCATGGTGGCCAGCAGGGCTTCACGGAAGGCGTTGGCGTCGGCCTTGTCGCCGAACAGGCCGCGCGACAGGCCCGCTTGGGCGATACGCTCAGCGTAGCGGGCTGGCCCGCCGCCCAGCGGCGCCTTGGGCTCGACCTGGCCAGCCCAGTCCAGCCAAGCCTCGACACGGGCGTCGCTCCAGGTCGACGGAGCCGACACCACCACGATCTCGTCGGCGCGCTCGAGGTCGCGCCACTCCATGGCGGGAACAAGTCCGGCGGCTTTGGCGGGCGTGCGCATGGGCGAGTTCCGGTCCGGGCGGCGGTCGTGATATCTTACCAAATTCCTAACGACTGATTCCGTGCCGTCGGGATGCGCGTAAGGTCGCACCCCAAGCTAGAACCTCGATCGCCCAGCCTCAATAGATGTCGTGGGTCGAGGGGCTCTAATCCACAAGATGTTGAAGTCGGTCCGGCCCGAGCGGCGCTGGACGCTGCGAGCCTGGGGCGCTATGTTCCGGCCGCTTCACCGCGCGTCTCGCGGTGGATCAAAGCCTTGCAATTTCAGGTGCGAACGTAGTGCTGAAAGCGATCTTCACGTGGTGGAACGGCGCGACCCTGGGTCAACGCTTCCATATCGGCCGCCGTGGCGTGTTCATCGGTCAGGACGAGCAGGGCAACCGCTACTTCGAAGCCCGCGACAACAGCGACAGCTACGATCAGCGCAAGCGCCGCTGGGTGATCTACAACGGCTATGCCGAAGCCTCGAAGGTCCCGCCGGACTGGAGCGGCTGGCTGCACTACACCTTCGACGAGCCGCCGACTGTGGTTCCGCTGCCGCGCCGCGCTTGGGAAAAGGATCACCTGCCCAACCTGACCGGCACCGTCCACGCCTGGCGTCCCAAGGGTTCGCTGACCCGTGGCGGCGAGCGCGCGGTCGCCACCAGCGACTACGAAGCCTGGAAGCCGGAATAAGCCGCATGGCCCGTCGGGCGTCCCTGGTCGCCGCCGTTGTGGCCCTGTCCGGCTTGACCGTGACGGGTGCCGCCTTGGCGCGCCAGAACTCGACCTTCCAGCCCCCGGCCGCGCCCCTGGCCCCTCAGGCCCAGCCCGCGCCGACGGCGCCCGTCGCGCCGGGCGACGCGCGTCCGGCCCAGCCGACCCAGGTCACGCCGGCCATCGCCAATCCCAATCCTCCGGCCTCGCCCAAGCCGGCGACGCCCAAGGTCGCGGCCTCGGTCAAGCCGCCCGAGCCGACCAAGCGTGGACGCTATTCGGTGGCGATCCTCCAGGCGCTGGACAAGGTCACGACCGAGACCATGCGGTTCGAGGTCCCGGTGGGCCAGCCGATCCGCTACAAGACCCTGATCTTCACCGTCCGCGCCTGCGAGACGGCTGCCTCGGACGAGATCGCACCAGAAACCTCGGCCTATGTCGTCATCGACACCCAGCCCAAGGCCCAGGCCGGCCGCGCCGCCCCGCCGGGACGCCAGATCTACAAGGGTTGGATGTACGCCAGCACGCCGGGCCTGCACCCGCTGGAGCACCCGGTCTATGACGCCTGGCTGATCGCCTGCAAGCAGTCGCTGCCGGACGCTCCGCCCGCCAAGCCGTAGAAGTCGCCCGGGACCAGCAGGGCCTTGGCCAGCCGCCGACGATAGTCCGCGCGGCTGATCTCGACCGTGCCGAACTGCGTCAGGTGGTCGGTCAGGAACTGGGTGTCCAGCAGCTGATAGCCGCCGGCCAGCAGTCTCGCCACGAGGTGCACGAGGGCGACCTTGCTGGCGTCGCGGGCGATCGAGAACATGCTCTCGCCGAAGAACGCCCCGCCCAGCGCCACGCCGTACAGGCCGCCGACCAGGCGATCGCCCTCCCAGGCCTCGACGCTGTGGGCCAGGCCGCGCGCGTAGAGCTGGCCATAGAGGCGTTGGATGGGGTGGTTGATCCAGGTCTCGACCCGACCCGGCTTGGAGGCCGCGCAGCCCTCGATGACCGCCTCGAAGGCGGTGTCGATCTTGACCTCGTAGGGACCGTTGCGGACCGTGCGGGCCAGGCGCTTGGGGATGTGAAAGTCCCCGAGCGGTAGGACGCCCCGCCGCTCGGGATCGATCAGGAACAGGCTTTCGTCCTCGCGGGCGTCCGCCATGGGGAAGACGCCGCGCGCGTAGCAGGCGATCAGGTCGTCGACCGTGAAGGCGTCTTCCATATCTACGCCTGGACTTAGGCTTCCTGGGCTTTGATCCAGCGTTCCAGCCAGTGGATGTCGTAGTCGCCGGCCAGGATGTCGGGCTGCACCAGGAGGTCCTGGAACAGCGGGATCGTGGTCTCGACGCCGCCGACGACCATCTCGCCCAGGCAGCGCTTCAGGCGAGCGATGCACTCGGCGCGGTCGCGGCCATGCACGATCAGCTTGCCGATCAGGCTGTCGTAGTAGGGCGGGATCGCATAGCCGGTGTAGATCGCCGAATCCAGGCGAACGCCCAGGCCGCCAGGGGCGTGGAAGTCGGTGATCGTGCCGGGCGACGGCGTGAAGGTCCGCGCGTTCTCGGCGTTGATCCGGCACTCGATGGCGTGGCCCTCGAAGACGACGTCTTCCTGGGTGAACGACAGCGGCAGGCCAGCGGCGATGCGGATCTGTTCCCGGACCAAGTCGATGCCGGTGATGGCTTCGGTGACCGGGTGTTCGACCTGCAGGCGGGTGTTCATCTCGATGAAGAAGAACTCGTCGTTCTCCCACAGGAACTCGATGGTCCCCACGCCCAGGTAGCCGATAGCCTTGACGGCGTCGACGACGACCTTGCCGATCTTGGCGCGGCCTTCGGCGGACAGGGCCGGCGAGGGGGCTTCTTCCAGCACCTTCTGGTGGCGGCGCTGCAGCGAGCAGTCGCGTTCGCCCAGATGCACCACGTTGCCATGGCTGTCGGCGATGACCTGCAGCTCGATGTGACGCGGCTTCTGGAGGTAGCGCTCCATGTAGACCGTGTCGTCGCCGAACGCGGCGCGGGCCTCGGCGCGGGCCGTCGAAACGGCTTCGGCCAGGTCTTCACGCGTCTGGGCGACCTTCATGCCACGACCACCGCCGCCGGAGGCGGCCTTGATCAGCACCGGGAAGCCGATCGCGTCGGCGGCCGCATAGGCCTCTTCCTCGGTCGAGACGCCGCCGTCCGAGCCGGGGACGACCGGGATGCCGGCGTCCTTCACGGCCTGCTTGGCGGTGATCTTGTCGCCCATCATCCGGATGTGTTCGGGCTTGGGGCCGATGAAGGTGAAGCCGTGCGCGTTGACGATCTCGGCGAAGCGGGCGTTCTCCGACAGGAATCCATAGCCCGGGTGGATGCCCTGGGCGCCGGTGATCTCGGCCGCCGCGATGATCGACGGGATGTTCAGGTAGCTCTTGGCGGCGGGCGCTGGGCCGATGCAGACGCTCTCGTCCGCCAGGCGCACCCACATGGAGTTGCGGTCAGCCTCGGAGTGGACCGCCACGGTGGCGATGCCCATTTCCTTGCAGGCGCGGTGAACCCGGAGCGCGATCTCGCCCCGGTTCGCAATGAGGATCTTGTCGAACATGAGCGTTACTCGATGACGACGAGCGGCTCGCCGAACTCGACGGGCTGGGCGTCCTCGACGAGGATCTCGACGACCTTGCCGGCCTTGGGGGCAGAGATCGGGTTCATGGTCTTCATGGCTTCGACGATCAGCAGGGTCTGGCCGGCCGAGACCGTGTCGCCCACCTTGATGAAGGCGTCCGCGCCCGGCTGGGGCGACATGTAGACGGTGCCGACCATCGGCGACTTCACGGCGTCGCCACGGACGGCGGCCGGGGCCGGAGCGGCTTCGGCGGCGGCGGCGGGCGCAGCGGCCGCTACGGGAGCCGGGGCGGCGACCGGGGCCGGAGCGTAGGTCGGAGCAGCCTGCACGTAGTTGACCGGAGCCGCGGTCAGCTCACGCGCCACGCGGATCTTCAGGCCGGCGTGCTCGACTTCGATCTCGGACAGGCCCGTGTCCTTCAGGATGTCCGCCAGCTTGCGGACCAGACGGGCGTCGATGGCCGGAGCTTCGACCGGATCGGCGGGGGCCTTGGGGTTCGACATGGAAGCTTACCTTGTTCTTCTGAGCGCCCCGGCGGCGGAAAACGCCGGGCGTTATCGTTGCTAAACGCGGATCAGGCCGAAAGCGGCCTCGATCGCCAGTTCATAACTCGCCGCACCGAACCCGGAGACGATCCCCGTGGCGGCCAGCGACACATAGGTGTGGCGGCGGAATTCCTCCCGCGCCGCCGGGTTGGACAGGTGGCACTCGATCACCGGGATGCTCAAGGTCTTGAGCGCATCCAGAAGCGCGATCGAGGTGTGGCCGTAGCCGGCCGGATTGAGGATCAGGGCCGAGGCCGACTCACGCGCCTCCTGCACCCAATCGATCAGCACACCCTCATGGTTGGACTGGCGGAAAACCACCTCGACGCCGCGCGAAGCCGCCCGCGCCTCACAGCGCGCACGGACATCGTCGAGCGTGTCCTTGCCATAAATCTCGGGCTCGCGGGTCCCCAACAGGTTGAGGTTGGGCCCACTCAGCACGTGGATCGGTTTTACCATGCGGCTCCGCCGTCGATTCCGGGAGGTCTTGTATAGCCGGTTCCGCCGGGTCACAAGCACGGCTCGCTTCGGAGGTGAGATGAGGCTTTTGCTGAACGGGGAAGAGCGGGACGTGGCCGACGTTGTCACGATCGCCGATCTGGTGGCCGCCCTGGGCTTGGACGCCCGCAAGGTGGCGGTCGAACGCAACCTCGAGATCGCCCCGCGCTCGACCTATGGCGACACCGCGCTGGCCGACGGTGACCGCATCGAGATCGTCACTTTTATCGGCGGCGGCTGATCCTGGGTTTGAAAGCCCGGCTGACGGGGCGTAAACCAGCCGCATGAACGCGCACGTTTCCCCCGACTCCGTCTCGACTGACAGCGACGAAACCTGGACCGTCGCCGGCCGTACTTTCCGCTCGCGCCTGATTGTCGGCACCGGCAAGTACAAGGACTATGCGACCAACGCCGCCGCCGCCCGCGCGGCCGGGGCCGAGATCGTCACCGTGGCCGTGCGCCGCGTGAACCTGACCGATCCGACCCAGCCGCTGCTGGTCGACTACATCAAGCCGACCGAATTCACCTATCTGCCCAACACGGCGGGCTGCTTCACCGGCGAGGACGCGGTCCGCACCCTGCGCCTGGCCCGCGAGGCCGGCGGCTGGGACCTGGTCAAGCTGGAGGTCCTCAGCGACCCCAAGACCCTGTTCCCGGACATGGAAGAGACCCTGCGCTCGCTGAAGCTGCTGGTCGCCGAAGGCTTCCAGGTCATGGTCTATTGCTCGGACGACCCGGTCTATGCGCGCAAGCTGGAAGAGGCCGGCGCCGTGGCGATCATGCCGCTGGGCGCGCCGATCGGCTCAGGGCTGGGCATCCAAAACCGCGTCAACCTGCGGATCATCGTCGAGAATGCCAAGGTCCCGGTGCTGGTCGACGCTGGCGTCGGCACGGCCTCGGACGCGGCGATCGGCATGGAACTGGGCTGCGACGCCATCCTGATGAACACCGCCATCGCCGAAGCCAAGGACCCGATCCGCATGGCCAAGGCCATGAAGCACGCGGTCATCGCCGGGCGTGAGGCGTATCTGGCGGGCCGGATGCAGAAGCGGCTGTACGCGGATCCGAGCTCGCCGCTGGCGGGGCTGATCTAGAGCGCCGCAGTTATATCGGTTCTGGCGAAGTCATTGCCTACGAACAATAGCGGACAGCCGTGTTCGTGGGCGAGAGCGTAGGCGAAACAGTCGCCGAAGTTCAGAGCGGCTGGGTGGAAGCCTTTGCCCCAGCGGCGATAGGCGTTCTCGACCTTACCAACGTCGTCTGGCGTCACGGGTATTATCCGAAAGCCCAATCGGGTGAAAAGCTCACGCATTTCAACGGCGACGTTTCTTCGATGCGCGACGATCATTGATTCGCTGGCTGTGCCGGCCGAGATCAGAAGGTCAAGATCGGCCGCCAAGGCCTGGTAACAGTTTGATGCCTTTGGCTCTCCCAATACGATCGCCATCAACGCGGAGGTGTCGATGACGATCACCCGGGCAGGCCATCGTCATCGTAGAGAAAGTCCTGACTGCGTGCGGCGGACACGCCTGGCGTCGCCTTAGCGCGCCCGCGTTCGCTTATGTCCTGAAGTATTCTAAGGCGCTCGGCGGGATCGAGAGGTGGCTTTTGCTTCTCAACCGGCGTCAAACGCACGGCAGCCTGGCCCTCGCGGGTGAGGATGATCTCCTCGCCCGCTTCAGCGCGGCGGACCAAATCGTTCAGTTGGCCTTCGGCTTCGGCGAGGGCGACGCGCACTGGCAGCTCCTTCGAGGGCTCACCAGCAGATAGTGAGCCTTCGAAGGCTGTGCTTCAAGGTCAGCCCGCCTTAGCCTTACCCGCCCGCGTCTGCTCGATCGCCAGTTTCAGGGCGTTGATGTCGGCGCCCGGGATCAGGGTGTCGCCGACGATGAAGGCGGGCGTGCCCGAGAGGGCCAGGGTCTTGGCCAGGGCTTCGGTGTCGGCCAGGTGCTGGGTGACGGCCTGGCTTTCGCCGGCGGCCTTGGCCTTGGCCATGTTGATACCCATGCCGGCCGCGATGCGCAGAGCGCCGGCGGCGTCCAGGGCGTTCTCGGCCATCAGGGCCTTGTAGAGTTCCAGGCTCTTGCCTTGGTCCTTGGCGCCCAGCATCAGGCGGGCGGCGGCCTCGCTGTCGTTGCCGAAGATCACGAAGTCTTTCAGCACCAGACGTACGTCCGGGTTCTTCTGGACCAGTTCGACGATCTCGGGCGCGGCGTGGCGGCAGTAGCCGCAGCGATAGTCGAAGAACTCGGTGACCGTGATCGAGCCGTTCGGATTGATCACGACGTCGCGCGGGTCGCGCTCGATGGCCTGGCGGTACTGGCCGATCGCCTTCTGGGCCGAGACGGCCTGCTGGGCGGCCTGCTTTTCCTGCAGCTTCTGGCTGGCCTCGACCAGCACCTCGGGGTGCTCGAGCAGGTAGGCGCGGACCTTCTCGCCGAACGCCTTGTCGGGCTTGGCCTGGTTGCAGCCGGCGAGGGTCAGGCCGGCGATGGCCAGCGGAACGGCGAGAGTCGCGGCGCGACGAAGCAGGGTCATGAAGGTCTCGGGTAGAGGAGGGGCTCTAATGCCCCCGGTTGGATTGCGCGACGCCGTCCTTGGCCAGGTCCTTGAGGTCCTGGTTGGACGGGCGGGAGGCCAGGATGATGTCGGTGGCCCGACGCCAATCGGGGGTGTTCTTGGTCAGGAGCTCGCGAGCCCGCATGGCGAAGACCTTGGCCTCGCGCACGGCGCCCAGCGAATAGTACTGCTCGGCGGTGGCCAGGCGGGCCTCGCCGTCCTTCTTCTGGGTGTCGTAGGCCTGGGCCAGCAGGCGCCACGTGACGGCGTTGTCGGGATCGTTCAGCAGGCTGCGCTTGAGCTCCTGGACGCCTTCCTCGAGCTTTTTGGGATCGTTGAGGCTGATCAGGGTCTGGCCCAGATTGATGCGCAGAAGGGCCGCGTCGGGCTTGAGCGCCACCGACTTGCGCTGCGGCTCCTCGGCCAGGACGACACGATTGAATTCGAACAGGATTTGGCCCTTCAGCTCCCACAGATAGGGATTTTCGGGATGCTGGTCGATCAGCGGCTGCAGCAGGCTCAGGGCCCGATCCGGATCCTTCATCTGGTAGTAGGCGATGGCGCGCGCGTAGCGGGCCGGGAAACCGGTGTCGGTCTCCTTGTACTTCATCAAGGCGATCTGCGGGTTCAGGAACCCTTCCAGCTTGGCCTTCATCACCTCGTGCTGGGCCAGGTCCTCCGGCGTGTCGACGGCGGTGTAGTGCGGCTGGCGCTCGACGCGGCTGCGCAGCACCTCGATCCGTTCGGACGACAGGGGGTGACTGCGGAAATAGGCGAAGCGCCGGGCCTGGTCGAAGACTTCCTGGTAGCGGAAGTTGTCGAAGAACTCGACGAGGCCGCGGCCCGACTGGCCGGTGGCCTCCAGGAAGCCGGCGCCGGCCTGGTCAGCGCGCGACTCTTGCTCGCGGCTGTAGCCCAGCGCGCCCAGCGCGCCGGCGTATTGCGCATTGCCCAGCAGGACGGCGGCGCCGTCGGCCGATCCGGCCAGGGCCGCCAGGATGCCCAGGCCCATGGTCAGGATCATCGGCTTGAGGCCGGCCTTCATCATCTCGTCGGAGCGACTCGGGTGGCCGCCGGCCAGGTGTCCGGTTTCGTGGGCGATGACGCCGCGCAGCTGGTTGGGGTTCTCGGTCTGCAGGATCAGACCAGTGTTCAGGCCCATCTGCAGGCCCTGGGTGGCGAAGGCGTTCAGCGACTTGTCGCCGATGATCAGGATACGGACGTTGCGCGCGTCCAGCCCCGCCGCCGTGAAGATCGGGTCGGCGTCGTGGTGCAGGATCTCTTCGATCTCGGTGTCGCGGATCAGGGACGGACCGCTGTCCTGGGCCAGGGCGACCTGAGGAACTCCGGACGCAAGAATGGCCAGCGCGGACAACGCCACGCCCAGCTGTTTTCCGGCCAGCCTCTTCCTGGGATGCCCGCTACGCGAGGTCATCGAGTGATCTCCAGATCGCGCCCCCGCGAACCACGACCAGTCTAACTTGGAAGTCCGGCGGGAGGGAACAAGGGTTTCCAGGGCGCCGCACAACGATTTTGGCCCGCGCGTCTGTCAGGACGCGCGGGCCATCATCAGGTCACCTTACCGGCGCCACCAGCCCTTGCGGGGCTTCTCGGGCGGGGTGGTGATTTCGCTCGGATCCGGTTCGGCCGGGGCGGCCGGTTCGGCGTCCTCGACCTGGGCGACGACCTCGGCGACGGGCTCGGGAGCCGGGACCGGTTCCGGAGCCGCTTCGACGACCGGTTCAGCGACGGGTTCCGGCGGAACCACAGCGACGCTCTCGGTCACCGCTTCGGCCACGGCCTCGACAGCTTCCGGCGCGGCTTCGGCAGCTTCGGCCACGGCCTTCTTGCTGCGCGAGCGGGTGCGCTTGGGCTTCTTCGGGGCTTCCTCGGCCTCGGGCAGCTCGACCCAGACGTCGGCCGGCGGGCCAGCGATCACCGGCGGAGCCAGGATCGGGGCTTCGAACGGCTCGGCCGGTTCAGCGGCGCTGACGACCTCGACGGCGGCGGTCGTCTCGGCGACGGCCGTTTCGCTGGCCGGAGCCTCGTCGCGGTTGCGGCGACCACGGTCACGGCCACGACGGCCGCGCTCACGGCCCGGACGCTCCTCACGCTCGGGACGCTCGGCGCGTTCCGGACGTTCGGCGGCTTCGGGAGCCTCGGCGCGGGGTTCCGGGGCCGGACGGCGGGGCTCGCCGCCGCTGACCAGGGCGGCCGGGTCGTGCCAGGTGAAGACGTTCTCGCCGAACGGGACACGCGGACGGATCCAGACGAAGGCGTCGGCCGGACGATCGCCGTCCTCGCGACCACCACGACGGCCGCCACGGCGACCGCGACGGCGGCGACGGCGGCTGCCGTCATCGTCATCGCCAAATTCGGCGCGGTCTTCGGCGTCGCCTTCCAGCTCGTCTTCTTCACCTTCGACTTCGGCCGGAGCCTCGCCTTCGGTCTCGCGCTCGTCACGACGGCCACGACCGCGGCCGCGATCACGACGGCCACGACGGCCCTTGCGGTCGCCACCACGATCGTCGTCGCGGGCCTGCTTGCGGGCCGCCGCGTCGTCATCGTCGGTGTCTTCGCGCTCGAGGCCGTCTTCGTCCTCGTCGTCGATGATCTCTTCGTCTTCTTCCTCTTCGTCGATGAAGGCCGACGGATCGAAATCGTCATCCTCCTCGACATAGGGAGGCGGCGCGACGGCGATACGCTCGCCCAGTTCGGTGCGCTCGATCTCCTGGTCGCCGGCGTGCAGGCTGTCATCGACCGTCACGGTGACGTGCAGGCCATGCGTCTGGACCAGGCGCTGCAGGTAAGCGCGCTTTTCGTTGAGGATGTAGAGGCCGACCGAGCGGGCGACCTTCAGGATCACGCTGCCCGAGCCCTTCAGGGCCTCGGCCTCGACCGCGCGCAGGGCGGCCAGGGCGCTGGACTCGACCGAGCGGACACGCCCGGTGCCTTCGCAGTGTTCGCAGACGTGAGTGGTGCCTTCCAGGACGCCGGTGCGGCGACGCTGGCGGCTGATCTCCATCAGGCCAAAGCCCGAGATCTTGCCCATCTGGATGCGGGCGCGGTCGTCCTTGAGAGCGTCCTTCAGGACCTTCTCGACCGTGCGGTTGTTCTTGCCTTCATCCATGTCGATGAAGTCGATGACGATCAGGCCGGCCAGGTCGCGCAGGCGCAGCTGGCGAGCGGCTTCCTCGGCGGCCTCGACATTGGTCTTGAGGGCCGTGGCCTCGATGTTGCGCTCGCGCGTGGCCTTGCCCGAGTTGACGTCGATGGCGACCAGGGCCTCGGTCTGGTTGATCACCAGATAGCCGCCCGAACGCAGCGGCACGACCGGCGAATAGATCTGGGCCAGATGGTCCTCGATCTTGTGCTTCACGAACAGCGGGGTCGGGTCGCGATAGTTGAAGACCTTCTTGGCCTGGCTCGGCATCAGCATGCGCATGAAGTCGCGCGCTTCTTTATAGCCGGCGTCGCCCTCGACCCAGATGCCTTCCAGGTCTTTGTCGTACATGTCGCGAATGGCGCGTTTGACGAGGTCTTCTTCCTCGTAGATCAGCGCCGGCGCGACCGAGTGCAGCGTGTTGTCGCGGATGTTTTCCCACAGACGCAGCAGATATTCGTAGTCGCGCTTGACCTCGGCCTTGGTGCGCTTGGCGCCGGCCGTGCGGACGATCAGGCCCATGCCTTGCGGCACGTCCAGGCTGTTGACGACGCTCTTCAGGCGACGGCGGTCGGCCACGGCCGTGATCTTGCGGCTGATGCCGCCGCCACGGGCGGTGTTGGGCATCAGGACGCCGTAGCGGCCGGCCAGCGACAGGTAGGTGGTCAGGGCCGCGCCCTTGTTGCCGCGCTCTTCCTTGACGACCTGGACCAGCATGATCTGCCGGCGGCGGATCACTTCCTGGATCTTGTACTTGCGCATCAGCCGGCGCTTGCGGCGCGCCAGCTCTTCTTCGACGTCATCGTCGTCGTCGTCGACCGCGTGATCGGCGCCGTTCTCGTCTTCGTCGTCACCGCCCGAGGCGCGACGCGAGATCGGGGTGTCGTCCTCGTCGTCGCCCGAGTCGTCGCGCATCAGCGCTTCACGGTCGGCGACCGGGATCTGGTAGTAGTCCGGGTGGATCTCGTTGAAGGCCAGGAAGCCGTGACGATTGCCGCCGTACTCGATGAACGCAGCCTGCAGGCTGGGTTCGACCCGGGTTACCTTGGCGAGATAGATGTTACCGCGAAGTTGTTTGCGGGTTTGGCTCTCGAAGTCGAACTCTTCAACCCGGGTTCCGTCCACGACGACCACACGCGTCTCTTCGGCGTGTGCTGCGTCGATCAGCATCTTCTTCGACATTAAGGAAGTCTCCACGGCGCGCGGCGGGCGCGAGGCCCGGTCGCCGTTCTGAATGAAGGGCGCGCGCGTCGCCGACCGTCGCACCGTCAGCGCGGTTGCGAAGGGTCAGGTGCCAAAGGCGGTCGGGTGCGGCGCAGCCCATTGAGGTTTCGTTTGTCCCTACCGCGCCAGGCGCGGGATTGGATGGCGCGTCGTCGCCGGGAAGGCGTTTGAGCCCGACGCGGGCCCCGTGGCGCGGCGTTTCGGCAGGCTTCGTGCCCGTCAGATCGGCTGCGTCTCGAACTATCTAGTCTGCCGTCTCCGCTTCGGAAGAGGTTCAGGACCACTTTCGAGGCAAAGCCGGCTCGCGTGGAGTCGTGACGATCACGGACTTCGCGCGCGGCGGGACTGTAGCCACATCAGCGAGCAAAAGAAAAGCTTTCGACGGATGATCTGGACTTAACCCTTTGGCTACCGCCTTCCAGCGATATTGACGTTCGGTTCACCAGTTCCGGATACCGCGGGCGGGGATGCGTAAGGTTCTCATCAGTTTGGCTCGCATGGGCTGGGTTCGGGCGGTGTTGATCATCGGCGGCCTGACCACGGCTGGCGTCGCGGTGGCGACGGCTCAAGGGCCGGCCGCACCCGCGGGCGTGCAGAAGGTCCGCTTCGGCGGCGACCGGATGGAAACCCGCGTGGTCATCGACCTGGATCGCGCCGCGGCCGGCAAGCTGATTTCCGACGGCATGAGCGACCAGCGCCTGGTCATGGCGCTTCCTAACGTTCTGGTCTCCGGCGACCTGCAGGGCACGGGCCAGGGCCTGGTCAAGCGCTGGGTGATCGACGAGGCCGCCGGCGGCGCCCGCCTGCGCCTGGACCTGGCCGGCAAGGCCGAGGTCCGCCGCCGCTTCCTGCTGCCGCCGGGTGACGGCGCGAGCGCCTATCGTTATGTCATCGACCTCAAGGCCGTGGACGGCGCCAGCATCAGCCCGGCCGCGCCGCGCCTGACCCTGGCCAGCATGCCGGTCAAGGCCGCGCCGCTGCGCATGAAGAAGGTCATCGTCATCGACGCTGGTCACGGCGGCAAGGATCCCGGCTCGCTGGGCGCCAACACCTACGAGAAGGACGTGACCCTGGCCGCCGCCAAGGCGCTGAAGGAGCGTCTGGAGCGCACCGGTCGTTATCAGGTCGTCCTGACCCGCGAGACCGATACTTTCATCCCGCTGGAAGGCCGCGTGCAGATCGCTCGCCGCGCCGACGCCGATCTCTTTATCTCTCTGCATGCCGACTCGGGCCCCGACACCAGCACCCGCGGCGCGTCGGTCTACACCGTGTCGGACAAAGGCGCCGAGCGCGTCGGCCTGGTCCTGAACAAGGACGACTGGCTGATCAAGGCCAACATGCCGGGCCGCGACCGCGCCGTCAGCCAGATCCTGCTGGACCTGAGCCAGCGCGCCACCAAGAACCGCTCGGCCGCCTTCGCCCAGCTGCTGCTGGCCAATGTGGGCGAAGAGACGACGCTGCTGCGCCGCAGTCATCGCGACGCCGGCTTCATCGTGCTGCTAGCCCCCGACGTGCCGGCCGTGCTGCTGGAAATGGGCTTCATCACCAATGCGGAAGACGAGGCCTTCCTGACCACCAAGAGCAGCCGCGCTCGCCTGGTCAACGCCGTTGGCGACTCGATCGAGGCCTATTTCTCGGCCGGGCTTCGCAAGTCCTGAGGGACTGCGCTTCCCCTTTCCGCCGTCGCACTCTAATCACAGGGTGATCGTTCGCGCTTCGCCTGGCGAAGGTGCGACCGCAAAACCGCTTACGGTTCGGCGACAAGCGATCTAGTGAAGGGTGTGCGGCAGGCGAGGGGGCCTGCCCGACGGAGGTCGCGTGGATCTGAAACCCACCGAACGATGGATGGCCATCGCGGGCGTGGCGGTGTTGTCGGCCATTGCCGTCGCGGGATTCGCGATCGCGATCTATGCCGCCTGGCTGTTCCACGACATGCCCGACGCCGGTGAGCTGCAGGACTATCGTCCGCCGACGGCTACACGCGTCTATGCGTGGGACGGCACCCTGATCGGCGAGTACTCCAAAGAGCGCCGGATCTTCATTCCCTACGACCAGATCCCGCCGCAGCTGGCCCAGGCCTTCCTGGCGGCCGAGGATCGCAACTTCTTCCAGCACGGGGGCGTCGATGTCGGCGGCCTGTCGCGCGCCATGCTCAAGAACGTCGGCAACGCCATGCGCGGCCGGCGCCTGGAAGGCGGCTCGACGATCACCCAACAGGTCGCCAAGAACGTCCTCCTGACCAGCGACGCCACGGTCGGCCGCAAGTTCAAGGAAGCGATCCTGGCCCACCGCCTGGAGCAGTCGCTGACCAAGCAGCAGATCCTCGAGCTGTATCTGAACGAAATCTGGCTGGGCTATCGCTCGTTCGGCGTCGGCGCGGCGGCCTACAACTATTTCGGCAAGTCGCTGCCGGACCTGACCCTGGCCCAGTGCGCCTACCTGGCCTCGCTGCCTAAGGGGCCGGACAACTACCACCCGATCCGCAACAAGGCCAAAGCCCTGATCCGCCGCAACTGGGTGCTTGGCCAGATGGCCGAGCAGGGCTGGGTCTCGAAGGAAGACGCCGCCAAGGCCATGGCCGAGGACCTGGTCGTCCAGACCGCGCCCCGGCGCGCCGCCTATCGCGACGCTGATTACTTCGTCGAGGAAGTGCGCCAGCGCGGCATGGCGACCCTCGGCCCCCGCCTGAACGAAGGCGGCTACTACATGCGCACGACCCTGGATCCGCGCCTGCAGACGGCCGCCCGGGTCGCGCTGATGGACGGCCTGGAGAAGTACGACCGCCGCCACGGCTGGCGCGGCGCCTGGGGTCACGTCGAGTCGACGGACCTGGCCTGGGAAAAGACCGCCCTGGCCAAGCCGATCCCTTCCGAGCGCCGCGACTGGCGTCCGGCCCTGGTCGTCTCCAACGACGGGCGCGTGCGCCTGGTCAAGAAGGAGGGCGAGGGCCAGATCGTCGGCGAGGACGTTGCCTGGGCCAAGAATGGCAAGGGCTTGAAGGCCGGTGACCTGGTGTTCGTCGAGAAGACCGACGCCGGCGGCTATCGCCTGCGCCAGGTTCCCGCCGTCAACGGCGCCATGGTGGCGCTGGAGCCCTATACTGGCCGGATCGTCGCCCTGGTGGGCGGCTATTCCTACTCGCTGTCGAACTTCAACCGCGCCACCCAGGCGATGCGCCAGCCCGGCTCGTCGTTCAAGCCGTTCGTCTACGCCACGGCCCTGGAGAACAACTACACGCCCGCCAGCGTCATCGTCGACAGCGCCATCACCTTCAAGGGCGCGAACGGCGAGGACTGGAGCCCGGAGAACTACCACAAGGAGTTCTACGGGGCGCAGCCGCTGCGCAAGGGCCTGGAGCAGTCGATCAACGCCATGACTGTGCGCCTGGCTCAGGGCGTGGGCATGAAGAAGGTCGTCGACATGGCCAAGCGCGCCGGCGTGGTGCGCGACATGGACCCGGTGCTGGCCATGGCCCTGGGGGCCGGCGAAACTACGCCGTTCAAGCTGACCGCGGCCTATGCCGCCTTCGTCAACGGCGGCCGCCGCATCGACCCGCACCTGATCGAACTGGTCCAGGACCGTGAGGGCAAGGTTATCTTCCGCGCCGACAAGCGCGACTGCGAGCGCTGCGAGGCTGGCTTCAACGGCGATGAGAGCCCGCGCTTCGCCGCGCCGGGCGACCAGATCATGGACCCGGTCACGGCCTACCAGATCACCTCGATGCTGCAGGGCGTGGTCCAGCGCGGCACCGCCGCCGCCGTCAGTTCGTTGGGCCGTCCGCTGGCAGGCAAGACCGGCACGACCAACGAATACCGCAGCGCCTGGTTCGTCGGCTTCTCGCCCAACCTGGTGGTCGGCGTCTTCGTCGGCTTCGACGACAACCGCTCGCTGGGCGAGGGCGAGACCGGCGCCACCGACGCCGTGCCGGTGTTCACCGACTTCATGAAGGTGGCGCTGGACGGCCAGCCGATCGTCGACTTCAAGCCGCCGAAGACGGCCAAGTTCGCCATGGTGCGCGGCGTTCGCGAGGCCTTCCGCCCCGGCACCGAGCCGCGGGTCGAGGTCGTCCCGACCGGGCCGATCCCGTACGAGCAGCTGTCGCCGGGGCTGCCGCAGCCGGTTCAACCGCCGCCCCAGCCGGGCAAGCCGCCGCCGCCAAAAGCGGATCCGCTTAGCGGATTGTACTGACGTCATTGCGCGGGAGAGCGACGCGCGCTAGAGCCCGCTGCAGCGGGCTCTAGCTTCAAGAGTTTAGAGCGCGCCCGAGCGGGTTAACCGCGCACACTTAACCCTGGCGCGCTCTATCTCCCGCGCCCTTCAACACTGTCACGGAGTTACGTGATGCGACCGGATGTCGAGGCCGCCGCGGCCGACATCGAGCAGTCCGTGGGACTGCTCAGGAGGCGTCTTTGACTGGGATGTCTCCCTCCGAAAGCTCGATGAGCTGAACGCCCGGGTCGAAGACCCGACCCTCTGGGACCGCCCGTCGGAAGCCCAAGCCGTCTCGCGCGAACGCGCCGCCCTGGCCGCCAAGGTCGAGGCCGTGCAGTCGATCGAGCGCGACGTCAAAGACGCGCTGGAATATGCCGAGCTGGCCGACATGGAGTCCGACGAGGATTCCCTGAACGACGCCCGCGCCCAGCTGAAGGCCATCCGGGAACGCGCGGGTCGCGCCGAGCTGGAAGCCCTGCTGTCGGGCGAGGCTGACGGCAACGACGCCTATGTCGAAATCAACTCCGGGGCCGGTGGCACCGAGTCGTGCGACTGGGCCGGCATCCTGCTGCGCATGTACACGCGCTGGGCCAACGCCCACGGCATGACGACCGAGCTGATCGAAGAGACCGACGGCGACCAGGCCGGCATCAAGTCCGCGACCCTGCTGGTCAAGGGCCCGAACGCCTATGGCTGGCTGAAGACCGAGGCTGGCGTGCACCGCCTGGTGCGCATCAGCCCGTACGACAGCAGCGCCCGTCGTCACACCTCGTTCGCCTCGGCCTGGGTCTATCCGGTGATCGATGACACCATCGAGATCGAGATCAATCCGTCCGACGTGCGGACCGACACCTACCGCGCCTCCGGCGCCGGCGGTCAGCACATCAACAAGACGGACTCGGCCGTGCGTCTGACGCACATTCCGACCGGCATCGCGGTGGCCTGCCAGGCCGGCCGCTCGCAGCACCAGAACCGCGAGGAAGCCTGGAAGATGCTGCGCGCGCGCCTCTACGAGGCCGAGCTGCAAAAGCGGGAAGCCGCCCAGCAGGCGCTGGAAGACACCAAGACCGACATCGGCTGGGGTCACCAGATCCGCAGCTACGTCCTGCAGCCCTACCAGATGGTCAAGGACCTGCGGACCAACGTCGAGACCTCCGACACCGCCGGGGTGCTGGACGGCGACCTCGACGCCTTCATGGGCGCTTCGCTGGCCCAACGCGTGGGTCATACCCGCGACGGCGGCGAGGCCTAGAGCGCGCCGCTTTCAAGCGCTGAAACGAAAAACGCCCCGGAGCGATCCGGGGCGTTCTTTGTATCGGAAGGTCGGAAAAGCCTTAGCCGGCGGCCGGCTTGGCCAGGGCCAGCTGTTCCGGATGCGGCGCGGGGGCCGGGGCCGGCTGAGCGACCGGGGCCGGGCGCTGGAACTTCAGGCTGCGGCCCTGGAAGAAGGCGCCGGTTTCCATGGCCAGTTGCTCGTGGGTGATGTCGCCATCGACATACGAGGTGCCGTAGAGGCGGACCTGCTTGGAGGTGATCGCGCCGACCACGCGGCCGCGCACTTCCACCACCTCAGCATAGACGCTGCCCTCGACGTGGCCGGTCTCGCCGACAGTCAGGCGGCCGACGCGGACGTCGCCCTTGACCACGCCGTCGATCTGCAGCTCGCCTTCGCCGGTGACGCCGCCTTCGATGGTCAGGTCGGCCGAGAGCAGGGAGGCCACCTTCGGGGGCGAGCGGCGGGCCTGCTCGACCGGAGCGACCGCCATCGGGGTCGGAAGGGGTTCGATACGCGCCGGGGTTTTGCCGGACTTAGCTTGCTTGCTGAACATACTCACCAGCCTTCAAGAAACGATTGGGGTTCTGGGCCTTACCGTTGACCCAGACTTCGTAGTGCAGGTGCGGACCGGTCGAGCGGCCGGTCGAGCCCATGGCCGCGATCCGGGTGCCGATGGTGACGCGCTGGCCGACGCGGACGCCGATGGTGGCCAAGTGGGCGTAGCGAGTCTTGAAGCCGCCGCCGTGGTCGATCTCGACCGTATTGCCGTAGCCCGAGCGCACGCCCGTGAACGAGATGACGCCCGGCGCGGTGGCCATGATCGGAGTGTAGAAGGCGCCCGGGAAGTCCAAGCCCGAATGGAAGGCCGGGCGGCGCGTGAACGGGTCAAAACGGACGCCGTAGCTGGACGACAGGGCCGGATTGCTGGTCGGACGATAGAACGGCAGCTTCTTGCTGGCGGCGCCCAGCGAGCGCATGTCCGACATGTCGTTGGCCGCGTGCTGGATGCGGCTGGCGAAGTCCTCGTCGACGTCCAGGACGGCGGCCAGGGCGCGCGGATCCTTGGCCTCGATCAGCGGGCCACCCAGTGATACGCCGCGACCGGTGAAGTTGGAGGCGTCCAGGCCGGCCATGCGCATGGCCAGGCGCAGGCGCTCGGCGCGGCTCTTGGCGAAGCCTTCGGCGGCGTCGATCAGGCGTTCCTGATCCATCCGCGTGGCCTGGATGCGTTGCACGGGGCTGGCGGCCAGCAGGCGCGGCTTGGCGACCTTGAGGGCGTCGGCGGCGCCGGGCACGCCCTTGAAATCGGAAACCAGCAGGGCGAGGGCGGCGTGGCGCTTCTCGACCGAGGTGGCCAGGTCGTCCAGATTGCCGTTGGTGGCCGACAGCTGGGCCACGGCGCTGTTCAGGCGGGCCTGGCGATCGGCGTTCAGGCGCTCGTAATAGGCCTTCTGCTTGATCACCTGCTGGTCGGTCGAGCTGACGGCCAGGGCGTTGACCGCCATGGCCGCGGTGCAGACGCCCATCCACAGCGCGGTCACCGCGACAGCGGTCGCGCCCAGCAGCTGCTTGTTGGTGGAAAAGACATAGCCGCGCATCTCGCCGCCGGAGCGGATGTAGATATGCCGTTCGGGGAATAGGGCTTCGAGAGAGTGCCGCAGTCGCTTAAAGCGCTTGATCGCCATCGCCCAAGAAACCCCCCGTTTCAGGTCTGGGCGATATGCTACGAGAAAGCGGGAACGTGCAAGACTCTTCGCGCCCCAAGTGAGCGCGAGTCGCAAAATATAACATTGCGCCTCGATCCTTAACGTTTCCTGACCGCGAAAGTCACCCGTTAAGGCTGCGCTTGCGTGGAAAGGTCACAGGTTGAGGCGCGGATACAACACTTCTGCGACGAAGCGGTTCCCCAAAGAGGCGAAAAGAGCCATGCGAAATTTTACTTGATGGCTTTGGCGGCGTTCATCACAGCCTTGATGTGGCCGGGCACCTTCACCTTGCGCCAGACCTCGCGGACGACGCCCTCGCGGTCGATCAGGAAGGTCGAGCGGTCGATGCCCATGTACTTGCGTCCGTACATGCTCTTCTCGACCCAGGCGCCGTAGGCCTCGACGATGTCGCCCAGCGGGTCGGCGGCCAGCTCGATGGTCAGGTCGTGCTTCTTGCGGAACTTGGCGTGCGAGGCGGCGCTGTCCTTAGACACGCCGACGATCACCGCGCCCAGCTTCTGGAATTCCTCGACTTCCGACGAGAACTGCAGCGCCTCGGAGGTGCAGCCGGCGGTGTCGTCCTTGGGGTAGAAGTACAGGACGACGTTCTTGCCCTTCAGGCCCGACAGGCTGACGCGGCCGGTGTCGGTCGGCAGGTCGAAATCAGGGGCCTTGTCGCCGGGCTGCAGCATCGAACGCGTCTCCAGAAGGGGGAACCCCCGACCCTTGGCTACGCCAGGGCCGGGAGCACAATCAACCCATAACTAAACAGGCTTCACCAAGACGATCTTCTTCTTGCCGGCGGCCAGCTTGACGACGCCTTCTACGAGGTCGGCCGAGCTGATCACGCGGTCGGCGCTGGCCTCGGCCTTGTCGTTGACCTTCAGGCCGCCGCCCTGGGCCAGGCGACGGGCCTCGCCGCGCGAAGCAGCCAGGCCGGCGTCGGCGAACAAGGCTGCCAGCACGATGCCGGCTTCCAGGTCCGCGGCGGGCACCTCGAAGGTCGGCAGGTCGACCGAAAGGGCGCCTTGCTCGAAGGCCTTCTCGGCGGCGTCGCGGGCCTTGCGGGCCTCTTCGTCGCCGTGGGCCATGCGCGTGGCTTCGTCCGCCAGCACCTTCTTGGCGTCGTTGATCTGGGCGCCTTCGAGGGCTTCCAGCTTGGCGATCTCGTCCAACGGCAGGTCAGTGAACAGGCGCAGGAACCGGCCGACATCGGCGTCCTCGGCATTGCGCCAGAACTGCCAGTAGTCGTACGGGCTCAACTGCTCGGCGTTCAGCCACACCGCGCCCGACATGGTCTTGCCCATCTTGGCGCCGGAAGCCGTAGCCAGCAGCGGCGTCGTCAGGCCGAAGGCGGCCTTCTGGTCGACGCGGCGGGTCAGCTCCACCCCGTTCAAGATGTTGCCCCACTGGTCCGAGCCGCCCATCTGCAGAACGCAATTGTACTTGCGGTTCAGCTCCAGGAAGTCGGTGGCCTGCATCAGCATGTAGTTGAATTCGAGGAAGGTCATCGGCTGCTCGCGCTCGAGCCGCAGCTTGACCGAGTCGAAGGCCAGCATCCGGTTGACCGTGAAGTGCACGCCGTAGTCGCGCAGGAACTGGACGTAACCGAACTTCGAGAGCCACTCGTCGTTGTCGACCATGACAGCGTCGGTCGGACCATCGCCGAAGGTCAGGAAGCGGGCGAAGACCTGCTTGATGCCGGCGATGTTGGCGGCGATGTCGGCGTCGGACAGCAGCTTGCGGCTCTCGTCCTTGCCGGTCGGGTCGCCGACCTTGGTCGTGCCGCCGCCCATCAGGACGATCGGCTTGTGGCCGGCCTGCTGCAGACGGCGCAGCATCATGATCTGGATCAGGCTGCCGACGTGCAGCGACGGCGCGGTGGCGTCGAAGCCGATGTAGGCCGTGACGATCCCGCCGGCGGCCGCGGCGTCCAGTTCATCCGGGTGAGTGATCTGGTGGATGTAGCCGCGCGCCTCCAGGGTTCGCAGGAACTCCGACTTGAAGGCAGGCGCGGCGGACATGGTTCGACTCTCTGAATTTGACGACGCGCCGTCTAGCACGGCGAGGTCTGATTGTGAGGGTTTCATTTCGGACTCCGGGATAAGCCGGAGCGCATGATCGACTTGGAATAGAGCGACCCCGGCGAGGCGGGGTGGCGACGTGGCTGATCGTCCTCCCGCTATGGCAGCGGGCGGTAATAGGGACGAGCTTGGACGCGGGCGTCGATCATGGGGCCTAGCTACCCGTTCGCGACCGTGGCAGTCAACGGCGCATGCGTATCCTTGGATTCATGACCGGCACCTCGCTCGACGCGGTCGACATGGCGGTGCTGGAAACCGACGGCCACGAGATCCAGGCCTTTGGCCCGGCGGGCGAACGTAAACTGCGCGAAGAGACCCGCGACCTGCTCTTGGTGGCGACCGAGGTCGCCCGCGGCTGGCCGCGCGACAAGGCCGAGCCTGAGATCTTCGCCGAAGCGGCTCGCGCCGTGGCCGACGAGCATTTCCATGCCGCCGAGAGCTTCCTGGCCGAGCACGGTCTGCACTGGAGCGACTTCGATCTCCTGGGCGTGCACGGCCAGACGGTGCTGCACGAGCGCCCGACGCCGGACCGGATCGGCCGGACCGTGCAACTGCTGGACGCCGAGCGCCTGGCCAAGGCCACGGGGCGGCCGGTGGCCTTCGACTTCCGCACCGACGACGTGGCGGCCGGCGGGCAGGGGGCGCCGCTGGCCCCGATCTATCACGCCGCCCGCGCCCGCGCCTCGGGCCTGGCCGCGCCGGTGGCGGCGCTGAACATCGGCGGGGTGGCCAACATCACCCTGATTGGTGAGGACGACCTGCTGGCTTTCGACACCGGTCCCGGCAATGGCATGATCGACCTGATGCTGCAGGAACGGGGCCTGGGCCGCTTCGACGAGAACGGCCGACTGGCCGCGTCGGGCCGCGTCGACCAGGGCATCCTCGACGCCTTCCTGGCCAGTTCGTACTTCGCCGGCCCAGCGCCCAAGTCGCTGGACCGCTACGACTTCCCGCTGGACCTGGTCGAGCCGCTGTCGGCCGAAGACGCCGCCGCCACCCTGGTGGCTTTCACCGCCGAGGCGGTGATCAAGGCCTTCGACCACGGCGCGCGGCCCAGCGCTCTGATCGTCTGCGGCGGCGGGCGGCACAACCCGCAGATCATGAAGGTCCTGACCGAACGCGCCCCGGTGCCGGTCAAGACCGCCGAGGACTACGGCTGGCGCGGCGACGCCATCGAGGCCGAGGCCTTCGCCTATCTCGCGGCGCGCACGGCCAAGGGCCTGCCGATCAGCTTCCCGGGCACGACGGGGGTTAAGGCGCCGATGACGGGCGGGCGGATCGTCCAGCCCTAGTGCAGCTTCAGCCGCCCCGACACCCGCTGCTGTAGCAGTCGCGCCAGGGCCAAGGTCACCGTGCGCCCGATGCCCAGGATCGCCCGGTGGTGGTCCAGGTGGAGAGACATGTAGGCCCACTTGGCGATCAGGCCCTCGACGAAGAAGTTGGGACCGCCCAGCCCGCCCATCAGCGCGCCGACGCCCTTGTCGTTACCCAGCGACACAAGCGAGCCGAAGTCGCGATAGACGAACGGCGTCGTGACCCGGCCCTGGTGCAGGCGGGCGATCAGGGCGCGTTCCAGATAGCTGGCCTGCTGGTGCGCCGCCTGGGCGCGGGCGGGGATGGTCTTGCCGTCCTTCCAGGGCGCGGCGGCGCAGTCGCCCAGGGCCCAGACATCGGGCGCCGAGGTCTCCAGGTGGTCATTGACCAAGAATTGGTTGCCGCGATTGGTCTCCAGTCCGTAGGCCGTATTGCCATCGGCCGCCTTGATGCCGGCGGCCCAGACGATCAGGTCGGCGGGCACGTCGCCCTGGCTGGTCTCCAGCCGGTCGGCATGAACGGCCAGGACCTTGGCGTCGGTCTTAACGGCCACGCCCTTGCGTTCGAGCGCCAGGGTGGCCTTGTCGGCGATCTTCGGCGGCAGGCCGCCCAGGATGCGCGGCGCGGCCTCGACCACGGTGATGTCCAGGCGGAAGCGCTGCTCGTCGCCCAGGCTGCCCAGCAGTTCGCGATGCGCCTCGATCAGCTCGGCCGATAGCTCGACGCCCGTGGCGCCGCCGCCGACGATGGCGACGCGCATGATCTTCTCGGCCGAGAACGAAGCCTTGGTGAAGGCCGCCAGCAGCCGCGAATGGAAGGCCTCGGCGTCCTCGGTGCGCTCGAGCAGGTGGGCCTTCTCGGCGCCGGGTGTGCCGAAGAGGTTCGAGCCCGAGCCGATCGCCAGCACGCCGTAGGTGAAGCTGATGGCGCGTTCGGGCGCCAGGACCTGGCCGTCGTCGTCGGTGATCGCCTTCAGCGTCAGGCGCTTGGCGGTCGGATCGAAGGTCTCCAGCTCACCGAGCAGGAAGTTGAAGCCGTTCGAGCGGCCCAGGATCGAATACGAGATGCCTTCCTGGTGGACGTCCAGCGTGCCGGCCGCCACCTCGTGCAACGTCGGCTTCCAGATGTGGAAGCTGGACCGGTCGATCAGCAGGACCCGGCGCTTGCCGTGTCGGCCACCCAGCCTACGGCCCAGCCGCGACGCCAGCTCCAGTCCGCCGGCGCCTCCGCCGACGATGACGATGTCGTAGTGCATCACCATCTCCAGTCATATTCATCAATCGATGAAATATATAGGTGCGAGACCGATGTTACGCCAGGGATGGCTTGTCGCACGACGCAACGAAAAAGGCCTCCCCGGAGGGAGGCCTTCGAAAATCGTCTAGATCGGGTTTTCCGCCAGGCGCTTGTCGAGATACTCGCTGACACTCTTCTCGACGCTGGGCAGGTGCTCGGCCCAGAAGTGTGTGGCCTTGTCGATGACCTCGTAGTCGATCGTGATGCCCTTCTGGGTCCGCAGCTTGGTGACCACGCGCTCCACCTCGACCGGCGGGGTGATGGTGTCGGCCGAGCCCGTCAGGAACAGGCCCGAGGCCGGGCAGGGGGCCAGGAAGCTGAAGTCGTACATGTTGGTCGGCGGCGACACCGAGATGAAGCCGTCCGTCTCGGGGCGACGCATCAGCAGTTGCATGCCGATATAGGCGCCGAAGTCGAAGCCGGCGACCCAGGTCTGGCTGGCGGCCGGGTTGCTGGTCTGCAGCCAGTCGAGGGCCGTGGCCGCGTCGGCCAGCTCGCCGATGCCGGCGTCGAACTCGCCCTGGCTGCGGCCCACGCCGCGGAAGTTGAAGCGCAGGGTCGCGAAACCGCGCTTCATGAACAGGTGATACAGCTGCACCGACACCGGGTGGTTCATGTGACCGCCGGCCTTCGGGTGCGGATGCAGGATCAGCGCGATTGGCGCTGTCTCGGTCTTGCCCGGAGAATAGCGACCTTCGATCCGCCCGGACGCGCCGGTCAAAATCACATCAGGCATGTCGTTCCCTTGAGCTCGTCAGCGGCCTGTCTCCCGACGATTGGCTCGTCGGAATACTTGACTACTGCGCTTGGTCTTCCTAGATCGCAACCAGTTCGCGGGCTGGAGGGCCCGCGCGCGAAGTCGCGGCTTGTAGCACACGCAAAAGCCGATGCGCGCGGAATCTGCAAGGGGTAAGGCGATGCGCCTGAGCACCAAAGGTCGATACGCGGTCATGGCGATGACCGACCTGGCCAAGCGCCAGGACGAAAGCGAGGGCCGCGCCGTGGCCCTGGCCGAGATCGCTTCGCGCCAACAGATTTCGCTCTCTTACCTGGAGCAGCTGTTCGCGCGCCTGCGCCGCAAGGGCCTGGTGATCAGCGCCCGCGGCCCCGGCGGCGGCTATCGCCTGGCCAAGGCTTCGCACGAGACCTTCATCTCCGACATCGTGCTGGCGGTCGACGAGCCGCTGCGCGCCACCCGCTGCAACTTCACCAAGGGCCAGGCCAAGGGCTGCATGGCCGGCGGCGAGCGCTGCATGACCCACGGCCTGTGGGAAGAGATGGGCCGCCAGATCCATGGCTACCTGGCCAGCGTTTCTGTGGCCGACGTCCTGAAGGGCGAACTGCGTCCCGCCCGCGCGCTGGAGATGGCGGCCGAGTGAGCATCACCCGCACATCGGTCTATCTCGACTACAACGCCACGGCCCCCCTGCGGCCGGAGGCGAAGGAAGCGCTGCTGCGCGCCTTGGAGAGCCCGGCCAATCCCTCGTCGGTCCACGCCGCCGGCCGCGCCGCGCGTGACGTGGTCGAGCGGGCTCGCGCCGAGGTCGGCGCCCTGGTCGGCGTGCCGGCCGGTTCGGTGACCTTCGTCAGTGGCGGCACCGAAGCCAATGCGCTCGCCATTCAGAGCGCCAAGGTCGACCGCATCATCATTTCCGCTGTCGAGCATGACGCCGTGGTCGAGACGGCCAAGGTTTCGGGCCTGTCGGTCGAAGTCCTGCCGGTCGACGGCCATGGCGTCGCCGACCTAGCCTGGCTGGCCCAAGCGCTCGAAGCGCCCGGCAAGGCTCTGGTCTGCCTGATGCTGGCCAACAACGAGACGGGCGTCATCCAGCCGGTGGCCGAGGCCTCGGCCCTGGTCCGCGCCGCCGATGGCCTGCTGCACGTTGACGCCGTCCAGGCCGCCGGCAAGATCGCCATCGATTTCTCCGCCCTCGGCGCCGACACCCTGGCGCTGTCGGCTCACAAGCTTGGCGGCCCGCAGGGCGTCGGCGCTCTGGTCGCCGGTACCCGCGCCACCGTCACCCGTCGCCAGCACGGCGGCGGTCAGGAGCGCGGCCGCCGGGCCGGCACCGAGAACGTGGCGGGCATCTCAGCTTTCGGCGCGGCCGCCTGCGCGGCGCAGGAAAGCCTTGCGTCGATGGTCGAACTGTCCCATTGGCGCGACGCCTTGGCCGAACGGCTCAAGGCCCAAGGCGCGGTCGTGCTCGGGGAGGGCGCTGATCGCCTACCCCAGACGTTGTGTTTTGCAGGCGAGGGCTTCGGCTCCGAGGTCCAGGTCATGAACATGGACCTGGCCGGGGTCATGGTCAGCGCCGGCAGCGCCTGCTCGTCGGGCAAGGTCAAGGCCAGCCGCGTGGTGGAAGCCATGGGCCGGTCCGACCTGGCTCCGTTCGCCCTGCGTGTCAGCGGCGGCTGGGCCAGCACGGAAGAAGATTGGATCAAGTGCGGCGACGCCTGGCTCGCCGCCTGGAAGCGTATCGGCGCCCGGCGCCGGGAGGTGGCGTAGTGGCCGCGGTCAAAGAGACTGTCGAAACCGTCGCCGCGCTCGAGAAATACGAGCACGGCTTCACCACGGACATCGATCAGGAGTTCGCCCCCAAGGGCCTCTCCGAGGACATCGTGCGCTTCATCTCGGCCAAGAAGGACGAGCCGCAGTGGATGCTGGACTGGCGCCTGGAAGCCTATCGTCGCTGGCTTGAGCTGGAAGAGCCGACCTGGGCGAAGGTGAACTTCCCCAAGATCGACTACCAGGACAGCTATTACTACGCCGCGCCCAAGACCAAGGAGGGGCCGAAGAGCCTCGACGAGGTCGATCCCGACATCCTGGCCGTCTACGCCAAGCTGGGCATCCCGCTGAAGGAGCAGGAGGTCCTGGCCGGCGTCGAAGGCGCCCCGCGTTACGCCGTGGACGCGGTGTTCGACAGCGTCAGCGTTGTCACGACCTTCAAGAAGGAACTGGCCGCCGTCGGCGTCATCTTCTGCTCGATGAGCGAGGCGATCCGCGAGCATCCGGAGCTGGTGCGCCAGTACCTGGGCTCGGTCGTGCCGACCTCGGACAACTACTTCGCCTGCCTCAACAGCGCGGTCTTCTCGGACGGCTCGTTCGTCTACATCCCGCCGGGCGTGCGCTGCCCGATGGAGCTGTCGACCTATTTCCGGATCAACGCCAAGGACAGCGGCCAGTTCGAGCGCACCCTGATCATCGCCGACAAGGGCGCCTATTGTTCGTACCTGGAGGGCTGCACGGCCCCGATGCGTGACGAGAACCAGCTGCACGCGGCCGTGGTCGAGCTCGTCCTGCTGGACGACGCCGAGATCAAATATTCGACGGTGCAGAACTGGTATCCGGGCGATCCCGAGACCGGCAAGGGCGGCATCTACAACTTCGTCACCAAGCGCGCCGACTGCCGTGGCGACCGCTCCAAGGTGTCGTGGACCCAGGTCGAGACCGGCTCGGCCATCACCTGGAAATATCCGTCCTGCGTGCTGCGCGGCGAGGGGAGTTCGGGCGAGTTCTACTCGATCGCCGTGACCAACGGTCACCAGCAGGCCGACACCGGCACCAAGATGATCCACCTGGGCGCCAACACCAAGTCGCGGATCGTCGCCAAGGGCATCAGCGCCGGCAAGTCGACCAGCACCTATCGCGGCCTGGTCTCGGCCCACCCGAAAGCCAAGGGCGCGCGCAACTTCACCCAGTGCGACAGCCTGCTGATCGGCAAGGAGTGCGCGGCCCACACGGTCCCGTACATCGAGGCCCGCAACGGCCAGTCGGTGTTCGAGCACGAGGCCACCACCACCCGCCTGTCGGATGACCAGCTTTTCTATTGCCAGCAGCGCGGCCTTTCCCAGGAAGAGGCCGTGGCCCTGCTGGTCAACGGCTTCGTCAAGGACGTGCTGCAACAGCTGCCGATGGAATTCGCCGTCGAGGCCCAGAAGCTGGTCGCGATCAGCCTGGAGGGCAGCGTGGGATGACCACCGTCACGCTCTACCAGCCGGTCGGCATGGAGGAGCTGCAGGCGATCAAGGCGTCGGACTGGAAGGTCTTTCCGCCGCACGATCCCGAGCAGCCGATCTTCCGTCCGGTCACCGACGAGGCCTTCGCGGCCCAGTTGGCCCGCGACTGGAACGCCGCCCACACCACCTATCGCCGCGGCTATGTCGTGCGGTTCGTGGTCTCGCAGACGTTCATGAACGCCTATGCGAACAAGGCCGCTGGCGTGCGCGGCCACGAGGAATACTGGATCCCGACCGAGGATCTTTCGCTGTTAAACGCGGCCATCCAAGGCCAGATCGCCGTCGCCGGAACCTTCGCGGGCCACGACGCGGAATACAGAAAACTCAACGAGACCCATGCTTAAGATCCAGAACCTTCATGCCCGCGTCGAGGACAAGCCGATCCTGAAGGGCGTCACGCTGGACGTGCCGGCCGGCGAGGTCCACGCGATCATGGGCCCCAACGGCGCCGGCAAGTCGACCCTGTCCTACGTGCTCTCGGGCCGTGGCGGCTACGAGGTCACTGAGGGCTCGGCCAGCCTGAACGGCGACGACCTGCTGGCCCTGGAGCCCAACGAGCGGGCGGCCAAGGGATTGTTCCTGTCGTTCCAGTATCCGCTTGAAATCCCGGGCGTTCCGGCCCTGACCTTCATCCGCACCGCCCTCAACGCCCAGCGCCGCGCGCGCGGCGAGGACGAGATCGCCGCCCCGGCCTTCCTGAAGCTGGCCAAGGAGAAGGCCGCTTCGCTGAAGATCGACTTCGAGATGCTCAAGCGCGGCCTGAACGTCGGCTTCTCGGGCGGCGAGAAGAAGCGGATGGAAATCCTTCAAATGGCGATGCTTTCGCCGAAGTTCCTGATCCTGGACGAGACCGACAGCGGCCTGGACATCGACGCCCTGAAGATCGTCTCGGAAGGCGTCAACGCCCTGCGCGGTCCTGATCGCGGCATGCTGGTCATCACCCACTATCAACGCCTGCTGGACTACATCAAACCCGACAAGGTCCACGTGCTGGCCGCTGGCCGCATCGTCGCCTCGGGCGGCCCGGAACTGGCGCTGCAGCTGGAGGCCGAGGGCTACGACCGCTACGTCGGAGCGGCGGCTTGACCCTTTCGACCGCCCTCAAGACCGGCGATCTGACCGCGCTGCCCTCGCGGCGCGACGAGGACTGGCGCTGGACCGACCTGCGGGGCCTGCTGCGCACCCTGCCGCCGGCCGCGCCGGCCCATGACGGCGAGGTTCCGGCCGGTCCGTTCGCGGGCCTGGCTGACGCCGAGACCGTGTTCGTCAACGGCCGCCGCATCGCCGAGACCCAGGTCGTCTCGGGCGTCGTGGCGCTGCGTTTTGTCGCCCTGACCGACCAGGCCTCGCAAGGCGCCAGCCATGCGCTGGTCGTGAAGCCGGGCGAAAGCCTCGTCCTGCTGGAAAGCCACGAAGGCCGCGCCCAGGGCTATGTCTCCGACGTCGCCCTGGACATCGCCGTGGGCGAGGGCGCTTCGCTGGAACGCATCGTCCTGGTCGAGGACGACGCCGAGGCGATCAACGTCGTCACCGCCGAAGTCGCCCTGGCGCCCGGCGCCAAGTTCGCCCAGACCGTTCTGACCTCGGGCGCGCGTCGCCAGCGGATCGAGACCCGCGTCAGCCATCCCGGCGCCCATGCGGACGCGCGCCTCGACGGCGCCTATCTGCTGGACGGCCAGCGCCACGCCGACCAGACCACTGTCGTGACCCACGCCGGCGTCGATGGCACAACCAGCCAACTCACCAAGGGCATGGTCACCGACCAGGCGCGCGGCGTGTTCCAAGGCCGCATCGTCGTTTCGCCCGGCGCCGACCAGACCGATGCACGGATGGGTCACCACGCCCTGATCCTGTCCGAAAAGGCCGAGATCGACGCCAAGCCGGAACTGCTGATCTTCGCCGATGACGTCTCCTGCGCGCACGGCAACACGATCGGCGCCCTGGACGAGCAGGCGATCTTCTATGCCCGCCAGCGCGGCATCCCGGAAGCCGAGGCCAAGGCCATGCTGACCGTCGCCTTCGTCGGCGAAGTGGTCGAGCGCATCGAGCACGACGGCGCCCGCGCCATCGCCGCCGCCTGGGTCGCCAAGAAGCTGGGGAGTCCCGACTAGATGGCTTTCGACGCCCCCTTCGACATCAATGCGATCCGGGCCCAGTTCCCGATCCTGCAGCGCACGGTGCACGGCAAGCCGCTGATCTATCTGGACAGCGCCGCCAGCGCCCAGAAGCCCGACGCGGTGCTGGACGCCATGACGGGCCTGGCCCGCACCTCGTACGCCAACGTCCATCGCGGCCTGCACACGCTCGCGAACGAAACGACGGAAGCCTATGAAAAGGCGCGCGAAACCGTCGCCAAGTTCATCAACGCCCAGCCGACCGAAGTCGTCTGGACCAAGAGCGCCACGGAAGCGGTGAACCTGGTCGCCAGCTCGTTCGGCCTTGGCCTGAACGCCGGCGACGAGATCGTGATCTCCGAGATGGAGCACCACGCCAACATCGTGCCGTGGCACTTCCTGCGCGAGCGCAAGGGCGTCGTGCTGAAGTTCATCCCGGTGCTGGATGACGGCCGTCTGGACATGGAGGCCTTCAAGGGCCTGCTGTCGGACAAGACCAAGATGGTCGCCGTCACCCACATGTCTAATGTGCTGGGCACGGTCAACGACGTCGCCGAGATCGTCCGCCTGGCCCATGCGGCCGGCGCGCCGGTGCTGCTGGACGGCTGCCAGGCCATCGTGCACGCGAAGGTCGACGTCAAAGCCCTGGACGTCGATTTCTATGTCTTCTCCGGCCACAAGCTGTACGGCCCGACCGGTATCGGCGTGCTCTACGGCAAGGCTGAGCGCCTGGCTGCGCTGCCCCCCTATCAGGGCGGCGGCGAGATGATCGGCTCGGTCTCGATGGACAAGATCACCTACGCCGACCCGCCGCATCGCTTCGAGGCCGGCACCCCGGCGATCCTGGAGGCCGTCGGCCTGGGCGCGGCGATCGAGTGGCTGAATGGCCTGGATCGCGACGCGATCTTCGCCCACGAGCACGCCCTGTACGAACGCGTCGCCGAGCAGCTGCGCGGCGTCAACGGCGTGCGGATCCTGGGCGAAGCGCCCGGCAAGGGCGCGGTGCTGTCGTTCACGGTCGAGGGCGCGCACGCCCACGACATCGCCCAGGTGCTGGACCGTTACGGCGTCGCCGTGCGCGCCGGCACCCATTGCGCCGAGCCCTTGATGCGCCGATTTGGCGTCACATCGAGCGCGCGCGCTTCGTTCGCCCTATATAACACCGAGGCAGAGGCCGACGCGTTCGTGGACGCGCTGGCCAAGGCCCGCAGTTTCTTCAGTTGAGCCGCCCATGACCGACGCCGCCGCCTCTTCCGAACCTGTTTCCGCGCAAGCGCCCTCGGCGCTTTCGAAGGAAGAGCTCGCCAAGATCACGGACCAGCTGATCGACAAGCTGAAGTCCGTCTACGACCCGGAAATCCCGGTCGACATCTATGAGCTGGGCCTGATCTACAAGGTCGATGTCAGCGACTCCAAGGACGTCGCCATCGACATGACCCTGACCGCTCCGGGGTGCCCGGTGGCCGGCGAGATGCCGGGCTGGGTGCGTGACGCGGTCATGGAAATCCCCGACTTGAAGTCCTGCACGGTCGAGCTGGTGTTCGAGCCGCCGTGGGACGCCTCGCGCATGAGCGACGAAGCCAAGCTGCAACTGAACATGTTCTGATCGGTTCGAAAGCCATGGAAACCGCGATCACCGCACGTCCCCGCCGCCCGCGCCCCAAGGTCGTCACCCTGACCGCCGCCGCGGCCGCGCGCGTGAAGGAGATCATGGCCCGGGCCGACAAGCCCTATGCGGGCTTGCGCGTCGGCGTGAAGAACGGCGGCTGCGCGGGTTCGGAATACATCTTCGAATACGCCGCCGAGAAAGCCCCCCTGGACGAGGTGGTCGAGGACAAGGACGTCACCATCCTGATCGACGCCAAGGCGGTGCTGTTCCTGATCGGCACCACGATCGACTACGAGACCACCAAGCTGTCGTCGAAGTTCGTGTTCAACAATCCGAACGAAACCGACGCTTGCGGCTGCGGCGAGAGCGTGACGATCCAGCCTGCCCCTGAGACTCTGGACTGATGCTGGCCAAGACTCCGTCCTGCGTGGAATGCGGTCTGGCCTGGGGCGCGCCGCGCTTCAAGCACGAGGACGAGGCGCCGCTGTACTGGTCCGACACCGGCCTGCTGTGCTCCAGCGGCTGCGCCCAGACCCACTTCGCCAAGCGCCGCGCCGAGGGCACGTTCGCGGGTGTCCCGGCGGAGTGCCCGGTCGAGGTCTAGGCCGACGCCTCGGCCCTCTTCGGTTCCTGCGACTTCTTCTTCGGCGATTCCACGAGCACCGACGGCTTCACCGGCTCACCCCGCGCCTGTGCGATCAGCTCATTCGTGCGACCCTCGATGGTGGCCTCAAGCCGCTGCATGAACTCGGCCTTTTCCAGGCCCTGGGGCAGGGGCGGCAGGAACTCGACGGTGGCCACGCCCGGGGTCTTCTTCTTGTCCTGCTGCTGCCAGAAGCAGCCCAGGTTCGTCGCCACCGGCACGACCGGCAGGTCGAAATCCTTGCTCATGTAGTAGACGCCCGTCCGGTAGCGGAAATGCTCGCCGGGCTTGGCCAGGTGGCCCTCGGGATAGATCAGGATGCGGCGGCCCTCGGCGGCGACCTGGGCGGCGCTTTCCGACAGGGCCTTGCGGGCCTCGGGACCGCCGCAGCTGTCGACGACGATGGCCCCGAACTTCTTCAGGATCGCCCCGACCAGCGGGAACTTCTCCAGGTGGTCGCCGGTGACGAAGCTGAGGTTGTCGACATTGGCGAACATCACGAAGCCGTCGCCCCAGCTGTGGTGCTTGGCGGCGATGATGAACGGGCCGGCGGGCATGTTCTCCTGGCCCTTCAGCTGCACCTTCACATCGGCGAACACGTCCAGCGCCCACAGCATCCGCTGGCTGTAGAGCCGCAGGGCGAAGGCCACGGGCTTGCGGCCCGGCGCCAGGGCGGCGAACGCAGCCGACAGGCCGTAGAAGATCGACAGGACCCAGTAGTAGGCGTTGAACAGCGCGCTGCGCATGGTGTTCGGTTCCTAGCGAGCAAAGAGCACGGCCTGGACGGCCGCGGTCATGAGGGGGGCGTGGGCTGAGAGGGCGTCGGCGCCTAGGCGGCCATAGGCCTTGTTCTGGGCGGTCTGGGTGATCACGCCGATGGCCATGGCGGCCAGCACGCGCGGGTCGCCCGGCGGCAGTTCGGCGGCGATCATCGCTCGCTTGATCACATTCTCGACCTGGGTGACCGGGTCGCGGCCGTCCTCCTGGTAGTAGGGCAGGAAGTGGTGCAGCTGCAGCAGGTGGAATGAGAACAGCAGCCAGTCCTCGTCGGCCACCGCGCAATAGGCCGTCACCAAGGCGGCGGCCTTGGCCTTGATGCCATCGGCGGCGCTGGCCTCATCCTCGATCAGGGTCGAGAGGCGGCGGTGGCAGTCCATGAACAGGCCGACCGCCAGTTCGTCCTTGCTCTTCCAGTGACGGTAGATCGCGCCTTCCGAGACGCCCGCGCGGGCGGCGATGGTCTTGGTGGTGGTCGCGTCGACACCTTCGACGACAAAGGCCTCGAGGGCGGCGCGTTCGATGCGGGGTTTGGCGCTCATGAGGAGAGCATCGCACGGCTGCGTTGAAATGCAAGTGAGCGTTCACTTACATTCTCGTGATCGTGATTGACCCGGCGCAGCGACGCGGCGACACACGGCCATGGTCCAGACGGTTCTGATCTATTCGATGGGCGAGGTGATCGGCGACGGCCTGATCAAGCTGCCCTTCATCGCCGGCCTGCGGGCGGCCTTTCCGGACGCGCGCATCAGCTGGTGCGCGGCCAAGGTCGAGACGGTCTATGCCGGCCCGCTGAAGGGCGTGGTGGCCGGCTATATCGACGAGTTGATCCTTGAAGGCTCGAACGGCGGCCGGCCCTTGGACATGATGCCGTGGAGCAAACCGTTCGGCGGCCGCAAGTTCGACCTCGTCATCGACACCCAGGAGCATATCGGCCGCAGCGGCGTCGCCCAGCGCGGCGCGGCGGGGCGTTTTGTCTCCGCGGCTCGCCATGCGCGCGACAAGGACTGGCCGGTGGCGGTCGCCGATCGCCTGGCGCGACTGCTGGATCTGGCCACGGACGGGCAGGGCGCGGTGCGGCCCCTGGCCCTGACCAATCCCGACGCCCTGAAGGCCGCCGAGGCCCTGCTGCCGGCCGGTCCGACCTATGTGGGCCTGGCGCCCGGTGCGGGCGGCCAGGACAAGCGCTGGCCGCTGGAAAACTATCTGGAGCTGGCCCGCCGCGTGGTTACGAAAGGCTGGACGCCGGTGTTCTTCTTCGGTCCGGACGAGGCTGCGGACGCCGCCGTGGCTGCGCGCGAGGTCCCGCAGGCGCTGCAGCCCGAACGCAACCGCACCGACGGCTTCACGGGCGTGAAGGGGCCGCTGCTGGTCATCGCCTTGGCCGGACGCCTGGCGGCGGGCGTGGCCAACGACGCCGGACCCGGCCATATGCTGGCTGCCGGCGGCGCGCCGCTGCTGTCGCTGCAACAGGACCGCCGCAAGTCGGTGAAGTTCCGTCCCGCTGCCCAGCGGCTTGAGATGCTGGTCGCGGAGGACTACGGAAGCGGCATGGACGCCCTGCCGATCGACGCGGCCTGGGACGCCCTCCAGACGCTGGTTGCCGGAGCCTCCTGAATGTCCATCCTCGCGCCGATCTCGGCGGGCGAACTGGTCGACAAGATCACCATCCTACGGGTCAAGGCCCAGCGCATCGGCGATCCGGCCAAGGAAGCCAATGTCCGCAAGGAGCTGGCCCTGCTGGAAGCCACGGCGGCCGAGCACCTGCCCGACAACGCCGACATCGCCCGCCTTACCGAGGAACTCACGACGGTCAACGCCGCCCTCTGGGATATCGAGGATGGCAAGCGCGACTGCGAGCGCCGCCAGGACTTTGGCCCGGACTTCGTAGCCCTGGCGCGCCGCGTCTATATCGACAACGACCAGCGCGCCGCCATCAAGCGCGCCATCAACGAGGCCGCCGGCTCGGATATCGTCGAGGAGAAGAGCTACAAGCCCTACCTCGGAACATCCGAAACGTGACGCAAGTCGTTCGCGACGCTCGAGAAATGGTCGCGGGCATGACGCCGGCGCTGAAGCCTGGGGCGTATGTCTTCTGCGCGGCCGGCGACCGTGACTGGGCGGCGCTGCAGCCCCTGGCCATGTTCCACGAGACCGAGGGCGTCAGCCTGATCCTTGAGCGCGACGCGGCTCAAGCGGCCGGCTTTCCGGTCGAAGGGCCGATGGCTCTGATCACCCTGAACGTCTATTCGGCCCTGGACGGCGTCGGCCTGACCGCCGCTGTCGCCACGGCGCTGGCCAAGGCCGGCATCGCCTGCAACATGGTCGCGGCGCTGAACCACGATCACGTCTTCGTGCCGGCCGAGCGGGCCGACGAGGCCGTCGCGATCCTGCTGGCCCTGCAGGCGGCCGCTAGCGCCCCTTGAACGCCGCCGCGCGTTTCTGGAGGAAGGCGCTGACGCCTTCGATGAAGTCCTCGGTCTTGCCGGCGAACTTCTGGGCCTTGCGTTCGGCGTGCAGCTGGCCGGTCCAGTCGCTGTCCAGGCTGTCCCAGACCAGCTTGCGGATCGCGCCCAGCGCCGCCGGACCCTTGGCCAGCTCCAGCGCCAGCGTGTGGGCGGTCGGGATCAGCTGGTCGTCGGGCACGCAACGATTGACCAGGCCCCACTGGAACGCGGTGGCGGCCGGGATCTTGTCGCCCAGCAACATCATCTCCATGGCCCGCGCCTTGCCGATCAGGCGCGGCAGCAGATAGGTCGAGCCGCCGTCGGGCACCAGGCCGATGCGGCAGAAGGCCTGCAGGAAGTAGGCGCTCTCGCCCGCCACGATGATGTCGCCCATCAGCGCGATCGAGCAGCCGACGCCGGCCGCCGGACCGTTCACCGCCGTCACGATCGGCAGCGGGAAGTCGCGCAGCAGGGTCATCAGCGGGTTGTAGGTGTTCTCTAGCGCCGAGCCCGCGTCGGGCTTGCCGTCGACGTCCAGTTCGCGTCCGGCCGCGCCACCGCCCGACAGGTTCGCGCCCGAGCAGAAGCCGCGGCCTTCGCCGGTCAGGATCACCGCGCGCGCCTCGACCTTGCCGGCCGCGATCGACGAGAAGGCGTGGATCAGCTCGCGGGCGATCTCCAGGCTGGCCGCGTTCAGCGTCGTGGGATCGGACAGGGTGACGGTGGCGACGCCGTCCTGCGTCGAGACACGGATCTTTTGGTAGTCCACGGCTTAGGCCTCCCTGGTTCGTTAGGGAGAGTCTAGGCGCCTTTGCCCCTTGGGAAGGCTAGCAGAATCTTCAAAAGGAAACGCCGCCGATCCTCACGGAACGGCGGCGCCAGGTAGGTCTTCTGCTGAAGAAGCTTAGGCCGCGTTGGCCGAGGCGGGCATGGATTCCGCCGCCGTAACGCGGTTACGACCACCGCGCTTGGAGGCGTAGAGCGCCGCGTCCGCGCGTTCCATGATCGAGTGGCCGTGCTCGCCCGGCGTGCGTTCGGCGAAGCCCGACGAAATGGTGATGGCGCCCAGGTCCTCGTTGGTCGAGCGACGCTTGAGCATGCGCGAGGAGACCTCGACGCGGATCTCTTCCAGGGTGGTGGCGACGGCCGACGCGGCTTCGCGCGGGAAGATCATGGCGAATTCCTCGCCGCCATAGCGCGCGGCGAAACGCGGCGGGGCGGCGACGCGGCCGATCACCGAGGCGACGTACCGGATGACCTGGTCGCCCGTCTGGTGGCCCCAGGTGTCGTTGAAGCCCTTGAAGTGGTCGATGTCGAGCACGGCCAGGCAGATCGTGGCGCCTTGCTCGTCGGCCTCCGCGCAGGCCCGCTCCAGCTCTTCGTCGAAGGCCTTGCGGTTGGCCAGGTTCGTCAGGCCGTCGGTGGTGGCGTCGCGGCGGACCTGTTCCAGGTGCTCGCGCAGGCGCTCGACCTCGGCGGTGGAGTCGGCCAAGCGCGTTTCCAGCGACTGGTTTTCCTTGTGCACGCGGCGGGTGGCGTCGGCCAGGTTGCCGACCACGGCCTTGATGGCGTCGACGTCGGTCGACTTGTCCAGGCTCTTGGTCGCGCCGGCCAGCTCCTTGCCGAAGGCGGCGTTCGACTTCTGGGCGTTCTGGATGGCCTTGGAGACGGCTTCCAGTTCCTTGGACAGGATGTCGCCAGCGTCGCGGATCTGTTCGTTCAGGCGGGCCTTGGGCAGGTAGGTCGCGGCCAGCTCTTCGCTGACCAGCTCGGTCATCGGCTCGCCCAGGGAAATCAGTCGGGTCAGCTCACGGGCCAGGGCGCCGTCCGGGTCGGCGACGTAGTGGGTCCACAGCTCGAAGTTCAGCGCGGTCGGCCACACCTGGTGGCGTTCCATGAGCTCCAGGGCGCGCGCGGCGATCTTGTAGGCCTCTGGACCGCGCAGCGTGGTTTCGACGTCCGACATTTTCTTCTTCCCCCATCGGCGGCTTCCCTTGCGGAAACACCGATCGCTTGGAGCGCGACCTTAAACTCGAGAGTTCTTACGAGCCGTTAAGAACGAACAACGTTCACTTGCGCACGACCTTCCGCTCGCTCATGGTGATCGCTGATAAGGTAAGTTCCGCAGCGTAAGGCGGATCCTGGGGAGGAGCGACAACGCCATGAATGCACCGGTGAATCTGTCCTTCGACGCCCATAAGGCGGCGATGAACGACGTGTTGCAGCGCCAAAAGGCCGCGCACGTGAAAAATGGGCCACCCAGCGTCGAGATGCGGATCGATTGGCTGAACCGCTCGATCGACCTCCTGATCGGTCACCAGGCCGAGATCGCCAAGGCGGTGAACGCCGACTTCGGCTCGCGCTCGCCCGAGGCCACGGCCTTGACCGACGTCGCCGGCTCGATCGGCCCGCTGAAGTTCGCCCGCGAGAACGTCGCCAGGTGGGCGCGCCCCGAAAAGCGCAAGACGACCCCGGCGATCCTGGGCCTGTTCGGCGCCAAGGCCAGCGTGCAGTACCAGCCCAAGGGCGTGGTGGGCGTGATCAGCCCCTGGAACTTCCCGGTCAACCTGACCTTCGCGCCGCTGGCCGGCATCTTCGCGGCCGGCAACCGGGCGATGATCAAGCCGTCGGAATTCACGCCCGCCACCTCCGACCTGCTGAAGGCGATGTTTGCCAAGGCGTTCTCGGAGGAAGAGGTCGCGGTGTTCGTCGGCGGACCCGAGGTGGGCCAGGCCTTCGCGGGCCTCGCCTTCGACCATCTGGTCTTCACCGGCGCGACCTCCGTGGCCAAGCACGTGATGCGGGCGGCGGCCGAGAACCTGGTGCCGGTGACCCTGGAGCTGGGCGGCAAGAGCCCGGTGATCCTGTCGCGCGGCGCCGACATGGCCACGGCCGCGGCGCGGATCATGAACGGCAAGACCCTGAACGCCGGCCAGATCTGCCTGGCGCCCGACTATGTCTTCGCCCCGCAGGAAGAGGTCGAGACCTTCGTCAAGGAAGCCCAGGCCGCCGTCGGCCGCTACTTCCCGACCCTGAAGGACAATCCCGACTACACGGCCGTGGTCGCCCAGCGCCACTATGACCGGGTGAAGGGCTATGTCGACGACGCCCGGGCCAAGGGCGCGCGGATCGTCGAGATCAATCCGGCCGGCGAGGATCTGTCCCAGCAGGAGCATCGCAAGATCGCCCCGACCCTGATCCTGGACCCCACAGACGACATGAAGGTGATGCAGGAGGAGATCTTCGGTCCCGTCCTGCCGGTGAAGACCTACAAAAACGTCGACGAGGCCGTGGACTATGTGAACGCCCACGACCGGCCGCTGGCCCTCTACTGGTTCGGGACCGACGAGGCCGAGAAGGACCGGGTGCTGGAGCGCACGACCAGCGGCGGCGTCACGGTCAATGACGTGATCTTCCACGTCGCCCAGGAGGACCTGCCGTTCGGCGGCGTCGGCCCGGCTGGCATGGGCGCCTATCACGGCCACGACGGCTTCCGCGAGTTCAGTCACCGCAAGGCGGTGTTCCAGCAGCTGAAGAAGGACATCGCCCCAATGCTGGGCCTGCGCCCGCCGTACGGGGAGGGGATCCGCAAGTACCTGGCGGGGCAGATCAAGAAGTAGCTTCAACAGGACGGCGCGGCATGCTCCAAGCGGCGCATGACCGCGCCGCTGACTCTGCGCCCCATCATCGAAGCCCAGGATCTGCCGCGCATGCAGACGCCGGAACTGCGCGAGCGGTTCGCGCGGGGCGAGACGGGGGCGGCCTGGTCGCCGGAGCATGACGCCTCGGCCGGCGCGTCGAACGGCCTGCTGGGCGGGCCCGAGGCCGCCGCCTGGCCCTACGACATCGACGCGCCGCCCTATGTCGATACACCGGCCATGTGCGCGATCGGCGAGAGCTGGTGGTTTCCGCGCTTCGGCGGGCTGATCGGCGCGGACGGGGCGCTGTACAACGCCACCATCGGCGAGGCGCGGCACGGCTCCCAGGACCTGTCGGCGCTGCCCGGCGTCAGCGACAACGCCGCGCGCTTCACGCCGCCGGCTGACGCGCCTGTGCTGGACCACGGGGCGGTGTTCCTGCCGTGGGGCGCGACCTTCAACTACGGCCACTTTCTCATCGACGCCCTGCCGTCGCTGCTGGTCCTGGAGCAGGCCGGCCTGCTGGACGACGCGCCCGTGCTGGCCCCGAAGCTCTCGGCCTGGCAGCGCGACCTGATCGCCATGGCGTTCCTCGGTCGCGAGGTCAAAGAGGTGGAGGCGCCGGTCGTCCGGCTGAAGCGCGCGACCTTCTCGGCCAGCATGGATCACTTCCTGCACCACCCGAACGGCCTGCTGGCCGATGTCGCCGCCCGGATCCTGCAGCGGGCGCCGGCGGGGACAGGAGCTAAGCGCGTCTACCTCTCGCGCCGAGGCCAGTCGATGCGGGTGATGGTGGGCGAGGCGGCATTCGAGAAGGCCCTGGCCGCGCGCGGCTTCACCATCGTCCGCCCCGAGACCCTGAGCGCCGGCGAGCAGGTGGCCCTGATGCGCGACGCAGAAGTCCTGGTCGGCGCCAGCGGCGCGGCCCTGGCCAACGCCGTGTTCCTGCCGCGTGGCGCGCGGGTCGTCGAGATCCAGCCGCTGAACTTTACCAGCCAGTGGGTGAGGGCGGCCTGTCGCCAGGTCGGGGTCGACTGGCGCGGCTATGTTTGCGCGTCACCATGCCCGGCGCGCATGGCGCCGGTGCTGGCCAGGTTCCGTCGCGGCTTCAAGTTCGCCTTCAGGCCGCCCTTGGACGACCTGTTGGCGTTCGTGGATGCAGCGCTCTAGAGGATACCCTTGCGGCCCGGAGCCCAAGGATCCAGCGACTGCTGCTCCTCGCGTTTGACCATGCCGTAATAGCCGGCGACCCAGACGATCGCAAAGGTGAACAGGCCGCCCCAGAAACCGCCCGGCGTGGCGAACCACACCGTCAGTCCACTGATCGAGGCCGCCAGGCCCAGCATGGACCAGCGCAGCAGCACCGAGAAGGCGTGATAGGTCTTCTCGTGCGAGATCAGGATCGCTTCCTTGTCGAGTTCGGGTTCGATGGCGGCCACGTTGCAGTCCTCCCATTCTTGTTGGGCCAGATCTGCCGAACTCCGGCGCGATCAAGCCGAAAACGTGCGCTACGATAACAGCGTTCCGTCAGTCTGGCCATTGGGCTGCAGGCGCTCTCCCGGCTAGGCTCCGATCTCGCTCGTCGATTCTGGAGGGACCCGTGCGCAGTCCCCTGAAGCTGCTCCTGCCCGCGCTGATCCCGTCCTGGAACTTCTTCGACGTGATCGCCCCGGCGCCGCGCGTCGAATACGCCCGGCTGCGCTCGATCGGCGACGCCTCGGGCGAATGGCGGGTGTTTCGGCCCAGGCCTCAGCGTCTGTCGCCCCTGGCCATGCTGACCCGCCTCGTCTGGAACCCGCGCTGGAACGAGACCCTGTTCGTGACCGGTTGCGCCGATCGCCTGACCGACGACGATCCGGGCCACAGCGAGGCTCAGATCTTCAAGCGTATCGCCGCCGATCTGGCGCGCGAGCCGCAGGACGCCGAGCGACCCTGGCTGTGCTTCCGCCTGGTGTTCGTCAGCCGCGTGGGCGAGGCGTTGGTCGAGGAGGTGCTGTTCCAGCCCGCGCCGCGCCTTCTGGCGGAGATCGTGGTCCGATGAGCCTGTCCTTCGCGGCGCGCCTGACCGAGATCCTGCTGGTCCTGGCCCTGATCCAGCAGAGCCTGGAGCACCTGACGCGATTCCGGAACGAGCAGGCGCTGTTCGGCGCCCGGATCGTCCTGTGCCTGCTGGTGCTGGCGGGTATCGCCGCGCCCTGGCCGCTGGTCGGGCTGGCGGGGCTGTCAGTGTTGATCCTCTACCGCTTCGAGGGGCCGTATAACGGCGGCAGCGACCGGATGGGGCTGCTGGCCCTGTGGTGCCTGACCGCGGCGCGCCTGTTGCCGACGCCGGCCTTGCAGGAGCTGGCCTTCGGCTATCTGGGCGCGCAGCTGACCCTGTCCTATTTCATCTCCGGCGGGGTGAAGATCATCAACCCCGACTGGCGCTCGGGCCGGGCCCTGGCCGATGTCTTCCGCTTCTCGGCCTACCCGGTCAGCGAGGCCCTGCGCGCCTGGACCGACCGGCCGCGCGTGCTGCTGGCGATGTCGTGGGCGGTGATGGGGTTCGAGCTGGTCTTCCCGCTGACCCTGCTGTGGAAGCCGGCCCTGATCGCGGGGCTGGTCGTGGCGGCGACCTTCCACCTGGCCAATGCCTGCCTGTTTGGCCTGAACCGGTTCTTCTGGATCTGGCTGGCCGTCTATCCGGCCATCCTGTGGCTGCAGGCGCGGCTGTTCCACTAGGCAAACGAAAGGCGCCGAACTCGCGTCCGGCGCCTTCGTCATTCGATCGAGGCCTGAGCCTTACTTGCCGCGTGGCGGGCGAGCCAGGAAGGCCGGGACGTCGTTACCGAAGCCGACCACGCGACGATCGTCGTCGTCACGGTCGCGGACGGGCTGGACGCCACGGACCGGACGCTCGGGGCGTTCCGGGCGTTCGCTACGCTCAGGACGCTCGCTACGTTCCGGACGCTCGGCGCGTTCGGCCCGCTCCGGACGTTCGGCGCGGGCGGGGCGCTCAGCGCGCTCGGGACGCTCGGCTTCAACCGCCGGAGCGGCGTCGGCGCGAGGGGCGCGATCGCGTTCGCGGCGCGGGCGGCGCTCGCGGGCGGGACGTTCTTCGGCGACGGCGGCTTCGGGAGCCTCGGCAGCGGCGACGACAGCTTCGGCCGGCGCGTCGGCGGCGGCTTCCTCGGTGCGACGGCCACGGCTGCGCGGCGAGGGACGTTCGCCGCGTTCGGGGCGATCACCACCACGATCGCGACCACCGCGCTTGCGGTCACGGTCGCCGTCGCGCTTGACGGTCACGGCGTTGGAGTAGTCGAGCTCGAGCTTCTCCTCTTCCGGGGTCGAGCCGATCAGCTTGATGACCTTGTCGAAGCCCTTGTCGTCGGCCGGGGTGACCAGCATGTAGGTCACGCCCGTGCGGCCGGCGCGGCCAGTGCGGCCGATGCGGTGGACGTAGTCGTCGGCGTGGTGCGGGACGTCGTAGTTGAAGACGTGGCTGACGGCCGGAATGTCGAGACCGCGCGCGGCGACGTCCGAGGCCACCAGGATCTTCAGCGCGCCCGAGCGGAAGTCCGCCAGGGTCTTCATGCGCTGGCTCTGGTCGAGGTCGCCGTGGATCGCGGCGGCGTCGAAGCCATGCACGCGCAGCGACTTGGCGACGATGTCGACTTCGGTCTTGCGGTTGCAGAACACGATGCCGGTTTCGATCTGGGCCTTCTCGACCAGGGCCCGCAGCGCCAGGCGCTTGGCCTTGGGATCGGAAGAGGGAACCTTGACCATCAGCTGAGTGATGTTGGCGTTGGTCGTGGCGGGCTTGGCCACCTCGATCCGCACGGGATCCTTCAGGAACTGCTTGGTCAGGCGCGTGATTTCCGGCGGCATGGTGGCCGAGAAGAACAGCGTCTGCTTCTTGGGCGGCGTCATCTTGAAGATGCGCTCGATGTCGGGGATGAAGCCCATGTCCAGCATGCGGTCGGCTTCGTCGACGACGAGGAACTGCACGCCGGTCATCAGGAGCTTGCCGCGCTCGAAGTGGTCGAGCAGGCGGCCCGGCGTGGCGATCAGCACGTCGACGCCGCGGTCCAGCTTCTTTTCCTGGTCGCCGAACGAGACGCCGCCGATCAGAAGCGCCCACGAGAGCTTGGTGCCCTTGGCGTACTTCTCGAAGCTGGCGGCCACCTGGTCGGCCAGTTCGCGGGTCGGGGCGATGACCAGGGCGCGCGGCATGCGGGCCTTGGCGCGGCCCGACTGCAGCCGGTCGATCAGCGGAAGGGTGAAGGCGGCGGTCTTGCCGGTGCCCGTCTGGGCGATGCCAAGCACGTCCTGGCCCGCGAGGGCGACCGGAATGGCCTGGGCTTGAATGGGGGTCGCAGTGGTATAGCCGGTGTCGGCGACCGCCTGCAGGGTCGTGGGCGAGAGCCCGAGATCGGTGAATTCTGTCATTACACGCTGGTCTGATCGGAGCCGCCCGTGCTTGGGCGAGCGGGCGGCGCGGATTCGCCAGACCTGCTCCGAAGGTGGGGATAAATAGGCCGAACGTCGGCAAAGTCAATCGCCACAAGGCGATAGGGGGTATTCGGAAGATGAGCGACGGCGGCTGGAAAGCTTCGGCCAAGGCCTGGATCGCCGACATGGGCGAGACCGGAGACTACGGCCGGCGATATGTCCTGGACGCGCCGATGATCGCTCGGCTGCGCTTGCTGGACGGCGGCCGCGCCCTGGATATCGGCTGCGGGGAAGGGCGGTTCTGCCGGATCCTGCGGAGCGAAGGCTTCGATCCAGTGGGCCTTGATCCGACCGTAGAGCTGCTGGAGGCGGCGCGGGCGAAGGATCCGGACGGGCTTTACGTAGAAGGTGTGGGCGAGGCGTTGGACTTCGCCGACGCCAGCTTCGACCTGGTGGTCGCGTGTCTGTCCTTGATCGACATTGCAGCCGCCGACCAGGCGATCGCGGAGATGGTCCGGGTGCTGAAGCCGGGCGGGACCCTGCTGGTCGCCAACCTGACCGGCTTCTCCAGCGCCCGCGCCGGCGACGGCTGGCGGCGCGACCTGCTGGGGCGGCCTGCGCATTTCGGCATCGACCGCTATCTGGAGGTCCGCGCCACCTGGCAGCGCTGGCGTGGCATCGAGATCATCAACTGGCACCGGCCGCTGAAGGACTACATGCAGTGGTTCCTGAGCCAGGGGCTGGTCCTGACCCACTTCGACGAGCCGGCGCCCATGGGCGGTCCGCTGGAACGTGCTGACAGATACCGACGCGCGCCCTGGTACCTCATCATGGAGTGGCGAAAGCCGTAACGTCGCTCTATATCCGGCCGCATATGACCATCGACCACGACTCCCGCCTTCGACGCCTTCGTTTCCGCGCCTGGCATCGCGGCTTCCGGGAAGCGGACCTCATTCTGGGGCCGTTCGCGGACGTCCATGGCCCGAACCTGACCCTAGAACAGATCGATACGCTGGAAACCCTGCTCGAAGAGTCGGACCGCGAGATCTACGCCTGGATCGTCGGCCAGGAGCCGACGCCTGAAAAGTTCGAGACGGACGTCCTGGCGATGATCCGTGCGTTCAGGTTCGAGGCGCACGCATCGCGCCCGGCCGGGGACGGCGCTTAAGAGCATGGGTTACGACGCAAAGCAGATCGCCAAGGCCGCCGGCGGCCTGACCCTGGCCGGCGCGCCGGAAGGCTTCGACGCGCTGGTGATGGCCGACATCGCCCGGGCGCGCGGCGGCCTGACCGCCTTCGTGGCCCGCGACACCGCTCGGGCCAACAACTTCATCGACGCCCTGAAGTTCTTTGCGCCCGAGATCGAGGCGGTGCTGCTGCCCTCGTGGGATTGCCTGCCCTACGATCGGATCGGCCCCTCGTCGGGCGTCTCGGCCACGCGGATGGCGACCCTGTCGCGCCTTGCCCGGGGTCTGGGCGAGAAGAAGCCCGCCATCCTCGTCTTACCCGCGCCGGCCTTGTTGCAGCGTGTACCGACCAAAGACGTGCTGCTGCGCGCCTCCTACTCGGCGAAAGTCGGCAATGTCGTCGATATCAAGGACCTGGAGCGCTACTTCGCCGTCAACGGCTATACCCGCGCCTCCACCGTCTCGGAGCGCGGCGAGTTCGCGATCCGTGGCGGCGTCATCGACGTCTATCCGCCGGCCGCCGAAGAGCCGGTGCGCCTGGACCTGTTCGGCGACACGCTGGAAAGCATCCGCGCCTTTGATCCCGAGACCCAGCGCTCGACCAAGCAGCTGAAGGAAATCGACCTGCTGCCGGTCAGCGAGGCCCTGCTGGACGCCGACGGCATCTCGCGCTTCCGCAAGGGCTATGTCGCGCAGTTCGGCGCGCCGGGCGACGACGCGCTGTACGCCGCCGTCAGCGAGGGCGGCCGCCGCGCCGGTCTCGAGCACTGGCTGCCGCTGTTTTACGAGCGGATGGCGACCCTGTTCGACTATCTGCCGGCCGGCAGCCTGATCGGCGTCGACCACCAGGCCGCCGAGGCCCGCGACGAGCGCCTGGCGATGATCGCCGACGCCTATGACGCCCGCGCCAGCGCCGACCGCAAATCGGCCTACCGCCCGCTGGCGCCCGAAGCTCTGTACCTGACCGCCGCCGAGTGGGACCGCGAGGTCACCGACCGCACCCACCGCCAGTTCACGCCGTTCCAGCCCCAGGGCCTGGACGTCGTCGACATGGGCGCCAAGCTTGGCCGCGTGTTCGCCGCCGAGCGCGCCCAGGACAGCGTCAACCTGTTCGAGGCCACCGCCGACCACGCCAAGAAGCTGGCCGCCGACGGCAAGCGCGTGCTGTTCGCCTCATGGTCCGAGGGCTCGTCCGAACGCCTGGGGACCATGCTGGCCGATCACGGCCTGAAGAAGATCCCCTATGCCGGCTACTGGCAGGCGGCCAAGGCCAATGACCCCAAGACGCCGCAGCGGGTCGTGCTGCCGCTGGACCATGGCTTCGAGACCGACCAGCTGGCGGTCATCTCCGAGACCGACATCCTGGGCGACCGCCTGGCTCGCCCGCGCAAGAAGCGCCGCGCCGCCAACTTCCTGGCCGAGGCCTCGGCCCTGACGCCGGGCGACCTGGTCGTCCACATCGACCACGGCATCGGCCGTTACGAGGGCCTGAAGACCCTGGACGTCCAGGGCGCGCCGCACGACTGCCTGGACCTGATGTACGGCGGCGAGGCCAAGCTGTACCTGCCCGTCGAGAACATCGACCTCTTGACCCGCTACGGCGCCTCGGATCCAGACACCGTGCAGCTGGACAAGCTGGGCGGCGCCGCCTGGCAGGGGCGCAAGGCCAAGGCCAAGGAGCGTCTGCGGGTCATGGCCGAGGGCCTGATCCAGATCGCCGCCGCCCGCCAGCTGAAGTCCGTGGAAGAGACCGACGCGCCGCAGGGCGTGTTCGACGAGTTCTGCGCCCGCTTCCCCTATGAGGAGACGGACGACCAGCTCAGCGCCATCCACGACGTGCTCGAGGACCTGGCGTCCGGCAAGCCGATGGACCGCCTGATCTGCGGCGACGTCGGCTTCGGCAAGACGGAAGTGGCCCTGCGCGCGGCCTTCGTGGTGGCGATGAGCGGCAAGCAGGTGGCCATCGTCTGCCCGACGACCCTGCTGGCCCGTCAGCACTACAAGACCTTCAAGGACCGCTTCCAGGGCTGGCCGATCAAGGTCACGCGCCTGTCGCGCCTGGTCACCGGCAAGGAAGCCGCCGAGGCCCGCGAGGGCCTGGCCGACGGCACGATCGAGATCGTGGTCGGCACCCACGCGGTGCTCAGCAAGCAGGTCTCGTTCAAGGACCTGGGCATGGTCATCGTCGACGAGGAGCAGCACTTCGGGGTCAAGCACAAGGAGAAGCTCAAGGAGCTTCGCGCCGACGTGCACATGCTGACCCTGACCGCCACGCCGATCCCGCGCACCCTGCAGATGGCGCTGTCGGGCATCCGCGAGATGTCGATCATCGCCACCCCGCCGGTCGATCGCCTGGCGGTGCGGACCTATATCAGCCCGTTCGATCCGGTGACCCTGCGCGAGGCCCTGCTGCGCGAGAAGTATCGCGGCGGCCAGTCCTACTATGTCGTGCCGCGCATCAAGGACCTGGAGGACATCGAAAAGTTCCTCCGCACCCAGGTCCCCGAGGTCAAGTACGTCGTCGGCCACGGCCAGATGGCGGCCACCCAGCTGGAAGACGTGATGACGGCCTTCTACGAGGGCCAGTACGACGTGCTTCTAGCGACGACTATCGTCGAAAGTGGGCTGGATATCCCGTCGGCCAACACCCTGATCGTCCACCGCGCCGACATGTTCGGCCTGGCGCAGCTCTATCAAATCCGGGGCCGCGTCGGCCGCTCCAAGGCCCGCGCCTACGCCTATCTGACCACGCCGGTCGAGAAGTCGCTGACCCTGTCGGCCGAGAAGCGCCTGCAGGTGCTGCAGTCGCTGGACAGCCTGGGCGCCGGCTTCCAGCTGGCCAGCCACGACCTGGACCAGCGCGGCGGCGGCAACCTCTTGGGCGACGAGCAGAGCGGCCATATCAAGGAGATCGGCGTCGAGCTCTATCAGCAGATGCTGGAGGACGCCGTCGCCGAGCTGCGCCAGCGCCAGGGCCAGGAAGCTCTGCTGGAAGACCGGGGCTGGTCGCCGCAGATCAACACCGGCGCGGCCGTGATGATCCCGGACGAATATGTGCCGGACCTGAACGTGCGCCTGTCGCTCTATCGCCGCCTGTCCGACGCCGAGCAGGCCGCCGACCGCGAGGCCCTGGCCGCCGAGATGATCGACCGCTTCGGCCCGCTGCCGCCGGAGACCGACTCCTTGCTCAAGGTCGTCGCCATTAAGGGTCTGTGCCGCGAAGCCAATGTCGCCAAGATCGACGTGGGGCCGAAGGGCGCCGTCGCCAGCTTCCGCAATGACAGCTACGCCAACCCGCTCGGGCTGATGCAGTACGTCGCCAAGAACAGCATCATCTGGAAGGTCCGCCCGGACCAGAAGGTGGTAATCAAGGGCGAGTGGGACACCCCGGCTCAGCGCCTGGACGCGGCCGAGAAGATCCTGTCGGTCCTGGCAAAGCTGGCCAAGGAGTAGGGCGGCTTCAGAAGGCCATCAGCCACAGGTCGGCGACCTTGCCGTCGTCCCGCACCTGGATCGCGCCGATGACCTTCTGACCGGGCCAGGTCAGCTCGAACATCGTGCCGTTGGCGCCGTCCATCCGTTCCTCGCGGGTGCTGACGAAGCGCTGCGGCGGGCCCAGCCGCGCCAGGCTTTCGCGATAGTCGGCCAGCAACTGGGGCGAGAGATAGGCGCAGGCCTCGCGGGTCAGGCGGCGACAGTCGACGCGGCCGGCGCGCAGCTGGGCCACGTAACGCCGGACCAGCGGCGAGGGCGGCTTGGCCGTCTTGTCGCCCTCGCTGTAGGTGTCGGGCTTGGGGAAGGCGACCGGCAGCAGCAGCTTTTCGAGGCCGTCGGCGATGTCGGGCACGGCCATGCCGAACTCGGCGTTGACGGTGACGACCACCGCCACGCCGTCGTCGGGATAGATCCGGTTCTCGGTGATGGCGCCCGGCGCGAAGCCGTTGTGATAGACGCGCCGGTGACCGGAGGCGCCGTCGACATAGAGGCCCAGGCCATAGCCGGAGCCCTTGCCGGTGCTCAGCATCGTCTCGCGCATCAGGGCGTCGTACGAGGCCGGGGCCAGCAGGGATCGGCGCAGGACGCTGGCGTCCCAACGGGCCAGGTCGCCAGCGGTCATGGACAGTCCGCCGGCCGCATAGGCCCAGCCCGGCGCGGCGGGTTCGATCGGGCGCGCCGGCCCCAGCAGGTTGCGGGTGTAGCGGGAGGCGTCCCGCGTGGTCGGGGCGACGCTTTCGTTGTCGATGGCGCTGGTCATGCCCAGGGGCTTGAAGATCCGCTCGCTCAGCACCTGGATCAGCGGCTGGCCCGAGACGATTTCGACGATCCGCCCGGCGATCACGTAGTTGGTATTGCTGTAGTCCCAGGTCGAGCCCGGTTCGAAGGCCAGCGGCATGGCGCCCCAGCGATCGACGACGGCCTGGGGCGCGATCGGCTGTTTGCGCTCTTCAGCGGTGTCCCGCCAGGAATTGCGATAGCCGGCGGTGTGCGACAGCAGGTGGCGGACGGTGACCTTGTCGGCGCCGGCCAGCTTCGGGAAGAAGCGGCCGACCTTGTCGTCCAGCGACAGCCTGCCGTCCTGGACCATCAGCATCACCGCCGCCGCGGTGAATTGCTTGCTGACCGAGCCGATGTCGTAGCGGGTTTCCGGCGTCGCCGGCCGGGCGGGATCGAGGTTGGCCAGGCCGAACGCCTCGGCATAGGCCAGCTCGCTATCCACTACGACCGCCACTGAGGTCGACGGGGCGGGGGCCTTGGTGCGGGCCTCGGCGATGATGGCGCGGATGCGGATCTTCTGATCCGCGGTGAGCGGGGCGGCTATCGCGGCGGTGGCGAGGAGCGCGACGAGAAGGCTCAGGATGATCCGCATGGCGCTTTCGGGGTGTTAGGCCTGTAAATTCGGCTGAGGGTTACGTGTGTAATTTGTGAAGTCAAGCGCACCGCTGTGCCCGCCGGTGTTAGGGCGTAGAACCCTCTCCCATGGGGAGAGGGTGGGGCTCATCGTGAAGCGGTGGGAGGGTGAGGGGATAGGCGAAGCCCCTCATGAGTCCGCGCAAGCTGTTCTGTTTTCGTGATTTTATCGGTGATCGGTTTTGACCCTCACCCTCCCATGCTGCGCATGGGCCCCGCCCTCTCCCGAGGGAGAGGGTGAGCGAGGCGCGAGCATTCACGCCTCTCCGTCCCCGCCTCGAAAACCCACCGTACAGTCTACCCACCTCGTCGCGAGGAAAGGACGCATGGCCAGCGACCGATTGCGGCGGCGGGGGGCGATCGAGCGGGCGCGCTCGTCGGCGCGGAGGCAGCTCCGCAACTTCGTCCATCTGGCGGTAGTCGACCCTGGAACACAGAAACGACGTTGGACGAGGCCCGATGAGGCGACAGGTCCGGGGAAACCCGGACATCCGGGACCAGGCTTCGCGGCCGGGCCCGCCCGTCGGAGGCTTCAAGGATGTCGGGGTGCGAACAGCATCACGGCGTCACGCTTCCGGATAACGACCGCGCGGAGCGCCTGGCTTCGTCGAAACGGTACTCACTACCCCTACACCGGACGCTGTCCGGCGCTCCGCGTCCCTTTCCATGCCTTCAGCGGCCCGCCGCGTGAAGCGGCGGGGCCGTGAGCGTCACTCAGCCCAGTAAGCCACGTGGACGTGCATGTGACCGATGTCCTTGCCCTGGAAGACCAGGCCGTTGGGGCCGATGTGGACGTGCTTGTCCAGGTCGTCCTTGTGCAGCTCGACCGTGTCGCCGTTGCAGGTGTCGGTCAGGCGGATGACGTCGGGAACGGTGGTGGCGTTGCTGTCCAGCGAGGTGAAGCCGTTGGTGGTCAGGATGCCGAACTGGCGCCACTTCTTGGGCTTGGCCTGCTTGCCGTTCCAGTTCTCGCCGAGGCGCGCGCTGGCGATGTGCTGGACCGGGATGTCGCTGATGCCGAACAGGTTGTCGCGGCGCCATTGCTGGTAGAACCAGCTGTCGACGCTGCCGGCCGAGCAGAAGTTCTCGCTGACGATGTTGGGCCAGGTATCGCGGATGGCCGTGGCCTTGGCGTTGAACAGCTGGAAGTAGCCGTTCGGCTCGAAGTTGGTCTGCTCGCCCTTGCCCTCGACCTTCTGGCTGTCGACGCGGCTGGTGAAATAGAGGCAGCCGGGGTTCCACGAGTGCGACATGAAGAGCTCGTAGAAGCCCTCGAACATGACGATGTCGGCGTCGGTGAAGACGATCCAGTCGGCGTCCTTCAGCCCCTTGAGGCCGTCGTTCAGCATCTTGCCCTTGTTGAAGGCGTGGTCGTCCTCGAAGCAGCGGTCCGAGATCACCAGGGTCGCGCCGTTTTCCTTGACCACTTCCTGGGTGCGGACGTCGTCGGTCGAGGTGACGACGATGATCTCGTCGAACTCGCGCATGTTGGAGGGCAAGGTCAGGGCCAGGTCGTCGCCATAGCCGACCGAGGTCAGGACGCAGGCCAGCTTGCGCGGCTTGGTCGAGTTGTGGCCGATGCCGACACGGCGGCCCGAGCTGGCGTCGCCCACGTAGTTGTCGCGGGTCTCGACCTGGCGCTTCTGCATGTGCAGGGCCGGGTCGAACATCTCATAGGCGCGCTTGCGGATCGCCGGGCTGCCCAGCTTCTTGAGGATCGCCTTGTGCTCAGACGAGATGATGTCGCGGTCCAGCAGGTCCAGCTGCGACGGGCCCGGCTGGGCCAGGCCGCAATAGTTGCAGAGGTCCAGCTGGTCCTTGAAGTCTTCCGGGGTGCGCTGCCACCAGCCGTGCTCGACCGGCCAGGCGCGCTTGCCGTCGAAGTACAGGCGGTCGATGGCGCCGGCCACTTCACAGAAATAGGCGCCCTTGTCGTTGATCGTCGCCGACCACAGCTTCTGCACCCAGCAGTTGTCGCGGTTGTACTCCCACTCGGCATCCGACATGCCGGTCGCCTGGGTGTAGTCCTTGCGGCTGATCAGCAGCGCTTGGTGCTGGCCCGCGGTCTCGTGGGTGTTGGTGTTGAAGTGGCTGTAGACCTCCATGATGGTCTCGTAGTTCTTGTAGAACCCGTTCCCGAGGCTGGTCCAAAGCCCGCGGCCGTTCGAGCGGTCGAACAGGCGCTGCGTGGCGAAGTCGTTGAAATCCTTGATGGGCGCCTTGCCGTTCGAGGTGTTGGGGCCGCCCCACAGCTCGGCGAAGCGGCGCGAGATCTGCTCGAAATTGCCGTGCAGGGTCGGCTCGCCGGCGATGACGCCGATCACCTTGTTGGGGGCGTTCCAGCCTTCCATGCTCTTCACCGAGCGTTCGAAGGTCTCCAGCTCCATGTCGCGGCGCTGGGTCTGGTGCGGGATCAGCCGCGTGCAGTTCGAGCAGGCCAAGTGGCACTTGGTGCTGATGTCGATCTGGACGATGTCCATGTCGGCGGGCGAGCGCATCGGGATCTCCGTTCCGGACGCACCCGATTCGGGGTGCGACGGTTAACGCTGACCATGCCTGCGTTAACCACCCGGGTCGATAATACTGATCGCCGCACCCAGATTCTAGACTTCAGCCTACAGATCCAGCGCGTAGAGACGGCGGTCCCGGCGCTCGCCGTCGCGGTGCACGGCGCCCTTCAGATAACCCTCGGCCTTGAAGCCCAGCTTCTGCAGCAGGTGCTCGGCGCGGTTGTCGCCGACGTGGGTGCTGGCCACCAGGCTCTTGAGGCCGCTGCTGGCGCCATGGGCGAGGAGCGCGCTGACCGCCTCGGCGCCGAAGCCATGGCCCCAGCCCTTGCGGTCGACCACGAAGCGGATCTCGGCCCGGTCGTGGCGCTTGTCGATGTCGATGAACTCGCAATAGCCCAGGAAGGCGCCGCTGCCGGTATGGCGGATGCACCAGTAGGCGGCGTCGCCAGCGCCCATCTGGTCGACCTGGGCGGCTACGCGGCTGGCCACCTCATCGGGATCCTCGATCGGCTCCTGGTCGAGGTTCGACATCACTTCCGCATCACTGAGGAACGGATAGATCAGGGGCGCGTCGTCGACCGTCAAGGGAGCGAGGGTCAGGCGTTCGGTCTCGAGGATCATGCGGTCCGGAGATTTTGGCTTGAAGGGACTTATGGAACTTGGAGGTCTTGCGTGGGGGAGCACGCTTCCCAGCTATGGCGCGTAGCCGCCGCTAGTGGTAGAGGGGCCGCTTCGTTTTTCACGCGGCATTTCGCCCGCGCCCGGATCGAGAACAACTTCGTCATGCTCATCGGCGTCCTGCTGGCCATCAATATCGTTGTCTGCCTCGGTCTGATCGGGGTGGTCCTGCTGCAGCGCTCCGAAGGTGGCGCTCTGGGCATGGGCGGCGGCAACACCGGCTTCATGACCGCCCGCGGCGCTGGCGACCTGCTGACCCGCATCACCTGGATCCTGTTCTCGCTGTTCCTCCTGATCAGCCTGACGCTGACGATCCTGACCGGCCGCGCCAACACCGGCGGCTCGGTCACCGACCGTCTGAACATCAAGAGCCTGGACTCCAAGAGTCTGAACGCGGTTCCGGCCCCGCAGGCTCCCGCCACCGACATTTCGCCGTCGACCGCCCAGCCGGGCGCCATCCAGGCCCCGACCCCGCAGATCAACGCGCCGGCCCCGACCGCGCCGCAGCCCTCGCTGCTGGCTCCGACCCCGGCGGCTGAACCGGCCAAGAAGCCGGCAGCGGCTCCGAAGGCCGCCCCCAAGCCGGCCGCAACGGCTCCGGCGGCTGCCACGGCCCCGGCCGTCGCGGCCCCGCCGGCCGAACAACCGAAACAATAACCGTCCCAAGACGGCCTTCCACCGACCCCCGAGGGCAACCTCGGGGGTTTAATCTTGTTGATGAACGCAGGTCTTTTTCCGGCGTCGTCGAATCACGGGTAAGCTGATCGCCCATGACGCGGTACATCTTCATCACCGGCGGCGTGGTTTCCTCGCTTGGCAAGGGTTTGGCCTCGGCGGCGCTCGGCGCGCTGCTGCAAGCGCGTGGCTACACGGTCCGCCTTCGTAAGCTCGACCCCTATCTCAACGTCGATCCGGGCACGATGAGCCCGTATCAGCACGGCGAGGTCTTCGTGACCGACGACGGGGCGGAAACCGACCTCGACCTGGGTCACTACGAGCGCTTCACCGGCGTGTCGGCCAAGAAGGCCGACAACATCACGACGGGCCAGATCTACAAGACGATCATCGAGAAGGAGCGCCGCGGCGACTACCTCGGCGCGACCGTCCAGGTGATCCCGCACGTCACCAACGAGATCAAGGACTTCGTTCTCTCGCCCGCCATGGACGAGACGGGCCAGAAGCCGGTCGACTTCGTGCTGGTGGAGATCGGCGGTACGGTCGGCGACATCGAGGGGCTGCCGTTCTTCGAGGCCATCCGCCAGTTGCGCCAGGACCTGCCGCGCAATCAGAGCTGCTATGTGCACCTGACCCTGCTGCCGTTCATCAAGACGGCCGGCGAGATGAAGACCAAGCCGACCCAGCACTCGGTCAAGGAGCTGCGCTCCATCGGCATCCAGCCGGACATCCTGCTGTGCCGCTGCGAGCAGGAGATCCCGCCTGAGGAAAAGCGCAAGATCGCCCAGTTCTGCAACGTGCGGCCCAGCGCGGTCATCCAGGCGCTGGACTCATCGTCCATCTACGCCGTGCCGATCGACTACCACCAGGAAGGCCTGGACGCCGAGGTGCTGGACGTCTTCGGCATGAGCGACGCCCCGGCGCCGGACCTGACGCGCTGGAAGACGATCGACAACACCGTCCAGCATCCCGATGGCGAGGTCACCATCGCCGTCGTCGGCAAGTACACCGTGCTGAAGGACGCCTACAAATCCCTTATCGAGGCCCTGCACCACGGCGGCCTGGCCAACAAGGTCAAGGTCAACCTGGACTGGGTCGAGAGCGAGACCTTCGAGGGTGATGAAGGCGCGGCCGCGGCCCGCCTGGAGAACGCCCACGCCATCATGGTGCCCGGCGGCTTCGGTGAGCGGGGCGCGGAGGGCAAGATCCGGGCGGCCCAGTTCGCCCGCGAACGCAAGGTGCCGTACTTCGGCATCTGCTTCGGCATGCAGATGGCGGTCATCGAGACCCTGCGGAACGTCGCCGGCATCAAGGACGCCAGCTCGTCCGAGTTCGGGCCCACCGAGCGTCCCGTGGTCGGCATCATGACCGAGTGGATCAAGGGCAACGAGACCGTCCAGCGGCGGGCCAATGACGACCTGGGCGGCACGATGCGCCTGGGAGCCTATGACGCGGTCCTGACGGCTGGTTCGAAGGTCGCCGAGATCTATGGCGGCACCGAGATCAGCGAGCGCCACAGGCACCGCTACGAGGTCAATATCGGCTACGCCCACCTGATGGAGGACGCGGGCCTGAAATTGACGGGTCGTTCGCCCAACGGCGTGCTGCCCGAGATCGTCGAGCGGGACGACCATCCCTGGTTCATCGGCGTCCAATACCACCCGGAACTGAAGAGCCGTCCGTTCGCGCCGCACCCGCTTTTCGCCAGCTTCATCGCTGCCGCGAAGGAGCATGGGCGTCTCGTGTGACGCTTTTTCCCCGGGTGCTTGCATCCAGGGAGAGATTCGGGCATAAGCCCCCGCTCACGCGGCGGCCTGGGTCGAACCCTAGTCGCCGCTCCTAATTTTCACGCTCAGCGAGCAGAGTCACTTCGATGGCCGTTCCCAAAAGAAAAACTTCGCCTTCTCGCCGGAACATGCGCCGGTCGCACCACGCCCTGGGCGCTAACTCGTTCATCGAGGACAAGGACACCGGTGAGCTGCGCCGCCCGCACCATGTCGATCTGAAGACCGGCATGTACAACGGCAAGCAGATCCTGACGCCGAAGGAAGACTAAGGTCTCCTTTCGTCACTGACGGCTTTCGAAAGCGCCGCCCGGTCCCCCGGGCGGCGTTTTTCGTCGTATTGTCATTTTCGTCGTATTTCTGTCGCGCGCTCAAAGAACGGTGTTACGCTTCCCCTAAGGGAGGTACGCCCATGCTCACACGCCGCGACATAGCGGCGGGACTGGGTTTTTCGCTGGCCGCGTCACCCGCGCTGGCTGGCGCGATCACGCCGGTTTCGCTGTCTCAGACACCACCCCTGCCGGTCCCGCCCGTGGAACAGCCGCTGCTGATCCTGGACGCTTCTCTGGACCAGGACGCCCGCATGACCGTGCCGGTCATGATCAACGGGCAGGGGCCCTTCCAATTCGTTGTCGACACGGGCGCGGACCGCAGCGTCCTTACCCCCGTCATCGCCGAGCGCCTTGCCCTGCCACGCGGGCCGGATGTGATGGTGCATGGCGTCTCCGGTTCGGTGCTGAGCCAGACGGCCCGCGTGACCCTGCTGCGCAGCGGCGACTCCCGGCTGACGGACGTGACCTTGCCGGTCCTGCCCTATGAGCGCATCGGCGCTGACGGCCTGCTGGGCGTCGACATCCTGGAAGACCGCAACATCGTCATCGACTTCCGCAAGAAGCAGCTGGAGATCCGCCGCAGCTCGCCGGTCAACGGCTCCTTCCGCCTGCCGCGCGAGGTCTCGGTGATCGCCAACGAGAAGTTCGGACGGCTGACCCTGGCCGACTCGCGGATCGCCGGCGCCAGGGCGATGGCCTTCATCGACTCCGGTGGCGGGATCAGCATCGGCAACATGGCCCTGGCGCACGCCATCGCCGCTCGCCGACGCCGGCAGCCCGAGAATGTCCAGCAGGCTCGGCTGCTGACCGCCGGCGGCGACATGATGCTGGGCGAGTTCCGTATCGTGCCCTCGATCGTGATGGGCGAGCTGCGGGTCACCAACATCCCGATGGCTTTCGCCGACCTGCACATCTTCGAGCTCTGGGGGCTGAACGACCGGCCGGCGGCGCTGCTGGGCGTCGACGTGCTGCGCCTGTTCGCCCGGGTCGAGCTGGACTTCGGCCTGGGGCGGGTGCTGTTCCGGCTGGGGCAGGGCGGTCTGATCGCCCCGACCCTCAGCGCCTAGGGCTTATTGGGAGCGTCCGCGCGCCATGACCTGGCGGCGGCGCTCCTCGACCTTCTCCGGCGTGACCTCGCGGTTGTGGCCGGTCGAGCGGGTGGTCTCGGTCTTGAGGCCCTCGCCGAACGTCTGGGCGTAGCCTTCGTCGATCAGCGCCGTGTAGAACGACAGCGTCTCCACCGGGATCGACGCCATGTCCTGTGCCAGTTTCAAGGCGGTCGGCAACAGCTCGGCGGCCGGCACGACGCGGTTGACCAGGCCCCAGTCGGCAGCCGTGCGGGCGTCCAGGAAGTTGCCGGTCAGGGACAGCTCCTTGGCGCGATAGATCCCGACCAGGCGCGAGAGCTTCTGTGACAGGCCCCAGCCCGGCATGATGCCGACCCGGGCATGGGTGTCGGCGAAGCGGGCGTTCTCCGATGCGATCAGCACGTCGCAGGCCAGGGCCAGCTCGAAGCCGCCGGTGATGGCCACGCCATTGATCGCGCCGATGACCGGCTTGCGGCAGGTCTCGACCGCCCGGACGGGATTGGAGCGGGCGTCCTGATCATTGGCCGCGCTCATCGCGTCGGGATCGCCGCCCAACTCCTTGAGGTCCAGGCCGGCTGTGAAAGCCTTCTCGCCGGCGCCTGTCAGGATCACGACGCTGACCTCGGGATCGGCGTCCAGCGCCACCATGGCGTCGTGCAGGGCCTTCCGTAGCGCCTTGGAGAGGGCGTTCATCGCCTCGGGCCGATTGAGCGTGACGATGGCCACAGGGCCGCGCCGTTCGATGTCCAGCATGGGATCCTCCCGTTTGTGACCGACGATCAGTCGGCCGCCCAAAGGGAAGTCAAGTTGCGCCCAAAGCGCATGGCGGCTAAAGCCACCGCGCCTTTTGGCCTTGAGGAGCAGTCCATGACCGAGATCGTCGACATCATCGCCCGTGAAATTCTCGACAGCCGGGGCAACCCGACCGTCGAAGTCGACGTCGTTCTGGAAGATGGCGCGTTCGGTCGCGCCGCGGTGCCGTCGGGCGCCTCGACGGGCGCTCACGAAGCCAGCGAAAAGCGTGACGGCGACAAGGCTCGCTACCTGGGCAAGGGCGTCCAGCAAGCCGTGGACTCGGTCAATGGCGAGATCTTCGACGCCCTGTCGGGCGTGGACGCCGAGGACCAGCGCCGCCTGGACAACCTGCTGATCGAGCTGGACGGCACGCCGAACAAGGCCCGTCTGGGCGCCAACGCCATTCTGGGCGTCTCGCTGGCCGCCGCCAAGGCCGCCGCCGAGTCGGCCGGCCTGCCGCTCTACAAGTACGTCGGCGGCGTGAATGCCCGCGTGCTGCCGACCCCGATGATGAACATCATCAACGGCGGCGCCCACGCCGACAACCCGATCGACATCCAGGAATTCATGATCCTGCCGACCGGCGCGAAGGAATTCCGGGAAGGTCTGCGCATGGGCGCCGAGATCTTCCACGCCCTGAAGAAGGCTCTGAAGGACGCCGGCCACAACACCAACGTCGGTGACGAGGGCGGCTTCGCCCCGAACCTGGCGTCGGCCGAGGCCGCGCTCGACTTCATCGTCAAGGCTGGCGAGAAGGCGGGCTACAAGGCCGGTGACGACTTCGTCCTGGGCCTGGACGTCGCCTCGACCGAGTTCTTCAAGAACGGCAAGTACGAGCTGGAAGGCGAAGGCAAGTCGCTGGATCCGGCCCAGATGGTCGACTACCTGGCGGGCCTGGCTTCGAAGTTCCCGATCCTGTCGATCGAGGACGGCATGGCCGAGGACGACTTCGATGGCTGGAAGCTGCTGACCGACACCCTGGGCAAGAAGGTTCAGCTGGTCGGCGACGACCTGTTCGTGACCAACCCCAAGCGCCTGCAGATGGGCCTGGACAAGGGCCTGGCCAACTCGATCCTGGTCAAGGTCAACCAGATCGGCACGCTGTCGGAAACCATCGACGCCGTCGACCTGGCGCACCGTCACGGCTACACCAGCGTCATGAGCCACCGCTCGGGCGAGACGGAGGACTCGACGATCGCCGACCTGGCCGTCGCCCTGAACTGCGGTCAGATCAAGACCGGCTCACTGGCCCGCTCGGACCGTACGGCCAAGTACAACCAGCTGCTGCGCATCGAAGAGATGCTGGACGACCAAGGCGTCTACGCCGCGCGCGCGGCTCTGAAGGGCCGCTAAAGCCCTTCCAGATCGCTGGAATGACGAAGGCGCGGCTCCGGAAGGGGGCCGCGCCTTTTGTTTTGCCTGGTTGAGGCGCCGCGATTCTGGCGCCGATCCTGCGGTTTCGCCGCCTGAGCACATGGTTGCCAGCGCGGTTAACCCACAAATTTTCTAAAAGCTGAGCAGTGGTTTCAAACGAGACCACTTCCGCGCTGTTCGCGGTCGCGAACTGGCTTCGGCGGTGCGGCATCTAGATGCCGGTGAAACCATCTCATCTGAAAGCATCATTCGCCTAATTCGCGATCTGGCGATAACCCTTCTCAATGCCTGGATTTAGAAGGCGTTAAGCACGGTCTGCGACTCTGTGAGTCCCTCTCTGGGACACTGAGATGTTCGCCCGACTGCAACCCTTCCTGCCGACCGCGGCGATCTTTTTCCTGATTTTCTACTTCGCCTTTCACGCTCTGACGGGTGATCGAGGCCTGCTGTCGATCTCGCAACGCAATGCGGACCTCGCAGCAAAAACAAAGGAACTCAGGAAGATACGTGCGGAGAGGATGGACCTGGAGGCCCGCGCTCGTCTATTACGCAGCGGCAGTCTGTCGGCTGATCTCCTGGAGGAGCGTGCGCGTTCTCTCCTAGGATATGCCGACCCGAGGGACTATGTGATCCGGGTCAAGCGTCCAAGCTGACCGATCCCGTACTCTTCGGAATCGATTGCGGATCGACCCGGCGATCACCAGATCCCGGGCGGGTCCAAGAGTGCACCAGGGTATTTCCTTCGCGGAACCGACGACTTTTCGGCGGGAAATGCTCTCAGGACGAAGGCCGCGATGAAGATTGGCCAGGGAGATTTGAATGGCGCGTACGCGCAAGGCTGAGGCCTCTGAGGCGAAGGGCGTAGACACCGGTGTCAACGCTTTCGTCGGCAAGGACGAACTCCTGAAATTCTATCAGGACATGCTGCTGATCCGCCGCTTCGAGGAGCGCGCCGGCCAGCTGTACGGCATGGGCCTGATCGGTGGCTTCTGCCACCTGTACATCGGTCAGGAAGCCATTGCGGTCGGCATGCAGTCGATCTCGCAGAAGGGCGACCAGATCATCACGGGCTATCGTGACCACGGCCACATGCTGGCCGCCGGCATGGACCCCCGCGAAGTGATGGCCGAGCTGACCGGCCGCGCCGGCGGTTCGTCGCGCGGCAAGGGCGGCTCGATGCACATGTTCGACATCGAGACCGGCTTCTACGGCGGCCACGGCATCGTCGGCGCTCAGGTGGCGCTCGGCACCGGCCTGGCGCTGGCGAACCACTACAAGGGCAATGGCAACGTCTCGTACGCCTACATGGGCGACGGCGCGGCCAACCAGGGCCAGGTCTACGAGAGCTTCAACATGGCCCAGCTGTGGAAGCTGCCGGTCGTGTACGTGATCGAGAACAACCAGTACGCCATGGGCACCAGCGTCGAGCGCGCCGCCTCTGAAACGGCGTTCCACAAGCGCGGCGTCTCGTTCCGGATCCCGGGCGAGGAAGTCGACGGCATGGACATCGTCGCCGTGCGTGAAGCCGGCGCGCGCGCCACCGAGCACGCCCGTAGCGGCGCGGGTCCCTACATCCTCGAGATGAAGACCTACCGCTATCGCGGCCACTCGATGTCGGATCCGGCCAAGTACCGCACCAAGGAAGAGGTCGACGAGGTCAAGACGACCCGCGATCCGATCGACCACATCAAGGAACGCCTGGCCCAGGCCGGCGTCACCGAGGACGACCTGAAGGGCGTCGACGCGGAAGTGAAGCGCATCGTCGCCGAGGCCGCCGAGTTCGCTCGCACGAGCCCCGAGCCTGATCCCTCGGAACTGTATACCGACGTCTACCTGGAGGCCGCCGAGTGACGGACATCCTGATGCCCGCGCTTTCCCCGACGATGGAGGAAGGCACCCTGGCCAAGTGGCTCGTCAAGGAAGGCGACACCATCAAGGCCGGCGACGTGATCGCCGAGATCGAGACCGACAAGGCGACGATGGAAGTCGAAGCCGTCGACGAAGGCGTGGTGGAAGCCATCCTGGTCCCGGCCGGCAGCGAGAACGTCAAGGTCAACACCCTGATCGCGCGCCTGAAGGGCGAGGGCGAAGCCGCGGCTCCGGCCGCTCCGGCTGCCGCTCCCGCCGCCGCTGAAGCCGCCCAGGCTCCCGTGGCTGCCGCTCCGGCCGCTGGCGGCCCGATCTCGGCCGCCTCGACCTTCGCCGATCCGGAAATCCCGGCCGGCACGCCGATGAAGAAGATCACGGTCCGCGACGCCCTGCGCGACGCCATGGCCGAAGAGATGCGTCGCGACGACCGCGTGTTCCTGATGGGCGAGGAAGTCGCCCAGTACCAGGGCGCCTACAAGGTCAGCCGCGAGCTGCTGCAAGAGTTTGGCGACAAGCGCGTCATCGACACCCCGATCACCGAGCACGGCTTCGCCGGCATGGGCGTCGGCGCGGCGATGGCCGGTCTGAAGCCGATCGTCGAGTTCATGACCTGGAACTTCGCCATGCAGGCGATCGACCACATCATCAACTCGGCCGCCAAGACGCTGTACATGTCGGGCGGCCAGATCAAGTCGTCGATCGTGTTCCGCGGCCCCAACGGCGCGGCCTCGCGCGTCGGCGCCCAGCACAGCCAGGACTACGCCGCCTGGTACGGCAACGTCCCGGGTCTGAAGGTCATCGCGCCGTATGACGCGGCCGACGCCAAGGGCCTGCTCAAGGCCGCCATCCGCGATCCGAACCCGGTCGTCTTCCTCGAACACGAGATGATGTACGGCCACGAGTTCGACATCCCAGACGTCGAGGACTGGGTCGTGCCGATCGGCAAGGCCAAGATCCGCCGCGAAGGCACGGATGTCACCCTGGTCGCCTACAGCCGCATGGTGGGCTTCGCCCTGAAGGCGGCCGAGGAGCTCGAGAAGGAAGGCATCTCGGCGGAGGTCGTCGACCTGCGCACGATCCGTCCGATGGACCACGCCACCGTCCTGGAAAGCGTCAAGAAGACTAACCGTCTGGTCACGGTCGAGGAAGGCTGGGGCCCGATGGGCATCGGCGCCGAGGTCGTCGCGCGCATCACGGAGTTCGGCTTCGACTACCTGGACGCCCCGCCGCTGCGGGTGCACCAGGAAGACGTGCCGCTGCCTTATGCGGCGAACTTGGAAGTGCTGTCGCTGCCTTCGGTCGAGAAGATCGTGAAAGCAGCCAAGACGGTCAGCTACCGCTAAGACCGGCGCGGCCCTTGCTCCCGATGAGCAGGGGCCGCATCGTCTCAGCCAATGAATTCATCCCGCTTCAAGCGGGGTATCGTGGACGGCGGCCCAACACGCCATGGGGGCCGAAACCGTCCCGAACGATTGAGGAAAAAGCTCAATGTCGATCGACATCCTGATGCCCGCCCTGTCGCCCACCATGGAGGAGGGGACCCTCGCCAAGTGGCACGTCAAGGTCGGCGACACCGTCAAGGCCGGCGACGTGATCGCCGAGATCGAGACCGACAAGGCGACGATGGAAGTCGAAGCCGTCGATGAAGGCGTGATCGAAGCCATCCTGGTCGACGCCGGGACCGAGAACGTCAAGGTCAACGCCCTGATCGCCAAGCTGGCGGGCGAGGGCGAAGCCCCCGCGCCGGCTCAGAAGGCCGAAGCGCCCAAGGCCGCCGCCGCGGCTTCCGCTCCTGCGGCTGCTCCCGCCGCTGCTGCTCCGGCCGCGCCCGCGCCGTCCGCTCCGGTCGCCGCCGATGGTTCGCGCGTCTTCGCTTCGCCGTTGGCCCGCCGCCTGGCTTCGGCCGCCGGCCTGGACCTGAAGGGCATCAAGGGCACCGGCCCGCACGGCCGCGTGGTCAAGACCGACGTCGAAGCCGCTAAGTCGGGTGGCGCTCCCGCCGCCAAGGCCGCGCCGAGCACCGCGCCCGCCGCTGCCGCTACGGCCGCCGCCGAGCCGCGCAAGGTTCAGTCGCTGGAGCAGATGGGCATCCCGGCCGGCTCCTACGACCTGATCCCGCTGGACGGCATGCGCAAGACCATCGCGCGCCGCCTGACGGAAAGCTTCCGCGACGTGCCGCACTTCCCGCTGACGATCGATCTCGAGATCGACGCCCTGCTGGCCGCGCGCGGCAAGATCAACAGCCTGCTGGAAGGCCAGGGCGTGAAGGTGTCGGTCAACGACATCATCATCAAGGCCGTGGCCGTGGCCCTGAAGCGCGTGCCGGAGGCCAACGCCTCGTACACGCCGGAAGGCATCGCCATGCACAAGCATGCCGACATCGCCGTGGCCGTGGCCATCGATGGCGGCCTGATCACCCCGATCGTCCGCGCCGCCGAGACCAAGGGCCTGGCCCAGATCTCGGCCGAGGTGAAGGATCTCGCCGCCCGCGCCAAGTCCAAGAAGCTGAAGCCCGAGGAATTCCAGGGCGGCACCTTCTCGGTCTCGAACCTGGGCATGTTCGGCATCAAGGCGTTCGCTTCGATCATCAACGAGCCGCAAGGCGCGATTATGAGCGTCGGCGCCGGCGAGCAGCGTCCGGTGGTCAAGAACGGCCAGCTGGCCGTGGCCACCGTGATGACCGTGACCCTGACCTGCGACCACCGCGTGGTCGACGGAGCCATCGGCGCCAAGTTCCTGGCGGCCTTCAAGCCGCTGATCGAAGAGCCGCTGACCTTGATCGTCTGATCCGGTCGCGGGGAAGAGGCGAACATGTCGGTCTACGACTATTCGGCCAAGACGCTGGACGGCCAGGACGTGAGCCTGGCCGACTATCGCGGCCAAGTGCTGCTGATCGTGAACACCGCCAGCAAGTGCGGGTTCACGCCTCAGTACGAAGGTCTCGAGGCGCTCTACAAGGCCCACAAGGATCGTGGCTTCACGGTCCTGGCCTTCCCCTGCAACCAGTTCGGTGCTCAGGAGCCGGGAAACGCCGAAGAGATCGCGAACTTCTGTTCGCTGACCTACGACGTGACCTTCCCGGTGATGAGCAAGATCGACGTCAATGGCGCCGACGCCCACCCGCTCTACAAGTTCCTCAAGACGGAACAGAAGGGCCTGCTGGGCACCGAGGCGATCAAGTGGAACTTCACCAAGTTCCTGATCGGCAAGGACGGCGAAGTCGTCGAGCGTTTCGCGCCCACGGTTAAACCCGAAGACCTCAAGGTCGCGGTCGAGGCGCTGCTTTAGTTTCTCCCAGACCGGCTCAAAGACCGGTCGACCGGCGCTCTCCGCTCCCCCGGACGGGCGTCCAAGCTAGGGTAAGAAGAACATGTCCACGGAATTCGATGTCGTCGTCATCGGCGCCGGTCCTGGCGGCTATGTGGCCGCGATCCGCGCCAGCCAGCTGGGCCTGAAGACGGCCATCGTCGAGCGTGAAAACCTGGGCGGCATCTGCCTGAATTGGGGCTGCATCCCGACCAAGGCCCTGCTGAAGTCGGGCGAGATCTACGAGCAGCTGTCGCACCTGGACAGCTATGGCCTGTCGGTCGAGAAGGCCGGCTTCGACTTCACCAAGATCATCGAGCGTTCGCGCGGCGTGGCCAAGACCATGTCGGGCGGCATCGCCTTCCTGATGAAGAAGCACAAGATCGAGGTCATCGAGGGCGAAGCCAAGCTGGAGAAGGGCAATCCCGCTCCGAAGCTCGTCATCGCCCTGAAGGCCGGCGGCAGCCGCACGGTCCAGGCCAAGAACGTCATCCTGGCCAGCGGCGCCCGCGCTCGCGAGATCCCGGCCATCGGCGCGGTCTCGGACGGCGACAAGATCTGGACCTATCGTGACGCCCTGGCGCCCAAGACCATGCCCAAGTCGCTGGTCGTGATTGGCTCGGGCGCCATCGGCATCGAGTTCGCCAGCTTCTACCGCGCCCTGGGCGCAGAGGTGACCGTCGTCGAGGCCCTGGACCGCATCATGCCGGTCGAGGATGCCGAGGTCTCCAAGGCCGCCCAGAAGGCCTTCGAGAAGCGCGGCATCAAGTTCCGCATCGGCGCCAAGGTCAGCAAGGTCGAGAAGACCAAGGACGGCGTCTCGGTCACCGTCGACGTCGGCGGCAAGATCGAGCAGCTGGCGGCCGAGAAGTGCATCGTCGCCGTCGGCATCGCGCCCAACAGCGAAGGCCTGGACGCCGTCGGCCTGAACCTGGATCGCGGCCACGCCGTGACCGACAAGCACTGCAAGACCAACGTCCCGGGCCTGTACGCCATCGGCGACATCGCCGGCGGTCCCTGGCTCGCCCACAAGGCCAGCCACGAAGGCATCCACGCCGCCGAGGCCATCGCCGGCTACAAAACCCCGAACGTCAACTCGCCGATCCCGGGCTGCACCTACGCCAACCCGCAGGTCGCTTCGGTCGGCTTCACCGAGGCCGGCGCCAAGGCGGCGGGCATCGAGGTCAAGGCCGGTCGCTTCCCGTTCAAGGTCAACGGCAAGGCCGTGGCCGCGGGCGAGACCGAGGGCTTCGTGAAGACCGTGTTCGACGCCAAGACCGGCGCCCTGATCGGCGCCCACATGATCGGCCACGAAGTAACCGAGATGATCCAGGGCTTCGTCACGGCCATCACCCTGGAAGCCACCGAGGAAGACCTGCACGGCATCGTCTACGCCCACCCGACCATGTCGGAAGCCATGCACGAAGCCGCTCTGGACGCCTACGGACGAGTCCTGCACATCTAGGCCTCGTTTGAGGACACTGGATGGCGCGCAAGGCCGCGACGACGACGGACGATGCTCCGGACAAGGTAAAGCCAGCCAAGGCGCGGAAGGGGTCCAAGACGACCCTTTCCGAGGCCAATCTGGTGGATCTGGGTCCCGAGCGCCTGGCCGCCATCCTGCTCGACCTCTCCAGCGACAGCCACGTCAAGCGCGTGCTGCGCCTGGAGCTGTTCGCGGAAGCGGGCGGGGAGGGGCTGGGCCTGGAGGTCTCCAAGCGCCTGACCACCATCGGCAAGTCCTCGTCGCGCATCCATTGGCGCAAGCGCGCGGCCTTCGCCAAGGACCTCGACCTGCATCGGCGGATGATCGAGCGGCTGGCGGAAGACGACGCCACCGCCGCCCTCGATTTGATGCTGGACCTGCTGGACCTGGCGACGCCGGTCCTGGATCGCCTCAGCCAGGCCGAAGGTCCGATCGGTGAAGTCTTCCTGGCGGCCCGCGACGGGATCGGCGCGATCGCCGTCGGCGCCATGCCGGATCCGATCGCCCTGGCCGACCGCATCGCCAACCTGCTGCGCCGCGACGACTACACGCAATTTGGTCCGCTGGTGAACGCCCTGGCGCCTGTTCTGGGCAAGAAGGGCCAGGCGCATCTGCGCGAGACCCTCGAGAAGCTCTTGGCGGCGCGCACGATCCGCGACGCCCGCACCGCGATCTACAAGGACGCCCTGCGCCGTCTGGCCGACGCCAGCGGTGACGTCGACGCCTTCGAGGCCACCTTCGCGCCGGAACTGCGCAAGACGCCCCTGGTCTCGGCCGAGATCGCCCGTCGCCTGCTGGAGGCCGGTCGGCCCGAGGACGCTCTGGCGACGCTGCATGCCGGCGCGCCCAGCGACAAGGGCGGCCGCCATCAGAGCAGCCTGGAAGAGCGCTCCGCCTGGGAAGAGGCGATGCTGGACGCCCTGGAGGCCACCGGCCACCACGACGAGGCCCAGAAGCGCCGCTGGGCCGAGTTCGAGCGCACGCTGTCGATCCCGCGCCTGCGCACCTACCTCAAGGGCCTGCCCGACTTCGACGACGTCGAGGCCGAGGACCAGGCCAAGGCTGTCGCCAAGCGGTTCCCACAGTTCGATCGAGCTTTGGCGTTTCTGGTCTCCTGGCCCGACCTGCCGGCGGCATCACGCCTGGTGTTGTCCCGCGCCGGCGAGATCAACGGCGCCGACGACACCCTGATGACCGAAGCCGCCCGACGGCTAGAGGGGAGCTATCCGCTGGCCGCGACCTTGCTGCTGCGGGCCTCGATCCAGTACGTGCTGACCTATGGCGTCGCCACGCGCTACGCCGAGGCGGCGCGACAGCTGCTGGAGGCGGAGTCGCTGGCGGCCGTGATCGCCGACTACGGCGAATATCCCGACCACGCGGCCTTCGCGGCCGATCTGCGGGCCATGCACGCCCGCAAGCAGGGCTTCCGCACGGAGCTGGAAGCCCTTGGAAGCGTGTTTTAGGGGCGCGACCTTCTAGGGCCGCTTGCGGATCTGGGCGTCGATGCTCCATTCGCCGCCGCCCTGGAAGGTCAGGTACAGGAAGATGAAGCAGTAGAGGATCGCCGCCTCGCCGCCGTTCAGCGCGGGCCAGAAGCCCTGGCTGGCGTGGGCCATGAAGTAGGCCACGGCCATCATGCCCGACAGCAGAAAGGCGAAGGGGCGCGTGAACAGGCCCAGCAGGATGTGCGCCCCGCCGAAGATCTCCAGCGCGCCGGCCGCCACCAGCAGAGGCGGCAGCGGGCTGGGCGCGCCCGGCTGGGCGGCCGGGAAGTGGAAGAGCTTCATCAGGCCATGCTCCATGAAGAGCAGGGCGGTGATGATGCGCAGCAGGCTCAGGACGCGCGGCGACCAGACGGCGAGACGTTCCATTCTTCTTCCCCCGATATGCTTAAGCGGCCTTGTCGGTCTCGGCCATCCGTTGGATGGCGACATAGTCGGTCTTGCCGCTGCCCAGCACCGGCACTTCCTGCACCTTGAGGATCTTGCGCGGCACGGCCAGTTCGGGCGCGCCGATGCTCTGGGCATGGGCGACCAGCGAGGTGACGGCGGCGGTCTGGCAGTCGGTGACCAGCACCAGCTTCTCGCCCTTCTTCTTGTCGGGCATCGAGATCACGGCGTGGCGGCCATTGGGCCACACGGCCGAGGCCAGGTCCTCGGCGGCGGTCAGGGAGACCATTTCGCCGCCGATCTTGGCGAAGCGCTTCACCCGGCCCTTGATCGCGATCCACAGGTCGTCGGTAACCGTGACCACGTCGCCGGTGTCGTGCCAGCCGCCCTCGGGCGCGTCGACGCCGCCATCCTCGCGCAGATAGCCCGACATGATGTTGGGACCGCGCACCAGCAGGCGGCCGCCCTCGGCGATGCCCTCGACGGGCTCGATCTTCCACTCCTGGCCAGGCAGCAGACCGCCGACGGTGCCGCGGCGATTGTCGTCGGGCTTGTTGACCGCGATCACCGGCGAAGCCTCGGTCGCGCCGTAGCCTTCCAGCACCGGCACGCCGCCGAACTTCTCGGCGATGATGTTGTGCGTTTCTTCGCGGACCTTCTCGGCGCCGCAGACGATGAACTTCAGACCCGACAACTCGTCGCTCTCGGCCGAGCGGGCGTACTGGTTGACGAAGGTGTCGGTGGCCAGCAGCACCGAGCCGCCAACGTCCTTGATCAGCGGCGGGATCTGCTTGGTGTGCAGCGGCGAGGGGTATTGGAACGCCTTCATGCCGGTCATGATCGGCAGGATCACCCCGGCGGTCAGGCCAAAGCAGTGGAAAACGGGCAGTGGATTGAAGAACACCCAGGCCGGATCCAACGCGATGTGGGCGGCGATCTGCTGGGCGTTGGAGACCAGGTTGGCCTGGCTCAGCACCACGCCACGCGGCGCGCCGAAGCTGCCCGAGGTGAACAGCACCACGCCCTTGTCCGACGGCTTGGCCGGGGCGCGGAACTGGCGCGGGAACAGGCCGGCGGCGGCCGCGAACAGCTTGTCCGGCAGGCCGATCGTGCCGCGCACGTCTTCCAGATAGGTGATCTCGGCATGCTCGCCGATCGCGTCGACGATGTCGTGCAGCTTGCCCAGCTCGATGAACTTGTGAGCGGTCAGCACCCGCTTGACCTGGGCCAGCTTCACCGCGGCCTTAATGTTCCGCAGGCCCGCCGTGAAGTTCAGCATGGTCGGCACGCGGCCAAAGGCGTGCAGGGCGAAGAAGGTCACCACCGACCCCGAGCCCGACGGCAGCAGCACGCCGACGTTCTCGCCCGGCTTGGTCATCGCCGCGATCTTGCGGCCCAGGGCGAAGCTGGCGCGGATCAGATCCGTGTAGGACAGCGGATTACGGTCCTGGTCCTCCAGGATCGGCTTCTTGGCGCCATACTTGTCGCGGGCGTCGATGAGGGCGTCGAACAGGGCCTTCTGGCCGTTCCGTACGTCGTAAGCTACCGGCATCCCGGCGAAACCTCCCCGATGAGCGAAGCTGCGCTCTCGTTCTTAAACGTCGAGTCTGCCCAGGTAGGTCCAGCTTTGCAAGAAAGAGTCACAGAGCGTGAGGTTCAGCCCTTGCGGGGCAAGGCCTTGGCGGCCATCCGCGTGCGGGTGAAGTCGACGATGGCGGTCAGCCAGGGCCCGCGAACGGCGTTCGATTCCATGTGCAGGTCGTGACCGGCCTTGGGATAGCGGGTCTCTCGGCAGTCGATCATCGCCGCGCAGAGGCGGCCCTGCGGCGTGGCGGTGACGATCCTGTCCTGGCCGGCGTCCAGCATCAGCGTCGGGACGGCGGTCTTGCGGATGTCGCGCGCGGCGGCTTCCGACGCGTCGAAGAAGGCCGCGTACCAGCCGAGACTCCGGCCGCCCATGCGCAGGTCGGGATTGGCTAGCATCCAGGCGGCCTGGACCTTGCCGCGCTCGGCGTCGTGGGTCAGGCCTGACTGGAAGCCGTCCGGCCCCTCGCGCTTCCAGCCGCCCTGGTCAGGCGTGCGGATCCAGCCCAGGCGCAAGGTTCGCATGGCCGGCGTGAACTGCGTGAAGTCCGCGCGCGAACGGGGCAGGCCGCTGAGACCAAAAGCGGGCGAGGTGAGCACCAGGCCGTCCATGCCCAGGCCTTGCTCGGCGGCCCGTAGGGCGACCAGGCCGCCCTCGGAATGGCCGACGATTACGAACGGAATGTCGCCGGCGGGCCGGATGACGCCTCGAGCCAGGGCGCGGACGACGGCGACGTCGGGGTCGAAGCTGTCGACATGGCCGACATCGCGCCAGGGCGTCTCGCGCTCGGAGCCGCCTTGCCCCTGGCGCTCCAGCACCCAGACGCTGAAGCCCAGGGCGTTCAGCGCGCTGACGGTCTCGAACCACTTCTCGGCGCTCTCGCCATAGCCGGTCAGGATCAGCAGCGTGGCGCGCGGCGCGACCGGCGGCGCGGAAACGCCATAGCGCTGAATTTTGCCTTCGCCGCTGCGGACATAACCCCAGCTCCAGCCCTGCGGCGGATAGAAGCGCGAGCCCAGCGATGGCGGCGTCCGGCTGTCGGCGAAAGGCGCGCGCGAGCCCCCGTCGCCGCAGGCGGAGACGGTCAGGGCTAGGGCAATAGCGAGAAGGCGGCGACGCATACGCGGACAGTCATTTCGCGCATCGTGGCCTTAAGCAAGATCGAGTGCTTGATCCGGAGGCCAAGAAGACCGATTTAGGCGCCATGGCCACGGTGATCGACACGCTGAAGGCTCGCGGCTCGGAAGACCGGGCGGCGCGCCATCCCGAAAAGCAGAACCGCCCCGATACCCCGGTGCTCCGCAAACCCGATTGGTTGCGGGTCCGGGCGCCGGGTTCGGGCCAGTACAACGAGACCAAGGGCATTGTGCGCGAGCACAAGCTGACCACGGTCTGCGAAGAAGCGGCCTGCCCGAACATCGGCGAGTGCTGGAGCCAGAAGCACGCGACCATGATGATCATGGGCGAGATCTGCACCCGCGCCTGCGCCTTCTGTAACGTCACCACCGGCCTGCCGACCCAACTGGATCCCGACGAGCCGCGCCGCGTGGCCGAGGCCGTCGCCAAGATGGGCCTCAAGCACGTGGTTATCACTTCGGTGGACCGCGATGACCTGCTGGACGGCGGCGCCCGCCACTTCGCCGAGGTCGTGACCGCGATCCGCGCCAAGTCGCCGGGCACGACCATCGAGATCCTGACGCCGGACTTCCTGCGCAAGGACAATGCCGAGAACGTGGTGATCGACTCCCGCCCGGACGTCTTCAACCACAATCTCGAGACCGTGCCGCGGCTCTATCTGAAGATCCGCCCCGGCGCGCGCTACTACAACTCGCTGCGCTTGCTGGACCGCGTGAAGCAGCGCGATCCCTCCCAGTTCACCAAGTCCGGCCTGATGGTCGGCCTGGGCGAAACCAAGGAGGAGGTCATGCAGGTGATGGACGACATGCGTTCGGCCGGCGTCGACTTCATCACCATCGGCCAGTACCTGCAGCCGACCCGCAAGCACGCGGCCATCGACCGCTTCGTGACGCCGGAAGAGTTCAAGGCCTATGAGGCGATCGCCCGGGCCAAGGGCTTCCTGATGGTCTCGTCCAGCCCGCTGACCCGCTCGTCGCACCATGCGGGCGAGGACTTCGCCAAGCTGCAGGCAGCTCGCCGCGCCCTCGACGCCCGCACGGCGTAAACGCCGTGCATCGTCACGTGGTCACGCGCGTGCTGCCGTACGCGCCCGAGCAGCTGTTCGAGCTGGTCGGAGATGTCGAGAATTATCCGAAGTTCGTGCCGTGGATCACCGCCATGCGCACCTGGAACGGCCGCGTCGACGGCGCCGTCAGCACGGTCGACGCCGAGGCCCAGGTCGGCTTCTCGTTCCTGCGCGAGAAGTTCGCCACCCGCGTTCGCCGCGACCGCGAGGCGCTGAGCATCGACGTCAGCCTGCTGTATGGCCCGTTCAAGCGTCTCTCGAACGGCTGGCGTTTCGTGCCTGACGGCGAGGTCACCCGCGTCGAGTTCGTGATCGACTTCGCGTTCAAGGCCAAGCTGCTGGACGCCATGCTGGCCGCCAATATCGACAAGGCCGCCAACAAGCTGATCGCCTGTTTCGAGGATCGCGCGAAGCAGGTCTACGGCGAGAAGGCCTAGGGCCAATCGACATTCAGGATTCTCAGGCGCCGAGATGTCTGATTCATAGGGCTCCGTTCGATTGACGGAGCC
>NZ_JBXARO010000012.1:0-174594 GCF_058808315.1 Caulobacter sp. GW821-FHT11E11
ACCGTTCACTTCCTCGGCTTCATTCACCTCGCCGCCGCCATGATCTGGATGCGCTGAATGTCGATAAGGCCTAGGCCGGGACCTTGTCGAGGAAGCCGGTGACGATGCTCAGGCGGCCGTTTTCGACCACGCCGAAGTCGGTGCCCTCGACCAGGCTCTGGCCGTCCGGACCCAGGGTCCACGAGAAGCGGACCTTGTCGCCGTAACCATCAGGCCTACCCGCCAGCGTGAACCGGAAACCCGGGAACTGCTGGTGAACGCCGGCGATCAGCGCGTCGATCTGGGCGCGGCCTTCGCCGGTCATCATTGGGTCGACGTAGCGGGCGTCTTCGGTCCATAGGGCGGCCAGCAGGCCGGCGCGGCGATCGGCGTCGGTCTCGTTCCAGCTGTCGACATAAAGTTGGGCGATCTGGGCGGCGTCGGTCATGGCGGGTCTCCGTTTTGCAAAGCGCCTGGCGTTTCCAGGCCCGCTCTTGATGCCTTTGCTTGAGAGGCTGCGCGATTACGCGGCAGGTAAAGGCCGCCGGTCCGGATGGCGCGCGGGCGCGGTTCCGGCTAAGACGCGCGCCATGCTGCGTATTTCGGAACTGAAACTGCCGCTCGGCCACCCGCCGGAGGCCATGGCGCCGGCCATTGTCGAGCGCCTCGGGATCGCGCCCGACGATCTGCTGAGCCACGTTGTCGCCCGCCGCGCCCACGACGCGCGCCGCAAGGCGGCGATCCTGATGATCTATTCGGTCGATGTGGAACTGCGCGACGAGGCCGCCGTGCTGGAGCGCTTCAAGGGCGACCACCACGTCCGCGTCCGCCCCGACACCGACTACAAGTTCGTGGCCCAGGCGCCCGAGGGCTTTGACGGTCCGCGTCCGGTCGTCATCGGAGCCGGTCCCTGCGGCCTGTTCGCCGGCCTGATCCTGGCCCAGATGGGCCTGAAGCCGATCATCATCGACCGCGGCAAGATCGTGCGCGAGCGCACCAAGGACACCTGGGGCCTGTGGCGCAAGAGCGAGCTGAACCCGGAGTCCAACGTCCAGTTCGGCGAGGGCGGGGCGGGGACCTTTTCGGACGGCAAGCTCTACAGCCAGATCAAGGATCCGCGCTTCCTGGGCCGCAAGGTGCTGGAGGAGTTCGTCGCGGCCGGCGCGCCGGAAGAGATCCTGACCGAGGCGCACCCGCATATCGGCACCTTCCGCCTGGTGCACATGGTCGAGCAGATGCGCGCGCTGATCGAGAGCCGGGGCGGTGAGTATCGCTGGCAGCACAAGGTCGAGGACTTCAACATCGAGGTGGCCGCCGATGGCTCGCGCCGGCTGAAGGGTCTGCACATCGCCGGCCAGGACTACCTGCCGGCCACGCACGTGGTCATGGCCCTGGGGCACAGCGCGCGTGACACCTTCGAAGTCCTGTACGAGCGTGGCGTCCACATCGAGGCCAAGCCGTTCTCGATCGGCGTGCGGATCGAGCACCCGCAGTCGTGGATGGACAAGGCGCGCTTCGGGACCTGCGCCGGCCATCCCGACCTAGGCGCGGCCGACTATAGCCTGTCGCATCACTGCGCCAACGGCCGCACGGTCTACAGCTTCTGCATGTGCCCGGGCGGCACGGTGGTGGCGGCGACATCCGAGCCGGGCCGCGTCGTAACCAATGGCATGAGCCAGTATTCGCGCAACGAGCGGAACGCCAACTCCGGCTTCGTGGTCGGCATCGATCCCGAGCGCGACTATCCAGGTCACCCGCTGGCCGGGATCGAGTTCCAGCGCAAGTGGGAGAGCCTGGCTTATGTGGCGGGCGGCTCGACCTACCAGGCGCCGGGCCAGAAGGTCGGCGACTTCATGGCCGGCAACCCCTCGACCGAACTGGGCGAGGTTCAGCCGTCCTACAGGCCGGGTGTCACCCTGACCGACCTGTCGGCCTGCCTGCCGGACTTTGTGATCGAGGCCATGCGCGAGGCCCTGCCGGTCTTCGGCCGCCAGATCGCCGGCTACGACCATCCCGACGTGCTGCTGACCGGCGTCGAGACCCGGACCTCCTCGCCGATCCGAATCACGCGCGGCAAGGACTTCCAGAGCCTCAACACCGCCGGCCTGTTCCCGGCCGGTGAGGGCGCGGGTTATGCCGGCGGCATTCTCTCGGCGGCGGTGGACGGCATCAAGGTCGCCGAAGCCGTGGCGCAGGCCTACATCGCCGAGGGGCTGATCGAGGCCTGCTGACAGGATCGGGCCTCGCGCCTGATCTAAGCGGGGCCATGAACACCGTCCTAGAGCTCCGCCAGTACAAGATCGTCCCCGGCCGTCGCGACGAGATGATCGATGTGTTCGAGCGCTGTTTCGTCGAGAGCCAAGAAGAGCAGGGCATGCGTCTGGTCGGCCAGTTCCGCGACCTGGACGACCCGAACCGCTTCACCTGGATCCGCAGCTTCGCGGACATGGAAGCGCGCGAGCGCGGGCTTAACGCCTTCTATTTCGGCCCGGCCTGGCAGGCGCATCGCGACGAGGCCAACGCGCTGCTGCTGGACAACGACAACGTCCTGCTGCTCAAGCCCCTGACACCGGAGATGGCCTTCGCCGACACGGATCGGCACGAGCCGCCGGCATCGGCGAGCCCGGTAGTGGCGACCATCTTCTATCTCTGGAAGGATCCGGCCGAGGGCTTTGGCCAGTTGTTCGCAGAGCGCGTCGCGGCAGCGGGCCTGCCCACGCTGGGCGTCTACGTGCCCGAGACAAACGAAAACACCTTTCCGCGCTTGCCGGTGCGACAGCACGAGAAGGTGCTCGTGTGGTTCTCGCGGGTCGAGGATCAGACTTGGCTGGCCGCCGATCCCGACATCGTCGACGCCCAGGAGCGCCCGGCCCAGGTTCTGCGCCTGGACCCGACACTCCGGTCTCGTCTGCGTTAGGCGACTTCCGTCACCTGCTCCAGCGTCGGGTAGTCCGTGTAGCCTTCGGCGCCCGGGGCGTAGAAGGTGGCCGGGACCGGCGCGTTCAGCGGCGCGCCCTTTTGAAGGCGCTCCACCAGGTCCGGGTTGGCGATGTAGGCCTTGCCGAACATGACCGCGTCGGCCTTGCCGGCGTCGATCGCGGCGTTTGCCGTCGCGAGGTCGAACTTTTCATTGGCGAAGTACACGCCACCGAACGCGGCCTTCAGCGCCGGGCCCAGGCTGTCGGCGGCTTCATGCTCGCGAGTCGAGATGAAGGCGATCTTGCGCTCGCCCAGGGCCTTGGCGACGTAGCCGAAGGTGGCGGGCAAGTCGCTGTCGCTGATGCCGTGACTATCGGCGCGCGGCGCCAGGTGGACGCCGACGCGGCCGGCGCCGAACACCGAGACGACGGCGTCGGTGACTTCCAGCAGCAGGCGGGCGCGGTTCTCGATAGGACCGCCATACTGGTCGGTGCGCTGGTTGGAGCCGTCCTGCAGGAATTGGTCGAGCAGATAGCCGTTAGCGCCATGGATCTGCACGCCGTCGAAGCCGGCGTCCTTGGCGTTCTGGGCGCCTTGGCGGAAGGCCTCGACCACGCCGGCGACTTCCTCGGTGGTGAGGGCGCGCGGGGTGGGGTAGGGGCGCTCGGGGCGCAGCAGGCTGACATGGCCGCTGGCGGCGATGGCGCTGGGCCCGACCGGCAGGTCGCCGTTCAGGTGTTCGGGGTCCGAGATCCGGCCGACGTGCCAGATCTGCATGAAGATGCGGCCGCCCTTGTCATGCACGGCCTTGGTCACCTGCTTCCAGGCCTGGACCTGGTCCTGGGACCAGATGCCCGGGACGCCGGCATAGCCGACGCCTTGCGGCGTGACTGGAACGCCTTCAGTGATCAGGAGGCCCGCCGAGGCGCGCTGGCCGTAGTATTCGGCCATCAGGGCGTTGGGGGTGTGGGTCGAACCGGCCCGCAGGCGGGTCAGCGGCGCCATGACGACGCGGTTGGGAAGGGTCAGGTCGCCGACGCGCAGCGGGTCGAACAGGTTAGTCATCGCAGTATCCGTGAAAACGGGCGCCAACCCTCCGTCGGCGTCTGCGCAGCTATCTGGGGTCGGCCTGGCCTATCGCAACCGCAACAGGTTCTATTTCGTCTGATAGCGACCCTGCCAAAATCTGAAAATCTAAACCGGCTTCAGCTCTTGGAGCATCGTCGGGATCAGCTCCGACACGGTCGGGTGGATGTGCACCGCTCGCGAGATCACCGTGTAGGGCGCCTTGGCGTACATCAGGTCAATCATGCCGTGGATGGCCTCGTCGCCGTTCAGGCCCAGGATCGCCGCGCCGAGGATCTCCTTGGTCTCGGCGTCGACGACCACCTTCATGAAGCCTTGGGTTTCGCCCTTCTCGACGGCGCGGCCGACGCGGGTCATCGGGCGCTGGCCGACCAACAGCTTGCGACCAGTTGCCTTGGCCTCGGCCTCGGTCATGCCGACGCGGCCCAGCGGCGGATCGACAAATAGGCCGTAGCAGCTGATGCGGTCGCTGACCTTGCGGGAATCATCATCCAGCAGATTGGCGGCGATGATCTCGAAGTCGTTGTAGGCGGTGTGGGTGAAGGTGCCCTTGCCGTTGCAATCGCCCATGGCCCAGACGCCGGGGACAGTGGTGCGCAGCTGGTTATCGACGACGATGTAGCCGCGCTTGTCGGTCTCGATCCCGGCGGCGGCCAGGTTCAGATCGTCGGTGTTGGGCTTGCGGCCCACGGCCAGCAGCACGTGCGAGCCGGTGACCTGCGGCGCGCCGGCCTCGCAGGTGACGTGGATGCAGACGCCGTCCTCGTGCTGCGCGAAGCTGATGCACTCGGAGTTGAGACGCACGGCTATGCCCTCGGCCTCCAGGATCTCGCGGATGGCGTCGGAGACCTCCGGATCCTCGCGGCCGATCAGGCGCGGCCCCATCTCGACCACGGTCACCTGGCTGCCGAAGCGGCGGAACATCTGGGCGAACTCCAGCCCGATATAACTGCCGCCGACGATCACCAGGTGCTCGGGTAGAGTATCCAGCTGCATCATCCCGACATTGGTCAGATAGGTGATGTCGTTCACGCCCGGCATGTCCGGGACGTTGGCGCGGCCGCCGACGTTCAGGAAGATCTTCGGCGCGGTCAGCAGGTCGTCGCCGACGCGGACGGTGTCGGCGCTCTCGAAGCGGGCATGGCCCTGGATCACCGTCATGCCGGGCATGCCGCGCAGCCATTTCTCGACACCGCCGCGCGCGTTGTGGACGACGGTCTGCTGGCGTTCCTTGACCCGCCTCATGTCGATGCCGACCGGTCCGCCCAGCACGACGCCATAGTCTTCAGCCCGGCGGGCCAGGTGGGCGGCATAGGCGCTGGCGACCAGGGTCTTGGTCGGCATGCAGCCGGTGTTGACGCAGGTTCCGCCGAAGTCCTTGCGCTCGATCAGCGCCACCTTCTGGCCAGCGGCGGTCAGGCGGCCGGCCAGGGACGGACCGGCCTGGCCCGCCCCGATGATGATGGCGTCGAACGCGCGCGGAGAACTCATCGGGCCAGGGCCACGATCAGCAGTGCGCCGCCGACGGCGATGGCGTCCTCGATGAAGGCGGCCGGCGCGTCCTTGCCGAACTTGGCGGCCAGCCGGCCTCGCAGCTCGGCGCCGCCCAGGGTGCCAAGCACCGCGCCCACCACGCCGATCACGGCGCCGCGCACCCAATGGCCGCTGGGCATCATCAGGGCCGCGCCGCTGAAGGCCCCGGTCAGCAGGCGCGTGCCGAACTGGACGGGGACCTTGCGGCTGGGGGTCTTGGGCAGCTGGTCGGCGACCAGTTCCAGCAGGGCCAGCACGGTCAGGACGCCGACCGCGATCCAGCCGCCCAGCCAGGCCAGCGGAAAGCCCGCCAAGGGCAGCCAGCCCAAGCGGGCGGCCCAGGCCACGGCGGCCGGCGCCGTCATGGCGCGCAGGCCGGCGATCACGCCGATCAGCAGGGCGAGCAGATAGAGGGTCATGAACGAACAGCTCCGCTTGGTCTCCGCACCGATCTGGCGCGTTCGCGCAAGGCAACGCAAGGTCGATCGACGGTCTTGCATGTTCTCGTCGCATTGGTGCGACGCCCAAGGAATAATCGCCGGCGCCCGCTATCTGGGCGGACTGCGATGCGGGCGCCCCTGGCGGGGGAAAGTTCCCCCATGCCGGCCGGCGCCGCTTAGGACGAGGGCGATGCGGGTGCTTGTCATTGATCCAGATACCGCGCGCGCCGCCCTCGTGGCCGAGGGACTGGAGGGCGTGCAACCGCTCGAGGTGCGCCGTTTGGCCGTCTTCGACGAGGCCGAGGTCCTGGCCTTCGCGCCGGACGTGGTGGTGATCGCCGCCGAGAGCCCCGACCGCGACACCCTCGACAGCCTCAAGGACTACGGCCATGGGCGGCCCGTGGTGATGTTCGTCGACCGCTCCGAGCCGGGCTTGGCCGAGCAGGCCGTGCGGGCTGGCGTGGCGGCCTATGTCGTCGACGGCCTGGCGGCCAATCGCGTACGCTCGATCCTGGACGTGGCCATGAGCCGCTTTGCTTTGACCCAGCAGCTGCGCGGCGACCTGGCCAAGGCCAAGGCCGACCTGGAATCGCGCAAGACCGTCGAGCGCGCCAAGGGCCTCTTGATGAAAGAGCGCGGCCTGGACGAGGACGGCGCCTATCGCCTGCTGCGCAAGCTGGCCATGGACCGGGGCAAGCCGATCGGCTCGGTCGCCGCCGACCTGCTGGCCTTCGCCGGCGTGCTGAAGGGCGACGCCTCGTGAGCGGGCTGTCCGAACTGAAGCTGGGCTTCATCCCGCTGACCGACTGCGCGCCGCTGGCGGTCGCCCAGGCGCTGGGCTTCTTTGAGGAAGAGGGGCTGAGCGTCGAGCTGGTCCGTGAGGCCTCCTGGGCCACGATCCGCGACAAGGTCGCCGTCGGCGCTCTGGACGGCGCGCACATGCTGGCGCCGATGGCCTTGGCGGCGGAGGGCGCGATCCTGGCGCCGCTGGCCCTGAACCGGAACGGCAGCGCCATCACGGTCTCGACCGCGCTGGCGAAGAAGATGGGAACTGGCCTTGCCCAGGTCGTCGCGACGAGACGGGCGAGCGGGCAGGGGCCGCTGACCTTCGCCGTGGTCTTCCCGCATTCGATGCATAACTTCTTCCTGCGCGACTGGCTGGCGCGGGGCGGCGTTGATCCCGACAACGATGTCCGCATCGTGGTCATCCCGCCGCCGCGCATGGTCGAGCGGATGCGAGCGGGCGAGGTCGACGGATTCTGCGTCGGCGCGCCTTGGAACGCCGTGGCCGAGGCCGAGGGTATCGGCAGGATGCTGATCACCGCCTCGCAATTCTGGCCGGGCGGTCCCGACAAGGTGCTGGGCGTTACGGCCGACCTGGCCGCCCAGCGCCCGGACGAGCTGCGAGCCTGCCTGCGGGCCGTGATCCGAGGCGCAGCCTGGGCGGATGATCCCGACAACCGTACGGCGCTGATCGAACTGCTGGCGCGGCCCGACATGATCGGCGCCGCGCCGGCCGCTATCGCGCGGGCGCTGGAGTCGGAGATCGTCTTCCACCGCGACGCCGCCGGCCTGCCACGCCGCGAGCACGGCCTGTGGTTCCTATCGCAAATGGACCGCTGGGGGCAGCTCGACTCGGTCACTGACCTGCAGGTCCTGGTGGACCAAGTCTACCGCCCAGACCTCTATCGCGACGCCGCGCTGTCGCTCGGCCTGCTGGAAGCGCTGGCCTTCGCCGATCCCGCCAGCGCCGTTCCGGCCTAATCTGCACATTTCAAGGGCGTCGCTGGCGCCCGTTTGCTGAGCAAGCGTGCGCCGCACACTTCTTGGCGCTGCAGCGCGGCATCAGCCGTGACATCGAGCTCGTTGCGGGTCTCACCTAAGCTCAAGGCCAACGAACAACGGCGTTCGCGGCTGCCAGAGGACCGCTCGGATGCGGTCAGCCACCCGGAGCGATGACGCTCCGCTCTCGCAGACACGCAACCCTTGAGGCCGTCATGATCTCCCGCGACTTCCTGAAGGCCGGCCATGCGCCGACCCTGTTCGCAGCGTTCCTGTACTTCGATCTCAGCTTCATGGTCTGGGTGATCCTGGGCCCGCTGGGCGTGGCCATCGCCAAGGATTTCCATCTCGACCCCGCCCAGAAGGGCCTGATGGTCGCCATCCCGGTCCTGGCTGGCGCGGTGCTGCGCCTGGTCAACGGCGTGCTGGTCGATCGGATCGGCCCGAAGAAGACAGGCATGATCGGTCAGCTGATCGTGCTAGCGGGCCTAGTGCTGGCCTGGGCGGTCGGCATCCACAACTACCAACAGGTGCTGGCCCTGGGCATCATCCTGGGTGTCGCCGGCGCCTCGTTCGCCGTCGCCCTGCCGCTGGCCTCGCGCTGGTATCCTGCGGAGCATCAGGGCTTGGCCCTGGGCATCGCCGGCGCCGGCAACTCTGGCACGGCCCTGGCGGCTCTGTTCGCCCCGGTTCTGGCCAAGATGTTCGGCTGGCAGACCGTGATCGGCCTGGCCGCCATCCCGCTGGCCGTGGCCTTCGTCGTCTACATGCTGCTGGCCAAGGACGCGCCGGATCAGCCCGCGCCAAAGAAGCTGGCCGAGTACCTGGACGTGCTGAAGGTTCCGGACGCCTGGTGGCTGATGCTGCTGTACGGCGTGACCTTCGGCGGTTTCGTCGGCCTGGCCTCGTCGCTGACCATGTACTTCAACAGCGAGTACGGCCTGGATCCGGTGATCGCCGGCTTCTTCACCGCCGCCTGCGTGTTCGCCGGCTCGTTCATCCGCCCGGTCGGCGGAGCCCTGGCCGACAAGTTCGGCGGCGTGCGCACCCTGAGCTTTGTCTACGTCCTGGCCGCCCTGGGCCTGGCTACCGCCAGCTTCCAGCTGCCGACCGCCTGGTTCGCCCTGGCCGCCCTGATGTTCTCGATGCTGGCCCTGGGCGCCGGCAACGGCGCGGTGTTCCAGCTGGCCCCGCAGCGCTTCCGCAAAGAGATCGGCGTCATGACTGGCCTGATCGGCATGACCGGCGGCATCGGCGGCTTCTACCTGGCCTCGACCCTGGGCATGGCCAAGAAGATGACCGGTTCCTACCAATCCGGCTTCCTGGGTTTCGCCTTGCTGGCCCTGTTCGCCTTCGTCGCCCTGTTCAGTCTCAAGGCCCGCTGGCGCGCCATCTGGCCGACCCTGCAAGGCGACGCCGCCAGCATCCGCGTCTGATCCCCGCTTCCTGAAAGATAAGCTCATGACCAAGCAACGTCTGGTCGTCATCGGCAACGGCATGGCCGGCTGCCGGGCGGTCGAGGAAGTGCTCAAGCGCGACCCGAACCGCTACGACGTCACCATCTTCGGCGCCGAGCCGCGGGTGAACTACAACCGCATCATGCTGTCGCCGGTGCTGGCGGGCGAGAAGACCTTCGACGACATCGTCATCAACGACGAGGCCTGGTATCGCGACAACGCCATCACCCTGCATGCCGGTCGCGCCGTCACGGCGGTCGACCTGGAAGGCCGCAAGGTGTTCGCCGAGGGCGGTCTGGAAGTCGGCTACGACAAGCTGATCCTGGCCACCGGCTCGGACCCGTTCCGCCTGCCGCTCCCGGGCATCGACCTGAAGGGCGTGGTGACCTTCCGCGACCTGGACGACGTCGAGGCCATGGTCGCGGCCTCGGGCAAGCCCGGCGCCCGCGCCGTAGTCATCGGCGGCGGCCTGCTGGGCCTGGAAGCCGCCTACGGCCTGGCCCGTCGGGGCATGGGGGCCACGGTCGTCCACCTGATGGACGTGCTGATGGAGCGCCAGCTGGACGAAAGCGCCGGCTTCCTGCTGCGCGAGGCCCTGGCCGAACGAGGCGTCGAGACCGTGCTGGGCGCCCATTCCGAGGAGATCGTCGGCGAGGACGGCAAGGTCGCCGGCCTGAAGCTGAAGGACGGTCGCGTCCTGCCGTGCGATCTGCTGGTCATGGCGGTCGGCATCCGGCCGAACTCGACCCTGGCCAAGGCTTCGGGCCTGCAGGTCAATCGCGGCATCGTCGTCGACGACGTCATGCGCACCTCGGACCCGGCCGTGTTTTCGGTCGGCGAATGCGTCGAGCACCGCGGCAGCTGCTACGGCCTGGTCGCGCCCATCTGGGACATGTGCCGGGCCCTGGCCGAAGAGCTGACGGACGGCGAGGGCGGTTATCAGGGCTCGGTCCTGTCGACCCGCCTGAAGGTCTCCGGCGTAGACGTCTTCTCGGCCGGCAAGTTCGCCGGCGGCGACGGCTGCGAGGACATCGTGTTCCGCGACGCCGCGCGCGGCGTCTACAAGCGCGTGGTCATCGAGGACGGCAAGGTCGCCGGCGCGGTGCTGTTCGGCGACGCGGCAGACGGCGGCTGGTACTTCGACCTGATGAGGGCGGGGACCGACGTCGCCGACATCCGCGAGACCCTGATCTTCGGGCAAGCGATCACGGAAGGCCTGTCTGGCCTGGACCCTAGCGCGGCCGTTGCGGCCATGCCCGACACGCAGGAGATCTGCGGCTGCAACGGCGTCTGCAAGGGTGCGATCACCGGCGCGATCACGGCCAACGGCCTCACCTCGCTGGACGATGTCCGCGCGGTGACCAAGGCCTCGGCCTCGTGCGGGTCGTGCACGCCGCTGGTGGAGCAGGTCATCCGCCTGACCCTCGGCGACGGCTTCAAGGCCCAGACCGGGCCCAAGCCGATGTGCAAGTGCACGCACCATCCGCATGGCGACGTGCGCAAGGCGATCGTCGAGCTCGAGCTGAAGTCGATGCCGGCGCTGTTCCAGGCGATGGAATGGACCACGCCCGACGGCTGCGCCTCGTGCCGTCCGGCCCTGAACTACTACCTGCTGTGCGCCTGGCCGGGCGAATATGTCGACGACAGCCAGTCGCGCTACATCAACGAGCGCGTCCACGCCAACATCCAGAAGGACGGCACCTATTCGGTCGTCCCGCGCATGTGGGGCGGCATGACGACGCCCGACGAACTGCGGGCCATCGCCGACGTCGCCGACAAGTACGACATCCCCTCGGTCAAGGTGACGGGCGGGCAGCGTATCGACCTGCTGGGCGTCAAGAAGGACGACCTGCCGGCGGTGTGGGCCGACCTCAACGCCGCGGGCATGGTCAGCGGCCACGCCTACGCCAAGGGTCTGCGCACGGTGAAGACCTGCGTCGGCAGCGACTGGTGCCGGTTCGGCACCCAGGATTCCACCGGCCTCGGCATCAAGCTCGAGAAGTTCATGTGGGGCTCGTGGGCGCCGGCCAAGGTCAAGCTGGCCGTGTCGGGTTGTCCCCGCAACTGCGCGGAATCGACTTGCAAGGACATCGGCGTGATCTGCGTCGACAGCGGCTACGAGATCCATGTCGGCGGCGCGGCGGGCCTGCACATCCAGGGCACCGAGTTCTTGACCAAGGTCGCGACCGAGGACGAGGCGATCCAGCTGATCTCGGCGGTCATGCAGATGTACCGCGAAGGCGGCTGGTACCTGGAGCGGATCTACAAGTGGATGGCCCGCATCGGCCTCGACACGATCCGCGCCCGGACCGTGGACGACCTCAACAATCGCGCGGCGCTGTTCGCGCGCTTCGTGGTCTCGCAGGAGACCGCCCAGATCGACCCGTGGGCCGAGCGCGCCTCCGGTCGCGTGGCGGCGGGCGAGTTCAAGCCCATGGCGACCCTTCCTCTGGAGATGGCGGCCGAATGACCCTGCAAGCCCATATCGATCCCGATTGGCGTGACGTCGGCGCCGTGACCGACATCCCCGAGCGCGGTGCGCGACGGGTGGCCACGGCCCAGGGCGATGTCGCCGTGTTCCGCACCGGCGACGGCCAAGTCTTCGCTCTGGTCGACCGCTGCCCGCACAAGCACGGTCCCCTGAGCCAAGGCATCGTCCATGGCCACGGCGTGACCTGTCCGCTGCACAGCTGGGTCATCGACCTGGCGACCGGTCACCCGACCGGAGCCGACGCCGGCAAGGGCTGCACGCCCGTGGTGCCGGTGCTGGTCAAGGACGGCCGCATCCTGCTGGCCCAACCGGCGATGGCCGACTGATGGCCGACGGCTCCACAGCGCTCCCGACGATCAAGACCACCTGTGCCTATTGCGGCGTCGGTTGCGGCGTCGCGGGAATGGTGGGCGAGGGCCGTTCGGTGTCGATCGCCGGCGACGCGGTCCACCCGGCCAATCTGGGCCGGCTGTGCTCCAAGGGGTCCGCCCTGGGTGCGACGGTGGGTTTAGAAGGCCGGCTGCTGGAGCCGACGATCAACGGCAAGGTCGCGTCGTGGACCGAGGCCACATCCCTGGTCGCCAAGCGCTTCAAGGACACCATCGCCCGCCACGGTCGCGACAGCGTCGCCTTCTACGTCTCGGGCCAGCTGCTGACCGAGGACTACTACGTCGCCAACAAGCTCATGAAGGGCTTCATCGGCTCGGGCAATATCGACACCAACAGCCGCCTCTGCATGGCCTCGGCCGTCGTCGCCCACAAGCAGGCCTTCGGCGCCGATCTGGTGCCGGGCTGCTATGAAGACCTCGACCTGGCGGACCTTGTGGTGTTCAGCGGCCACAACGCCGCCTGGACTCATCCGGTGCTCTTCCGCCGCATGGAGGCCGCCAAGGCGCGCGGTCAGAAGCACGTGGTCATCGACCCGCGCCGCACCGACACCGCTGAGGGCGCGGACCTGCACCTGGCGATCGCGCCCCAGAGCGATGTGCGTCTATGGAGCGGCCTGCTGGCCGACCTGATCCGGCGCGGCGCGATCGATCGTGACTACATCGCTGAGCACGTGAACAATTTCGACCAAGTGGTCGCCGCGCTTCTGGAAATGGACCAGTCAGTCAGCGCTGTCGCCGCCGACTGCGGCGTGCCGGTCGAGTCGGTGCAGGACTTCTACGACCTGTTCGCCGAGCACGAGCGGACGGTCAGCCTGTTCTCGATGGGGGCCAACCAGTCTGCCCAGGGCGCGGCCAAGGGCCTGGCGATCATCAACGCCCACCTGGCCACTGGCCGGATCGGCAAGCCGGGCGCCTGCCCGTTCTCGATCACCGGCCAGCCCAACGCCATGGGCGGCCGCGAGACCGGCGGCATGGCCAACACCCTGGCCGGCCACATGGACTTCGCGCCCGAAGACCGCGACCGCGTCGCCCGTTTCTGGGGCGCGCCCGACACCGTCCGCGCGCCGGGCCTGAAGGCCATCGAGATGTTCGAGGCCGTCCGCGACGGGCGGATCAAGGCGATCTGGGTCATGGCTACCAACCCGGCTGTCAGCCTGCCCGACAGCGGCGCGGTCCGTGAGGCCCTGGCCAAGTGCCCGTTCGTGGTGGTCTCCGACTGCGTCGAGACCGACACCACCGCCTTCGCCGACGTCAAGCTGCCGGCCCTGGGATGGAGCGAGAAGGACGGGACGGTCACCAATTCCGAGCGCCGCATCTCGCGCCAGCGGGCCCTGTTCCCGGCGCCGGGCAATGCCCGCGCCGACTGGAAGATCATGGCCGACGTGGCCACGGCCATGGGCTTTGACGGTTTCAGCTGGGCCAGCAACGCCGGTGTCTTCCGCGAATGGGCGCGTCTGACGGCCTATGAGAATGAAAGCCGTCTGCTCAATATCTCTGGCCTTTCGGCTTTAACGCCAGAGGCTTATGGCGAACTCCTGCCGATCCAGTGGCCCGTGAAGGCCGACGGCAAGGGCACGCCGCGCCTGTTCGTCGACGGCCAGTTCCAGACCCCCGACGGCCGCGCCCGCATGGTCCCGACCCGGCCGCGCGGCCCGGCCGAGGCCGTCAGCGGCGCCTTTCCTATGTCGCTGAACACCGGCCGCATCCGCGACCAGTGGCACACCATGACCCGCACGGGCCTGGCCCCGGACCTGTGCCGCCACGCGCCCGAGCCCTATGTCGAGATCCATCCCGAGGACGCCCAGGCCCGGGGCCTCCGCGACGGCGCCCTGGCGCGGGTGATCACCGGGCGCGGCGAGGCCGTCGCCGTGGCCAAGGTCACCGACCGCCAGCGGCGCGGCGGCCTGTTCATGCCGATGCACTGGACCGACGCCTTCGCCCCGTCGGGCCGCGCCAACGTCCTGGTCGCGCCGAATATCGACCCCACCTCGGGCCAGCCCGAGTTCAAGCACACCCCCGCCCGGATCAGCGCCTATCGCGAGACCTGGACGGGCTTCTTTCTCACCCGGTCCAGCCTCGCATCCCCCGGTGGGCTGGACCTCGTCTGGCGGCGTATCCCCCACGACGCCTGCCAGCAGCACGAGTTCGCCGGCCGGGGCGACGCCGCCGAGCGCGACGCCCTCCGCAAGGTCCTGTCCAAGGGCCTGGCTGGCGAACTCGTCACCTATGAGGACGCCGCGACCGGCGCCCGCCGCCAGGCCTGGATCGACGACGGTCGTCTGGTCGCCGTCCTGTTCATGACCACTTCCGGCCGCCTGCCGGCGCGCGACTGGCTGGCCGAAATGTTTACGCAGGACGACCTTAGCGCCGAGGCGCGTTCGACCCTGCTGTTCGGTCGCCCACCCGGCGCGGCCGCCGACAAGGGGCCGATGGTCTGCGCCTGCCTGAAGGTCGGGGCCAAGGCGGTCGACGCCGCCATCGCCGCCGGCGCCCGGACGCCGGACGCCGTCGGCAAGGCGACGGGCGCGGGGACCAACTGCGGGTCCTGCCGTCCGGAAATCGCTCGCATGATCAAAGCTTTGTCGGTCGCTTCTAAGGAGCCCGCCCATGTCGGTTGAGAACACGCTCGGCAAGGTCCTGTTGGTCGGCGCCGGTCCCGGTCCGGTGGACCTGATGACCGTCCGCGCCTTTCGCGCCGTCGAGAGCGCCCAGGCGCTACTCTACGACGCCCTGTGCTCGGAAGAGGCCATCGCCCTGGCGCCCGCCGGCTGCGTGCGCATCCAGACCGGCAAGCGCGCCGGCAAGCCCAGCATGAAGCAGGACGAGATCAACCGCCTGATGCTGCGTCTGGCCCGCAAGGGTCTGCGGGTCGTGCGCCTGAAGGGTGGCGATCCGTCGATCTTCGGCCGCGTGGGCGAGGAGGCCGCGTTCCTCAACGGCTTCGGCGTCGAGACCGAGGTGGTGCCCGGCGTCACGGCCGCCTGCGCCGCCGCAGCGCAGTTCGGCTTCCCCCTGACCCATCGTGGAGAAGCCCGCCGGGTGGTCTTCACCACCGCACGCCTGGAGGCCGGCAAACTGTCGGGCGACTGGAGCGCCGCCGCCGATCCCGAGGCGACCCTGGCGGTCTATATGGGCGGCGACGTGGCGGGCGACTTGGCCCAGCGGATGATCGAGGCCGGCCGCCCGGCCGACACCCCCGTCGCCGCCGTCGAGAAGGCCGGCGGCGCCGACGCGAGGCTCTACACCGCCACGCTGGCGACCCTGGCCGAGCGCATTGCCGAGGCTGGCGACGGGCCGCTGCTGATCGTGGTTGGCGAGGTCGCGGCTCAGGCTCACGCGGTCGCGGAGATCGTCGAGCAGTCGCGTCTCACCGCCTGATACTGACAGTAGGGTGGCAGCAGTTCCTCTCTAGAACGGCGTTCAACGAGACGCTTATCGAGAGAGGGACGACCCATGCTGAAGACTTATACCGGCGGCTGCCACTGCGGCGCGGTCCGCTACGAGGCCGAGATCGACCTGGCGGCCGGCACGGGCCGCTGCAACTGCTCGATCTGCGCCAAGACCCGCTCGTGGGGCGTGTTGATGAAGCCAGACGCCTTCCGCCTGCTGGCTGGCAAGGAGCATCTGGGCGCCTATCAGTTCGGCACGATGAGCGGCGACCACCGCTTCTGCATGACCTGCGGCGTGCGGGTGTACGGCGAGGCCAATGTCGAGCAGCTGGGTGGCGAGGTCGTCTCCGTCCAGGTGGCGACGCTGGACGCCGAGCCCGAGGAACTGGCCGCCGCGCCCATCAACTACGGCAATGGTCGCGACAATCTCTGGTGGGAGCAGCCCAGCGCGGCCGAAATGCGCTACCTCTAGGGCCATCATGACCAGCCTTCGCTATCGCTCTCGTATCGACATCAACGGCATCAACCCGTTCGTGCCGGTCGATCCCGAGCAGGCCCGGAGCCTGCGCGAAGGCTGGCGCAAGCCGATGCCGGTGCTGGTCCAGATCAATGGCGCGCCCGCCGAGCCGTGGCGGATCAATATGATGCCGCGCGGCGACGGCGGCTTCTTCCTCTACCTGCACGGCATCGTCCGCGAAGCAGCCGCTGGGGTCGGCGTGGGCGATGAGGTCGAGGTGTCGGTGGTCTTCGACAAAGACTATCGCAGCGGCCCAGCCCATCCGATGCCGGAGGCTTTCGAGCATGGGCTGGCGCGCAACAAGGCCACCGCCCAGGCCTGGGAAGCCCTGACGCCCAGTCTACGCAAGGAAGTCCTGCGCCGCTTCGACAGCGTGAAGTCCGAGGCCGCCAGGACGCGCAACATCGAGGACGCCCTGGCCGTGCTAGGCGGCGCGCCGGGCCGGTTCATGGCTCGCGACTGGAAGGACGGCGCGGTCGTCTAGACCAGCTTCTCGAACGCCTGGTCGAGGTCGGCCTTGAGGTCGTCGACGTTCTCCAGCCCGATGTGGAAGCGCAACAGCGGACCTTCCAGACTGACCGGCACGGCGCGGTTCTTCAGCTGCGGATCGCAATGGATGGCCAGGCTTTCATAGCCGCCCCACGAAAAGCCCAGGCCAAACAGCTGCAAGGCGTCCAGGAAGGCGTGCACCGCGCGCTGGCTGGCCGGCTTCAGCACCACGCCGAACAGGCCGCAGGCGCCGGTGAAGTCACGCTTCCAGAGCGCGTGGCCAGGATCGCCGGGCAGGGCGGGATGCAGCACCCGGGCCACCTCGGGCCGGTCCTGCAGCCAGCGGGCGATGGCAAGACCACTCTCCTGGTGGCGCGGCAGGCGCGTGGCCAGGGTCCGCAGGCCGCGCAGCATGGTGTAGGCGTCGTCGGGCGACACCGACCAGCCGATGTCCCACATGGCGTTGCCCAGCTCGTTGCCGATGTCGACATCCATGGTCGTGGCCGAGCCCATGAAACAGTCCGAGTGGCCGCCGACATATTTGGTCAGGGCCTGGACGCTGATCGTCACGCCGTGCGCCAGCGGCTTGAAATAAAAGCCGGCCGCCCAGGTGTTGTCGATCAGGGTGATGATCCCCCGGTCATTGGCCGCCTTGGCGATGGCCGGGATGTCCTGCATCTCGAAGGTCAGGGAGCCGGGGGCTTCCAGCAGGATCATCCGGGTCTTGGGCGTGACCAGCGCCATCAGGGCGTCGGGTGTCAGGGCCGGGTCGTAGTAGGTGGTGGCGACGCCAAAGCGGGTCAGGACGCGGTCGCAAAACCGGCGCGTGGGCTTGTAGGCGCTGTCGACCACCAGGATCTCGTCGCCGGCCTTCAGCACCGCCAGCATGGCTCCGGTGATCGCCGCCAGGCCCGAAGGATACAGCGTCACGTCCGGCGAACCCTCCAGTTCGGCCAGAGCGCGTTGCAGGGCGGCGGGCGAGGACAGGCCGGTGATGCCGTAGGTGATCTGGTCGTCGTCATACAGCGACGCGGCATTGGGCAGCAGCACCGTCGAGCCGCGCTGGATCGGCGGATTGACCACGCGCGCCAGACTGGTGGGCTCGGAGCCTGTACGGATCAGACGGGTTTCTTCATCCATGGCGGGACTCTTCGGCGACGCGGCGTAAGGCTTGTGGTTTAAGGCCCCGCGCGCACGGTTCAAGGGAGCGATCGGGTGTCGGTGCGATTTGGCTTGGCGATTTTGGCGGTGCTGGCTTTGGCGGGCTGCGAACGGCCCGCGTCCAAATCAGAGTCCAAGCCAACCGAAGCGCCGCTGGCCATCAAAGCCGCCGCCGCCAGCAAGACCCTGAAGGCCGTCCGCGCCCGCGGCGAACTGCGCTGTGGCGTGAACCCTGCGCTGCCGGGCTTCGCCTTCCAGGACAATGGCGGGCGCTGGCGCGGCTTCAATGTCGACTTCTGCCGCGCCCTGGCCGCCGCCGTTCTGGGCAAGCCCGACAAGGTGACCTTCGTGCCGCTGGGCAACGAGGAGCGGATCACGGCCCTGCGCGCGGGCAAGGTCGACGTTCTGTGGCGCAACACCTCCTGGACCTTTTCGCGCGACACCGGCGACCAGCTGGACATGGCGGCGATCTCGTATTTCGACGGTCAGGGTTTCCTGGTCCGCCGCAGTCTGAACCTGACCAGCGCCGTCGAGCTGAACACGGCCAAGATCTGCGTCCAGGGCGCGGCCACCTCGGCCCAGAACCTGGAGGACTTCTTCCGTTCGCGCGGCATCGCCTACACGGCCATGGTGTTCGACAGCGAGGAGCAGACTCGCGCCGCCTACCAGGCCGACAAGTGCGACGCCTTCACCGCCGACATCTCGGCCCTGGCGGCGGCGCGGACGCTGATGGACGACCCCGGCGCCCATGTGATCCTGCCCGACGCCATCTCCAAGGAGCCGCTGGGCCCGCTGGTGCGCCAGGACGATCCGGCCTGGACCGACATCGTCCGCTGGACCCTCTACGCCCTGGTCCTGGCCGAGGAGCGCAGCGTCACCAAGGCCAACATCAAGGACATGAAGGGCGGCGCCGATCCCGAGGCGCGGCGGCTGCTAGGTGAAGGCGAGTACGGCGCCAAACTTGGCCTGGACGCCGACTGGGCCGCGCGCGCCATCATGGCCGGCGGCAATTATGGCGAGATCTTCGACCGCGACATCGGCCAGGGTTCGGCGCTGAAGCTGGACCGGGGCCTGAACGCGCTGTGGAACGCGCCCAAGCCCGGCCTGCTGTACGCGCCGCCGATGCGCTAGGTCGCGGGACCGGTGGCCACGGGCACATCCGCCAGACCGCCCCATTCCGTCCACGAGCCGTCATAGACCGCCGAGCGCGGCTTGCCGAGCCGCGCGAGGGCCAGGGCCACGACCGAGGCGGTGATGCCCGAGCCGCAGGTCGAGACGATCGGCTTGTCGATGTCGACGCCTGCCTTTTCGAACACCGCCTTCAACTCGTCCACCGGCAGCATGGTCGCGTCCGGATCCAGCAGGGCTGACAGCGGAATGTTGCGGGCACCCGGCATGTGGCCGCTGCGCAGGCCGGCACGGGGCTCGGGATCCTTGCCCTCGAAGCGGCCGGCGGCGCGGGCGTCGATGATCTGCTCGCGGCCGGTCTCGACGATGCTCCGCATCTGCTCGACCGAGCGGTAGATGTCGGCCTGGTAGCGCGGCGTGAAGTGGCGCTCCTGTGGCGAGGCGGGACCGTCCTCGACCGGGCGACCTTCGGCGATCCACTTGGGCAGGCCGCCGTCCAGCACCACGACGTCCTCGTGACCCATGGCGCGGAAGTGCCACCAGGCGCGAGCGGCCGGCAGGATGCCGATGCTGTCGTAGACGACGATGCGTGAGCCGTCGCCCAAGCCCAGCTTCTTGACGCGCGAAGCGAACTTGGCCGCCGTCGGGATCATGTGCGGCAGGTCGCTGGTCTCGTCCGAGATGTCCTCGATGTCGAAGAACACCGCGCCCGGGATGTGGGTCGCCAGGAACTCCGCGCCGGGATCGCGCTGGGCGGCCGGCATGTGCCACGAGGCGTCGACCACGCGCACGTCCGGGGCGTCGAGATGCTCGGCCAGCCAGGCGGTGGAAACCAGCGGATCGGACGGGATGCTCATGGCGAGGCCTTTTGGAATCGAACTCGCTGGCGACCTTACATCCAAGGCGGGACGGGGAGGCCCTTTTCCGCCAGGAATTCGCGGTTGAACAGCTTGGACTGATAGCGCGAGCCGTGGTCGCACAGGATGGTCACGATGGTGTGGCCGGGGCCCAGCGCCTTGGCCAGCTTGATGGCGCCGGCGACGTTGATCCCCGTTGAGCCGCCCATGCACAGGCCCTCGTGCTGCACCAGGTCGAAGATCACCTCCAACATCTCGGTGTCGTCGACCCGGAACGGATAGTCGATGACCAGGTCCTCGAGATTGGCGGTGACGCGGCCCTGGCCGATGCCCTCGCTGATCGAGGCGCCTTCGGCTTTCAGCTCGCCGTCCTTGTACCAGCTATAGAGGGAGGCGCCGTAAGGATCGGCCAGGCCGATCTTCACGCCGGGCTTGCGCTCGCGCAGGGCCTGGGCGACGCCGGCCAGGGTGCCGCCCGAACCGACCGCGCAGATGAAGCCGTCGACCTTGCCGCCGGTCTGTTCGAAGATCTCCGGACCGGTGCCCAGGTAGTGCGCCTCGCGATTGGCGACATTGTCGAACTGGTTGGCCCACACGGCGCCAAGTTCCTCGGCCAAGCGCCCGGAATAACGAACATAATTGTCGGGATTGGAGTAGGGGACGGCGTCCACCTCGACCAGCTCGGCGCCCAGCAGGCGGATGGCGTCCTTCTTCTCCTGGCTCTGGGTGCGCGGGATGACGATGGTCGTTTTGTAGCCCAGGGCCGAGGCGACCATGGCCAGGCCGATGCCAGTATTGCCGGCCGTACCCTCGACGATCCGGCCGCCGGGTTTCAGCAGGCCCTTGGCTTCCGCGTCGCGGATGATGCTCAGCGCCGCGCGGTCCTTGACCGACTGGCCGGGGTTCATGAACTCGGCCTTGCCCAGGATCTCACAGCCGGTGGCCTCGCTGGCGCGGTTCAGGCGGATCAGCGGGGTGTTTCCAATAGCGTCTAGAACGCTGGGCAGGGCGGTCATGGTCGGCCTTCGAGAGGAACTTTCGGATGGCTGGTAGATCGTGCCGCGCCCCGCCCGCGCAACCCCATTTTTCCTGAAGGCGCTTGAGCGGCGCCCGCAAACCCTGAGCTTGGCCATGGGGTTGGCGGGCTATCCACAAGGCCATACAAGACATACAGAGCTGAATGGCTCAGTGTTGCCGCTACAGGCTGCGATAGGCCTCCATGGCCCGTTCCCGCGCCTTGCCATGGTCGATGATCGGTCGGCCGTAGATGCGCTTGGCTTCCGCCGGCAGGTGGAGGGCCCGCTCCCACGGCTTGTGGATCACGTCGTCGGGAACCTTGGCCAGCTCGGGAACCCAGCGCCGGACATAGACGCCGCGTGGGTCGAACTTCTCGCCCTGGGCGATAGGATTGAAGATTCGGAAATAGGGCGAGGCGTCGGCGCCGCTGCCGGCCACCCACTGCCAGTTGCCGACATTGTTGGGCAGGTCGGCGTCGACCAGCGTGTCCCAGAACCAGGCCTCGCCCTCGCGCCAGTCGACCAGCAGGTGCTTGATCAGGAACGAGGCGACGATCATGCGCACGCGGTTGTGCATGAAGCCGGTGGCCCACAGCTCGCGCATGCCGGCGTCGACGATGGGATAGCCCGTTTCGCCCTTGGTCCAGGCGTCGAAGGCCTTGGGATCGCTCTGCCAGGGGAAGGCGTCGAACTCGGGCCGGAAGCTCTTGGTCAGCAGGTCCGGCCAATGGAACAGGATCGAGTGGTTGAACTCGCGCCAGCCCACTTCCGACAGGAACTTCTCGACCTCGCCGGCGGGGGCGTCGCCGTGCTCGGCGGCGTTACGGGCGGCCAGCCAGACCTGGCGTGGGCCGATCTCGCCGAAGTGCAGGTGCGGCGACAGGCCGGAGGTGGCTTCCACGCTGGGGATGTCGCGCTTCTCGCCATAGCCGTCGACCGGGCCCGACAGGAAGTCGTCCAGCCGCTCCAGCGCCCCGGCCTCACCGGGCGTCCACTGGTCGAAGCCCTTGGACCAGTCGGGCTTGGTCGGATGCAGAGCCCAACCGGCCAGGCTTTCGGTGTGCGGGAAATGTGCCGGTGATTTCAGCGACTTCGGGGCAGGTTCTACGACGACGTGGGTCAGGTGTTCGCGGGCGGCGCGCCAATAGGGCGTGAAGACCTTGTAGGGCTGCTTCGAACCGTTCTGGACCGTCCAAGGTTCGTTCAGCAGGCTGGCATTGAAGCTCTGGCAGTCGACGCCAGCGTCCTTCAGACGGGCCTTGATCGCGGTGTCGCGGTCGATGCTGTCCTTGTCGTAGAGCCGGTTCCACAGCACGCAGGTCGCGCCGGTGTGGGCGATAACGTCGTCCAGCACCTCGGCGGCGACGCCCTTGCGCAGCACCAGCTTATTTCCAAGTTTCTCAAGGCTTTCGCCGAGGCTCTTCAGCGACTTGTCCAGCCACCACAGCGAGGCCGCGCCCATCGGCCGAATGCCGAGCGTCTCGTCGAGGATATAGAGGCAGATCACCGGTCGGCCGCTGCCGGCGGCATGGCGCAGGGCGGGATTGTCGGCTATGCGCAGGTCGTTGCGGAACCAGACGATGATCGCCTTACCGTCGTCACTGTTCTTCTGCACTTGCACCGCCTCGCCCGAAGGGTCACCTCTGGGCGCCTCAAATCCCTATCCGTCGGAATAGTTGCCGTGAGTCAGCCGCAAGCCGTAGCCCCGAATGCCGTCGTCGAGATCAAGACTCCGAACGGCGCGCCCGTCCGCATCGGCAATGGCGAGAAGCTGTCGATCATCGCAGGCCCGTGCCAGATGGAAAGCCGCCAGCACGCGCTGGAAACGGCCCATGCGCTGAAGGAGATGGCCCAGCGTCTCGGCGTCGGCCTGATCTACAAGACCTCTTACGACAAGGCCAACCGCACCTCGGCCAATGCCCAACGCGGCATCGGCCTGCACGACAGCCTGCCGATCTTCCAGGAGATCCGCGAGGTCACAGGCCTGCCGACCCTGACCGACGTGCACGAGACCAGCCACTGCCCGATTGTGGCCGAGGCGGTCGACGTCATCCAGATCCCGGCTTTCCTGTGCCGCCAGACCGACCTACTGGTCGCCGCCGCCAATACGGGCCGAGCGATCAACATCAAGAAGGGCCAGTTCCTGGCCCCGTGGGACATGAAGAACGTCATCGCCAAGGTGACCGGCGCGGGCAATCCCAACGTCATGGCCTGCGAGCGCGGCGCCTCGTTCGGCTACAACACCCTGGTTAGCGACATGCGCAGCCTGCCGATCATGAAGGAGATCGGCTGCCCGGTCGTCTTCGACGCTACTCACAGCGTGCAACAACCAGGCGGGCTGGGTGCGTCGTCCGGAGGCCAGCGCGAGTTCGTGCCGGTCCTGGCCCGCGCCGCCGTGGCCGTCGGCGTGGCCTGCGTGTTCATCGAGACCCACCCGGACCCGGACCACGCTCCTTCGGATGGCCCCAACATGGTGCCGATGAGCCAGTTCGAGGCCCTGGTCGGCAACCTGCTGAAGTACGACGCCCTGACCAAGGCGGCCTAAGGCATGAGCCGACGCATCGTTCTCGTCACCGGCGGCGCGGGCTTCATCGGCAGCAACGTCGTGGCTCGCCTTTGTGAAGATCCGGCCCTGGACGTCGTGGTCTGCGACCGCCTGCGCGATGCGGCCAGCGGCAAGTGGCGCAACATCGCCAAGCATCCGATCGCCGACTTCGTCGCGCCCGAGCAGCTCAAAGACTGGCTGGCCAAGCGCAGCGCCGAGGTCGAGCTGATTGTCCACATGGGCGCGGTGTCCTCGACCACCGAGCAGGACGCCGACAAGATCGTGCAGTCCAACTTCGTGCTGTCGCGCGACCTGTGGGAGTGGTGCACGGAGCACGGCAAGCGCCTGATTTACGCCTCGTCGGCGGCGACCTATGGCGACGGGACGCTGGGCTTCGAGGGCAAGGACGACATGGAGTCGCTCCAGGCCCTGCGGCCGCTGAACGCCTACGGCTGGTCCAAGGCCCTGTTCGACATCTACGCCGTGCGCGAGGCACATCGCGGTCGCGCCCCGGCCCAGTGGGCCGGCCTGAAGTTCTTCAACGTCTATGGCCCTAACGAGGACCACAAGGGCGGCATGAAGTCGGTCGTGGCCCAGATCTGGCCGCGCGTCGCCGCCGGCGAGGGCGTCAAGCTCTTCAAATCGCACCATCCGGACTACGAGGACGGCGGCCAACTGCGCGACTTCGTCTATGTCCGCGACGTGGTCGATGTGATCGCCTGGCTGGCCAAGAGCCCGGCCGTGAACGGCGTCTTCAACCTGGGCTCGGGCCACGCGCGCTCGTTCCGCGATTTAGCCGTGGCGACGTTCGAGGCGGTGAACCGCGAGCCGGAGATCACCTATATCGACATGCCCGAGGTGCTGCGCGGCAAGTACCAGTACTTCACCCAGGCCGACATGAGCCGCCTGCGGGCGGCCGGCTACGACGCGCCGATGACCTCGCTGGAGGATGGCGTGGCCGACTACGTGGCCGGGTATCTCAACACCGAAGACCCTTTCCGCTGACGTCAGGGCACGGTTGCCCGCTCTTGCCGCGAGCGTAAGCTGAACGCCGATAAGTCGGGCCTGAACCCGACGTCAGGGAGTTCGCTATGCCCGGCATCGCCGCCTGGGGCGCCTATGCGCCGCGTCTGCGTCTAAGCCGCAAGGCCATGACCGAGGCCAATGCCTGGGTCGCCCCGAACCTGAAGGCCAAGGGCAAGGGCGAGCGGTCGATGGCCAATTGGGACGAGGACGCCCTGACCATGGCGGTCGAGGCGGCCCGCGACGCCTTGGGCGTCGACGACGACCGTTCCCATATCGACAGCCTCTACTTCGCCTCCACGACCGCGCCGTTCGCTGACCGGCTCAACGCGGGCATCGTCTCGGCGGCCTTGACCCTGGAGAAGTCGATCGCCGCCAGCGATGTCACCGGCTCGCAGCGCTGCGGGCTGACGGCCTTGGGCCAGGCGCTCGCAGCCGGCGGAACCTCGCTGGTGGCCATCGGCGAGCACCGCAAGGCCCGCGCGGTGTCGGCCCAGGAGCTGGACTTCGGCGACGGCGCGGCGGCCTTCGTGGTCAGCGACGATCCCGGCGCGGCCGAACTGCTGGGGCGCGGCAGCGTCACCGATGACTTCGTCGACCACTTCCGCGGCGACGACGGTGGCTTCGACTACTACTGGGAAGAGCGCTGGATCCGCGACGAGGGCATCGTCAAGCTGGTCCCACCGGCCATCCGCAAGGCGCTGGAGGTCGCTGGTCTAAGTCCCGCCGACGTTGACCATTTCTGCTTCCCGTCGACCTTCGCCGGCATGGCCGCGACCCTGGCCAAGACGGTCGGGATCAAGCCCGAGGCCGTCCGCGACAACCTCGCCGCCGTGATGGGCGAGGCCGGCTGCGCGCACGGGCCGATCATGCTGGCTCACGCGCTGGAAGAGGCGAAGGCGGGAGAAGTCATCCTGGTCGCCCAGTTCGGCCAGGGCGCCGAGGCGCTGGTCTTCCGCGCCACTGGCGCCGGCCAGCGTCCCGCTCGGGGCGTCACTGGCTCGTTGGCTGATCGCCAGGAAGAGGCCAACTACCTGAAGTTCCTGACCTTCAATGGCCTGGTCGAGTGGGACAAGGGCATGCGGGCCGAGAAGGACAACAAAACGGCCCTGACCACGCTCTATCGAAACGAGGACATGATCCTGGGGCTGGTGGGCGGTCGTTGCCGGGAGACTGGGGTCGTGCAGTTCCCGCGCACGCGCATCTCGGTCGCGCCGAACAATCCCGCCGTCGACACCCAGGAGCCGTACCGCTTCGCCGAGCGCCGCGCCTCGGTGCTCAGCTACTCGGCCGACTACCTGACCTTCTCGATGGCCCCGCCCAACCACTACGGCATGATCGTCTTCAAGGGCGGCGGCCGGATAATGATGGACATCACCGACGTCGCGCCGGGTGACGTGGAGACCGGCCTGCCGGTGCGGATGGTCTTCCGCATCAAGGAGGTCGACGAGAAGCGCGGCTTCGTTCGCTATTTCTGGAAGGCGACGCCCGACCGGGCCGCTGCCTCCGCCCAAACCGCTCAAGCCGCAGAATAGGGAGACCGATCATGCCGCAGGGTATCCGGGACAAGGTCGCCATCCTCGGGATGGGCTGCAGCAAGTTCGGCGAGCGTTGGGACGCTGGGCCCGACGACCTGATGGTCGAGGCCTATCTGGAGGCCATGCAGGACGCCGGCATCGAGCCCACCCAGCTGGATGCGGCCTGGTTCTCGACGCACATCGACGAGATCGGCACGGGCAAGGGCGGCACGCCGCTGTCGATCGCCCTGCGCCTGCCCAACATCGCCGTCACCCGGGTCGAGAACTTCTGCGCCTCGGGCTCGGAAGCCTTCCGGGGCGCGGTCTATGCCGTGGCCGCCGGCGCGGCCGACATCGCCCTGGCGGTTGGCGTCGAGAAGCTGAAGGACACCGGCTATGGCGGCCTGCCGGTCGCCAATCCCGGCACACTCAGTCCGCAGGTGATGCCGAACGGCTCGGCGCCGGGGAATTTCGCCCAGCTGGCCAGCGCCTATCGCGCCAAGCATGGGGTCTCCAAGGACGACCTCAAGCGCGCCATCGCCCACGTCTCGGTCAAGAGCCACGCCAACGGCGCCAAGAACCCCAAGGCGCACCTGCGCAAGCCGATCACCGCCGAGCAGGCCCTGGCTGCGCCGATGATCGCCGAACCTCTGGGCCTGTTCGATTGCTGCGGCGTGTCGGACGGCGCGGCCGCCGCGATCGTCACCACGCCCGAGATCGCCCGCAGCCTCGGCAAGCACGACCTCGTCACCGTCAAGGCCCTGCAGCTGTCGGTCTCGAACGGCTACGAGAGCCAGTACAACGGCTGGGACGGCAGCCACTTCCACACCGCCCGCATCGCCGCCGGCAAGGCGTATCGCGAGGCCGGTATCGAGCGGCCGCGCGAGCAGATCTCGATGATGGAGGTGCACGACTGCTTCTCGATCACCGAGCTGGTGACGATGGAGGACCTGTTCATCTCGCCCGAGGGCCAGGGCTGGCGCGACGTGCTGGACGGCTTCTACGACGCCGACGGCGGGGTGCCGTGCCAGATCGACGGCGGGCTGAAGTGCTTCGGCCATCCGATCGGCGCCTCGGGTCTGCGGATGCTGTACGAGATGTACCTGCAGCTGCAGGGCCGCGCTGGGGAGCGCCAGCTGTCCAACCCCGTCTTCGGCATGACCCACAATCTGGGCGGCGCGCCGGCCAGCAATGTCTGTTCGGTGGCCATCATCGGCCAGGAAGGCGCGTGACGGAAAAGAGGCTTAAAGCCGTTCAAGGCTTGGTGTAACCCAGAGCCATGGGCGGTACGTTCAAAGGCTTCAAGCGCTGGATCTTCGGGGGGCTGGCGCTGTTCGTCGCGCTGTTCGTCGCGGCCGCCTTCATCTTCCGCTACGACATCCTCAGCAACGCCCTGGACCCCAAGGTCCCGTTCCTCACCTATCACCCGCCGCCGGCCCCCGACTACGGCAAGCGCGAGTCCTGGGCGCTGCTGCCCAAGGACGCGCCGGCGCCCGCCGATCGGCCCGTCGACGTGTTCTTCGTCCACCCGACCACCTTCGACGGCGGCCGCGACTGGAACGGCGGCATCGACCAGCCCAAGGCCCAGCGGTTCCTGTCGCGGGTGGTGATCCCCAACTATGCCGGGCCGTTCGACCGCGTGGGCCGGGTGTTCGCACCGCGCTATCGTCAGGCCAGCCTCTATACGTACCTGACCCTGCGCGACGACGCCCGCGAGGCGCGGCGCTTTGCTTATGGCGATGTGCTGCAGGCCTTCCGGGCGTATCGCGTCCGCTACGGCCAGGATCGGCCGTTCATCCTGGTCGGGGTGGAGCAGGGCGGCTCCCTGGCCGCGCGCCTGCTGCGCGAGGAAATCGCCGGCAAGCCCGAGCTCAAGGACCGTCTGGTCGCCGCCTATCTGGTCGAGACCGCCGTGCCGGCCGACGAATACGCCCCCGACGCGGCATTGCCCGCCTGCGAGCGCAAGGGCGAGACCGAGTGCGTAGCCGCCTGGATCTCGGCGCCGGAGGGCGATTTCCAGCGCGTGCAGGAGCTGATCGGCCGCTCGCTGGTCTGGGATCGCTCGGACCAGCTGGTCAACCTCGAGGGCCGAACGCCCCTGTGCTTCAACCCGTTGCTGGGCGGCGTCTCGCTGGAGAAGGCGCCCGCGCGGATGAACCTGGGCGCGACCAACGCCACCGGCCTGGACTGGGGCGCCCGGCCAGCGTTCCTGCAGCGCCAGGTCTCGGCTCGCTGCGAGAACGGCGTGCTGCGCACCAGCAAGCCGAAGTCCAGCTCGCTGCGCGACAGCGGCTCGTGGGCCGACCGCCGCAAGGTGGACGCCTACAACCTGTTCTATGCCGATCTGGAGGCCGACGCCCTGGCGCGGGCCGCCGCCATGATGGGCCGGCCGCTAGCCCTGGCCGTCGAGCAGGGCCGCTAAGCCACCGTAGCTCGGCTGGTCGATGGCGATCTGACCGATGGCTGTGGCGCGCAGATGGGCCAGCAGAGCAGCATTCAGCGGATCGATCGCACCGTCGTACAGCGCCTCGCAGAGCTTGGCGTTCAGCGCGTCGTAGTCACCAGTCTCGCCGAGCAGACCACTTAGCCGCTCGACCGCCTCGGCCTCCAGCCGCGCGCCGTGCTCGGCCTCGCGGGCCAGGGTGGCGCGGGCGTTGTCGGTCACGCGGGTCAGGAACGCCTGGCGGGCGTCGCCAGGGATGGTGGGTTCGGCCTCGAAGGCGGCGATCGCTTCGGAGAGCTCGGCGGCGGTCGGGTGGCTGATCATGCGCCCTCCATCAGCTTGACGAGGTCGATCTCGGTCTCGCTGGTCCGCCGGCCAATCATGGCGCGCTCGATCGAGCGATCCTGTCCGGTGGCGAAGCTCTGGTACATCATCAGGCACATGACGCCCCACTTCAGCGAGCCCAGGGCCTGCCAGAACCGGACCCGGTCCAACGAGATCCCGCCGCCGTAGCCGTCCAGCAGGTCGCCATAGTCGCCAAAGCCGCCGACGGGCTTTCGCCATTCGCCGAAGCGCCAGGAATTGACGCAGATCCAACCCAGGTCCTCGGCGGGGTCGCCCAGGTGGGCCAGTTCCCAGTCCAGCACCCCGACCAAGCCGCCCGTCGGATGGATCATGAGGTTGCCGTTCCGGAAGTCGCCATGCACCAGCACCGGCTGCTCAGGCGGCGACGGGGCGATGGCCTCGAGCCAGTGGAACGCGGCTTCCAGGATCGGCCGCTGGGCGCCGAGTTGGCGGTAGATCGTCTCGTAGCGCTGCAGTTCGCCACGTGCGTCGGAGGTCGCCAGTTCCGGCAGACCCTGCGTCGGTACGGCGTGGATCCGGGCCAGCACCTCGCCGCAACGCCGCGCCAGGCCCGGCCGCACGACGGCGAAGGCTTCGTCGCGGACAATGCGACGGCCCAGGGTCTCGCCCTCGAGCCGGCGCATCACATAGGCCTCGCCGAGGCCTTCGTCGGGTGCACAGACATGGATCACGCTGGGCGCCGGCGCGCCGGCCGCATCCGCCGCGCGGATCAGGGCGGCTTCGGAGGCCAGGGGCAGGGCGGTCTCGCGCATCGCCGCGCCGTCCGGACGTCGGCGCAGGATCAGCGGCGTGCCGTCATCCAGGTCGAAGGCCCAGGTTTCCAGGCTCGCGCCGCCCGACAGCCGGCGAGCGTTCAACGCTCGGGTCGCGGTCGGCGACAGGCGCGGGGCGAGGCGGGCGAGAGCGGCGGCGACGTCCATGGAACGAGCTTCCAGCTTTCACCTTACGTCAGGCAAGGGGTTCGCGACTTTACGGCGAGCCCGGCGCGCCTTACGCACTGGGGCTCAACTCTGCTTAGGATCCTCCATGCCCTCCGGCCTTGCCGCGCTGCTCGATGACGTCGCGGCCATCACCAAGATCGCCGCCGCCTCGCTGGACGACGTCGGGGCCGCCGCCGGTAAGGCGGGGACCAAGGCCGTGGGCGTGGTGGTTGACGATGCGGCGGTGACGCCCGGCTACGCCATGGGCTTCACGCCCGACCGCGAGCTGCCGATCGTGTGGAAGATCGCGATGGGCAGCTTGCGCAACAAGCTGCTGTTCCTGTTGCCGGGCGCCCTGCTGCTGTCGGCCTTTGCGCCCTGGGCCGTGACGCCGATCCTGATGGTCGGCGGCGCCTATCTGGCCTTCGAGGCCACCGAGAAGATTCTGGAGGCCTTCACCCCGCAGGCCGAAGGTGAGGCTCTCGAGGAGCTGGCGCTGAGCGGTCCCGAGTTGGAGAAGCAAAAGGTCGACGGCGCGATCCGCACCGACCTGATCCTGTCGGGTGAGATCATGGCCATCGCCCTGGCGGAGGTCGCGCATCTGAGCCTGGGCCTGCAGGCGGCGGCGCTGGCCGTGGTCGGCATCCTGCTCACCGTCGTCGTCTATGGCGCCGTGGCGCTGATCGTGAAGATGGACGACATCGGCCTGCACCTGTCGCGCCGTGAGAACAAGGGCTCGCAGGCTTTCGGTCGTGGCCTGGTCAAGGCCATGCCGGTGACCATGGAGGCCCTGACCGTGATCGGCACCGCGGCCATGCTGTGGGTCGGCGGCGGCATCATCGTCCATGGCCTGGAGCACTTCCACCTGACGCCGATCCCGCATTGGGTCGAGGGCTTCTCGCACTGGGCGCATGGCGTCCCTGGCATCGGCGCCGTGACCGGCTGGTTGGCCTTCGCGCTGGGTTCTGCCGTCGTGGGCCTGATCGTCGGCGGCGTCCTGGCTGGCCTCATGCACCTGTGGCATCACCGCAAGGGCGCGGCGGCGCACTAGGCCGGTTTGCGGCCCGCCACCAGGGTCGCGCAGCCGAAGAAGCAGCGCTTGAACTCGACCTCCAGACCCTCGGCGCGCAGCATGCCGCCGAAGGCCGAGGCGTCGCCGAAATTGGTGCTGTAGGTCCCGATCATCGTGAAGTCCTGGGCGCCGGCCAGGAGCACGCGCTCGATCAACGGGAGCACGACCTTGAGGTGGAAGAGGTAGAGCGGCCGCAGGATCCAGCCCTTGGGATCCGACGCCTCGATCAGCGAGAACACCCCGCCGGGACGTAGGGTTCGGGCGATCAGCTCGGCCAGCTTGGCGTGCTGCTCGGCGTTGAAGGTTTTCAGGCCGAAGGTCGAGACGATGACGTCCGCGCTTTCCGGCGGCAGGGCGCTGGCCAGGAGGTCATCCTCGACGAAGGTGATCCGGTGGGCGCGATGACGATGCAGGCGCTCCAGGGCGCGTTGGTGCATGCCCGAGGAGATGTCGACCGCCGTGATGGAGGCCAGGTCCGGGAAGCGTTTCAGCAGATGCGGCCAGATCTCACCGGTGCCGGCCATCAGATCGTAGCCGACGGGGTGTGGCGGCGGCGGTTCAGGCAGGGCCTCAACGCACTGCTTGCGCCAGCGCTCGGTGAAGCCGAACGAGCAGATCCAGCTGAAGGCGATGTATTTGCCCGAGCAGCGATCGAAGACGCCTTTGACGAAGGCCGGGTCGTAGATGTCCGCCATCGTCGTCGCTCCGTGATCAGCCCGCTTCGTTCAGGGGCGAGGCCGGTTTCCAGTCGAACAGTTCCTGCATCGTCCGCAGGGCCTGGCCGCGCGGCGAGGTCAGCTCCGGATCGCGGGCCAGGATCAGCCGCGCGTCATCAGCGGCGACGGCGATCAGGTCGCGGTGCGCTACCGGGTCGGCCAGGCGATAGGCCGGGAAGCCGCTCTGCTTGAGGCCCAGCGGGTCGCCGCCGCCGCGCAATTCCAGGTCCTTCTCGGCGATCTCGAAGCCGTCGTCGCTGCGCCGCAGAATATCGAGGCGCTGCTGGGCCACTTCCGACAGCGGCGGGTCGTAGAGCAGGACGCACGAGCTCTCGCGCGTGCCCCGGCCGACGCGGCCGCGCAGTTGGTGCAGCTGGGCCAGGCCGAAGCGATCGGCGTGTTCGATGACCATGATGCTGGCGTTGGGGACATTGACCCCGACCTCGACCACCGTGGTGGCGACCAGCACGCTGACTTCGCCGTCGACGAAACGCTGCATGACCGCGTCCTTCTCGGCGGGCGGCATCTGGCCATGGACCAGGCCGACGCCGGGCAGGTGGCGGGCGAGGTCGGCGGCGCGGTCCTCGGCGGCGCGCAGGTCGACCTTGTCGGACTCCGACACCAGCGGACAAATCCAGAAGGCCTGGGCCCCGCTGGTGATGGCGCTGCGCAGGCGGTCGACGATCTCGGGCACGCGCGGCGTCGGCGCGGCGCGGGTGGCGACAGGCGTGCGGCCCGGCGGCTTCTCGTCGATGCGCGAGACATCGAGGTCGCCGAAGACCGTCAGCTCCAGGGTCCGGGGGATAGGTGTGGCCGACATGGCCAGCAGGTGGACCCCTTCGCCCTTGTCCTGGAGCCGGCGGCGCTCGTTGACGCCGAAGCGGTGCTGTTCGTCGATGATGGTCAGGGCCAGGCGGTCGAAGACGACGTCGTCCTGGAACAGGGCGTGGGTGCCGACCGCGACGTGATGGGTTCCGTCGGCCAGGGCGAGCAGCTTGGCCGAGCGACCGGCGCCCTTGTCGCGGCCGGTCAGCAGGATCACCGACAGGCCCAGCGCCTGCAGCGGCGCGGCGATGGTCTCGAAGTGCTGGCGGGCCAGGATCTCGGTCGGCGCCATCAGGGCCGACTGGAAGCCGGCATTGGCGGCGTCGGCCATGGCCAGCATGGCCACCACGGTCTTGCCCGAGCCGACATCGCCTTGCAGCAGCCGGCTCATCCGCTCGCCAGAAGCGAGGTCGCCGCGAATCTCCGACAGGCTGCGGATCTGGGCGCCGGTCAGCTTGAAGGGCAGGGCCTTCTCGGCCGCGTCCGACAGCGGGCCGGACGGGATCACCGGACCCGGCGTCGCGCGGCGCGAGGCCTTGCGCTGGGCCAGGGCCAGCTGGTGGGCCAGCAGTTCGTCATAGGCCAGGCGCCGGCGCGGACGGGCCAGGGGCGACAGGTCGGCCTCGCTGGCCGGCGCGTGCATGGCCGCCAGGGCCTCTCGCCAACCCGGCAGCTTCTCGCGTTCGCGCCAGGCGGGGTCCTGCCACTCGGGCAGCTCGGGCGCGCGGTCGAGGGCTTCCAACGCGAACTTGCGGAAGGTGCGCGAGGGCAGGCCGTGGGTCGCGGGATAGACGGTCTCGATCTCGGGAATGTCGCCGGCCCGCTCCTCGGCGACGATGTAGTCGGGGTGGGCGATCTGGAGTTCGGACGCGTAGCCGTCGGGCCGCTCGACCTTGCCGCTGACGGCGCGGCGCTCGCCCTTGGGGTGCTGGCGTTCCAGATGCGGACCGTGGCCCTTGAACCAGATCAAGGTCAGGAAGCCCGTGCCGTCCCAGGCGCGAATCTTCCAGGGCTGGCTGGGACGCTGCGATGGGAAGTGGGCGTCGATGGTGACGACGAAGGTCTGGACCTGGCCCTCGACGGCCTGGTCGACGGTCGTGACGCTACGCCGGATCAGGCCCGTCGGCGCGGTGAACAGCACGTCGCGGGTGATCGGCCCGGCCAGTTTCTCGACCAGGGGCGCGACACGTGGGCCCACGCCCTTGAGCGTGGACACCGAGGTGAAGAGGGGGAAGAGAATCTCCGGGCGCATCTGACGGGACCTTAGCCGCGTCCGCGCCCGGAAAGCAGACCCTAGTCGGCCTTATTCATGATCGGCTGGAGAGCGATCACGATGTCGGAATATTCGTCGGCGCGCGACGCGCCCGAGACGTTCAGGCGCGTGTACAGCCAGGTCGCGCCGTGGCGGGAATAGGCCTCGGACCAGCGTCCCTTGGAATCGATGAGGTTGTTGGCCTCGCCCGCGTAGATCACGGTCCCCTTGGCATCGACATAGACATAGTTGCCGGCGATCGTGGTGTTCGGATCACCACTCTCGGCCAGTTTGTAGCGATAGACGGCGCCGGAGGCGCCCTTGAGTTCGATGTAAGGCTTCACGCTGTCCTCGCCATAAAAACCACCCGGCGTAGGGCTTTGGATTCAAATGTTTAGAGCGCGTTATGAGCAGCGAGGCCGCCTACGCATTCGCCTAACGCGATACCACGAGTTGAAGCGTCCCGTGGGCCAAATTATGGCTGCCGAGAGACTACCGCAGGACGCCCGACCTAGCCAGGAACCGACGGGTTCGCTCCTCTCGCGGCGAGGCGAGAAGTTGACGTGACGGTCCTTGCTCCACGATCACGCCGCCGTCCATGAAAATCGTGCGATCGGCCACATCTCGCGCGAAATCCATCTGATGGGTGACGATCACCATGGTGCGCTTTTCGGCGGCCAGGTCGCGGATCACGGCCAGGACTTCGCCGACAAGTTCGGGGTCGAGGGCCGAGGTCGGTTCGTCAAACAGGATGACTTCTGGATCCATGGCCAGCGCGCGGGCGATGGCGCAGCGTTGCTGCTGGCCGCCCGACAGTGCCGCCGGATAGGCGTCGGCGCGGCCGCCCAGGCCGACCTTTTCCAGCAGGGCCAGGCCCTTGGCGCGGGCCTGGACCGGATCGGCCTTGCGGACGACGATCGGCCCCTCGGCCACGTTCTCCAGCGCCGTCTTGTGCGGGAAGAGATTGAAGTTCTGGAAGACGAATCCGACCCGGCCGTTCAGCGCCTTGGCCAGCGGCGTCTTGCCGCCCGCCGTGACGCCCGCGATGGTCAGGTCGCCGGCGTTCATCGGCTCCAGGCCCGCCAGGCAGCGCAGCAGCGTGCTCTTGCCCGAGCCGCTGGGGCCGATCACGGCCACCACCTCGCCGGGCGAGACGGTCAGGTCGACGCCAGCCAGAACGGAGGTGTCGCCGAAGCTCTTCTTCACGCCCTTGGCGTCGATTGCGCTCATCGGCGGCCCTCCGACGCGCGGCGCTCGAGGCGCGCCTGAACCGCGGCCAGGATCGTCGACATGATCCAGTAGATGGCCGCCGCGGCCAGATACATCGTGAAGATCTCGTAGGTGCGCGCGGTGATCAGCTGGGCTTGGCGGAACAGCTCCGGCACCTGGATGGTCGCGGCCAGCGAGGTGTCCTTCACCAGGCCGATGAAGCTGTTGGACAGCGGCGCCACGGCGGTGCGGGCCGCCTGGGGCAGGATCACCCGGCGCAGGGTCTGGCTGCGGCTCATGCCCAGCACGCTGGCGGCTTCCCACTGGCCCTTGTCGACCGCGGCGATGGCGCTGCGCAGGATCTCGCAGGCATAGGCGGCGACGTTCAGCGAGAAGCCGATGCCGGCGGCCACCAGCGGCGGCATCTCCAGCCCGAACTGCGGCAGGCCGTAATAGATCAGGAACAGCTGCACCAGCAGCGGCGTGCCCCGGAAGGCTGAGACATAGACCGCCGCCGGCCAGCGCAGCAGCGGCGAGCGCGACAGCCGCATCAGGGCCAGGCCAAAGCCCAGCGCGACGCCCACGCCCATGCCGATGACGCTGAGCAGCACCGTGTAGCCGGCGCCCTTGGCCAGCAGCGGCGCCGATTGGCGCAGAAGGTCGAGGCCGGTCTCCATGGAACCCTAGTGCGTCACGTCCAGGCCGAACCACTGCTGCGAGATGGCGGTAAGCTTGCCATTGGCGCGCAGGGTATTGATCGCCTGGTCGACCACCACCTTGAGGCCCGGATCCTTCTTCATCGCCACGCCGGCACCCTGGGCCGCGAACGGCGGGCCCGAGGCGACGAACTCCGGCGAGGTCTTGATGAATTCGGCGGCGACCAGGCGATCGTTCAGCACCGCGTCGATGCGGCCGGCCTTCAGGTCCTGGTACTTGGTGGGATCGTCGTCATAGGTGCGCGCGTCAGCGGTCGGGACGTTGGCGCGGATCCACTGCTCGTAGTTGGTGCCCAGGCCCACGCCGACCTTCTTGCGGGCCAGGTCCTCGGGCCTTTCCAGGCCCGGCTTGTCCTTGAGCTTGATGATCTGGATGCCCGAGACGGTGTAGGGCTCGGAGAAGTCGTACTTGGCCTGGCGGTCGGGCGTGATGACGATCTGGTTGATCACCACGTCGACGCGGCCCGATTCCAGCGATCCCAGCAGGCCGGCGAACGGGGCGGGATGGAACTCGGCCTTCAGGCCCAGCTGGGCGGCCAGGGCCTTGCCGAAGTCGACCTCGAAACCGGCCAGCTGGCCGTCCTTGTCCTGGAAGTTGAACGGCGGATAGGTGCCTTCCAGCCCGATGCGCAGGGTCCCGGACGCCTTGATCCGGTCCCAGCTGCTGCCGACTTCCGGCTTCTTGCCGCAGGCGGCGAGAAGGGCGAGGCCGAGACCGGCGACGACGGCGCGGCGAGCAGGGAATCGCATCGGAGAACCTTCAGGCGAAACAATCCTGGGCAGTTCTATACACGGCAGCGCGGTTCGCCAGCCCGAACATGCCGACCTGCGCCGTGTCCGGAGCATGATCACGATTTAAGCCGCGCGGCGTGCGCCTAGCGCTTCCTGACGAACACCGTGCCGGCCGAATAGCCCGCCCCGAAGCTGCAGATCAGGCCTGTCTCGCCCGCCGCGAAGTCGTCATTGGCGGTGTGGAAGGCGATGATCGAGCCGGCCGAGCTGGTGTTGGCGTACTCGTCCAGGATGATGACGTTCTCTTCCCGCGACGGATCGCGACCCAGCACCTTGCGGCCGATCATCTCGTTCATGTTGATGTTGGCCTGGTGCAGCCACAGGCGCTTCAGGCCGTGCGGATCGATGCCCAGATCGCCAGCATGCTCGACGATCATCTCGCTGACCATCGGCACCACTTCGCGGAAGACCTTGCGGCCTTCCTGGACGAACAGCTTGTCGCGCGCGCCTTCGCCTTCTGGCGCGGCGCGGTTGAGGAAGCCGAAGTTGTTGCGGATGTTGTTGGAGAACTGGGTCTTCAGGCGCGTGCCCAGGATCTCCCAGCCGCCTTCGGCCTGCGAAGCGTCCTCGACGATCACGGCCGTGGCCACGTCGCCGAAGATGAAGTGGCTGTCGCGGTCCTTGAAGTTCAGGTGGCCCGAGCAGATCTCGGGATTGACCATCAGCACGGCCTTGGCGCTGCCAGTCGTCACAAAGTCGGCGGCTGTCTTGATGCCGAAGGTGGCCGACGAGCAGGCGACGTTCATGTCGAAGGCGAAGCCCTCGATGCCCAGGGCCTGCTGAATCTCGATGGCCATGGCCGGGTAGGGGCGCTGCATGTTCGAGGCGGCGCAGATCACCGCGCCGATCTCGCTGACCGGCTTGCCCCAGCGGGCGATCGCCTGCTTGGCCGCTTCAACCGCCATCTCGGCCAGGATCGACAGCTCGTCGTTCGAGCGTTCCGGCAGCACCGGACGCATGAGGTCGGGATCGATGATGCCGTCCTTGTTCATGACGAAGCGCGATTTGATGCCCGACGCCTTCTCGATGAACTCGGGCGAGGAGGGGGCCAGGGCGACCACGTCGCCGGCCGCGATGGCGGCGGCGTTCGCGACGTTGAACCGCTCGACGAAGGTGTTGAAGGCCTCGACCAGTTCGACGTTAGAAATGCTGTGGGGCGGGGTGAAGAGCCCCGTGGCGGCGATGACGGCTTGCGGCAAGACGGCGGTCCCGATGATGCGCGCGGACCTCGTCGCTGTGGTGGCGGGCCCGCGTTCTGACGCTTGTTTGAACCCGTAGATAACACGGAAGCTGGCGCCGTCATCCCCGTGGCTTTTCGGCAACGACACGCAACGGCCTCAAACCGGGCCGTGAACCGCCGCATGGCCGCCGCGTTATCCGCCTAGCCCTAGGCTGGCTGAGGGAGCTGAAGACTACGAGTAGAATTGGAGTACAAGAATGAAGACTCTCATCGCCACTACCCTGATCGCCGGTTCGGTTCTCGCGATCCCGATGTTTGCTCAAGCTCAGAATTCGACCGAGGTCTATGGTTCGGTGAACTATGGTCAAACTCGGACGCGTGGCGCCGACACCGGCGCTATTCAAGGGCGCGTGGGCGCCAAGTTTACGCCTAATTTTGGCGTCGAGGCCGAGGTGGCCGGCGGCGTCGATGGCGACAAGACCTATACGCCCGGCGGTCCGGCCAATGTGAAGATGGAGCACCAGGCCGCCGCCTATGCCGTCGGCTTCCTGCCGGTGACCCCCAATCTCGATCTGATCGGTCGCGTCGGCTACGGCACGACCAAGTTCGAGACCAAGAATCCGGCCGCCACGGAATTCGATGGCAGCCGCGACAGTTGGAACTACGGCGTGGGCGCCGAGTACAAGTTCGACGACAAGAACGGCATCCGCGCCGACTACACCAAGTCGGAATATACCAAGAGCGATCTGAGCTCGAACACGATGTCGGTGGGCTACGTCCGCCGCTTCTAACGTGGCCTTTTCGGACCTGACAGCGGCGCGCCTCGCAAGGGGCGCGCCGTTTTCATTGGCCGCTTGACGCGCGAACTGACCTCGGCAATCTAAACAGCAATAAGTTACGGGGGGGATGCGTCGGTCTTGGACAAGGCGCTGTTGATTCAGTTGGGCGGCTCGATCACGGCCGTCATGTTGCTTGTGGCGTTCGCGGCGTGGCTGGGAGTGGCGAGGGCGACCCCGCCGCTCGACTCCGATTCCGCTCGCGCGTTGCTGGATCTGGAATTCCCCGACCATCGTCCGGACGCCGTCTGGATCGCCGCCGACGGCCGCAGCCTGATCGCTCGCGCCGACGCCTTGGCCCTGGTGCTGTACCGGCGCGGCGACAGCTATGTCGCCCGCGACCTGCCGTGGAGCGTGATCGCCGCCCTGAAACCGACCAACGGCCGGCTCACCCTGCGCCTGTCCGACGCCCGTCCCGTCCTGGCCGTCAAGGACGACGCCTGGCCGCCGAAAGAGTTCGCCTGATGCTGAAAGCCGCGTTCGACCCCGTCCAGCTGGCCATTCCGTTCTTTGTGCTGGCCATCGTACTGGAAATCCTGCTGGGGCGCTTTGGCAAGGCCAAGGCCAATTACGAGGCCCGCGACACGGCCATGTCGCTGAGCATGGGCTTTGGCAGCACCGTCGCCGGCCTGCTGCTGGGTGGGGTGATCTTCGCCGCCACGGTCTGGGTCTGGAACCACCGGATCTTCACGATCCCGATGACCGCCATCTGGGCCTGGGTGGTGCTCTTCCTGCTGGAGGACCTGACCTACTATTGGTTCCACCGCCTGGCGCACGAGCGGCGCTTCTGGTGGGCCAGCCACGTCAACCACCACACCTCGACCCACTACAACCTGTCGACCGCCCTGCGGCAGACCTGGACCGGCGGCGTCGCGGGCACCTGGCTGCTGTGGCTGCCGATGACGTTCCTGGGCTTCCCGCCGGCCATGGTGGCGATCCAGAAGGGGATCAGCCTCGTCTACCAGTTCTGGATCCACACCGAGGCGATCAAGCGCATGCCGCGCTGGTTCGAGGCGGTGTTCAACACGCCCTCGCATCACCGTGTGCACCACGCCCGCAACGCCCGCTACCTGGACGCCAACTACGCCGGTATCCTGATCATTTGGGACCGCATGTTCGGCACCTTCATCCCGGAGGTCGACGAGGAGCCCTGCCGCTATGGCACGGTCAAGAACCTGGGCAATTTCAATATCCTGCACAATGTCTTCCACGAGTGGATCGGCATCGCCAAAGACGTGGCCGCCTCGCCGCGTCATGCCCTGGGCTACATGTTCGGTCCGCCGGGCTGGAGCCACGACGGCTCGCGCGACACCTCGCACACGCTGAAGGCCAAGTGGCGGGCGCGTGTCGAGGCAGGCGAGGGCGCGCCGCCGCAATAAAGCCCCACTGTGGCGTGCTGGTCCTGGGTTGAGTGGCGTCTCCCCGAAAGCTCGCACGGAGAGTTCCGATGCCCCGGTTCCTGGGTCTGCTGCTGGCGGCCCTGATCGTCTTTGCGTCCCCGCCGGCGCGGGCGGAAATTCGCGACTTCACGATCGCCTCCAAGGCCTTCGAGGGAAACAAGATCGGCGTCAGCGGCCAGCGGCGCGTGCGGGTCTATCTGCCGGAGGGCTATGACGCCTCGAGCCGGCGCTATCCCGTCGTCTACTACCTGCACAACCTGTTCGAGGACGAGAAGGTCGCCTTCGATCGCGACGGCTTCGGGCGGCTGCTGGACCAGGCGATCGCGGCCAAGGCGGTCCCGCCGACGATCGTGGTGGCCGCCGACTTCAGCACGCCGCTGGGCAGCTCGATCTATACCAGCTCGCCCATCACCGGCCGCTGGGACGACTTCCTGGCCGTCGAGCTGGTCGGCTGGACCGACCGGACGTTCCGCACCCTGGCCCGGCGCGACAGTCGGGGTCTGGCCGGCGACCGGATGGGCGGCTACGGCGCGATGGCCATAGGCATGCGCCACGCCGACGTGTTCGGCTCGGTCTACGCTCTGCATCCGGTCGGCGCGGGTGTGGGTCTGCAGCCGATGGCGTCGCGGCCGAATTTCGAGCTGCTGCAGAACGCCAAGTCGCTGGACGACCTCAAGGTCGACGGTTTCTCGCAGCTCTTTACGGCCATCTACCAAGCGCACCTGCCCAATCCCGACAAGCCGCCGCTGTATGTCGACCTGCCGGCGCGCAAGGTGGACGGCAAGGTGGTGGTCGACGCCAAGGTGACGGCGCGGCTGATCGACAGCTTCGCGCTGGACCACCAGGTCCTGCGCCACGCTGACGCCCTGAAGACCCTGCGCGGGCTGAAGTTCGACTGGGGCCGCAACGATCCCAATCCCGACCACGTGATCTCCGCCCAGGCCCTGTCGCGCATGCTGACCGAGCTGGGCGTGCCGCACGAGGCCGAGGAGTATGTCGGCGGCTGGGGTGACCGCACCTGGGGCGAGACCGGCCGGGTCTATACTGCCATGCTGCCGTTCTTCGCGCGGACGCTGGTCGCCGAGTAGCTAGCGCACCGTCAGGTCGACCGTGATCCGGCGCACGACGCCGTCGGGCGAAGAGCCCTGCAACACCATCCGGTCGTGACCCGCATAGCCGGCGGCGGCGGTGTAGTATGCCTGGTGGCCGGGCACCTTGCGGTCATTGCAGGCTGAGCGCGGATTGGCCGGCGGAAAGGCGGCGAAATAGGGCTCGTCCTTGACCGTCGCCACGCCGTGGGCGGGCTGTTCCAGCACGGTCAGGGTCGCGCCGGGCCGGTGCTCCGAGCAGTCGGGATCGATGGCGGTGTTGGCCCAGACCCGGATCGGCGTGCTGCCGATCGCGGCCTTGTCGATGTGCAGCTTCTGGAAGCCCGATGGCCTGGCGGCGGGCGACACGCTCACCTCGTAGTGTCTGGTCTGGGCGACGGCGCCCGTCGCGAGGGCGACGCCGATACACGCCACGATAAGCAGGCCAGGCCGCATGACCGATCTCCGACGATGAAGGTGTCGGAAAGCTGCGCCGCCTTTGTTGCCGGTCTATTGCGGGTGTTTTGCAGTCACTGACAGACGTCCGACCACTTCTGTTCCAGGGCGTCGGTGCCGTCGACCTCCTCGATCGTCAGGCCGCCTTCGGAGAAGACGTAGCGTTCCTCACCGTCGAACGAGTCCTGCTCCTCGACGATGTCGACGCGGCCGCAGACCGACGGGACCTCGCCGTCCCAGTGGACGAAGGTCTTGCCATAGGTGAGCTGGGCCTGCGGGAAGCGGTTCTCGATAGCGATCTTGGCGCCGGCGATCTGCAGCGGATCGTCCTTGTTGTCGGCCGTCTCTTCGCTGTCGGCGTCGCGCAGGACAAAGGCGGTCAGGCCGAAGCCCACCGCGCCCAGCACGACGGCGGTCGCGGCGCCCGCGATGATCATGATTTTCTTGTTCGCCATCTTGAGGCGAGCTTAGGGCCGATTTCGCCTCAGGTTCAATCCCGCAGCAGCGGCAGCGACAGGCCGGTCGCCTGGCGCGTGGCCAGCATCTCGCGGCGGAAGCGGAACAGCTCGGCGGGGCGGCCGCCGGTCTCGGCGTCCAGGCGGCCCAGACCTTCGACCAGCTCCTCGCGCTCGACCACGCGGCGGAAGTTCTGCTTGTGCAGCTGGACGCCGGCGATGGCCTCGACTGTGCGCTGCAGGGTCGACAGCGTGAACTCCTCGGGCGTCAGCTCGAACACCACGGGGCGGTATTTTATCTTGCCGCGCAGGCGCGAAAGGCCCGTGGCCAGGATCCGCCTGTGGTCCGAGATCATCGGTTCGCCCAGCGCCGCTGAGAGGGCTTGGGGCTCGGCCGGGTCATGGCCGTCGGCGCGATCGCGGTCGCGAGCGGCTTCGGGCGCCAGGCCCGCCTCGTAGAGCAGCTCGTAGCGCTCCAGCACTCGTTCCTCGTTCCACGGCGCGCCGTCCAGGGCGAAGGCCAGGCGGGCGCGCGACCACTTGGTCGTGTCGTCGGCGGCCCAGCGGCGCAGGGCAGGGGCAATGGCCTCGTCCAGCAGCGTCGGGCGGCCCAGGCGCCAGTCTTCCCAGGGGAAGAAGCGAGTCCAGGGGGCCCAGGCGGTGTCGGGCGCGTCGGTGTCGATGGCCTTGGGCGTCAGGCCCAGATAGCCGACCGAGACCACGCGCGCGGCGCCGGCCCCGACCTCGGCGCGCGGGGCGTCGCGGCCCTTGTCGCCGAAGGTGTAGAGCTGCTCGACATAGCCCAGCTGGAACCGGGTCTGGGCGGTCACGAAGGCGCGCAGGCCCAGCTCGAAGGTGCGGTGCGCCTCGGGATCGAACGGGCCGAACGGCAGGCCCGACAGCGGCGAGGCGATATCGGTGATCGCATCGTGCGGTCGCACGGTCAGCACGACGGCCTCGCCGTCGCGGATCGCGACGACCACCGCCGACAGGCCGATGACGACCGAACTGGTCATTCCGTCTCGAACGCCGCGCTTGGAGATGACTCGAAGCCCGCCGCCTTCGACAGCACGTGGAAGCGCTGGACGTAGCGGGCCTGGGCCTCGAATGGCGGCTGCGGCGTAATCTTCAGATCGTAGCCGGCCGGCGGCGCGCCGAAGATCTGCAGCGACTCCGCATGCTCGAAGCCCGCCAGCTGGGTGGCCTCGAAGAAGGCGCAGGCGCGGTCGGCCTGCTTGATCAGCTTCTTGATCGGGGCGGGAGTCTTCACCGGCAGTCCGAAACGGATGTGGATGGCGTCTTCCAGCCTAGCCTCGAAATCCTTGTAGCTCACCCCCAGCGCCGCCTTGAACGGGCTGATCATGTCGCCGATCACATATTCGCTGGCGTCGTGTAGCAGCGCGGCCAGGCGCCAGCGCGGCTCCAGGTCGGGCTTGATGTGCGCGGCGATCTCTTCGACCACCAGACTGTGCTGGGCCACCGAGAAACCGTGGTCGCCGACCGTCTGGCCGTTCCAGCGCGCGACGCGCGCCAGGCCATGGGCGATGTCCTCGATCTCGATGTCCATCGGCGACGGATCGAGCAGGTCGAGCCGACGTCCGGAGAGCATTCTTTGCCACGCGCGGGGCGGTGCGCCCCTATGCAGCCCTTTGGCCACGAGATCGTTCCTTACGGTGAAGGTGGTTGACTGGCCTATGCATTGAGAAAGATCAATGTGGCCGTCGCCGTCATCTGTGGAAATGCCCTTGAAGGGAGTTCGATCATGAGTTGGGCGAGAATTATGGTTCCGCTGGCCGGAACCCCGAACGACAAGGGTGTCCTGACCTCCGCCGCGGCGCTAGCCAGCGCCTTCCAGGCCGAGTTGGCCTGCGTCCACGCCCCCGCTGACATGGCCGACCTGATGCCCTGGATGGGCGAGGGGTTCATGGGCGGTGTGCAGGTCACCGCTTTGGAAAGCCTGAAGGAAGCGGCCGTGGAGGGCACGCGGGCCTGCGGCAAGCTGGCGGCCGAGACCGGCTATCCGCGCACGCGCTTAGTCTCGCTGGACTCGCCGGTCTGGGCGGGTTTGGCCATGGAGGGTCGCCTGTCCGACGTCATCGTCTTCGACGACGCCTCGGCGCGCGGCAAGGGGCCCCTGGCGGAGTCCTTCCAGCAACTGGTCGCCGACGAGCAGCGCCCGACTCTTGTTGCCCGTCCGGGCTTCCAGGTCGACGGCGTGGCCCTGGTGGCCTGGGACGGCGGCAAGGAAGCCAGCCGCGCCATGCGCACGGCCCTGCCGCTGCTGCAAAAGGCCGGCTCGGTGATCGTGGCTGGCGCGCCTGGCGCGTCCTCGCGGGCTTTCGAGCTGGAGCGGCTGGTCGAGTTCCTGGCCGCGCGCGGTGTCCGGGCGACGGTGAAGGTCCTGGAGGGCGGCAACGACGCCGCTGGCCTGCTGCTGGGCGCCGCCAAGGATACGGGCGCGAACCTCCTGGTCGCCGGCGCGTTCGGTCATCCCAGGCTGCAGGAGTTCATCTTCGGGGGCACGACCCGCACGCTGCTCAACAGCGACGGTCCTTCCCTGTTCCTGTCTCACTAAGGCGCTGAAACTTAAAGAAGAAGGGAGACTCTCAATGTCTCTGTCTCGCATCGTCATGCGCCTTGCGCGCAATCCGGGCACCGAGTTCGCCGGCGGCGACGACCATCGCGGCTACGCCCTGACGGCCCCTCTGACTGAGGACGGTCATATCGACGAGGGCGCCTACGCCAAGGTCAAGGGCTCGTGCAGCGTGCGCCGCTTCGCGCCTGACGAGGACGCGGTGGACGGCCGCCTGAACAAGCGCGGGACGCGCTGGTTCTTCGACTATGACGACGAGGACGTGGCCGACGACGAGCCGCTGCACCGCCTGGGCGAGCACCGCTTCGCCCTGGGCGAATACGTCACCGTGACCGACGAGGACGGCCGGCCGCTGACCTACAAGGTGATGCAGGTCGAACCTCTCACACAGTAACTGGCACGCAGTAGGCGCTATCCGCCCACGTTGTGGCGGACCAGGGCCTTCATGTCGCGGAAGATATCGTGGTCGTCGGTGTCGCGGGTCTTGGCCTTGACGACGGCGACGGCCAGCGGCCCGCCCTTGGGACCGCGCGCCTCGTAGCCGGCCAAACGATAGCCCTTCGGGGCCTTGTCATTGGCCAGGATCAGGGTCGAGCGGACAGTGTCGCCCTTCTTCTGGGTGCGGATCTCGGCGCCGTGGTCGTCGGCCTTGATGGTGACGTCGCCCTCGTGCTCGTCATTGGCCGAGACATTGACCGCGCCGTGGACGTCGTCGCTGCGGATGTTGACGTTCTTATTGACCTTCACCTCGGCCGCGCCGCCATCGCTGTTGATGGTCAGGTGGCCGATGCGGATGTCGGCGCCGTTGTCGCTGGCGTCGATATTGATGCCCGGCAGGTGGATGCTCGTGCGGTTCTTGCCGTTCTTCTTGCCCTCGACGGGCTTGGGCGCGGCCGGCGGAGGCGGCATGACCTGCTTCAGTTCGTTCTCGATCGGAGCCAAGGCCGCCTCGGCGTCGGCGCCGTTCAGTCGGATCAAGCGCAGGTCGACGATCGCTTCAGCGGAGGCATAGGCGCAGGATTGGCCGTCGGCCGCGACGCTCACACGGGTCAACTCGCCTTGGCGTTCAGGGCAGTCCAGCTTGTCGATGACGTGGATGGGCTCGCGGCGGCCAGAACGGCGCTCGGATTGGCCTTGGTCGGACTGGGTGCGGTGGCAGGCGGTGAGCGCGCTCGCGCCGACGCTGATCATCAGCGCAGCGGCCAGCCATTTCGAATGAAGCATAGATACCCCGGAGCCTTCCTCGTTGCGCGGGAAGGTGGGCGCGCGCCTAGCGCGCGTCCAGTGAAATCCAAGTAACGGCGATTTGGTCGCGCTAGGGGCTTACTGGCCCGGACGCGCGCCCGAACCTTCACGACGCGCCAGGAAGGCCAGGCGCTCGAACAGGTGCACGTCCTGCTCGTTCTTCAGCAGGGCGCCGTGCAGCGGCGGGATCAGCTTGGTCGGGTCCTTCTCGCGCAGGACCGCATCGTCGATGTCCTCGACCAGCAGCAGCTTCAGCCAGTCCAGCAGCTCGGAGGTCGACGGCTTCTTCTTCAGCCCCGGCACCTTGCGCATGTCGTAGAAGATGCGCAGCGCCTCGGCGACCAGCTTCTGCTTGATGCCCGGGAAGTGGACGTCGACGATGGCCTGCATCGTCGCCTCCTCGGGGAAGCGGATGTAGTGGAAGAAGCAGCGACGCAGGAAGGCGTCCGGCAGTTCCTTCTCGTTGTTCGAGGTGATGATGATGATCGGCCGGACCGTGGCCTTGATCGTCTCATTGGTCTCGTAGACGTAGAACTCGTTGCGATCGAGTTCCTGCAGCAGGTCGTTGGGGAACTCGATGTCGGCCTTATCGATCTCGTCGATCAGCAGCACCGGGCGCTGCTCGCTCTCGAACGCCTCCCAGAGCTTGCCCTTCTTGATGTAGTTCTTGACGTCCTTGACCCGCTCGTCGCCCAGCTGGCTGTCGCGCAGGCGGGTGACGGCGTCGTATTCGTATAGGCCCTGCTGGGCCTTGGTCGTCGACTTGATGTGCCAAGTGATCAGCGGCGCGCCCATCGCCTTGGCGACCTCATAGGCCAGCACGGTCTTGCCGGTGCCAGGTTCGCCCTTGATCAGCAGGGGACGCTCCAGGGCGACGGCGGCGTTCACGGCGACCTTCAGGTCGTCGGTCGCCACGTAGTCGGAAGTGCCTTCGAAGCGCTGGCTCATGAGTCGGATCCGGTTCGAACAGTTGTTCAAATGAACGGACCAAACTACCGGCGTCTTTGCGCTTGGCAAGTCTGACGATGGGGAAGGGGCCGTTCAGGCTGCCCGAGATGGGGCCGACGGAATGTCGAAACCCTTGTCGCGCAGCCGCTGGGCCATGGCCTCGCGGCGCTGGGCCCAGTCGTGCGCCAGCAGGCCCAGGCCGACGACGTCGACCTCATGGCCGTTCTTCATCACATGCTCACGGAACAGGGCCTCGCGCTGGAAGCCGTACAGCTCGTGCAGCCGCCAGACGCTCTCGTTGGAGATCAGCACCTCGCACCACAGCTTGTTCAGGACCAGCTTGCCGAAGACGTGCTCGATGACGGCGAACTCGACGAACGAGCCGACGCCCAGGCCGCGCACCTTGGGGCTGGCAAGGTAATAGGCCCAGGCGCAGCGGCGGTGGGTCATGTCGATGTCGGCCAGATTGGCCAGGCCCACCGGCTCGTCGTCCGCCTCGATGATCCAGTAGCGACGGCGAGCGTCATGGCGCACGACGCCAAACCAGTGGTGGTGCTCGTCAGGACCGATTCTGTGGTCGGAATACATGTAGGCGGTGACCTCGGCGCTGTTGCGCCAGTCCAGCAGCCGCCCGCGGTCGTCCTCGCGCACGTCGCGCAACCGCACTTCCGTCTTCCGCATCGTCGCCGTCCCGCTCCGGCGCGCACACACTAAAGCGGCCGGTCAGGACGAGCAGCTACGCCGTGAATCGGCGCGGAAATGGGGAAGATCGGTGTCGGGTCGGCAACAAAGGCGTGGCAGACGCAACTATCCCGCGACGAATTCGCCCAGGGCCTTGGCCATGTCGCCCATGGCCTCTTCCCAGTGGCCGTACTGCTGCGTGACGAAACAGCGCACGCTCGGGTACCAGGGGTAATAGTCGGTGCCCAGGCGCGTCCACGAGGCCGCGCCGGTCAACATGAAGCTGGGCGTCCCTACCGCCCCGGCCAGATTCATGGTGGCGTTCGAATAGCCGACCACCAGGTCGACGGCGGCGCACAGGGCCGTGACGTCGTCCAGGTCCTTCTTCAGGTCGATTTCCGGCGGCTGCCAGATCTCGACGCCAAACGCCTGCTTGGCCAAGGCGATCTCTTCTTCGCAATCGCCGTACTGCAGATTGACGAAGGTGACGCCGGTCGTCTTCAGCACCGGTTCCCATTCCTCGAACGCCGAGAACTGGCGTGCGCGCTCAGAGGTGAGGTTGGCGCTCTTCCACAGCATGCCGACCTTGGGCGCGGAGCCCAATTTCTCCAGCTCGCCTTTCCAATGAGCGACGCGCTCGGGATCGGGGGTCAGGAAGGCGCGACGCGTCGGGAAAGAATCGACCGTCGGGCGCAGGCTGGCCAGGAAGTCGCCCATGGCCGCCCAGTAGTCGAACTGCCTGTAGTCCGCGATCTCCGGGAAGGTGCGCCAGACGCGGCCTTCGAACGATACCGTCCGGTGAGGGGTGACCTCGATGTCGGGGTAAGAACGTTGGAACAGCGGGATCAGGCGGGGCTCGACCCCCAGGGTCAGCTTGCCCTCGGGGCCGAGCAGCGCCTGGGTGTCGGCCAGCAGGTTGGCCAGCATGACCTCGTCGCCCAGGCCTTGCTCGGCGCTGAGCAGCAGATGCTTGCCCGTCAGGTCCTGGCCGGACCAGCGCGTCCCGGCGACGTAGAACTGCGGCGCATCGATCAGTTCGCGCGAGAAGCGGGACTCATAGGCTTTCCAGCCTTCGTCCAGACGGCCCAGGGCCAGCAGCAGGGTAGCGTAGGCGAACTCCATGATCGCGTAGTCGTGCGGCGTGATGGGGCGTTTCATCGCCTCGACGGCATCGGCTAGGGCGCCCTCGACGTCGCCCACGTCGGACTTGGCGAAGGCGCGGTTGTGCAAGGCCTTGCTGTAGGTGGGTTCCAGGCGCAGGGATTCGTCGAAGAAGACGATCGAACCAGTGGCGTCGCCCGTGTTGCACAGCACCGTGCCCAGGGTATTCCAGAGCGCGGGGCTTTCGGGATGTATGGCGATCGCGGCCTTCAGCACCTCGATCGCCTCGCTCTCGCGATTCAGCTCGCGCAGCGCGGAAGCCAGGTTGTTGGCGGCCTCAAGGTCGTCTGGGCGGGCCAGGCGGAAGTGGGCGAAGAAGCCGACCGCCAGCTCAGGCATGCCGATTCGCAGGGCCAGGCGGCCCAGGTCTCCGGCGACCGAGCCGTGGTCGGTCAGCAGGGTCAGCGCCGCCTCGTAAGCGCGCAGGGAAGAGGCGTAGTCGCCTTTCTTTTCACGCGCGATGGCCAGGACGTGCCAGGCCAGGCCCAGCCGGTCGTCGGTGTCCAGCAGCTTCAGGGCCAGCTTGTCAGCCTTGTCGAACTCCTGCTTGTGCACCGCCTGGATGGCGCGGTTCAGCAGCTTGCTGTTCTCGACATTCTTAACGTCCTGAGTGGCGCGCTTGAGGCGCTCAAGGGCCTCCTTGGACGCCGAATCGCCGATGGCGGTGTTCATCTGCCCGGCGTTGATCGGTCCAGCCCCAACCGCTTCGGCCTGAGCAAGGCCGCTGGCGGACATTTCGAGGGCGCGTTTACGGGACATGGAGGGAAACCTTACGCTTGGCGTTAACCATGTTTTGAGGCGCTATGCTTAATCGAGTCCTAAGCTGCGTCTCACGGTCGCAAGGGCGATCATGGGGCGGCAAGACAGCGTTAACACGTGCGCGTCTAGCTTTCCGCTCGAACCGTCGACATCGGCGGACTCGGGCGAAGCGGCGTCAACAAAGGAGCGGCATTAAGTGCCTTTGAAGCTGTCGCTGAAGCCCGGCGAAAAATTCGTCCTTAACGGCGCCGTGGTCCAGAACGGGGATCGGCGCGGTGTTCTGGTGCTCCAGAACAAGGCCTCCGTCCTTCGCGAGAAGGACATCATGCAGCCGGATCAGGTCACGACGCCTTCGCGTCGGATCTATTTCCCGGTGATGATGATGTACCTGGAGGAGGGCAGCGCTGAGAAGTTTTATGAGGAATTCGCCACCCGCCTTAACGATTTCATGGGGGTTGTGCGTAATCCTGCGGTCCTCCAGGACTGCATCGCCATTTCGAAGCACGTGATGGCGCGTGAGTACTACAAGGCTCTGATGTTGAGCCGTAAGTTGATTGAATACGAAGACGAGAGGTTGGGGCATGTCTCTTCGGGCTTATCAGCAGGCGGCGACGCGGGCTGAGAATCCCCGTGAAATGGAGTACCGCCTGTTCGGTCAGGTGACGCGCGCCCTCATGGACGCGTCACAGGCTCCGACGGACGACTTCGCGACACGGATCGATGCGCTGGATTGGAATCGCAAGGTCTGGTCGGCCTTGGCGACCGACTGCGCCTTGCCCGAAAACCAGCTGCCGATGCAGCTGCGCGCCAGCATCATTTCGCTCAGCCTTTGGGTCGGTCGTCACTCCAGCGCCGTGATGCGCAAGGAGGAGGAGTTCGAGCCCCTGATCGAGATCAACCGCATGATCATGCAAGGCCTGTCGGGACGCGCCGACGCCGCCTGATTCTTCGGTTTCCGCAAGACTGAACGTCTTGCCTACCAGCTCCGGAAAAACCTGCCGCCCGGCGAATGTTGCATTCGCCGGGCGGTTTTGTTTTGGCCCTGGCTGAATCTAGAAATTCAATAAAATCAGCAGCTTGTTCGATGGCGCCGAACGCGGTTCGGTTGGCCCGCCGCTTGCGATGCTTCACGCGGGCAAAACGCCCGCTCGGCAATACGCCGGATAAATCCCACCAAAACGGTAGGTATCAAATGCTGAACTCGATCAATACGAACCCGGGCGCGATGATCGCGCTCCAAAACCTGAACTCGACCAACACGGAGCTCGCCACCACCCAGAGCCGTATCAACACCGGCAAGAAGGTCGGAAGCGCTAAGGACAACGGCGCGATCTGGTCGATGGCCAAGATGCAGACTGCGAGCTCGAGCTCGTTGAATGCCGTGAAAGATTCGCTCTCTCGCGGTCAGTCGACGATCGACGTTGCTCTCGCGGCCGGCGACACCATCACCGATCTGATCTCGAAGATGAAGGAAAAGGTTCTCGCCGCTTCCGACACTTCGCTGAACACCGCCTCGTTCAACGCCCTGAAGGCTGACTTCGTCTCGCTCCGCGACCAGATCCAAAAGGCCGCGGACAATGCGAAGTTCAACGGCGTGAGCCTCGCTGACGGCAAGACCGCTCAGCTGGCTTTCCTGGCCAATTCGGACGGTGGCACCTTCACGGTCGCCGCCCAAGATTTGAGCCTGGTGGGCCTTGGCCTGACGTCGGCGCAGACGAACTTCACGACCGCTGCCGAGGCCAAGTCGCTCATCACGAACCTGACCTCCGCGTTGCAAACGGCGACGAATAAACTGTCTTCCCTGGGCACTGCCTCGACCGGTCTGGATACTCACCTGACCTTCGTTGGCAAGCTGCAGGACAGCCTGGACGCCGGCGTGGGTAACCTCGTCGATGCGGATCTGGCGAAGGAAAGCGCCAAGCTTCAGTCGCTGCAAACCAAGCAGCAACTGGGTGTGCAGGCTCTCTCGATCGCTAATCAGACTCCGCAGTCGATCCTGTCGCTGTTCAAGGGGTGAGCCCGATACGCCGGGCGGCCGTCAAAAGCCGCCCGGCGCCTCTTTCCTGCTGGGTGCGCATTATGTGCCCGGCAACAATTGCCCATGTCGAAAGCCCCCCGGCAAAAATTGCCGGGGGGCTTCGTCGTTAACGGACATATAACGTAGTAATTTCAGAGATTTAGCCCAAGCGTTGCCGCTAGGAAGTTTTGGCCCGGCAATTGCTACAGACCTTTTCGAGCAAAACGCTCCCGGCAGCCAAAATGGCGTCGGCTACCTTGAAAAGGATCTACTCGTATGCCGCTGAACAGCATCAATACGAACGCGGGCGCCATGATCGCCCTGCAAAACCTGAACACCACCAACAGCGAACTTCAGGTTACCCAACAGCGCATCAACACCGGCAAGAAGGTCGGTAGCGCTAAGGACAACGGCGCCATCTGGGCCATGTCCAAGAACCAGTCGGCCACGGCCTCGTCGCTGAACGCCGTCAAGGACTCGCTGCAACGCGGTCAATCCACCATCGACGTGGCGCTCGCCGCCGGTGACACGATCACCGACCTGCTCGGCAAGATGAAGGAAAAGGCCCTGGCCGCTTCCGACACCTCGCTGAACACCGCCTCGTTCAACGCCCTGAACGCCGACTTCGTCTCGCTCCGCGACCAGATCCAAAAGGCCGCCGCGAACGCCAAGTTCAACGGCATCAGCATCGCTGACGGCACCACCAACAGCCTGACCTTCCTGGCCAACACCGACGGCTCGGGCTTCACGGTCAAGGCGCAGTCCCTGACCCTGGCCGGTCTGGGTCTGGACTCCGTGGTCCCGGCCTTCACCACGGCCAGCGCGGCCAAGGCGATGATCGCGGAAATCGACACCGCCATCGGCACCGCCACCAACAAGCTGGCGACCCTGGGTACGTCTTCGACGGGCCTCGACACTCACCTGACCTTCGTCGGCAAGCTGCAAGACAGCCTGGACGCCGGCGTTGGCAACCTGGTGGACGCCGACCTGGCCAAGGAAAGCGCCAAGCTGCAGTCGCTGCAGACCAAGCAACAACTCGGGGTGCAGGCCCTGTCGATCGCGAACCAGTCGTCGTCGTCGATCCTGAGCCTGTTCCGCTAACGAACGGGAGGAGGCGGGCCCTGATGGCCCGCCTCCATCTTTCGTCCCGCTTTAGTCAGAAGCGTTTTTCATAACAAAGAGGAGGGGCCGGCTCGAAAACGTCGGCAATGCAAAATGGAACCAAAAGCCGCACTGTCGGCCATCAGAGATTTCATCGCTCCCGTTTCCCCCGCCAACGCCCCGGACCTGTCCGAGGGCGCGAACGTCGTTTCGGGGCAAGCTCAGACCGCCGCGCCGCAACAGGTCCACGAGGCCGAGCAGGCCGAAAAGGCCAAGCCGGTCGACGACGGTCCGCAACCGGGCGACCTGCGCCTGGTGATCGAGCAGGACGATGACTCGGGCGACTACATCTACAAGACGGTCGACCGTCGTACGGGCGAAACGCTGAATCAGTATCCGCGCGAGCAGATCCTGAAGCTGCGTGAGGAAGCCCACTACGCGTCGGGCGACGTCTTCGACGGCCAGGCCTGAGGCTGGATCTATAGGGTGAAGGGGAGGGTGCGACGGCCAGCCGCACCCGTAAACAGACATGGTTTATAAGCGTTAACCATAATCTTACCTTCTGACCCCAACTTGGGCGGCGAGTAGATCGCTCGCCGAATCGCGCGCGGTCGCAACCAATGGCAAAAGCCAGTCGGAGGCCGCGCATGACGCTGAGCGTCAACACGAACCAGCCCGCGCTGATCGCGCTGCAGAACCTGAACCGCACCAACGACGACATGCAGTCGGTGCAGACCCGCATCAACACGGGTCAGTCGATCTCGACCGCGAAGGATAACGCGGCCGTCTGGTCGATCGCCCAGGAACAGCGCGCGGACATGAGCGCGCTCGGCGCGGTCAAGATGAGCCTGGACCGCGCGACCTCGATCGCGGACGTGGCCCTGGCCGCCGGCGAATCCGTTTCCGACCTCCTGAAGCTGATGCGCGAGAAGGTGGTGGCCGCCAAGGACACCTCGCTGACCTCGTCCTCGCTACAGTCGCTGAATTCCGACTTCCAGGGCCTGTTGAAGAACCTGCAGCAGGTGATCAGCAGCGCCGTGTTCGACGGCGCCAACCTGCTGGACGGCAGCCAGGCCGCGGACATGATGTTCCTGGCCGACGCCGACGCGGCCCAGGCCATCACGCTGAGCCTGCAGAACCTGACGATGGGCGGCGGCATCAACACCCTGGCGGCCACCGACGACATCCTGAGCGCGGCCAACGCCACCTCGGTCCTGACCCGCCTCGACTCCACGATGGGCGCGATCAACCAGGCCGTCGGCAATATCGGCACCCAGGCCAAGCAGATCGACGCTCACAACAGCTTCGTCTCGCGCCTGACCGACGTGCTGGAAACCGGCGTGGGCAACCTGGTCGACGCCGACCTGGCCAAGGAAAGCGCTCGCTTGCAGGCTTTGCAGGTCAAGCAGCAGCTGGGCGCCCAGGCTTTGTCGATCGCCAACGGCGCGCCGCAGATCATCCTGTCGCTGTTCAAGGGCGGCTAACGCTAGGTCGATGAGCGTGGTCGGGCTAAGCTTCCCTAGGGTTTGCTTGGGATTCGGCGACGGGCATGATCGAGCTGCGCGACTTGCGGGACGAAGACGAGGCGGTCCTCTTTCAATGGCGGTCCGAGCCCGAGGTCGATCGCTGGATGTCGGACGCCGACCTGCCCAGCCACGAGGCGCACGCCCTGTGGTTCCAGGCGCTGCGTTCCGACCCCGACATGCGGGGTTGGATGATCACGCGTGGCGGCGTCCCGATGGGCCTGCTCACCCTGACCGGCCTCAACAGCCATCACCGCCGCGCCAGCTGGAACTGGTTCCTGGGCTCGGCCGAGGCGCGGGGCAGGGGCGTGGGTCGCGCCGCCCAGGTGCTGGGCCTCGACCGCGCCTTCGGCGAGCTGGGTCTGCACAAGGTGTTCGCCGAGGTCATGGCCGACAACGACGCGGCACTGAAGGCGCAATCGGCCGCCGGCTTCCGTCGCGAGGGTTATCTGCGCGGTCACGTCCTGAAGGACGGCCAGCCGCGCGACGTGGTGCTGCTGGGCATCCTGGCCAGCGAATGGCAGGAGTTGCGGGAAGACGCCCGCCGCGCCCTGTCGGACGCCAACCTTATCGCGGCTTAACCCAAGGTATTAACGAGTCGTCAGCGATCCTCTGGCACAGGTACCAGCGGGGGATTTTGCGTCCCGCACAGGATTGGCCGTGATCTCGTTCGATTCGAACATTCTGCTCAGCTACTATCAGGCCCGCGCGGGCGTGACGGGTGCTGCCGCGTCTGGAACGACGACGAGCTCCTCCGGCACAAAGGCCGTGGTGCCCAAGGCGCCGTGGCTGTCCGACGCCGCGCCGGCCAGTGAACTGGTCCGCTCCGCGCTGAACGGCCGCAAGTTGGTTGACGAGGGCGCCAACACCTCGGCGCTCAAGGGCGTCAGCCCCGACTACAAGAAGCTGTTCGCCACCTATCAGGCCCTGAACACGCTCTCGGCCCTGGCGGCGCGCGCCGGCGAGAAAGGGGTCACCGACGGCGAGTTGACCAAGCTGCAGACGACCCTGACCAAGGGCTTGAGCGAAATCAGCGGCTATGTGCAGAATCTTTCGCTGGATCAGTTGCGCCTGTCGACGGGCCAGGTGATGACCAGCGACAAGTCGACCGTGGGCGTGCCCAAGGCGAACTATTCCTACGTCACCGACACGCTATACAGCGGTCAGGTGGACGACGAAGTGCCCAAGTTCCAGGGCGCCGTGTCGTTCAACGTCGCGGTGAAGAGCTTCGGCGTCACCAGCAACGTGACCATGGATCTTTCCGAGATGGGCTCCAAGCCCCGGACCATGTCCAACGTCGTCAGCTACATGAACGACAAGCTGAAGACGGCCGGCTTCAACACCAGTTTCTCGGTGCAGCGGACGACGGGCCAGGAGCGCACCGTCCAGGTCGCCGGCAAGCCCGTGACCCTGCCGGCGACCGGCGACGACTTCGCCCTGAAGGTCAATGGCGACTCGGTCGAGCAGCTGACCTTCAGCGCCCCGACGACCGCGCCGGCGGTCTATGTCACCACCAAGGCCGGCGATCCCAATCCGGACAAGGACGCTCTGACCGAGGACGGGATCTATGAGACGACCCTGACCAAGTATAGCGCCGCGGGAACCAATGGCGGCGCCGGCGCGGGCGCGCCGGGCGGCAAGGTCTTCACCGAGACCCTGCAGGGCACGATCAACAGCGTTCGCAAGTCGGTCACCGGCGCGGACGGCTCGATCTACATGCTGGCCGACGTCGACACCGCAGTCGAGGGCAAGACCGACCTCAATGGCCAGGTCATCAAGGGCGAAAGTGACGTCGCTCTGCTGAAGTACGACAGCGCCGGACACCTGCTGTACGCTCGCACCCTGGGCGCGACCGACGAGGCCAACGGCCTGTCCCTGGCCGTCGCCGACGACGGCAGCGTCGCCGTCGCGGGCTCGGTCACCGGTCGTCTGGCCGGCGCCGTGAACGGCCCTATCAATAACGGCGACAGCTCGACCACCACCGACAGCTTCGTCACGCGCTACGACGCCAAGGGCGACGAGCAGTGGACGGTGCGTCGCGGCGGCTTGCAGGAGGACGAGGCCACGGCCCTGGCCTTCGGCTCGGACGGCGTCCTCTATGTCGGCGGTCGTTCGAAGTCGGACCTGCCGGGCGCGGTCGGCACGGATCCCAGCGGTGGCTACGACGCCTATCTGTCGGCTTTCGCCACCGACGCCAGCGGCCAGCCCAAGGCGCTGTTCACCCAGAAGTTCGGCACCGCCGAGAACGACAGCGTCTCGGACATTGTCGTCAACGGCTCGCAGGTCATCGTCGGCTCCAAGGAGAACGGCGAGGCGATGCTGCGCAGCTTCAACGTCACGCCCAATGTCGTGACCGAGAACGTCACCAAGCTGGACCAGTACGGCGCCTATCAGAGCGTGCCGGTCACCTACACCAAGACCGCCACCGTCACCGCCGGCGCCACCCGCGACCTGGGCTCCCTGAGGGGCGGCGACATGGTCGGGCTGAAGATCGACGGCGGCCAGCTCTATGTCGGCGGCTCCACGGCCAACGGCGCGATGTCGATCGGCGGCTCGAATTCGGCCTCGGGCGGCATGGACGCCTTTGTCGGCCGCGTGTCGCTGGACCTGTCCGACACCGGTTCCGACGCCATGACCTACTACGGCGGGGCGGGCGACGACACGGTCACCGGCTTCGACGTCAAGAACGGCACGGCCTGGGTGGTCGGGTCGGCTGGCGCCAACCTGGATGGCCAGACGACGGTCGGCGCCAAGGATGGCTATGTCGCCCAGCTGAACGTCGGCACCGGCGCCGTCGAGTGGAGCCAGCGCCTGACCGGCAAGGACGGCTACGCCACCCCGACCTCGGTCGCGGTTTCGCAGTCGGGCGCCTCCAGCCTGGACCTGTTCGGCCTGCCTGCCGGCAAGATGGACTTCACCCAGTCCGACCGCATCGTCTCGGCGACAGCGGCGCGGGCGGGCGACACCTTTCAGATCCGCACCCGCGAGCGCGGGGCCCTGACTACCATCAAGATCGACGCCAACGACACGCTCGAGACCCTGGCCGACAAGGTCAAGAAGGCCTCGGGCTACCGCGCCAAGGTCGAGGTCGTGTCCAGCGGCAACAGCCGCGTGCTGAAGATCAGTCCCGCCTCCAATACCTCGACCATCGAGATCGTGGCCGGCAAGGGCGGCACCGATGTGCTGAGCTCGATCGGCCTGGCCGGCGGCGTGGTGCGCGCCACCAAGACCGACGACGGCAAGACCGTCTCGGCCGACGGCAGTGGCCCGATGTACGGCCTGCAGCTGCCGCCCGAGCTGGATCTGACCAGCGACGCGGGTCGCAAGAACGCCAACACGGTCCTTCAGCGGGCCATGTCCGCGATCCGCAGCGCCTATCGCGAGGTGTCCGATGCGGCGATGGGTATCAAGAGCGACGACGGCAAGAGCTCGGGTAAGACCAACGGCACCGTGCCGGCTTATCTGACCGCCCAGATCTCGAACTATCAGGCGGCCCTGAACCGCCTCACCGGTGGCGGCTAACCCTTTTCCGAGGTCGTCGAGCTTGAAAGCGTCATCGACGCGTCGTAGCCAGTGGCCATGGACTTTCTGAAAGATCGACGGATCATCATCGGCGGCGGCGCGACGCTCGCGCTGCTGGCTGGTCTGGGCATCGCCGTGGCCCTGATGTCGGGCCATGACAAGAAGCCCGCCGAAGAGCCGCCGGCCTCGCGCGGTGGCCTGGTCGTCGAGACCGGACGGGACGACGACAGCAAGCTGGACCCGGCGCGCCCGCTGCGCTGCTTCGTCGGCGGCACATTTGTCGGCGAGATCACCCTGGCCGAATGCGCCAAGAAGAACGGCGTGGCCACCGGCGCCCTGGATGTCGGTGTCGACGAGACCGGCGCCCTGGCCGCGGCCGACCAGGCTGGCACCGTCCTGACCCCGCTGCCGCCGGCTCCGACGGTCAGCGCGCCGCCGGCCGCGACGACGTCGAGCCCGTCCGCGCCGTCGGCCCCGACCAGCGCCTCGACCAATACGCCCCTGGGCGCCTGCTGGCGCTATGCCGGCAACGAGTGGCGGCGCCTGCCGGGCGACATCACCCTGAATGCCTGCGCTCAGCAGCTGTTCGGCGGCCGCTGCGAGCGCTCAGGTGGCGCCACCTATGGCCGCTGGGGCGAGGAAACCCTTCGCCTGGTGCCGGGGCGCGTCGAGATCTCGTCGGACAACCGGAGCTTCCACACCGCGTTCGACCAGGGCCCGAACTGCTCTATCCCGAACGGCTGATAGGTTTTATAAGTGTAATCCATGAAGCACGCCGTCCTCGCCACCGCCGCCGTCCTGGTCGTCTCCGCCCTCGGGCTCTCGGCCTGCGAGAAGCAGACCAAGGCGCCATTCGAGCAGGGCGTCTGCTTCCAGGTGGCGACCAACAAGGACGGCACGCTGCGCTACAACCCGGTGGAGCGTAACGTTCCCCAGATGGAGCTGTGCGCCGCCACGCTGGAAGGCGCTCGCATGCGCTTCGTCCGCATGGGTCAGTCCAACAGCAAGAGCATGGTCGGCGCCTACCAGGGCTCGTTCATCTTTCTCGAGAAGGAAGGCATCTACGTCGGCCAGACCTATGAAGGCCCGCGCTTCATGTCGCTGGTCCGCACGGGCGATGGTCGCCTGGCCGTGCCGGGCGCCATCCGCCGCGAACCCGCCCAGTAGCGCTTTGGCGAAAGAGGGCGGGGCGGTTCGTCAGTCCACAGCCCTCTTGCTCGTCCACAAGAACGTTCCGGGAACAAAACTTGCATCCCGCTTAAGCGCTCGTTAACGTCCGCCTTCAGATTCCGGCGCGAGGGTCGCCGGGCGAGAACAAGGGCGAGCGATGGCTGGCAGCGTCAACAAGGTCATTCTGGTGGGCAACCTCGGGGCCGATCCTGAGATCCGCAGCCTCGGTTCGGGCGACCGCGTCGCTAACCTCCGCATCGCCACCTCGGAGACCTGGCGCGATCGCACCAGCGGCGAGCGCAAGGAAAAGACCGAGTGGCACCGCGTCGTGATCTTCAACGACAACTTGGTGAAGGTCGCCGAGCAGTACCTGCGCAAGGGCTCGACGGTCTACATCGAGGGCGCGATCCAGACCCGCAAGTGGACCGACAACACCGGCGCCGAGAAGTACTCGACCGAGATCGTGCTGCAGAAGTTCCGTGGCGAACTGACCATGCTGGGCGGTCGCGGCGATAGCGCCGGCGCCTCGTCGGGCGGCGGTGACGAGTACGGCGGCGGCTATTCGGGCGGCGGTGGCGGCAACTTCGGTGGCGGCGGCGGTCAGCGCAGCCAGCCCAGCGGCCCGCGCGAGAGCTTCTCGGCCGACCTGGACGACGAAATCCCGTTCTAGAAAACGGCCATTTCTCCGAGTGTGCGGATCGTCACAGTCCGATCCGCGCCTCGGGCTTAGACGAGACCGGTCTGCTTCTTGTGGGAGTCGGACCGGTGGGGACAGTGGAAAGCTCGTACGGCGGCCTAGAGCCAATGACGGAACGCTTTCCACGGGGGCGAACGGCGAGCGCACCGGGGACGGTCGCTCGCCGTTTTCTTGTTTGGGCCCTAGCCGAGCAGGACGGCCGGATCGGCCCAGCGATACCGCACCGTGTCGACCTCACGTCCGCCCGGCACGACCTCGGCATAACGCGCGACCTCGACGCCGCCCTTGCGGACATAGAAGTCCAGCGCCGCTTCGTTGGGCGCGTAGACCTCCAGATGCAGCGCCGCGCCGCCGTGGTCCTCGATCAGCCAGCGCGCGGTCTCGGCCAGCAGGGCGCTGCCCAGGCCGCCACCCTTGCGCTCGGGCGCGACGTGCAGGTTGTCGAGCAGGCAGCCGACCTCGAGATTCAGTCGAAACGAAGCGTAGGCCAGACCGACCGACGTCTCGCCGTCCATCGCCGCCAGGATCAGGTCGTTGGCCGGGTCAAAGGTCTCGAACCGCGCCCGCCATGTCGCCCGCGAGACGTCGAACAGCTCATGCTCCAGGAAGGCGTCGCCATAGAGGCCGCGATAGGCGATCTGGCGGCTGCGGGTGTGCAGATCGGCGATCGCTTCCGCGTCGTTTCGAGACGTCTTCAGAGCGTGGCCGAGTCGGACGATGTGCGGATCCATGCACATAGGGAAGCGTTTCGCGGTGCGAAAACAACCCGCCTCAATCGTCCGGTTTCAGCTCAAGTCGCGGGTTTGCGGCGTGGATGTTCGAAAACTGGCCAAGCCTGCCAGTCGGACAACGTTGTCATTGGAATTATTTGCCGAATTCTCTTGTTATCGCTTGGAACGCAAAGCGCCAGTGGACGCGTTCTTGAGCGAAATGCTACTGAGACGCCCGGATATTGCACTGCGGGATCACGACAGAGCAGTGCTGTTCCAGGGCGAGACGACCTCCAAAGAGAGGCGCGGCCTTCTTCACTATCGCAGGGTGAGAACAAATGCCGGTTGAGACGTTGACCAAGGCCCGTTGGGTGTACGCATTCGGTGGGGGCGGCGCGGATGGCGACGCTTCGATGAAGAACCTGCTCGGGGGCAAGGGGGCCAATCTCGCGGAGATGTCCGCTCTGGGGCTGCCGGTGCCGCCGGGCTTCACGATCACCACCGAAGCCTGCGTCCACTACTATTCGAACGGCAAGCAGTACCCGGCCGAGCTGGCCGACCAGGTCAAGATCGGCCTGGCCAAGATCGAAGAGATCACCGGCAAGAACTTCGGCGACGTCGCCAATCCGCTGCTGGTCTCGGTGCGCTCGGGCGCCCGGGCCTCGATGCCGGGCATGATGGACACGGTGCTGAACCTGGGCCTCAACGACGAGACCGTCGAGGGCCTGGCCAAGCTGTCGGGCGACCGGCGCTTTGCCTATGACAGCTACCGCCGCTTCATCCAGATGTACTCGAACGTCGTGCTCAATCTGGAGCACCACATGTTCGAAGAGATCTTGGACGACCACAAGGATCGCCTGGACGTCCAGGTCGACACCGGCCTGACGGCCGACGACTGGGCCGAGGTCATCAAGGACTACAAGGCCGCCGTTCGCGACCACCTGGGCAAGCCGTTCCCGCAGGACGCCCAGGAACAGCTGTGGGGCGCCGTCGGCGCCGTGTTCGCCAGCTGGATGAACGACCGGGCCAAGTTCTATCGCCGCATGCACGACATCCCCGAGAGCTGGGGCACGGCCGTTAACATCCAGTCGATGGTGTTCGGCAATATGGGCGACACCTCGGCGACCGGCGTGGCCTTCACCCGCAATCCGTCGAACGGCGACAATCGTCTGTACGGCGAGTTCCTGATCAACGCCCAGGGCGAGGACGTGGTGGCGGGCATCCGCACGCCGCAGTCCCTGACCAAGGCCGCCCGCGAAGAGATGGGCGACGTCGCCCCCTCGATGGAAGAGGCGATGCCGGAGGTGTTCGGCCAGTTCAAGTCGGTGGTGGAGACGCTGGAGCGTCACTACCGCGACATGCAGGACATCGAGTTCACCGTCGAGCGCGGCGTGCTCTACATGCTGCAGACCCGCAACGGCAAGCGCACCGCCAAGGCCGCGCTGAAGACCGCCGTCGACATGGCGGCCGAGGGCGTGATCAGCAAGGAAGAAGCCGTCGGCCGCGTCGAGCCGGCCTCGCTGGACCAGCTACTGCACCCGACCATCGATCCGACCGCCCATCGCGACGTGATCACCACGGGCCTGCCGGCCTCGCCGGGCGCGGCGACCGGCAAGATCGTCTTCGACAGCGACGCGGCCGAAAAGGCCAACGCCGCCGGCGAAAGCGTCATCTTGGTGCGTGAGGAGACCTCGCCCGAGGACATCCACGGCATGCACGCCGCCCGCGGCATCATCACCGCCCGCGGCGGCATGACCAGCCACGCCGCCGTCGTGGCGCGCGGCATGGGCCGTCCTTGCGTCTCGGGCGCCGGCGATGTGTCGATCTTCGCCAAGGAAGGTCTGTTCCGGGTCCGTGGGCGCGAGTTCAAGGCCGGCGAGATCATCACCATCGACGGCTCGACCGGCGAGATTCTGGCCGGCTCGCCCAAGATGATCGAGCCCGAGCTGACCGGCGACTTCGCCACCCTGATGGGCTGGGCCGACGAGGTCCGCCGTCTGAAGGTGCGCGCCAACGCCGAGACGCCGCTGGACGCCAAGACCGCCCGCCAGTTCGGCGCCGAAGGCATCGGCCTGTGCCGCACCGAGCACATGTTCTTCGACGACACCCGGATCGCCGCCGTGCGCGAGATGATCCTGGCCGACGACGAGAAGGGCCGTCGCACCGCTCTGGCCAAGATCGCGCCTTTCCAGAAGGCCGACTTCGTCGAGCTGTTCACGATCATGGAAGGCCTGCCGGTCACGATCCGCCTGCTGGATCCGCCGCTGCACGAGTTCCTGCCGCACACCGAGGAAGACGTCGAAGCCGTGGCCCAGGCCACCGGCCTGGACGCCGCCAAGCTGCTGCGTCGCGCCAAGGAACTGCACGAGACCAACCCGATGCTGGGCCACCGCGGCTGCCGCCTGGGCGTCTCATATCCCGAGATCTATGAGATGCAGGTCCGCGCCATCCTTGAGGCCGCCTGCGAGATCGCCAAGTCGGGCAAGGCCGCTCCCGTCCCAGAGATCATGCACCCGCTGGTCGCCAAGGGCGAGGAGATGAAGTACCTGCGCGACCTGACCGACCGCGTGGCCAAGGCGGTGCTGGAAGAGCAGGGCGTCGACCTGAAGTACACCGTCGGCACGATGATCGAGCTGCCCCGCGCGGCTCTGCGCGCCGCCGACCTAGCCGCCAATGCCGAGTTCTTCAGCTTCGGCACCAACGACCTGACCCAGACGACGTTCGGCATTAGCCGCGACGACGCCGGCAAGTTCCTGGGCGCCTATATCGACAAGGGCATCTTCGAAAAGGACCCCTTCGTCAGCCTCGACCAGGAAGGCGTCGGCGACCTGATCCGCATCGCCGCAGAGCGCGGCCGCGCGGCCCGTCCGGACGTCAAGCTGGGCATCTGCGGCGAACATGGCGGCGACCCCGCCTCGATCAGCTTCTGCGAGAAGGTCGGTCTCGACTATGTGTCATGCTCGCCCTATCGGGTGCCGATCGCCAGGCTGGCGGCGGCGCAAGCCGCTCTCGCCGCCAAGGGCTAACCCAAGACAAGGGGCCTCGGACTGGACAGTCCGGGGCCCTTTCCCTATCCGGGGTCAGGTATCTCGGGGGAACTTCATGGCCTATCTGCGCTGGCGCCGGTTCACGGAGCTGATGTCCCTGGACCGTCCGTGGCTGGGCGAGCTGTTCATGCGCAAGCGCGGCAAGCCGATCGTCGCCGCGCCGGTCGAGAAGTGGGACGCCGAGTACCAGGACGGCATCTACGACCGCCTGGCCCGTTCCGAGCAGCGCCACCATCACCGCCTGCTGGCCGCCATGATCGCCGACCGCTGGCCCAATCCGCGCGTGCTGGAGATCGGGGCGGGCGAGGGCGTGTTCTACGAAGCCCTGCGCGCCCATCGGCCGGCGCGTTATGTCGGCGTCGACTTCTCCAAGCCCGCCGTCGATCGTGGCGAGACCCGCCTGGCGCCCGAGATCGCCATTGGCGAGGTCAAGATGCTGCTGGGCGACGGCCGCAGCTTCCAGACCGACGAGACCTTCGACATCGTGGTGTTCTCCGAATGCATCGAGCACCTGGGCGAGGTCGAGGACCTGGTGGCCCACTATGCCCCGAACCTGAAGCCCGGCGGCGCGGTCGGCCTGACCATGTGGCTGGCGCTCAAGCCGCTGCGCCTGTGGCACCGCCTGAAGGTGATGGGCGAGGTGCTGGACGAGGCGGTGATCAACACCCCCTGGGGCGGCGGATGGCTGGTCGCCGTGGTCCGCGCCAAGGCCGACTGACCGGTTGGATTATCCAATTTCAGATTTTGGCTAGACCAATTTTCGGCGCGCGCTATATCCGGAGGAGAGACTTCTGGGAGGGAGCACGATGCTGGCGATCCTGGCTTTTGCCGCAGGCATTGCGTCCGAGCCGCTGACGCTTCCGACCGCAATAGATCTGGCCAAGGCCGCGATCGACGCCTGCGCCGCCAAGGGCGCGCACGTCTCGGCCGCCGTGGTGGACGCCAAGGGCAATCCGCTGGTCGTCCTGCGCGACGAGCAAAGCCCCAAGCCGCCGATCGCTGCCCCGCGCAAGGCCAACGCCGCCGTGGTCTTCGACCAGCCCGGCAGCGTCATGGAGCCGCGCGAGAAGGCCGATCCCGAATTCGCCGCCAAGATCGCCGCCGATCCTGACCACCTGAACGCCCACGCCGGCTCGCTGCCGCTGCATGTCGGGACGGCTGTCGTCGGTGGCCTGGCGATCGCCGACACCACGCACGAGGCCGCCGATGCTTGCGCCCGCGCAGCCCTGGCCAAGTTCCCCCAATTCCACTGAGGCGTCCGACATGAAGAAGACACTGGCCCTCGCCACCGTCCTGGCCCTGTCGCTGGGCGCGGCCCAAGCCCAAGCCCAAGACCACGGTCCAGCCACGCCGCTAGCCAAGCCCGACGCCGAGGGCCAGAAGCCCCGCGCGGCCGTCACCCTGGCCCCGTACCGCTTCAACGACATCCTGTGGGAGAACGATCGAACCGCCCACCGGATCTACAGCCGCGACCTGGAGAAGGCCGAGCCTCCGTCGACCTCGGGCATCGACGCCTGGGGCAAGAGCGAGCGCTGGCCCTATATGGACCGTCAGCTGCGCACCGGCGACCAGCACGCCAACCACGGCGAGGGTCTGGACTTCTATGACGTCGGCACCGGTCGCGGCGCGGGCGGCCTGGGCGTGTGGGCCGACAACAAGCTTTGGACCTCGCGCAACTGGGCCAACTGGAAGGTGATCAAGAACGGGCCGGACGTGGCCGCGTTCAGCGTCGACTACGCGCCGTGGCCGGTGGACGTTGATCGCAAGGTCTGGGAGACGCGAACCTTCACCCTGCCGCTGGGCACCAACTTCACGCGGATGGTCTCGACCATCAGCTCCGACAAGCCGGGCCCGCTGGTGGTCGGCATCGGCATCACCAAGCGCAAACGCGCCAGCGGCACGGGCGTGTTCAAGAAGGATCTGGCCCCGGGCCGCGTGACCTTCTGGGAGCCGGCCGATCCGGAGAAGGGCTCTATGGCCATCGCCCTGATGGTGGATCCCGCCTCGGTCGTCGAGGTGCGCCAGGACTTCGACAACTACCTCGTCCTGATCAAGGTCGAGGCCGGCAAGCCCATCGTCTACTACATCGGCGCGGCCTGGGATAAGGGCCTGGACTTCCATACGGCGGCCGAGTGGGACGCCTATGTCGCGGCCCAGAAGCCGGACTTCGACCCCAAGCACTAGGCAAAACGAAAACCGCTCCGAGGCCTGGAGGGAGGGCCTCGGAGCGGTTCGTAGGCCGTCCGCCTTGGGGGAGGGCGCGGACGGCGGCTGCGGCTGTGGGGGATCAGCCGTGCAGTTTCAGAGCGGTCTCGGCGATCTTGCGGCCTTGGTAGCGGGCGCCGACCAGCTCGTTCTCGCTGGGCTGACGCGAGCCGTCGCCGCCGGCGATTGTGGTGGCGCCGTAGGGGCTGCCGCCGGTGACTTCATCCAAGGTCATCTGACCGGCGTGGCCATAGTCCATGCCGACGATCACCATGCCGAAGTGCAGCAGGTTGGTGATGATCGAGAACAGGGTGGTCTCCTGGCCGCCGTGCTGGGTGGCGGTCGAGGTGAAAGCCCCGCCGACCTTGCCGTGCAGCGCGCCACGGGCCCACAGGCCGCCGGCTTGATCCAGGAACGCGGCCAGCTGCGAGCTCATGCGACCAAAGCGGGTGCCGGTGCCGACGATGATGGCGTCGTAGTCGGCCAGCTCGGCGACGGTGGCGACGGTCGCCTCTTGGTCGAGCTTGAAGTGAGCGCCCTTGGCGATCGCTTCTGGAACAGTCTCCGGCACGCGCTTGATGTCGACCGTCGCGCCGGCTTCGCGGGCGCCTTCGGCCACGGCCTTGGCCATGGTCTCGATGTGGCCGTACGACGAGTAGTAGAGGACGAGAACCTTGGCCATGGCGGCCTCCTTGAGAGAAATGTCGGTGAGGAAAGTCGGACGCGAGGCTAGGGTTTCCTCGCGTCCCTTTCTTGAAGGAACCGGTGACGCTTAGGCGGCGTCGACCAGCACCAGTTCGGCGTCTTCCAGGGCGGTGATGGTGATCACCTCTTCGTTCTTGATGCCGGCGCCGTCACGGGCGTTCAGCTTGACGCCGTTGACTTCAACCACGCCGACGGCCGGGACCAGGTAACCGCTGCGCCCCTTGCCCAGGGCATAGGTGGTGCTCTCGCCGGCCTTCAGCGTCGCGCCCAGAACGCGGGCGTCGGTGCGGATCGGCAGGGCGTCGGTGTCATCGGCGAAGCCCGAAGCCAGGGTCACGAACTTGCCCGAACGGTCGCCCTTGGGGAACGGCTTGGCGCCCCAGGACGGAGCCGCGCCGAAGGTCTTGGGCTCGATCCAGATCTGGAAGATCCGGGTGGTTTCCGGCTCGAGGTTGTACTCCGAGTGACGGATGCCCGTGCCCGCGCTCATCACCTGGACGTCGCCAGCCTCGGTGCGGCCCTTGTTGCCCAGGTTGTCCTGGTGGGTGATCGCGCCGTCGCGGACATAGGTGATGATTTCCATGTCGCTGTGCGGATGCGGCGGGAAGCCGGTGTTCGGAGCGATCTCATCGTCGTTCCAGACCCGCAGCGCGCCCCAGTTCATGTTGCTGGGATCGTAGTAGCTGGCGAACGAGAAGTGGTGCTTGGCGTTCAGCCAACCGTGGTCGGCGCCGCCAAGATTATCGAACGGCTTGTGGATGATCATGGCTCTAAACCTTTCCCTCTGGAGTGCGCCGCGTCGGCGCTTTCTGTTGAGGAGAAGATAGGCTTCTGCGCAGGATCCGAAATGGAAACTGTTGAAACTCATTGTTTCCAAAACTAAGCTACCGCCATGTCCAAGCTTCCCGATCTCGAAGGCCTCGCCGTGTTCGCCAAGGTGGTGGAGCTGCGCTCGTTCGCCGCCGCCGCCGATGACCTGGCCATGTCCAAGGCCACGGTCTCGAAGGCCGTCACGCGGCTGGAGGAGCGGCTGGGCGCCCGGCTCTTCAACCGCACCTCTCGACGCCTGGCCCTGACCGACGCCGGCCAGTCCCTGGTCGAACGCGCGACCCGCGTGCTGGCCGAAGCGCAGCAGGCCGAGGAGGAGGCCTCCAGCCAGTCTTCGGCCCCGCGCGGTCTGGTGCGCATGGCCGTGCCGATGTCGCTGGGCATCACCAGCCTGGCGCCGGTGCTGCCGGGCTTCTTCGAGCAGTATCCCGACGTCTCGGTCGACCTGCACCTGTCGGACGCCACGATCGACCTGGTCGGCATGGGCTTCGACCTGGCCCTGCGCGTGGCAGCGTTGCCGGATAGCTCCCTGGTCGCTCGCCGCCTACGCGCCGTGAAGCGCCACGTGGTGGCTTCGCCGGGATACTGGGACAAGAGCGACCGCCCGACCCATCCCGCCAGCCTGGCCGAGCATCGCGGCCTGACCTATGGCCACCAGTCCGCGCCTGAGACCTGGCGCTTCCAGAAGGGCGCTGAGGAGGCCTCGGTGCGGCCCCGGTCGGTGATCCGCGCCAACAACGGCGACGCGCTGGTGCCGTCGCTGATCGCCGGCGTCGGGGTGGCGGTGCTGCCGGACTTCATCGTCGGCCCGGCCCTGGCCGATGGGCGGCTGGAGGAGATCCTGGTCGACTGGACCGCCGCGCCGATCGCCCTGCACCTGGTCATGCCGCCCGGCGGGCCTCGGCCGGCGCGGGTCGAGGCCTTGGCGAACTATCTGGCCAAGGCGCTGGGGCGCTAGCTACTTCACCCGCTTGAAGGTCAGGCTCTGGTCCGGCGGACCGGGCTGCCCGTCGACGTCCTGCTCGACCTTCAGCGTGTCTGGATCGGCCAGCCAGACCTTCATCGACTGCTTGCGGCCGGTCTTGTTGCTGGTCACGGCGCTGATGCCGTGCGGGCCGTCGCGGTGGACGCTGATCATCACGATCTGGGTGTTGACCACGGCCTTGGTCGGCGTGCCGTCCAGCGGGGCATCGGCGAACTGGATGGCGGCCAGGCCTTCCTCGTCCTCTTCGATCAGCGTCCAGGCCAGGCTCTTGCCGTCGTCCTTGGTGACGTCGACCTCGGCGGCGATCGGCGCGGGACCGGTCAGGGCCTCGTTGAAGGTCGAGGCCTTGAGATCGATCGTCCAGCGGCCCGCCGCGCCCAAGGGTGCATTCTGGGCTAAGGCGGGCGTCGCCAGCAGGCTGGCGGCGATCAGAAAGGGAAGGGCGGTGCGGGTCATGAAACGCCTCCGTACGGGTTCGCCATCAGACGCCCGCCAAGCCTTGGCCGTCTAGAAGCTTTCGCGCTTTACAGGCTCTCGACCTGCGCCGGCGTGAAGGACCCGACCTGCATGGGGCTCATCGAGGCCAGGTTGGTGCTCGACAGATAGTCCAGCTGGTTGATGGTCAGGCCCGGGATCTGGACGGGCAGGATGTAGCTGACCTGGGTCGTGGTCAGGCTGGAGATCACCGAGGTCGACAGCGAGCCCAGCTGGGTGGCGCTCAGGCCCTGCACCTGGGTGGCGTTGAACTGGGCGAAGGCGGTCGAGGACAGGCTGCGCAGCTGGAAGGCCGAGAGACCCTTCATCGCCGAGGGCGTCAGCGCGGCGATCTGTTCGAACGCCATGGCGCCAAGGTTGGTCACTGAGATCGCCACCACCTGCGACGCCGTCAGGGACGCGACCTGGGTCGTGGTGAACTCGCCGATGTCCGTGGTCGACAGGGCGCTGAGCTGGGTGGCGCTGAGGCCGGCGACCTGGCTGCTGTTCAGGGCCTGGAAGGCGGTCGTGTCCAGGGCGCTGATATAGGTCTTCGACAGGCCGCCGAGCTGGGTCCCCGACAGGGCGTAGAACTGCGAGGTCGAGAACTCGCCGTAGTCGGCGTCGGTCAGGCCGCCCATCTGGGTGGCGCTCAGCCCGGCCAGCTGGGTCGAGGTCAGGGCCTGGACCTGGTCCTGGCTGAGGCTGTTGAAGTTGCTCGTGCTCAGCGCTCCCATCTGGGTGGCGGAGAGGCTGGCGACCTGGCCCGTGGTGAACTTGGCGAAGTCGTATTCCGACAGGCCGCCGATCTGCGTCGCCGTGATCGCCGCCTGCTGGCTGGCGGTCAGGGCCTGGATCTGGTCGTGGTCGAGGCTGTTAAAATTGGTCGTGCTCAGCGCGGCGAACTGGGTCGCGCTGAGGGCGGCCACCTGGCTGCGCGTGAAGCGGGCGAAATCGACGGGCGCCAGCGCCTCGATCTGGGTCGTGGTGACGCTGGCCAGTTGCGTGGCGCTGAAGCTCTGGACCCGGTCCCAGCTGATGGCGCTGAAGGCCGTCGTCGACAGGCCGGCGATCTGGCTGGGTTTCAGCAGCTGCACCTGCTCGGCCGTGAACTCACCCATGTCGGCGTCGGTCAGAGCGCCGACCTGGGTCGTGGTCAGCGCGGCCAGCTGGGTCGCGCTCAGGGCCTGGACCTGATCCCAGCCCAGGCTGTTGAAGTTCGTGGCGCCCAGCGCGGCCACCTGGCTGGTGCTCAGCGCCTTGATCTGGGTGGGCGACAGGGACGACAGGCCGGTCTGCGACAGGCCGCTGATCTGGGTGGCGCTGAGGCTGGTCAGCTGTGTCGTAGCCAGCGCCTGGATCTGCACGTCGCGGAAGGCGTTCAGCTGCGTCGCCGTCAGGGCCGCCATCTGGGTGGTCTTGAGCAGCCCGATCTGCGACGTCGTCAGCTCGGCGATCTTGGTCTCGGACAGGCCGCTGATCTGCGTCGAACTCAGCGCCGCCATCTGGGTGGTGTTCAGGGCCTCGACCTGGCCCTGGCGCAGGGTGTTGAGCTGGTCGGTGCTGAGCGCCGCCACCTGGGTCGTGCTGAACAGCTTGACCTGATCGGGCGTGAACAAGCCGAGCGTGGTCTCCGACAGGCTGCGGATCCGCGTGGTGTTCAGCGTCGCCACCTGGGTCGTGGTCAGCCCCTCGACCTGGAATTGGCTGAGGCTGTTCACCAGGTCGGTGGTCAGGGCGTTGAACTGGCTGGTGGCGAAGCTGCTCAGCTGGTCAGCCGAGAACTCGGCCAAGTCGCTGTCGCGCAGCTGGCTGATCTGGGTGGTCGTGATCGCCGCCAGTTGGGTCTGGTCCAGGCGACCGATCTGGAATGACGACAGCCCGCCGAAGCCCTCGACGCTGAGGCCGGCCAGCTGGGTGGCGCTGAAGCTCTCGACCAGGCCGTCGGCGAAGGCCGCGGTCTGGGTCCCGCTCAGGGCCGACAGGCGGGTGGCCGACAGCAGGCTGAGCTTGGTGTCCAGATTGGCCACCTGGGTCGGCGACAGCGCCTGGAGCTGGGTCGTGCTCATCCCGCTGACCTGGGTGGCGGTCAGCGAGGCGATGCGGGTGCCTTCGAACGATTGCACGAGGTCGGTGGACAGACCCGAAAGCTGGGTCGAGGTCAGGGCCTCGAACTGGTCGCGCGACAGCTCGCCCAGGTCGGTGGCGCTGAACGCCGCCATCTGGGTGAAGGTCAGCTGCGAGAGCTGGGTCAGGTTCAGGTTCGAGATCTGGTCGGCGTCCAGGCCCGTGAAGTGAGTGGCGTCCAGCGCGCCGACCTGGGTGGCGGTCAGGATGTGCAGCCGCTCGGCGTCCATCTTGGCCAGTTGGGTAGAGGTCAGGGCGTTCAACTGGTTGCCGCTGAACGACGCCAACTGCTCGGCGTCGAACATCAGGTTCTGGGCGAAAGCCGGAATCTGGGTGGCGGTCAGCCCCTTCACCGCCGTGTTCGACAGGGCCGAGACCTGGGTGGCCGAGAGGGCGCCGACCGAATCCTGCGAGAGGGCGCCGACCTGCGTGCCGCTCAGCGTCTCGAGCTTGGTGGCCGAGAGAGTCTGGACGGTCGTTACCGACAGCGCGGCCATCTGGGCGGCGGAGAGGTACGAAATCGGCACTGGACTCGTTACCCCACAAGGTCGCGACGGGAATCGATCGCGTTAACCATACGGGAAAGCCGCCAGCACGACCATGCGGCGAACTGGCTGCCTTATAGGCTGCGCGCCCAGCTAGCCCGCGCGCATCGTCCAGAGGTCGAGGTCGGTCTCGCGGCCGATCAGGGCCAGGCCCGAGGCGATGGACTCGAACTCGCCGCCGCTCTCGATCTTCTCGGCCCCGAAGCGGCGCAGGAAGATCTCGCGCACGGCCGGCACGAACGAACTGCCGCCGGTCAGGAAGACGCGGTCGACACTAGCCTCGGTCAGGTTGGCGCGCTCCAGGGCCTGGCCGACGGCGGTCTCGATCGCGGTCAGCTCGGGGGCGATCCAGCCTTCGAAGTCAGTGCGCTGGACCTGCTTCTCGATCTCCACCGAGCCGGCGGCGAAGTGGAAGGTCGCTTCCGTCTGGGCCGACAGCGCCTCCTTCAGCGCCGAGACCGACTTGTAGAGGGCGTAGCCGTGATTGCCGTCCAGCACCTCGATCAACGCCGCGATCTTTTCGGGCTCGACGGCCGTACGCTCCAGGGCGCGGATGTCGCGCATGTCCTTGGACGCGCGCAGCAGGGCCAACTGGTCCCAGCGGGCGAAGGCGGCGTAATAGCGCTGCGGGATCGGTAGGGCGTTGGAGAACGAGCGGTACTCCGAACCCTTGCCCAGCTCGGGCGAGACCAGCTGGTCGATGATCCGGTAATCGAAGGCGTCGCCGGCGATGCCGACGCCCGACCGCGACAGCGGCGTCGAGCGCAGCGTGCCGTCGGCGTCGCGCTCGAACCGCACCAGCGAAAAGTCGGACGTGCCGCCGCCAAAGTCGGCGACCAGCACGGTGGCGTCCTGCTTCAGCTGGCGAGCGAAGAAGAAGGCAGCGCCGACGGGCTCGTAGGCGTAGCGGATGTCCTCGAAGCCGAGGCGCTTGAACGCCTCTTCATAGCGGGTCAGGGCCAGGGTCTCGTTCGGCGATGAGCCGGCGAAGGTCACGGGGCGGCCGACGATGATGCGCGGGGGCAGGGCGTCCAGCTGGGGCGCGGCATGCTCCTTCAGGCGCAGCAGGAAGGCGGCCAGCAGGTCCTCGAACAGGTAGCGCTTGTTGAGGATCCGCGTCTCGGTGAAGGCCTGCGAGGCGGCGAAGGTCTTGAACGACTGGATGAACCGCGTTTCCAGCGGGTCTTCCAGATAGGACTCGATGGCCCAGGGGCCGGCCTCGACCACGCGCTCGTTCACCGCACCGTTCTGGCCCTGCACGCTGTGGAAGCTGAGCGCCGAGCGGAAGGCGAACAGGTCGCGGTTGTCGATCGAGAAGCGAACCAGATGCGCGTGATCGTCGCCGTGCGTCAGCGAGACGACGGTATTGGTGGTGCCGAAGTCGACGCCAATGGTCGGCGCAAGGAGGGCCGTCATGGGGATGGCTCGATATGGTCGGAACGGGGAGGGGCGTGCGTCGTAACGCCTACGCGAAGAAGGTCAAGCGAGATGACCCTTTTAAGCGCTCATTTACGGTCGGCGCCGGACCCTGCCGAGCAATTGAGCCGGAAACAGGACGATTCGCCTGACACCGGTGTCGCCGAAGCGCGAAAACTCAGTGGACGCAGTGTTGGGGCGTCCGGTGTATTTGGGGGAACGCTGTGAAGCTCGACGATCTGAAGGTCTCTTCGAAGGTTCTGCTGCCGGCCGTCGTGCTGGCTATCGCCACCGTGGCCTGCGCCGGCCTGGGTGTCTGGCAGCAAAAGAGCGCCGACGCGGCGACCGCGGTGCTGGTCAAGCATCGCTCGCCGGCCGAGGTGCAGTCGGCCCGCTTCCTGCGCCGGATCAGCATGATGGGCTACGCGGCCCACCGCACGGCGACCTATGAGGGTCTGTCCGAACAGGCCGCGTCCGCTTCCAAGGAACTCGACAAGGTTTATGGCGAGGGCAAGGAGAGCCTCGACAAGATCACCGCCGCCGATCCGACGACCGCCGACTATACGGCTGGCATGAAGACCAAGCTGGATGCGGCCTATGCCGACGCCCGCTCGGCCGCCGACCTCGCCCTGAAGAACGACGACGCCGGCGCCGTCAGCGGCCTGGCCAAGGTCGATCCGGCCATCGACGCCATGGCCAAGGAAGGCAAGGCCTGGGGCGACGTCTACAACAAGGAGACGGCGGCCATGGTCGCCACGGCCAGCAAGGCCGCTGCCGCCGGCTCGTGGCTGACCCTGCTGGTTGGCCTGGGCGCCGCCGCCTGCGGCATGGGCTTTGCGCTCTATATCGGCTCGCACAAGATCTCGCGCCCGGTGCGCTCGCTGTCGCGCAGCATGACCGACCTGGCCGACGGCAAGCTGGACGTCGACGTGGTCGGCGCCGGCCGCAAGGACGAGGTCGGGCTGATGGCCCGCGCCGTCCAGGTGTTCAAGGACAACGCCGTGGCCCTGCGCTCGTCGGAAGCCGAACAGGCCCGGATCTCGGCCGCCAGCGACAGCGAACGGGCCCACAACGAACAGGTCTCGTCGGCCGCCGCGCGTGAGCAGGCCTTCGTCATGGATCGCCTCGCTGGCGCCCTGTCGCGCCTGTCGAACGGCGACCTGACCGTGCGCATCACCGACGCGTTCCCGGCCGGCTACGAGGCCATCCGCAACGACTTCAACGGCGCCATCGTCCAGCTGGACGAGGCCATGAGCGGCATCGTCGCCGTGGTCGGCACCGTGGGCTCCAGCGCCGATGAGATCGCCGCCGCCGCCGACAACACCGCCCGTCGCAGCGAGCAGCAGGCCGCCAGCCTGGAAGAGACCGCCGCGGCCCTCGACGAGATTACCGCCACCGTCCGCCGCGCCTCGCAGGGCGCCGGCGAGGCCAGCCGCGTCGTCACCTCGACCCGCTCGGACGCCGAGAAGTCCGGCGAGGTCGTGCGCGGCGCCGTGGCGGCCATGACCGGCATCGAGCAGTCGTCGTCCAAGATCGGCAACATCGTCGGCGTCATCGACGAGATCGCTTTCCAGACCAACCTCCTGGCCCTGAACGCGGGCGTCGAGGCCGCACGGGCGGGCGAGAGCGGCCGCGGCTTTGCCGTCGTCGCCCAAGAAGTGCGGGCCCTGGCTCAGCGCTCGGCCGATGCGGCCAAGGAGATCAAGATCCTGATCAACGCCTCGACCGCCCAGGTCGGCGAAGGCGTGCGCCTGGTCGGCCAGACCGGCGAGGCCCTTGACGGCATCGTGCTGAAGGTCGGCGAGATCGACGCCCTGGTGTCGGAACTGGCGGGCTCGGCCCAGGAACAGGCGCGCGGCCTCAATGAGGTCAATACCGCCGTCAACCAGATGGACCAGGGCGTGCAGCAGAACGCCGCCATGGTCGAGCAGGCCACGGCCGTCAGCCATTCGCTGAAGAACGACATTGGCGGCCTCGTGAAGATGGTCGGCCGCTTCCAGGTCAGCCAGGCGGCGCCGGCGCAACGCCAGCAGGTGGCCTCGCGTCCGGGCTATCGCCGCGCGGGCTGATTGACTTCCTCGGCTTGCTCGGCTCGAACGGGGCCGAGCAAATCGTAGGAAGACCTTGGAAAACTTCGACGTCCTGGTGATCGGCGCGGGCGCGGCCGGCATGATGTGCGCCATCGAGGCCGGCAAGCGCGGGCGCTCGGTGCTGGTGATCGATCACGCCAAGGCGCCGGGCGAGAAGATCCGCATCAGCGGCGGCGGCCGGTGCAACTTCACCAACACCGGCGCGTCGATCCATAACTTCCTGTCGGCCAACCCGAAGTTCGCCCTATCGGCGCTACGTCGCTACCGGCCGAAGGACTTCATCGCCCTCGTCGAGCGCTACGGCATCGCCTACCACGAGAAGACCCTGGGGCAGCTGTTCTGCGACGGCTCGGCCAAGCAGATCATCGACATGCTGCTGATCGAGATGAAGGCCGGCGGCGTTAAGCTGCGGCTGGAGACGAGCTTCCAGGACATCGCCAAGACCGAGACCGGCTTCGAGGTCGAGCTGTCGTCCGGCAAGGTCGCGTGCGCCTCGCTGGTGGTGGCTTGCGGCGGCAAGTCGATCCCGAAGATGGGCGCGACGGGCCTGGGCTATGAGATCGCCAAGCAGTTCGGCCTGAACATCGTCGAGACCCGGCCGGCGCTGGTGCCCTTGACCTTCGAGGCCGGCATGCTGGCGCGGCTGGTCCCGCTGTCGGGCGTGGCGCTGGATGCCGTGGTCGCCCACGGCAAGACCAAGTTCCGCGAAGGCATGCTGTTCACCCACCGGGGCCTGTCGGGACCTTCGATCCTGCAGATCTCGTCCTATTGGCGGGAAGGCGACGAGATCCGGGTCGACATGGCGCCCGGCGTCGACGCTCTGGCGACGTTGAAGGCGGCCCGCACGGCCTCGCCGCGCCAGGCGGTGGCGACAGTGCTGTCGACCCTGGTCCCCAAGCGCGTGGCCCAACTGATCGCGGACGAAGAAGCGTCGGGCAAGGGCAACATCGCCGACTGCTCTGACAAAGTGCTGGGACCATTGGCGGCGGCGGTCAACACCTGGACCTTCAAGCCGGTCGGCTCGGAAGGCTATCGCACGGCGGAAGTGACGCTGGGCGGGGTCGACACCGACGAACTGGACACGCGCACCCTGGAGGCCAAGGCCGTGCCGGGCCTCTACTTCATCGGCGAGGTGGTCGACGTCACCGGTTGGCTGGGCGGCTATAACTTCCAGTGGGCCTGGGCGTCGGGGTGGTCGGCGGGCCAAGAGGCCTAAGAAAAAGCCCCTCCGGTGAGGGAGGGGCTCTTCGTCATCTACTTCTTCTTGAAGGGCTTACCGGCCGGCTTGCCGCCGGGCTTGGCGTCGAAGCTCTTGGCCTTGAAAGGCTTGGGGCCCTTGAACGGCTTGCCCGGACCCGCGTCGTCGCGCTTGCCGGCGTAGGGCTTGGCGTACGGCTTCGGGCCGGCGGCGTTGTCGGCGAAGCTCTTCTTGAAGGGCTTCTTCGGACCGTCGCCGTCCGCGCGCGGGGCGCGGGGCTTGAACTCGCGCGGCGCGTCGGCGCCGGCTTCGTGACGCGGCTTGAAGGCGCGCTTGGGAGCGCCTTCGGAGTCCTGCGGCGAGTACGGACGCGGGGCCTCGTCACGCGGCTTGAAGTCACGCGGCGCATCGTTGTCACGCGGGGCGCGGCGCGGCTTGTAGTCGGCCTTCGGCTCTTCGCCACGGCCGTACGGCTTGGCGTTGCTGACGCCGTCGTCGCCATAGCTGGACGGACGCGGGGTGTGGTCGCGCGAGCCCGGGGCGTTGGCGCGCGGCGCATAGGGACGATCCTCACGCGGCGGGCGCGGCTTGAACTCGCGCGGCGCATCGTTGTCGCGGGGCGGACGCGGCGTGAATTCGCGACGCGGACCGGCTTCACGTGCGGCCGGGGCCGCGGTCGGAGTGATCGAGACGTCTTCACGCACCGTCTGCTGGACCGCAGCGCCGAACTTCACAGCCGCTTCGGCCGAGATCTCGAACTTGGTGTCGTAGTCGAAGATCCGGATCGACCCGATGTCCTTCTTGGTGATGTGGCCCAGACGGCAGATCAGCGGGATCAGCCACTTGGGGTCGGCGTTGTTGCGACGGCCGGTGTTGAGGCGAAACCACTCCGAACCGTCCATGCTGACGCGTTCCGGACGATCGCCGAAGTCGCGCTCGCCGCCAAACTCGCGGGGCTCACGCGGCTCGCGGCTGCGCGGACCCGGATCGGCGCCGTGGCGCGGATCGTCATAGATTTCTTCCGGGGCCGGCAGCTTGGCGCGGCGGGCGCGGATCAGGGCCGAGGCCAGTTCTTCCGGCGTGCGCTTTTCCAGCATGGCGGCGACCAGGCCGGCGTCATCCTCGTTGGCGGGCTCGGAGAAGATCGGATCGTCCAGCAGGCGTTCCTGATCCTTGGCGCGGATCTCGTCGGCCGTCGGGGCGCCGCCCCACTGGCCTTCGACGCCGGCGGCCATCAGCAGCTGCTCGGCCTTGCGACGGCGGGTGTAGGGGACGACCAGGGCCGAGACGCCCTTCTTGCCCGCGCGGCCGGTGCGGCCCGAACGGTGAAGAAGCGTCGCCTTGTTGACCGGCAGTTCGGCGTGGATGACCAGGCCCAGGTCGGGCAGGTCGAGGCCGCGCGCGGCGACGTCGGTGGCGACGCAGACTCGGGCGTGACCGTCGCGCAGGGCTTGCAGGGCGTCGGCGCGTTCGCGCTGGCTCAGCTCGCCCGACAGGCCGACGACGTCGAAGCCACGCTCGCGCAGCTTGGAGTGCAGCGACCGGACGCTTTCACGGGTGTTGGCGAACACCAGGGCGCCGGGGCTTTCGAAGAAGCGCAGCAGGTTGACGACCGCGTGCTCGACCTCGTTCGGCGCGACGCGCACGGCGCGATATTCGATGTCGCGGTGCGGCTCGTTGCGGCCGATGGTGTCGATGCGGATGGCGTCGTTCTGGTAGCTCTTGGCCAGCTGCACGATGTCGCGCGCCAGGGTGGCCGAGAACAGCAGGGTGCGGCGCTCGGCCGGAGCGGCGTCGAGGATGAACTCGAGGTCCTCGCGGAAGCCCATGTCGAGCATCTCGTCGGCCTCGTCGAGGACGGCGACCTTAAGCTCCGACAGGTCCAGGTGACCGCGCTCGATGTGGTCGCGCAGGCGGCCCGGGGTGCCGACGACGATGTGGGCGCCGTAGTTCAGGGCGCGCTGCTCGCGGCGAGCGTCCATGCCGCCGACGCAGTTGACCACCACGGCCTTCGCCTCGGCGTACAGCCAGGTCAGCTCACGATTGACCTGGATGGCCAGTTCGCGGGTCGGGGCGATGACCAGACAGAGCGGCGCGGCGGCGCGGCCGAAGATCTCTTCTTCACCCAGCAGGGTGGGAGCAGCGGCCAGGCCGAAGGCCACGGTCTTGCCTGAGCCGGTCTGGGCGCTGACCAGCAGGTCGCGGCCTTCGGCGTCGGCTTCCAGCACGGCGGCCTGGACGGGGGTGGGCTCGAGATAACCTTGAGCGGCAAGAGCCCGCTCAAGAGCGGGGTGGGAGGCGGGGAAGGGCATATCGGTCCAGTTCATTTGCGGCCGCGCACACAAAAACGCGCGGCTCGCGCCAATGACCAAATCGGGCCCCCTGAAGCCTGTAACGCTTCCCTCGGACCGCTTATTGGTCGAATTCCAACAAAAATAGCCCCCTCCGCGACGGAAGGGGGCCCACGAGAAGCCTTATGCGCTTGCTGCAGTGCAAAAAGCAAGCGCAATGACGGATTTGTTTCAGTTCACCGTCGCTAGCGCCTGATCGATCGCCTCGGCGATGCGCTCCGGGGTCTCGGCGCCGACCACGGCCACCTTGCCGGCGAAGATCGCGAACGGCACGCCCGTCACGCCGCCCTGGACGGCCATGGCGTGCTCGCGGGCCACGGCTTCCTTGTCGGCGCCTTCGGACAGTAGTTGCAGCACCACCGCCCGTTCCATGCCGGCGGCCTCGGCGATGTCGGCCAGCACCAGCGGATCGCCGATGTCCTGGCCCTGCTCGAAATAGGCCTTGAACAAGGCTTCGACGACCTGGTCCTGCACGCCGGCCGTCAGGGCCCAGCGGATCAGGCGATGGGCGGCGTTGGTGTTGGGCGACAGTTCGATAGCCTCGAAGTTGAAGGCGATGCCTTCCTCGGCGCCGCCCTCGACCAGGGCCGCGTGGACGGCCTTCAGCTTGTCGGGGTCCTTGAACTTGTTGGCCATGTACTGCTTGCGATCGACGCCTTCCTCGGGAAGCGTCGGATCCAGCTGGTAGGGCCGCCAGACCAGCTGGGCCTGGACGTCGGGACGCAGGGCGACCGCCGACTTCAGGCGTCGCCAACCCAGATAGCACCAGGGGCAGACCACGTCGGCGACGACATCGATGATCATTGGCTGCTCGGCCACGGCGCACTCCTACGAACTGATGTCCGCTACAGGACGTGTTCCATATAGGCGCTGCCCTTACGGCGCCCAAGCTCTAGCTGGCGTCGCGTTTCAGGGCGCTGGCGGCGGCGCGTTCCAGGGCCTTGACCGCCCCTTCGCCGCGCTGGACCTCGGCCACGCCGATGTCGAACTCGCAGACGAACGGCGGACGGTCCTCGCCGGCGTCGAAGGCTGTGCAGCCGATGACGGCGGCGATCCGTTCGGCGGCGGCGCGGGCGGCGTTCTGGTTGGTCGCCGGCAGAGCCAGGGCGAAGACCTCGGTGGCGAGGCGCGCCGGGGTGTCCTCGACACGGACCAGGCGGCCGACCATCGAGCCGATCTGCGGGATGGCGCGGTCCAGCCAGCCGTTCTGACGGGCCCAGACGGTGTCGGGCTTGTCGGCGACGCGCAGCACGCAGATCGACAGCGGCCGAGCGCGGTCGGTGGCGGCCTTGGCCAGGCGCGCCAGGTGGGCGGCGAACAGGTCGCGGGTGAAGAGGCCGGTGGCGGCGTCCATCAGGCCCGAGCTGCGGGCCTTTTCCAGCGCGCCGCGGATCGACTCGCCGCGACGGAAGCTGCGAGCCAGTTCCATCACCCGCATGGCCGTCTCGACCTCGGGCGTCTCGGGCGAGGCCACGTCGGACACGCCGCGATGGAACGCCTCGGACATGGTCACATAGCTCTCGGCCTTCAGGTACAGCAGGGCCGGGATGTGGAAGAGGCGGGTGTTGCGGCGCATGCCGGCCGCGATCGACAGAGCTTCCTGCTGGCTGTCGCCAGCCCACAGCACCACGGAGTCGAAGGCCCGCTCGTGCAGATAGTCGAAGGCCGTATAGGCGGTGAAAGCGCCGACCACCTCGGCCCCACTGCTCTGCAAGGCGTTGGACAGGGCCAGGAACTGCGGCGCCGGCTCGCCAACGGCCAGGATGCGGAACGGGACGTCCGAGTTTTCCGGCAGGTCCAGGCGGCGACCGCGCTCGCCGAAGGTCTCGAGGCGCAGCTCGAACTCTTCCTCGGCGATGGCCGTGCGCACCAGGCTCTCCAGGCGCAGGGCAGCCTGGGATGGGTGCAGCGGCGGCGACAGGGTGAGGTCGAAGGCCTGGTTGCGATAGTCGCCGTCCGGATCGCCGATGGCGATGACCGGCAGGCGGCGCGGGGCCACGGCGGCCTTGAGCCTGCGAGCAAGTGTCTGGGTCTCGGGACCGGCGCTGGCTAGGTCGACGATGACGGCCTCGATCGGCAGGTCGCCCAGGGCGGCCAGGGCGGCATAGGGGCCACGCGCGGTGATGGTGCGCCAGCCCAGCCGGTCCAGCCCTTCGGCCAGCGGTCCGGCGCGAACATCGTCGCGCGCCACGATCAGGATCCGGGCGTAAACCGCCAAACCAACCTCCGGCCAAACGCTCGCATGCCCGGTCTGTACGCGACCGCCGAGATTCGACGCTGCAACATAGCAGAGGCCTAGCCCGGTCAAAGGTACGGAACGCCGCAGGCAGGGGATGAATCGATACCGGTCCCGTAAGGGCTTGCCTGACCGAACGTCAGGGCCGTTCTAGTGAGTGCGATCGGCGTCGAAAGAGCGCCGAAAGGGAGATTGCGTCATGGGCCAGGGTCCGCTTTCGGGGCTGAAGATCGTCGAGTTCGCGGGCATCGGCCCGGGACCGTTCTGCGGCATGCTGCTGTCGGACCTGGGCGCGGACGTCGTGCGGATCGACCGTAAGGGCCAAGGGCGCGGCTCACCGGCCGACGTCACGGCGCGGGGCCGTCGCTCGGTGGCGCTTGACCTGAAGCACCCCGAGGCGATCGAGACCTGCCTGAAGCTGCTGGAACAGGCCGACGGCCTGATCGAGGGCTTTCGGCCAGGCGTCATGGAGCGGCTGGGCCTGGGTCCGGACGTGGCGCTGGCCCGCAATCCCAAGCTGGTCTACGGCCGCATGACCGGCTGGGGCCAGACGGGGCCCTACGCCAAGGCCGCTGGCCACGACATGAACTACATCGCCATCACCGGCGCGCTGGATGCGATCGGGACCAGCGACAAGCCGGTGCCGCCGCTGAACCTGGTTGGCGATTTCGGGGGCGGAGCGCTGTACCTCGCCTTCGGCCTGTTGGCCGGCGTGATCCACGCCCGCGAGACGGGGCAGGGGCAGGTGATCGACTGCGCCATGAGCGACGGCGCGGCCTCGCTGATGGCCATGTTCTACGGCTTCAAGGCCGGCGGCATGTGGAACGAGGGCCGGCGGACCAACCTGCTCGACGGCGGCGCGCACTTCTACGACACCTACGAGTGCTCGGACGGCAAGTGGATCTCGATCGGTTCGATCGAGCCGCAGTTCTACCTGCTGCTGCTCGAGAAGACCGGCATCACCGATCCGCAGTTCCAGCACCAGATGAGCCGCGAGGAGTGGCCGCAGCTGCGCGAGAAGCTGGCGGCGGTGATCAAGACCAAAAGCCGCGACGACTGGTGCGCGATCATGGACGCCACCGACGTCTGCTTCGCCCCGGTCCTGACCATGGACGAGGCGCCCAAGCACGCCCACAACGCCGCCCGCGAGACCTTCGTCGAGGTCGCCGGGGTCATGCAGCCGGCGCCCGCGCCGCGCTTCTCGGCCACGCCGGGCGTCATCCAGGGCCCGCCGCCGAAGATCGGCGCCAACAATGACGACGCCCTGGCCGACTGGGGTTTCTCCGCTGACGCCATCGCCGGCTTGAAAGAGAACGGAGCTCTCTAGGAGCTGACGATCGCGTTCAGGTTCGGTTCAGGCGGCGGGTCATAACTTGCGGGTGTCGACCGGTCGCTGCGCCATCCGTCCCTCGATGTGGCGATCGGTTACAGGTTCATCCTGCGGAGACGCGTCGCTTTCCCAAGCGGCGCGTCTTTGACTCTGGGACCCCACGTCGCCATGGTCCGCCGGATGCAAGACCCACAGCATCCCATTCGCTGGCGCGACCTCGATCTCGATCCGACGCACTGGGCCCGCGAAATCCTGCGTGTTCTGGGCCTAGCTTTGTCCCGTTTGTGGGGCCGCGACGTCATGCTGTACGTCGGCGGCGTCTCGTTTTTCGCTCTGCTGGCCGTGTTCCCGGGCCTGGCGATTCTGATCGGCCTGTACAGCTTCTTCCTGACGCCCGAGAGCGCTGCCCATCAGGCCAACCGGCTGGCCGAGCTGATTCCCTCCGGCGCCCGCTCGATGTTCCAGGACGAGTTCTCGCGCCTGGCCCACGCGCCGGGACAGACGATTTCCCTGCAGAGTGCCGTCGTGTTGATCGTCGGCGCCTATGCCGCCCATCGCGGCTTCAAGGCGCTGCTGGCGGGTCTGTCGTTCATCCATGACGAAGAGGACCAGCGCGGCTTCGTCGGGTTCAACCTGATGGCGCTGTTCGTGCTGATCGCCGCGTTCGGCCTGCTGTTCGTGATGTCGGGCATCTTCCTGACCCTGCGCCTGCTGGGCACGGCCCTGGACCTGCGACCACTGGCCGGCGTGTCGTGGATCCAGTCGGAATGGACCTGGGCCAGCTTCGGCATCGTGGTCGGCATGAGCCTGGTCTATCGCTACGCCATGTCCCGCGAAGTGGTCGGCTGGCGCGCTTCGATCGCTGGCGGCGCGGCCGCGGCGGCGTTGTGCGTGTTCATGTCGTGGGCCAGCGCCTTCTATGTCGAGAAGATCGTCCACCTGGGCGCGACCTACGGCTCGATCTCGGCCGTGATCATCTTTCTCATCTGGCTGTCGTGGAGCGTGAACGCCATCTTCTTCGGCGGCGCCCTGGCCACCGAGGTCGAGATCGCCTTGGACGAACGCCCCCGAGCCTTGCTGGAAGGGCCGCGTGCGATCCCGCTTAAGGCGCCTTCCGAAGTCGAAAACGGATAACGCCGCCGTCCTGGTCGGCGATGTCGAGCACCTGCGCGCCGATCTGACCGGCGAAGTGCGGCACGTCGATGCGCGCCATCGGGTCGGTGGCCAGCAGAACCAGTTCAGCGCCCGGCGCGGCGGCCTCGTGAGCCTTGCGCAGCTTCAGGGTCGGGACCGGGCAGTGGTGGCCGCGCGCATCGACCAGGATCGGCCCAATGGTGTCTTCAGACATCGAACACGCCTTCGGCCTCGGCGGCCGGCAGGATGCGATACTGGCCAGGCTCCAGGCCGACGGGCAGGCCCAGGCCGCCGATCCGTTCACGGTGCAGGGTGACTACGTGATTGCCGACGGCCGCGAACATGCGGCGCACCTGATGGTAGCGACCCTCGGTGATCGTCAGCCGCGCGGTCTTGGCGTCGAAGACGTCCAGCTGCGCCGGGAGAAGCGGCTTTTCCTCGCCGTCCAGCATCAGCGTCCCGGCGGCGAAGACCTCGCCCTCCGCACCGGTCAGCGGCCGGTCCAGGGTCGCCAGATAGGTCTTTGGCACATGGCGCTTGGGCGAGATCACCCGGTGCAGGAAGTCACCGTCGTCGGTGATCAGGATGAGACCGCTAGTCTCCTTGTCGAGCCGGCCGACCGTGGACAGGCCCGGATCCCGGATCTGCCAGCGACGCGGCAGCAGGTCGTAGATCTTCTGGCCGTCTTCCTTGTGCGAGCAGGTCACGCCCAGCGGCTTGTGCATCAGCAGCACCAGCGGCGCGGGCGGATCGACGGCGACGCCGCGAATGGTCATGCGTTCGGGCAGGGTGGCGTCGACGGCGATGCGGGCGCCGGAGTCCTTCAGGATCTTGCCGTCCAGAACGACCTTGCCGGCGGCGATCAGGGCCTGGACGTCCTTGCGGCTGCCATAGCCCAGATTGGCCAGCAGACGGTCCAGCCGGGCCATCAGCGCCTTGGCCATTACTTGCGGGCCTCGAAGACCTTGTAGCCGCTACCTTCGCCGACCAGTCGGACCTTGGCGAAGCTCTCGCCCAGGATCGCCTCATAGGGCAGGTGGCGGTTCGCCACGATCCAGAAGGTTCCGCCTTTGCGCAGCGCTGCGGCGGCCGAGGTGATGAAGGCCTGGCCCAGCGTCTTGTCCTCGCCGCCGCCCTCGTGGAACGGCGGGTTGCTGACGATGAAGTCCAGATCCTTCAGCTCGGCCTGGCGTACGTCGCCCCAGACGAAGTCGGCGCGCGGATCGGTGACGTTGCGCTTGGAGACCTCGACCGCGCGATGGTCGAGCTCGACTAGGGTGAGCTTGGTCACCTTGGGCGAGGCCAGGACGTTCAGCGCCAGGATGCCGATGCCCGCCCCGAAGTCCGCGCCCACGCCGGCGAACGGCGGCAGGACCTGGAGCAGGGCGTTGGTGCCGGCGTCCAGGCGGTCCCAGCTGAACACGCCGGGCTGGGTCCAGAGGCCGTCGTCGCTGATCCGGCGCGGCGCGCCCGAGGCGAGCGCTTCCTTCAGGCCGGTGATCTCGGCCGGACGGACGACCAGGCAGATGCGGTTGTGGCGGCGGGCGCTCTCGCCGACCTCGCAGCCCAGGGCCTGGAGTTCCTTCTTCATGCGCAGGCCGCCGCGATCCTTCGGCGCGAAGGCCGTCAGGCGGCCGCCGGGCGCGAGAATTCTCAACGCTTGGGCGAGGACAAATCGTCGCTCCACCGCCCCGGCAGGGGCGCGGACGGTCACGGCGGTAAAGGATTCGTCCGGAACCGAGGCCAGATCGGTCGAGCCGACGATGAAGGGCGACAGCTGGACAGCGTCCGGCGCGGACGGCGCCAAGTCATGATCGGCCTGGCCATAGAGCGCGGTGGAGATCGCCGACATGCTTGTCCTGAAAGGGTTTTTCGAGAGTTTGAGGTCTTGGCGGGCAGGGTGGGATTCGAACCCACGGTAGACTTTCACCTACGGCGGTTTTCAAGACCGCTGCCTTAAACCACTCGGCCACCTGCCCGGAGCAGGCGGCTATATCAGCGCGATCCGCCCTTAACCAGACTTCAAAACAAACGAGTGACGATGTGGGCTCGGAAGGGGTGTCGCCCCTCTGGACGACGAGCGGAATGAACCAGCGTATTCATGAGGTCTGGCGGAACTTGCGCACCATCGGCCTTCTGGCCATGGCGGCCGCGAGCCTGGCCGCCTGCGCGACGCCCAAGTACCAGACCGGCAAGTCCGGCTATACGGTCGCGGCCCGCAACGACACCACGCGCGGCTCGGCGCCACGCGCGGGCTCGACGGTCGGCCGTGACGGCAAGGCGCTGCGCGGCACCGAAAAGCCCTATCAGATCAATGGCATCTGGTACTATCCGAAGGCCGACCCCGACTACAACGTCGTGGGCGTCGGCTCGTGGTACGGCGAGCAGTTCCACAACCGCCGCACCGCCAATGGCGAACTCTTCGACATGGACATCCCGTCGGCGGCCCATAAGACCCTGCCGCTGCCCAGCCTGGTTGAGGTGACCAACCTGGACACCGGCCAGAAGATGATCGTACGGGTCAATGACCGCGGGCCGTTCGTCGGCGACCGCGTCATCGACCTGTCCAAGGCCGCTGCCGAGCAGCTGGGCTATCGCCGCCAGGGTGTGGCCCGGGTGCGGGTGAAATATATCGGTCCGGCGTCCAAGAGCGTCTTCGACCCGCCGCGCCAGTACGCGAGGGCCGCGACGCCTCCGCCGCCTCCGGTGCGTTCCGGACCGCGCAGCTTCGACGACATCAAGGAACCGACGCAGCGCGTGCAGGTCATTCCGTCGCGTGGCGAGCCTGAACCCGACTGGAGCTCGACTCGCGCCCCGATCATGCAGTCGGCCCCGCAAATCAATCCGCCCGATCGGGTCTACGCCTCGGCCAAGTCGGCCTATCGCGTCCAGGCCGGCTCGTTCTCCAGCCGTGAGAATGCCGAGAAGGCCGTGCGCCAGCTCTCCGGGGCCGGCCAGGCCGCGATCGACACCATCGAGCGCGCCAGCGGCACGCTGTATCGCGTCACCGTGGCCGCTGGCCAGGACGAGGGCTCGGCCTGGAGCCTGCGCGATCGTGTGGAGTCGCTGGGCTATCAGGGCGCCACCATCCTGAAGCCCTAGACAAGGCCCCCTAGACAAGGTTGGGAAACCGGTCGAATGGAGACCGGTGAGCCAGGGTTATTTCATCAGTTTCGAAGGCGGGGAGGGGGCTGGGAAGTCCACTCAGATCCGCCGTCTCGCCGAGCGGCTGCAGGCCGCTGGCCATGACGTCGTCGTCACCCGCGAGCCGGGTGGCAGCACGGGCGCCGAGGCGATCCGCGAGCTGCTGGTCAATGGTGCGGCCGACCGCTGGTCGCCAGTCACCGAGACCCTGCTGATGTACGCCGCCCGCCGCGATCACGTAGAGCGGGTGATCCGTCCGGGCCTGGCGCAGGGCAAGGTCGTGCTGTGCGACCGCTTCGCCGATTCCACCCGGGCCTATCAGGGCGCGGGCGGCGACGCGCCGGCCAGCCTGATTGCTTCGCTGGAAGAGCATATACTGAACGGCACGATCCCGACGCTGACCCTGATCCTGGACCTGCCGGCCGAGGTCGGCCTGCAACGCGCCGAGGCCCGTGGCGGCGCGGCGCGATTTGAGTCCAAGGGGCTCGACTTCCACCAACGCCTGCGCGCTGGCTATCTGGAGATCGCCCGCCAGCAGCCCGAGCGCTGCGTCGTCATCGACGCGGATGCCGAGATCGACGCGGTGACCGCCGCGATCGCCGAGGCGGTCGCAGAGCGGCTGGATCTCTGATGGCGGCCCCGGCCCATCCTCGCGACGTCTACCAGCTGGACGGCCAGTCCGCCGCCGAGGCCGCGTTCATCGACGCCCTGGAGCGCGGCCGGCTGCACCATGCCTGGCTGCTGACCGGTCCCGAGGGCGTGGGCAAGGCCACCCTGGCCTACCGCATGGCCCGCCGCCTGCTGGGGGCACGGCCCGATCCGTCGATGGGCCTGCTGGGCGCGGCGCCGTCCGACGTGGTCAGCCGCCAGGTCGCCGCCCGTTCGCATCCCGACCTGATGGTGCTGGAACGCCTGACCGACGACGGCAAGGCCCGCAAGTCGATCCCGGTCGACGAGGCTCGTCAGCTGCCAGAGTTCTTCTCGACCACGCCCGCCGTCTCGCCCTATCGCGTGGCGATCATCGACGCCGCCGACGACCTGAACGTCAACGCCGCCAACGCCGTGCTGAAGACGCTGGAGGAGCCGCCGGCGCGCGGGGTGATCTTTCTGATCAGCCACGCGCCCGGAAAGCTGCTGCCGACCATCCGCTCGCGCTGCCGACGCCTGATGGTGCCCGCGCCGGGCGTGCCCGCCGCCGCCGAGATGGTCGAGCGCATGGCCGATGTCTCCGGCCGCGACGCCGAGCGCCTGGCCCGCATGGCCCACGGCGCGCCGGGCAAGGCCCTGCAACTGGCCGCCGCCAAGGCCCTCGAAATGGACGACGCGGCCAACGACATCCTGCGCGGCCTGCCCAAGATCGACGAGGGCGCGCTGCTGGCCATGGCCGACACCTTCCGGGGCGCGGAGGGCATGGCGCGCTTCGAATTGCTGATGGAGCGCCTGGCCGACCAGGTGCGGATCTTCGCCACCCAGGTGGCCGCCGACGGCAAGCAATCGCCGGGCCTGGACCGCTGGGCGACCGTCTGGGAGCGGCTCTCCAACGTGCCCGCCGAGGTCGAGGCGGTGAACCTGGATCGCGCTGACGCCTTCTGGAGCGTCATCTCGGACTTGCGCGCGGCGGCCAAGACGGCGATTTGAGCGGCATGCTCATCGACAGCCACGTGAATCTGCACGCGCCCCAGTTCGCCGAGGACAAGGACGCCGTCATCGCCCGCGCCCGAGAGGCTGGCATCGCCCTGATGGTCACCATCTGCGACAAGGTCTCGTCCTTCGAGGCCGTGCATGCCATCGCCATGGCCGAGCCGGACATCTGGTGCACGGTCGGCACCCACCCGCACGAGTCCAAGGAAGATCCGGAGCTGACCGCCGCCCGCCTGGTCGAGCTGGCCCAGCGCCCGCGCGTCATCGGCATCGGCGAGTGCGGTCTGGACTTCCACTACGACCTGTCGCCGCGCGACGTGCAGGCGGCCGTATTCCGCCAGCACTGCATCGCGGCCCGCGAAAGCGGCCTGCCGCTGGTGGTCCACACCCGTGAGGCCGACGACGTCATGGGCCAGATCCTCGAGGAGGAGCACGCGGCCGGGCCGTTCAGGATCCTGATGCACTGCTACACCAGTGGTCCCGCGCTGGCCGCCCGCGCCATGGCCCTGGGCGCCTGGTTCTCGGTCTCGGGCATCGCCACCTTCAAGGCCGCCGAGGACGTACGGGAAGTCATCCGCGACATGCCGGCCGACAAGATCATCGTCGAGACTGACTGTCCGTACCTGGCCCCCGTGCCGATGCGCGGCCGCCGCAACGAGCCGTCATATCTGCCCCATATCTACGACAAGCTGGCCGAGATTCGCGGCTGGAGCCGGGCCGACACCGAACAGCGGACCGAGGACGCCTTCTTCAACCTGTTCGACCGGATCCCTCGTCCATGACCGGACCGCTGGAGTTCACGATCCTGGGCTCCGGCTCGTCCGGCGGCGTGCCCCGCGCCGACGGCAACTGGGGCGATTGTGATCCGGCGGAGCCCAAGAACCATCGCTCGCGCTGCTCACTGCTGGTGCGCCGGCTCCAAGAAGTAGGTATGGGGCAGGGGGCCTCGAACGAGACCACGGTCGTCGTCGACACCTCGCCCGACCTGCGCCTCCAGACCGCCGCGGCGGGCGTGAAGCGCGTCGACGCGGCGCTGTTCACCCACGATCACGCCGACCAGGCCCACGGCATCGACGACCTGCGGCCGTTCTTCCTCAACCAGCGCCAGCGCATCCCGACCTTCATGGACCAGGCCACGCACGACGGCCTGCTGACCCGGTTCGAGTACATCTTCAAGACCCGCGGCGGCTATCCGGCCATCCTGGAACCGCGCCTGATCCCGCCGCTGGGCGAGGACTTCGCCATCGAGGGCCCCAGCGGGACGATCCCGGTTCACACCTTCGACGTCGACCACGGCGAGATCCGCGCGGTCGGCTACCGCTTCGGCGGCGTGGCCTATACACCGGACGTTCGCGCCATTCCGGACGGCAGCTGGGCGGATCTGGCGGATCTCGATGTCTGGATCGTCGACGCCCTGCGCTGGACGCCGCACCCGACCCACGCCCATGTCGAGCTCGCCCTGGAATGGATCGCCAAGGCCAAGCCACGCCGGGCCATCCTGACCAACCTGCATATCGACCTGGACTACAACGCCCTGACCCAGCGGCTGCCGCCCGGCGTCGAGGCGGCCTATGACGGCCTGCGCTTCACGCTCTAGGCAACTTCGCGGCCGTTGCGGAGTTTCCCAAGCGAGGCTGTATGCCTTGGAACAGGCGGGAAATGTCTGCCTTAACCGCAAGTTCGCCCAAGTTTGTCGAAAACCTGTCTGTACGTAACAGGGTTGAAATAAGCTCGTCCAACAACACCGTCATAGGGACGCGGTAGAAGTCACCTCCCGTGCGTCACTGACCAGACCTCCCATGGCTGAAACCGTCACCATCTCCCGAGAAGTTTTCCTGAGCTTGCGTGCGCGGCTGCCTGCCGTAACGCGTGAGCACCTGTTCGACTGCTACGCGATCAGCGAGACGACCTGGACCAAGCTGCGCGACGGCAAGCCGGTGAAGCGCTCCACGCTCGATCGCATACTGGCCAAGCTGGCCAAGCTGGATGCCCGCGTCGCCGCCTAGGCGCGATCTTTACGCCGCCCTTATGTGGCGGCTCAGCTTCGACATAGAGCCCTTACGCTCAGAAGTGGTCTTTGCTCTCCAACACCAAAGGAGGCCGCAATGGCTGATCTTCTCTATGGGGCGCTGGCCTTGGGCCTGTTCGCCCTGTTCGGCGCATTCGTCGCCGCGCTGAGGCGCGTGTGACCATGCTCGTGAACCTGCTGTGGGCGGCCGGGGCCATCGTGGTCGCCGGCTACATGGTCGCCGCGATGATGCGACCCGACAAGTTCTGACGGATTTCCTCAAATGAACTGGCAAGGATGGGCGGAAATCGCCCTGACCCTGAGCCTGGCGGTCGCCATCGGTTGGCCGCTGGGCGTTTTCATGTCGCGCGTCTGGAATGGCGAGCGGACGTTCCTCGACCCGGTGATGCGTCCCGTCGAGGCCCTTTTCTATACCACCTGCGGCGTCGACCCGAAGAAGAGCCAGAGCTGGCATGCCTATGCCCTGGCGCTGCTGGCCTTCAACCTGGTTGGGTTCTTCTTCGTCTACGTGGTCCTGCGCCTGCAGGGCGTTTTGCCGATGAACCCGCAGGGTTTCCCCGGCCTGTCGGGCCACCTGTCCTTCAATACGGCGATTAGCTTCGTCACGAACACCAACTGGCAGAGCTATGCGGGCGAGACGACCATGTCGACGCTCAGCCAGATGGTCGTGCTGACCGTGCAGAACTTCGTCTCGGCCGCCACCGGCGCGACCGTGGCGGCAGCCCTGGCGCGGGCCTTTCTGGCCAATCGTGGCGAGGGCGTTGGCAACTTCTGGGCCGATCTGATCCGCACAACGCTCTATGTGCTGCTGCCGGTGTCGTTCGTTGTGGCCGTCGTCCTGGTCGCCTTGGGTCTGCCCCAGAGCCTGTCGGCCGGCGTCACCGCCCACACCCTGGAAGGCGCCGACCAGAAGATCTCGCTCTACGCGGTGGCTTCGCAGGAAGCCATCAAGATGCTGGGCATCAACGGCGGCGGCATCTTCAACGCCAACTCGGCCCACCCGTTCGAGAACCCGACGCCGCTGACCAACTTGATCACGGCGATCTCGATCAACGTGCTGGGCTGGGCCGCCTTCTTCGCCTTCGGCCGCATGGTCATGGCCAAGAAGGACGTCCGCGCCCTGGTTATCGCCGCCTTCGTGCTGCTGTTCGCTGGCGCGGCGGGCATCTACGCCACCGAGACGCAACCGTCGCCGGCTCAGGTCGCCGCCAAGGTCGACACGTCGGTCAATATGGAAGGCAAGGAGGTCCGCTTCGGCGCGCCCGCCACCGCCGCCTGGGCCGCCATGACCACCGGCGCCTCCAACGGCTCGGTCAACGGCATGCATTCCAGCCTGATGCCTTTGGGCGGCGGCATCGCGATGTTCCTGATGCAGCTGGGCGAGATCCTGCCGGGCGGTATCGGCTCGGGCATCGCCATCATGGTCGTCATGGCCCTGCTGTCGGTGTTCGTCGCCGGCCTGATGGTCGGCCGCACGCCTGAGTATCTGGGCAAGAAGATCGAGGCCCGCGAGATCCAGTTCTCGATCCTGGCCGTGATCGTCATCCCGCTGTCGATGCTGGGCTTCTCGGCGCTGGCCGCCGTCCTGCCCGAGGCGCTGAAGGGCTTGATGCACGCTGGGCCTCACGGCCTGTCGGAGATCCTCTACGCCTACGTCTCCGGCACCGCCAATAACGGCTCGGCCTTCGCGGGCCTGACCGCCAACGCGCCCTGGTGGAACGTCACCCTGGCGATCGCCATGGCCATGGGCCGCTTCCTGCCGATCGTGGCCGTCCTGGCCATCGCCGGCGCCCTGGCCGCCAAGCCCAAGCTCGCCCCGACCGCCGGCACCCTGCCGACCGACGGCGGTCTGTTCGTCGGCCTCCTGGTCGGGGTGATCCTGATCCTGGGCGGCCTGCAATTCTTCCCCGCGATGGCGCTGGGACCGATCGTCGAGCACTTCCAAGCGCTCGGCGCGGTCGCGGCCCTTCGCTGAGTGGTGATCCTATGAGCGCTATAAACATCCGCGCCGGCGGTCTTTCCGGCCCGGTCCTGGCCCGCGCGGCCAAGGATTCCTTCCTCAAGCTCGATCCGCGCAAGCTGACGGGCAATCCGGTGATCTTCGCCACCTGGATCGTGGCCCTGCTGTCGACCGTCTCGGCGGTCGCGGCCGTGGCCAACCACCAGGCGGCGGGCTTCGCCATCCAGGTCTCGATCTGGCTGTGGGCCACCGTGCTGTTCGCCAACCTGGCCGAAAGCGTCGCCGAAGGGCGCGGCAAGGCGGCGGCCGACAGCCTGCGCGCCACCCGCGTGACCACCAAGGCCAAGCTGATCGTCGACGACAAGACCGGGACCTATGTCCCGACCCCGGCCCACAAGCTTGGCGTCGGGGAGGTGATCCTGGTCGAGGCCGGCGACGTGATCCCGACCGATGGCGAGATCATCGAGGGCATGGCCAGCGTCAACGAGGCGGCCATCACCGGCGAAAGCGCGCCGGTGATCCGCGAAAGCGGCGGCGACCGCTCGGCCGTCACCGGCGGCACCACCATCGTCTCCGACTGGCTGAAGATCCGTGTCACGGCCGAGGCCGGCAACACCTTCCTGGACCGCATGATCGCCATGGTCGAGGGCGCGGACCGTCGCAAGACGCCGAACGAGATCGCCCTGGCCGTGCTGCTGGCCGGTCTGACCCTGATCTTCCTAATCGCGGTCGTGACCCTGCTGGGCCTGGGCAAGTTCTCGGGCGTGGTGCTGGATCCTCTGGTGCTGGGCGCGCTGTTCATTACGCTGATCCCGACGACCATCGGCGGCCTGCTGTCGGCCGTCGGCATTGCCGGCATGGACCGCCTGCTGAAGGTCAACGTCCTGGCCACCTCTGGCCGCGCCGTGGAAGCCGCCGGCGACGTCGACACCCTGCTGCTGGACAAGACGGGCACCATCACCTTCGGCAACCGTATGGCCACCGAAGTGATCCCGGCCCCGGGCGTGCGTCCGGAGGCGGCCATGCGCGCGGCTCTCATGGCCTCGCTGGCCGACGAGACCCCGGAAGGCCGCTCGATCATCGAACTGGCCCGCAACCAGGGCCTGTCGGTCGAGCAACCGGCCGGCGCTACGGCGATCCCGTTCACGGCTCAGACCCGCCAGTCGGGCCTGGATCATGACGGCCGGAGTTGGCGCAAGGGCGCGGTGGACGCTGTCTACCGCTCGCTGGCGCTGGAACCCAAGAGCGTCGCGGTCGAGCTGACCGGCGCGGTGGACCGTATCGCCCGCTCGGGCGGCACGCCGCTGGCCGTCAGCGAGGACGGCGTCCTGGTCGGCGTCATCCACCTGAAGGACGTCGTGAAGCCCGGCGTGAAGGAGCGCTTCGCCGACCTGCGTCGCATGGGTCTGCGCACGGTGATGATCACCGGCGACAACCCGGTGACCGCCGCCGCCATCGCCTCGGAAGCCGGCGTCGACGACTTCCTGGCCGAGGCCACGCCCGAGGACAAGCTGCGCTTGATCCGGGAAGAGCAGGGCAAGGGCCGCCTGGTCGCCATGTGCGGCGACGGCGCCAACGATGCGCCGGCCCTGGCTCAGGCCGATGTCGGTGTGGCCATGCAGACCGGCGCTCAAGCCGCTCGCGAGGCCGGCAACATGGTCGACCTGGACAGCGACCCGACCAAGGTCATCGAGATCGTCGAGGTCGGCAAGCAGATGCTGATCACCCGCGGCGCCCTGACGACCTTCTCGATCGCCAACGACGTGGCCAAGTACTTCGCCATCATCCCGGCGATGTTCGTGGCCTCGCTGCCGGCCTTGGGCGCGCTGAACGTCATGCACCTGCACAGCCCGCAGAGCGCGATCCTGTCGGCGGTGATCTTCAACGCCCTGGTGATCGTCGCCCTGATCCCGCTGGCCCTGAAGGGTGTGAAGTACCGCGCCATCGGCGCCGGCAAGCTCCTGTCGCGCAACCTGACGCTCTACGGCATCGGCGGCCTGCTGGCCCCGTTCGTCGGCATCAAGCTGATCGACATGATCGTCTCGGCCCTGGGGCTGGCCTGATGCTCCGCCCGATCGCCAAGGACTTCGCCTTCGGCGTCGAGGCGATCGGGCTCGTCTTCCTGGCGGCTTTCTCCGCCGAACTCTTCCTCTGAAAGAACTCCAATGACTTCCCGCATTTTCGCCGCCGTCTCGGTTCTGGCCCTGTCTGCTGGCGTCGCCCAGGCCCAGGACGGGCCGAAGCTGAGCTACAACCTCGGCCTCGCCTCGGACTACGTGTTCCGCGGCGTTTCCCAGACCCAGGAAGACCCGCAGCTGTTTGGCGGCGTCGACCTGAGCGCCGGCAAGTTCTACGCCGGGACCTGGGCCTCGAACGTCGACTTCGGTGACAAGACCGACGCCGAGGTCGACCTCTATGCCGGCTACAAGCCCACCGTCGGCGCGGTCTCGCTGGATCTCGGCGTGATCTATTACGGCTATCTCGGTGCGCCGAAGGGCGCCGACTACGGCAATGTCGAGTTCAAGGCCGCAGTTTCGGTCCCGGCGGGCAAGGGCGGCCTGGGCGCTGCGGTCTACTACAGCCCCGACAGCTTCGGCGCCGCCGACGAGGCCGTCTATTACGAGCTGAACGGCAGCTATCCGGTCGTCGACAAGCTGTCGGTTTCGGCCGCCGTCGGCCGCCAGACCTACAAGGGCTCGGGCGACTACGCGACCTGGAACGTCGGGGCGGTCTACGCCATCAACGACAAGCTCTCGCTCGACCTTCGCTATCACGACACCGACGAACATGGCTTCGGCAAGATCTATGGCGCGCGCGCCGTGGCGTCGCTGAAGGCCGTGTTCTAGAAGGGAGTTCAAAGCCATGCTTTCGCATCTTCGTCCCGCTCTGGTCTCGATGGGCCTCTTCACCGCGCTGCTGGGCGTGGCCTATCCGCTGGCCGTCACCGGCGTCGCCAACGCGGCGTTCCCGGCCCAGGCCGGCGGCAGTCTGATCAAGGACGCCAAAGGCCAGATCGTCGGCTCGGCCCTGATCGGCCAGGTCTTCGCCAAGCCGGAATACTTCCACGGTCGCCCGTCCGCCGCCGGCAATGGCTATGACGCCGGCGCCTCCAGCGGCTCGAACATGGGTCCGATGAACGACAAGCTGATCGAGCGTGAGAAGACCGACGCCGCTGCTCTGCGCGCCGAGAACCCCGGCGTGGCCATCCCGGCCGACGCGGTGACGACCTCGGGCTCGGGCCTGGACCCCGAGATCTCGCCGGCCAATGCCCGCTTCCAGGCGCCCCGCGTGGCCAAGGCGCGCGGCGTGCCTGAGAAGGCCGTGTTGGCCACGATCGAACAGTATACGGACCAGCCGTTGCTGGGCTTCATCGGCCAGCCGCGTGTCAACGTGCTGGCGCTGAACCGGGCGCTCGACGCTCGCTTCCAGAAGGGCGGGTAGTTGCCGGCGGACGAACCTTACCGTCCTGACCCAGAGGCGCTCCTGGCCGCCGCCAACAAGGCGCGCCGGGGGCGCCTCAAGGTGTTTCTGGGCATGGCGCCCGGCGTGGGCAAGACCTACGAGATGCTGCGCGCCGCCCGCCGCCGCAAGGCCGAGGGCGTCGATGTCCTGATCGGCGTGGTCGAGACGCACGGCCGCCGCGAGACCGAGAGCCTGCTGCGCGGCATGGAGGTCCTGCCGCGCAAGCCGATCGAGCATCGCGGCCGCGTGCAGATGGAGTTCGACATCGACGCGGCGCTCGAGCGCAAGCCCAAGATTCTGCTGGTCGACGAATACGCCCACTCCAACGCCATCGGCTCGCGCCATCCCAAGCGCTGGCAGGATGTCGAGGAGTTGCTGGCCGCTGGCGTCGACGTCTGGACTACTCTGAACGTCCAGCACCTGGAGAGCCTGGTCGACGTCATCCAGCGCATCACCGGCGTGCGCCAGCGCGAGACCGTGCCCGACAGCGCCCTGTCGCGCGCCGACGCCATCGAGCTGGTGGACATCACGCCCGACGAGCTGCGCGAGCGGATGGCGGCCGGCAAGGTCTATGTGCCCGAGACCGCGCGCCTGGCCTCGGAGAACTTCTTCAAGGTCGAGAACCTGACGGCCCTGCGCGAGCTGGCCCTGCGCCGCGCGGCCCAGACGGTGGATGACCAGCTCGTCGCCGCGATGCGGGAGAAGGGTGTCGAGGGGCCCTGGGCGGCGGGCGAGCGGATCCTCGTCCTGGTCAGTGGCGACGCCATGGCCGGGGCCCTGGTCCGCGCGGGCCGGCGGCTGTCGGACATGATGATGGACGCCCCGTGGATCGTCGCCCACGTCGAGCGCACCGACCGGCCGGCGGCCGGGGAGGGCAGCGCCACCCGCCTGCGCGAAGCCTATCGCCTGGCGGAACAGCTAGGCGGCACGACCGTGGGCCTGACCGGCGGCGACATGGTCGCGACCGTGATGGCCTATGCTCGCCGCAGCAACGTCACCCAGATCGTCATCGGCAAGTCGATCGAGAGCCGCTGGCGCGAAATCCTCGGCCGTTCGCTGGCGGCGGCCCTGCTGCGCGAGGCGCGGGGCGTGGCGGTGCACGTGGTCACCGAGGCCGCCCCCGAGCGTGAGCCCAAGCCGACGCGGTCGCTGAATCTGGGAAGCTGGCAAGGCTATGCGGTCGGGGCGCTGTTCGTGGCGGCCGCGACGCTGACCGCCTGGGGCCTGGACGTCGCCTTCGACCGCGTCGACCTGGGGATGATCTTCCTGGCCGCGGTGCTGGCGGCCGGCGTGCTGCATGGTCTGAGGCCCGCCCTGGCGGCGGCGACCGTGGCCTTTCTCGTCTACAACTACTTGTTCCTGGCGCCGCGCTACAGCCTGGCGATCGGTGCGCCGACCGACTTTATCACCCTGGTCGTCTTCTGGGCCGTGGCCTTGGCGTCGGGCGGTCTCGCGGGCCGTGTCCGCGACCAGGCCCTGGGCTCGCAGCGCCGCGCCGCCGCCGTCGCCACCTTGCTGGCCGCCAGTCGGACGCTTTCGGCGGCCACGGGCAGAGACGCCGTCGCCCGCGCCCTGGCCGAGCAGGTCGCCGCCGCGGCCGGCGGGCGGTCGATGGTGTTCCTGCCGCAGGGCGAGGAGATCGCGTCCGCGGCCGGCTCGCCCAGCCTGGAGCCGCTGGACGCCGCCCAGATGGCCGCCGCCCGCTGGGCCTGGGAGAAGGGCGAGGCGGCCGGCTTCGGCACCGGCACCCTGCCACAGGCCCGCTGGACCTTCTGGCCGCTGGAGGGCGTGCGCGCCCGCACCGGCGTGGCCGGCGTCGAGGCCGGCGCCGCGCCGCCCGGCTCGGACCTGGAGCGCTTGGTCCTGGCCCTGCTGGAACAGGGCGCCGTGGCGCTGGAGCGCTCGCAGCTGGCCTCCGAAGCCCTGGAGACCGAGACCCTGCGCCGCGCCGACCGCTTCCGCTCGGCTCTCATGAACTCGGTCAGCCACGACCTGCGCACGCCGCTGTCGACGGTGCTAGGCGCCTCGACCACGCTGCTGGACTACGGCGACAAGATGCAGAAGGCCGTTCGCGACGACCTGCTGCTCAGCATCCGCGAGGAGGCCGAGCGCCTCAGCCGCTACGTCGCCAACCTGCTGGACATGACCCGCCTGGAAGGCGGTGGACTGAAGCTGCGCAGTGACTGGACCGACGTCCGCGATGTGCTGAACGCGGCGGCCGAGCGGGTCACCCGCCGCCTGGGCGAGCGGACTCTGACGCGCGACTATCCGACTACTCTGACCCTGGTCCAAGCGGACGCCAGCCTGCTCGAGCAAGTGGTCGTCAACATTCTGGAAAACGCCATCACCTACAGCGGCGACGGTAGCCGGATCGAGCTGGCGGTCTATGAGGATCGCGGCAATGTCGTGATCAGCGTCGAGGACGAGGGCAGGGGCGTTCCGCCGGCCGAGCTGGAGCGGATCTTCGACAAGTTCCGCCGCATGGAGGAGCCCAGCGACCGCCACCAGGGTGCGGGGCTGGGCCTGGCTATCGCCAAGGGGTTCGTCGACGCCATGGGCGGCCGGATCGCCGCCGCCAGTCCGATCCACGACGGTCGCGGCACCCGCATGCTGATCAGCCTGCCCAAGGCGATCGCCACGCCGCGTGATCTGCTATGACCGCGTCCATGAGTTCGCGCCACCGCATCCTGGTCATCGACGACGAGCCCCAGATCCACCGGTTCCTGGGCCCGGCCCTGGACGCCGCCGGCTACGAGCCGCTGCGCGCCGATAGCGGCCAGGAGGGTCTGCGGGGCATCGCGCTGTGGTCGCCCGACGCCGTGGTGCTGGACCTGGGCTTGCCCGATATGGACGGCAAGGACGTGCTGGAGAAGGCCCGGGCGTTCTATGACGGCCCGATCCTGATCCTGTCGGCCCGCGACCGCGAGATCGAGAAGATCCAGGCCCTGGATCGCGGGGCCAACGACTATGTCGAGAAGCCCTTCGGCGTCGGCGAGCTGCTGGCCCGCTTGCGCGCCGCCCTGCGCCAGACCGGCCGCGCCCAGGCGCCCAGCGGCCCGATCCGCGCCGGCGAGGTCGAGATCGACCTGGAAAAGCGCCGCGTCACCCGCGCCGGCGAGGCCGTGAAGCTGTCGCCGCGCGAATACGACGTGCTGACCCGCCTGGCGCTGGGCCACGGCAAGGTGCTGACCCACAAGGAACTGCTGACGGCGGTCTGGGGTCCGGCGCACGCCCACGACACCCAGTACCTGCGGGTCTTCGTCGGCCAACTGCGCCAGAAGTTGGAAGCCGATCCGGCGATGCCCAGGATACTGCAGACCGAGCCCGGCATCGGCTACCGCCTCGTCGGCGACGACGAGGCCTAGGACGTCCAGCCCAGGCGCCGGCTGACCACGGTGGCGGCCTGGGCGATGCGTCGCCCGGCGTCGTCCATCTGTTCCGCCGACATGTATTGCTGGGCGCTGGACAGGCTGAGCGCGGCGATCACCTCGCCGCTGGCGTCGCGGATCGGCGCGGCTACGCAGCAGATGCGTTCGCCATCCTCGCCGATGTGGCGCGAGAAGCCCTCGGCCAGCAGGGCGTCCTGGCTCTCGGCCGGAAAGCTGGCTCGCCAGACCGCCAGCGGCGCATCCATCAGCAGGGCTCGGCCCAGGGCGGTGGCGTCGACGCGGTTGCGGTCGCCCAGCTGGTGGCGCACAGCCAGCAGGCGGCGGCTGGGCGCGCGGGCGATATAGACGATGTACTCGCCGTCGCGGATGGCCAGGTTGGTCGCGTCGCTGGTCTCGAGGCTGAGCGCGTCCAGTGTCGGCTGGGCGATGGCGATCAGGTTGGCGCCTTCGCGCGCCAGGGCGCCCAGGCTGAGGATCCTGGGACCGAGCTGGTAGCCCTTGCGGGAGTCGTGCCTCAGCAGGCCACGATCCACCAAGGCCGAGGCCAGGCGATAGGCGGTGCTGCGGGTCAGGCCTAGCTTTCCGGTCAGGTCGGCCAGGCTGATAGGCCCCATGCTGACGGCGTCGAGGATGTCGAGCGCGCGCATCAGGGAGCGGCTGACGTCGGTCCTGTCCCGCAGGGGGATCGACGGCGATACAGCGATTGGAAGGGTCATGGGCGGATGGACGCTCGCCTTCCCGAACTGGGGAAAGCGAGCGTCGTTTCCACTAGAACTTGGCGCGCACCCCGAAGAAGAAGCGCGAACCGAAGGTCTCGTTGCCGATCCGGCGGACGGCGTTGTTGTTCTCGATCCGGACCTCGTCGGTCAGGTTCACGCCTTCGACGAAGACCGTGATGTTGTCGCTGACATTGTAGCTGGCCGAGGCGTCCAGCGAGCCGTAGGCCTCGTTGAACTCCGGCAGGCTGCCGCGGCCGACGGCCGTGATCAGCCACTGGTCACGCCAGTTGTACGAGGCGCGGGCGCTGAACTTCTCGTTCTCGTAGTAGAGCGAGACGTTGTAGCTCTTTCGCGACAGGCCCGGGAACGGCAGGATCTCGCCGGTCAGTAGGTTCGCGCCCTTGAAGCCCTCGTCCTTCTGGTAGGTGTAGTTGGCCAGGACGCCGAAGCCGTTGAACGGCGCGGGCAGGAAGTCGAAGGCGTATTGGCCGCCGATTTCCAGGCCGTTAATGTTGACCTGGTCGGTGCCGTTGACCGGACGGGTGATGTTGTAGGTCGTGCCGTCGATGGTTTCCGGCGCGGCCTGGTTGATGATGAACGACGAGATCTCCTTCCGGAAATAGGTCGCCGAGATGAAGCTGTCGCGGCTGAAGTACCACTCCAGGCCCGCGTCATAGGCGGTGGCCTCGAACGGCTGCAGGTCGGGGTTGCCGCGCGAGCCGGTCAGGCCGACGACGTCGATGCTGCGGCGCAGGGCCAGCTGGCTGGGCGCGGCGCGGGCCATCACCTTGCTGGCGGCGGCGCGGCCGATCAGCGTGTTGGGGATGAACTCGAAGCGCAGGTTCAGCGACGGCAGGGTCTTGGTGTAGCCGCCCTCCTGCGAGCCCTTCACGAAGTTGACCGGCGCGCCGCCACCGGGACCGGTGGTGCGGTTGTAGCCGGTCGAGACCGTCTTGGTGTCGACCACACGGACGCCCAGCGTACCGCTGATCGGCACCGGCAGGTCGCGGAAGTCGAAGGCCGCCTGGACGTAGGCGCTCTTGGTCTTTTCCTCGACGGACCAGGTGTCGAGGAAGGCCTGGAAGCTGCCCGAGCCACCGGCCTTTTCGGCGGTGTTGGGGTTGGGGTTGACGCCGTAGACGTCGTTCTGCAGGCCGGCCGCCGCCAGGGTGGCGTTGTAGGTGGCCAGGGTGTTGTCGTTCCAGTAGCGGACGCCGCCCGAGTAACCCAGGTCGCCGGTCTTGAAGAACGGGATGCTGTTGGTCACCGAGTTGGTGTTGACGATGCCCTCGATCGTCGAGCAGGGCACGGCCACCGCGACGGCCGCGGCGCTGCTGGCGTCGGCGCGGCAGTTGAGGCGCGTGGTGCGCTGGTACAGGACCTGGTCGGTCTGGAACTGACGCGCCTGGACGCCGCCCTTGATCTGCGTCAGCCACGAGCCTTCCGGCTTGTAGGTGACGTTGAACTGCTCGGCGGTCTCTTCGGAGGTGTTGTTACGCGGGTTGAACACGGCGTCCAGGCGGTTGACGCCCTGGCCCGTGGTCACGTCCAGGCCCGGGAACGAGAAGTTCGGGGCGCGCTGGCTGCCGGTGTAGTCGATGATCGCGCGCGGCACGCCGAAGACCGTGGCGGTCGAGTTGATCTCGTTGTTCTGGACCTCGGCGTTGGAGTAGTCGAGGCGGGCGTCGAACACCCAGTTGTCCAGCTTCCACTCGCCGCCCAGGGCGGTCGTGTACTGGGTGCGGGTCAGGTCGCCCAGGATGTTGCGATAGGCCAGGTCCATCGGGAAGGCGGCGCTGCTGGTCAGCTCGATGTGGTTGACCGTGTTGTCGCTGCCCAGCGTCGTCTTGCTGTAGTCGATCAGACCGCCCGAGGCGCCCAGCTGCAGCAGCGAGCTGTTCACCTTCTCGGTGGCCGTGGCGTAGGTGCCGTCGAAATAGGCCTTGAAGTTGTCGTTCGGACGCCATTCCAGGATGCCGTTCAGCGCCTTCCGCTTGGTCTCGCGGCGGTCGATGATCAGGCGCGGGATTTCCGGGACCCAGTCCAGCGTGCCGTCGTTGTTGACGTCGGTGCTGCGCCCAGGCGTCGCGCCCGCGCCGGTCGCCGTCAGCGCCCGGCGAATCCAGCCCGTGGTGCGGGCGTTGTTGCTGTTGAGGTGACGGTTTTCCCAGGTGCCTGACAGCAGGACGCCCAAGGTGTCGTTGAAGAAGGTCTTGCTGCCGATCAGCGCGAACTTGGGGTCGTACTTCTTGGCCAGGTTCGAATAGACGCCCTGGACCGAGCCGGCCACGAAGGGTTGCTTGCTGTCGAACGGACGGCGGGTGATCACCCGCACGGTGCCGCCGATGCCGCCTTCGGCCATGTCGGCGGTCGGCGACTTGACGACGTCCAGGCGCGAGACGAACTCGACGGGGATGTCACGGAAGTCGACGGCGCGGTCGCTGCCGCCCACGGTCAGGGACAGAGCCGACGAGCCGTTGATCTCGACGCGGTTCAGGCCCGGATCAGCGCCGCGGATGCTGACGCCGCGGCCTTCGCCGTCCTGACGGCTGATCTGCACGCCGGTCACCCGTTGCAGGGCTTCGGAGAGGTTCTTGTCCGGGAAGTCGCCGATGTCCTCGGCCGAGATGGTGTCGACCACCTGCAGCGAGCTGCGCTTCACATCCATGGCGCTGCGCAGGCTGGCGCGGATGCCGGTCACGACGATCTCGTCGACGACAGCGGGCTCCGAAGGGGGCGGGGCGGTCTGGGCGACGGCTGCGCCGGCGACCGAGGACAGCAGGACAGTTGCGACCGCAAGGCGCGAGGCGCCCGACCGCCATTGCGTACGCGAAGACGTCTTCATGGTTTCCTCTCCATTGTGCGAACCCATCGTTGCTCAGTGCCCCTGAGGTCGATGGTCTCATATTTTGGTATTCGATCCCGAATATGGGGAAGATATCGCCATTTCAGCGTTCGTGTCGAGAGGGGCGAAAAGTTTCCGCGCCGAAATTTGCCCAGCCGCACGGGCTGCATGAGCGTGCGCGTGCCGGCGCGAGCGCGCCGCGGCTGAAATGGAAATTCTGGGTTGGCGAGAGGGCCGGGCCTGGGCGGCGCTAGGCGACCTGGGCGCCCGGACGGCGATCCTCGACCGCGAACCGCGCCAGGCTTTGGGTGACGCCCGCAGGGTCGGCCTGGTCGGAGACGGCGCGCAGATCGACATCCAGTCGCTGAGGCGTCGCCTCGATCAGGGTGTAGCCCGAGCGCTCGATGTCGGCGAAGCGGACGTGGGAATTGCGGGCGCCGACCTCGCTGTAGCGAGCTTTCGGCGCGTGGCTCGCCGCCAGGCAGGTGGTCACCAGTTCCGTGGCTACCGGCGGCGCATCGGTCCTGGGCCGCAGGTCGTTGACCATGAAGGCGTGGATGTCGCCGCTCAGCACCACGGCGTTGCGGACCGACCGACCGGTCAGGCCGTGCATCAGGCGGTCGCGGGCGGCGGCATAACCGTCCCACTGGTCCGACATCACGCCTTCGGACGTCTCGATCGGAGCGACCACCGTCTGCTGGGCCAGCAGGGTCCAGCGGCCACGCTCGGCCTCTAGCGTCTTGTCCAGCCAGGCCTCCTGCGCCGCGCCCAGCATGGTGCGGTCGGGCGCGGCCAGGGCAGGGCAGTCGCGACGTGGGCGGTTGCCGCTCTGGCCCGGCGGGTTGCAGGCCTGGGCCGAGCGATACTGCCGCCCGTCCAGCACGGGCAGGCTGACCAGATCGCCCCAGGCCAGGCGTCGATAGAGCCTTGGCCGGTCCGGGCGCGCCCACAGGCTGGGCCGCACCGGCAAGTGCTCGAAATAGGCCTGGTAGGCCGCCGCCCGCCGCCGTACGAAGACCGCCGGATCCAGCGCCTTCAGATTGGCCAGATCGGCATAGTCGTTCTCGACCTCGTGGTCGTCCCAGGTCACGACCCAGGGCGCCAGGCGATGAGCCTCGCGCAGGTCGGCGTCGGACTTGTAGATCGCGTGCCGGCGGCGATAACCGTCGAGGTCGACCGGCTCGGGCGCGTCGAAGGCGCGAACCTTCGGAAACTGCGTGTAGCTGTTCTCGTAGATGTAGTCGCCCAGCTGCACGATCAGGTCGGGCTGGGCGGCGACCATGTCGCGATAGGCGGTAAACCAGCCAAGTTCGAAGTGCTGGCACGAGCTGACGGCGATGCGCGCGCGTTCGGCGCGCTCGGGCGCGGTGGCGGTGCGGCCGACCGGGCTGACCGCGCCCAGTGCGTGAAAGCGATACCAGTAGGCGCGACCGGGCCGAAGACCCGAGATTTCGACATGCAGCGCATGGCCCAGGGCGGGCGACGCCGCGCGACGCCCGCGCCGCACGATCCGGCGGAAGGCCTCGTCCTCGGCGACCTCGTAGGCCACCGGCACGGCGGGGGCGTCGAGCAGCGCGCCGCCGGCGCTGAGGCGGGTCCACAGCACGAAGCCGTCGGTCGAGGGATCGCCGCTGGCCACCCCTAGCGCGAAGGGCTCGGCGGGCGCGGCGCGGCGGATCTCCAACCCTTGCGTCGCCGTCGCGCGGGCCAGGAAAAGGCCGGTCGAGGCCGCCATCACGGCGCGGCGCGTTAGCAGGGACATCGCGAGGATCTCGTTGGAAGGGCGAGGCGACCCGGCCCGGAAAGGACCGGATCGCCTCAGGATCAGAAGTCGAACCGCGCGCCGATCCCGTAGGTGGCCGGCGCGCCGACCAGACGGGCCGCGCCGTTCAGCTCGGGGAAGTAGACCTCGTCGGTGATGTTGCGACCGTAGGCGTAGAGCGTCCAGTTCTTCGGCGTGGCCAGGTCCACCCGGGCGTTGACCAGGGTGTAGGCCTTGGCCGTGTTGCCCGGCGTGGCGTTCAGGCGGTTGGACTCCTCGCCATGGTGGGTGACGCCCACGCGGCTGCGCAGCGACCAGCCCTCGCTCAGCGTGATGCTGTGGTTCAGGCTGGCGGTGGCCGACACGTCCGGCGCGCCGGGCAGGGGGTCACCGACCGTCTGCAGCACCTCGGCCACGCGATTGGACGAGAACGACAGCACCTCGGTGTCCAGCCAGGCAGCGTTGACGTCGAAGGTCAGCTGCTGGCGCTCGGTGCGCAGCAGCTGGGCGCTGAGTGCGACCTCGATCCCCTTGCTGCTGGCCTTGCCGACATTGGCCCGGCCGTTGGTGTCGTTAGCGAGGCGCGTCGTGGCCTGCAGCTCGCTGAAGCGGTAGTCGAAGGCGTCCAGCGACAGGCGTAGGCGCGGCGTGGTCCAGCGCAGGCCGGCCTCGTAGGCGCGCACGGTCTCCGAGGCGAAGGGCTTGGTCTCGGCCACGGTGAAGATCGAGGTGCCGTCGAAGCCACCGCCACGATAGCCGGTGCCGGCCGACACGAAGACGTTCAGCGCCGAGGTGACGTCGTACTTCACCGTCAGACGGCCCGAGACGTTGTCGTCGTCAAACTTTTCGTCCCAGGCAAACGGGTTGGTCGTCGTGAAGGTCGTCGTGAAGGTGCTGATGCCCCACGGATTGTGGTCGACGTTGCGGCCGACATAGTGGGCGTTGTCACGGGTGTAGCGCAGGCCGGCCGAGACCTGCAGGCGCTCGATCAGGCGATAGTCGGCCTGGCCGAACAGGGCGAAGCTGTCGCGCTCCTGGCGGTGCAGGTTGTCGTAGTTGGTCAGGGCCGAATAGCTGATCCAGTTGGTGTCGAACTTGACCTCGTCGGTGACGTAGAAGGCGCCGGCGATCCAGTCCAGCTTGCCGCCCGTGTCGTCGGCCAGACGCAGTTCCACCGACGATTGGCTGAGCTTCTCCTTGGCGTCGAAATACGAGGCCGGGTAGGGCGAGCCGTCGCCATTGCCCTTCACCGCGCGCTTGCTGCCCTGCAAGCCGCCGATGGCGGTGAAGTTCAGGTTCTCGCGCACCTTGTGGCTGAAGCTCGCCGAACCGCCGTAGATGTCGATGGCCTGGGTGGGATAGCCGACCGAGTAGAACTCGTACGGGTCGGCGTTCTCGCCGGCGTTGGCGACCGTGGCGTCCAGCGAGCGGGCGATGCGGTCATATTGGCGGGTGTCACCCCGATCGCGGCTGCCGAACAGCTTCACGACCAGATCGCTCTCGGGCGCCATCTTGAAGTCGAAGGTGGCGCGGCCAGCGACCAGGTCCTTGTCGCCAAAGCCCTCGCGGCGGCCAGGATCGACCAGGGCCGGCACCTGGGTCTGCACCACGCCGCGCACCGACGGGCGGAAGCCGGCCAGGAGGCCAGCGCCAGCGCCGTTCATGAAGCCGCCGCCGTTCTGGGCCAGCACCGCCAGGCGGACGCCCAGGTTCTCGCTGACCGGACCGCCGACCGAGGCTTCCAGCTCGGTGTAGTCGTAGCTGCCGTACTCGACGCGGCCCGAGCCTTCGACTACCTGGCCGGGACCGCGGGTGATGGCATTGATGACGCCGGCCGTGGTGTTGCGGCCGTAAAGCGTGCCTTGCGGACCCTTCAGAACCTCGATGCGGTCGAGGTCGAACAGCGGCATGCCCAGATAGGCGTTCGAGGTCTGGTAGACGCCGTCGACATGCAGGGCGACCGAGGGGTTGCCGTTGGGCTTGTAGTCGTCGGCGCCGCCGATGCCGCGGATGCTGATCAGGCCGTAGTTGGTGCCGCCGAAGGCGTAGTTCACCGAGACGCCAGCCACCTGATCGACCAGGTCGACGACATTGGTGATGCCGCGCCGCTGGGCGTCGCCGCCTTCAACGACGGTCACGGCGATCGGGACGTTCTCGATCCGCGCCGAGCGCTTCTGGGCGGTGACGATCACTTCTTCCAGTTCGGCGACGACCGGATTTTCCTGCACCGAGATCAGGAAGGTGCGCGGGCCGGTCATGGTCGCCTTCAGGCCCGAGCCAGCCAACAGGTCGCGCAGCGCCTCGGCCGGCGCGCGGGTCCCAACGACGGCGTTGGCGCGCTTGCCCTTCACCAGGTTGGACGCATACAGCACCTGCACGTCGGCCTGCTTGGCGAAGGCGGGCAGGGCCAGTTCCAGCGGCTGGGTCGGCAGGGTGAAGGCCACCGGCGGCGCGGCGGTCTCCTGGGCCAGGGCCGGCGCCGCGGCGCCCAGGACGACCACGGCGCAGCAGGCCATCAGGCCGCGCCGAAGGCCGGCGGCTTGGGAAACTCGGTTCGTCATCGTGCTTTCCTGAAACATCGCGGCCCCCGTCGACCGGTCAACCCCAGGAACTGCGGCCCCGCCGAAAGCCTCACCTTGTCGTGAAAATTTCATCGACCGTCGGGCCGTCGGCGCGGCTCATTCGGCGATTTCCCAGGTCGTCTTGTCGACCTGATGGACCTTCACGCCAAAGCCCACGCGCAGGGCGTTGGCGAACTCGCGGCCGCCGTCGTAGCGGAACGATCCCGAGATCCGGATGTCGTCCAGCCGCGCGTCGGAGGCCAGGGACAGCTGGTCGCTGGAATAGCGATTGAACGCCGCCGCCACCTGCGGCAACGGCGTGTCGCTGAACACCAGCCGGCCGTCGCGCCAGGCGGTCAGTTCCTCCAGATCGGCCGCCACGACCGGCCGCGCGCCGGCTTGGCCCGACAGCATCTGGCCCGTCGTCACTCTCCGGACCGCGCCTTGCCCGACTGCGGCGACGTCGAGTGCGCCGTCCTCGATCAGGATCTGCGCCGTCTCGCCCTGCTTGGTGACCTGGAAGCGGCCGCCGGCGCCCTGGGCGTGCTCATCGCCGACGACGAGCTGGAACGGCTGGTCGGGCGCCAGGCGCACGTCGAAATAGGCCTGTCCCTCGACCAGGCGTACGCGCCGGCGCTTGTCGTCGTACTGGACGCGCACCGTCGACAGCGGGGCCAGGGTCAAGCTGGACCCGTCCGGCAGGGGCGCGGTCAGGCGCTCGCCGGCGCCGGTGCGGATCGTCGCCCCGGCCGCGCTGGCCATCATCACCGCCACGCCGCCCGCGCCGGCCGCCGTCGCGGCGCCCGCCAGGCCGAAGATCGTGCGCCGGCGACTGACGCCCGAGGCGTCCCGCAAGGCGGCCGCGCGCATCGCCATCAGGCCATCAGCGCCCTTGGCCGCGCCCAGGGTCGACCAGGCGTCGGCGGTCTGCTGGTAGGCCTCGGCATGGCCGGGCGCCTCGAGCCATTCGAGGAACGCCTTGCGATCGTCGGCGCTCAGCGGCCCGCGATCAGCCTTGGCGAACCAGTGGGCGGCTTCGTCATCCTGGGAAGCGCGGCCCGCCATCAGCCTTGCTCCTGCAGGGCGTTGCGCAGCACGGCCATGGACCGCACCAGATGCTTCTCGACCGCGCTGACCGAGATGTTCAGCCGGGCGGCGATCTGGGCGTGGCTCATGTCCTCGAAGCGGCGAAGGATGACGATGGTGCGCGCGCGGGGCGACAGCGCCTTGAGGGCGCGTTGGATGCGTTCCAGGTTCTGTCTCCCGCCAACCACATCCTCGGCGTCCGGAAGGTCGTCGGCCAGGTCGATGCGATCCAGTTCGACCGCGCTCAACCTGGGCCGTGTCCGCTCGCGTTTGACCTTGTCGCGCAGCAGATTGGCCGCCGCCTCGAACACGTAGCCATCGACGCTTTCCAGGGCCATCAGGCCGGGACGACGCAGCAGGCGCAGGAAAAGGTCCTGCACCAGCTCCTCGCTGTCGGGCTGCGACCCCGTCCGGCGAGCGAAATAGCGCAGCAAGGGCAGCCGCAGGCGTCGGGTGAGAGCCTCGAACCGCTCCGCGCCCCCAGTGTTCCCGGGCTCGCAGGTCGGGCCACGGTCAAGAACGGGCAATGACATGGCCGAGCCGAATGCCAGCCCGACACGACAGTGATGTGACGCCCCCGGAGGTTCTGGCGTCACCCCATCCAGCGGCTGACGGGGACCGCGGTATCGGCCGGCCGCGCGCGGGAGCCATTCAAGGCGGCTCGCAGGCTATCGGAACTGAGGCGATGTTGCCGGCCGGATATGATTTTACGCGCCCGCGGGGCTAGAAGGCGCGTCGGTTAGGAGAAGACATTGGCCCAGCATCCGTTCGCGTTCCGGGATTTCCGCTATTTCTGGACCGCGCGGCTGTGTTCGACCCTGGCCCAGAACACTCTGGTCATCGTCGTCGGATGGCAGGTCTATGACCTGGCCCGGCGAACCATGGACACCCAGGACGCCGCCCTGCAACTGGGCTTGGTAGGCTTGGCGCAGTTCGTGCCGCTGTTCGTGCTGACCCTGGTGACGGGATGGGCGGCCGATCGTTTCGATCGCCGCCTGATCATCTGCCTCACCACCTCGCTACAACTGCTGTGCGCGGCGGCGCTGGGGCTACTGACCTGGAGCGGGGCGGCGTCGCTGCAGGCCCTGATGGCGGTGGCGGTGTTCCTGGGCGTGGCGCGGGCCTTCTCGATGCCGGCCCTGAACGCCCTGGGCCCCAACATCGTGCCGCCCGCGGTGCTGCCGCACGCCATCGCCACTAACGCCATCGCCGGCCGGGTCGGCTCGATCCTGGGCCCGGCCATGGGCGGTTATCTCTACGCCTGGAGCCCGCCCGCGCCCTATGCGGCGAGCGCGGGGCTGTTCGTGCTGTCGTTGGTCGGCATGCTGCTGGTCCGCCCCGTCCGCCGGGCGATCGGCGAGCCGCGCAAGCCGTGGCTGCTGATGATCGAGGGCCTGGCCTATGTGCGCGGCAACAAGATCGTGCTGGGCGCCATCTCGCTGGACCTGTTCGCCGTGCTGCTGGGCGGGGCGACGGCCATGCTGCCGATCTTTGCGCGTGACATCCTGCACGTGGGGCCGGAGGGCCTCGGCCACCTGCGCGCCGCGCCGGCCGTGGGGGCGATGGCGACGGCGCTGTTGTTCGCCTGGCGGCCGCTGAAGCACAGCGTCGGGATCAAGATGCTGGTCTCGGTCGCCGTGTTTGGGCTGGCCACCGTGATCTTCGGCCTGTCGCGCTGGATGCCCTTGTCGCTGGGGTGCCTGGTGATCCTGGGCGCGTCCGACATGCTGTCGGTCTATGTCCGCCAGTCGCTGATGCAGCTGTCGACGCCCGACGAGATGCGCGGCCGGGTCGGGGCGGTGTCGTCCCTGTTCATCTCCGCCTCGAACGAGCTGGGCGAGGCGGAGTCCGGCTTTTTGGCCGCCGCGATCGGACCGGCGCCGGCCGTGGTGTTCGGCGGCATCGGCGCGATCATGGTCACCGGCCTCTGGGCCTGGTGGTTTCCGGTCCTGCGCCGGGCGCGGACGTTCGAGGGGACGGCGAATGGCCAGAACTCGGGGAATGGATCGGGTTGAGCGCAAATCTGATGCGCGCGGGCAGGGCGGTCTCGGCTTAGCCTAGCGGACGAGAAGTCGCGGGCCGACGCGACCCCATGAAGATAAGTCCGCCAGGCAAGAGGCGGCGCGTACCCGGAGGAACATATGGATCGCCGACAACTCCTCGCCGCCATCCCGGCCTTGTTCATGGCGGGCGAAGCGATGGCCGCGGCGCCCAAGAAGGCGGCAGCGACCGCAAAGCCGCACGGCGTGATGTTGATGAACCGCATCGGCCCGTCGTCGTCGGAGCTCTACATCGCTGACGCCGATGGCTCCAACGAGCGCAAGCTGCTGGGCGCGTCGGTGTTCGACTACCACGCCAGCTTCAGCGCCGACGGCAGGTCGGTGGTGTTCACGTCCGAGCGCAACGGTGACGGCCAGTCTGACCTGTTCCGCGCCAACCTGGACGGGAGCAACATCCAGCCGCTAATCGTCGGTCCGGCCGTCGAGGACGCCGGCGAGCTATCGCCGGACGGGACGCGCCTGGCTTTCGTCTCGACCCGCGAGGGCTATCGAACCAACATCTGGGTCAAGGACCTGAAGACCGGCCGCCTGGCCAACCTGACCGGCGCCGAGGACGTGCAGGGCGATCCCAGCCTGCCCAACGGCTTCTTCCGCCCGGCCTGGTCGCCGGACGGCAAATGGCTGGCCTTCTCGTCAGATCGTAACACCGATTGGCGCGGCCACCACGACGGCAAGGGCTGGGAGCACACCCAGGAGCTGTCGATCTATGTGATCGGCGCCGACGGCAAGGGCTTCCGCCGCGTGGCGTCCAAACCCGGCTTCTGCCTGGGGTCGCCCAAGTGGTCGCCGGACGGCAAGCGCATCGCCTTCTACGAGCTGGCGACCGAGGACACCTGGGGCGCGCGGCGGCCCGAGCTGCTGGCCAGGACCGTCTCGCAGATCGTCTCGGTCGACGTCGCCACCGGCCAGCGGATCGAGCACACCGAGGGGCCGGGCCTGAAGCTCTTCCCGCAGTTCCTGGTCGACGGTTCGCTGGCTTATCACGTCAAGGGCGGGGCCGACGAAGGCCTCTACTACACCTCGGGCGCGGCGCCGGTGCGGCGCTTCCTGCGCTCGCCGGTCTGGTCGCCGGACGGCAAGAGCGTGATCTACGAGAAGGTCGGTTTCAAGGCCCGCGCCTCGTACAAGCCGCTCTACAGCTGGGACAAGGACTGGGAGTACAAACACATCGACGTGTTCCCGGTCGTGGCCAATGACGGCACCCTGGCGATCACCGAGAAACAGCTGGGCAACTCGTCGCTGATCACCCTGAACCGCGACGGCTCTGGCCGGCAGGTGGTGTTCGACGTCAACGGCAAGGGCCTGGATCCCGAGTTGGTCAAGAAGGGTCTGGCCGGCGCCTTCCAGCCCGCCTGGTCGCCCGATAGCCAGTGGCTGGCCTTCGGCCTGGGCAACTGGTTCCAGGAGCGCGCCCGCAGCAAGGCGGTGATCATGCGCGTGCGCCGCGACGGGACCGGCTACGAGGCCCTGACCGACGGCTCGATCCATTCGGGCTTCCCCAGCTATTCGGCCGACGGCAAGGAGATCGTCTACCGGGTCTGGGGCGAGGCCGAGAAAGGCCTGCGGGTGATCGATGTCGAGACCCGTCAGATCCGCGTGCTGACCACCGGCTACGACAACCTGCCGTTCTGGTCGCCGGACGGGAAACTTATCGTCTTCACCCGCAAGGTCGATGCGGTGAACTTCGACGTCTACACGATCCGGCCCGACGGCTCGGACCTGCAGCGCCTGACGACCAACCGCGGCAATGACGGCCACGCGGTGTGGAGCGCCGACGGGAAGATCCTGTTCAGCACCGGCATGTACGGCTTCCGCGAGGAGGCCGCGCTCTACGACAATACCTTCCAGCCCTACGGCCAGATCATGGTCATGAACGCCGACGGCACGGGCAAGCGCCTGGTCACCGACAGCCTGTGGGAAGATTCCATGCCGCTGTATTTGCCCGCGAAATAAGGCCAACGGGGTCGCCGAAGCTATCGGCCGCTGCGGGTTTTCGATCCCTCTTCCACGCCCATCGCCTGTTCTACTTCGGATCAGGGCGAGCGGCGCAGAGCAGCGCCGAGGTCGCCCGAAGACCAAACGACGCCTGTCCGCAAGAGACGGGACGATCAGAACAAAAGGGAGGATTCAATGAGGGGACAATCGTTCCGCGTCGCGCTGCTGGCCGGCGCATGCGTCACGGGCCTGGCCGCGCAGGCCCGAGCCCAGACCGCCCAAAGCAACGAACCCGCCGCCCTGGAAGAGGTGGTCGTCACCGCCCAGAAGCGCAGCGAGAACGTCCAGAACATTCCGGTCGCCGTGACCGCCATCAGCGCCGAGAGCCTGGCTAAGCAAGGCGCGCCGAACCTGCAGGCGCTGCAGGGCTCGGCCCCGAACGTCGAGATCAACTCCAGCAACGCCGCCACCGGCGTCTCCATCCGGGGCATCTTCTCGACCAATGACGGCCCGCAGGGCGACCCAGCCGTGGCCTATCACATCGACGGCGTCTATCTGGGCCGTCCGCAGTCGACCGGTGGCCTGATCTACGACATCGCCCAGGTCGAGGTGCTGCGCGGTCCGCAAGGCACGCTGTACGGCCGCAACGCCACGGCCGGCGCGATCAACGTCATCTCGGTCAAGCCGCGCTTCGACTACGAGGGTGCGGTCGGGGCCGAGTACGGCAACTACAATACCTACGGCGTCAACGGCATGGTCAACATCCCGTTCGGCGACAAGGTCGCCGCGCGCCTGGCCATGCGCACTCAGAAGCGCGACGGCTTCGCGGCCGACGGCAAGAGCGAGGACCAGAACTCGCGGGCCTTCCGCGCCCAGCTGCTGATCAAGCCGACAGACGACCTGTCGATCCTGCTGGCCGGCGACTACGACCTGCGCAAGGGCGTCGGCCCAGCCGCCTACAAGCTGGGCGTCGCGGGCGTGGATCCGCGCTCGACCAATACCGTCAATCCTGGCGCCCACATCTACAACAAGAACAAGGGTGTCCACGCCGAGGTGAACTGGGACCTGGGCTTGGCCACCCTGACGGTGCTGCCGGCCTATCACGAGCTGGACCTCGACAACCTGTACGCCAGCGACCGTCGCATCCAGCTGAACCAGAAGGCCAAGCAGCACTCGCTGGAAGTCCGCCTGGCCTCCAAGCCCGACCAGACCATCACCTGGATCCTGGGCGCCTACTATTGGGATGAGTTGCAGAGCTCGTACCAGACGCTGCTGGCGCCGCCGACCTCGGTGCGTTTCGGCTATCCCGACATCGACGCCTATTCGCGGGCGCTGTTTGGTCAGGCGACCTGGCATGTCACCGACAAGCTGCGCGTCACCGGCGGCCTGCGCTACACGGCCGACCAGAAGAAGCAGAACGGCACGACCGAGGTCCGCAATCCGGCCGGCGTCCTGCTGTCGCGCATCACCAACGCCGCCAACAGCGAGTGGGAAGCCACCAACTGGAAGGCCTCGGTCGAATACCAGCTGGCCGAGCGCTCGCTGGTCTATGCGACGGCCGCGACCGGCTACAAGGGCGGCGGCAACTATGACGGCTTGGCCCCCAACTCCTATGAGCCGGAACACGTGCAGTCGTTCGAGGCCGGCTCGAAGAACCGCCTGTTCGACAACGCCCTGCAACTGAACGTCACGGCGTTCCACTACAAGTACGACAACTACCAGGCCAGCCAGCTGGGCTGCCTGAACTTGCCGACCAACCTGGCGCCGTGCACGGCCTCGGGCCGCCTGACCTACAATGCCGACAAGGCCACGGTGTACGGCCTGGAGCTGGAGTCGCAGTGGGCGATCACCTCCCAGGACCGCCTGGGCGTGGTCGGGGCGCTGTCGCACTCGGAGTTCAACGACTTCGTGCTGCCGGTGACGCCGTATTCGTCGGGCGGCAACTTCTCGGGCAACCCGCTGCCCAAGTCGCCGAAGTCGACCCTGACGGTGGACTACTCGCACCGCTTCGACCTGGCCAACGGCGGCACGATCACCGCCGCGGCCCGGGCGCGGGTGGTGGCCAGGCAGTACCTGCTGTTCGACATCCGCAGCGCCCTAATCAAGCAGGACGGCTACACGACCGGCGACCTGAACCTGACCTATGACTCGCCGGGCGGGACCTTCTCGGTCACGGGCTATGCCAACAACATCAGCGACGAGCTGGTGAAGGCCTACGCCTTCGCGACCTCGACTCCGGGCGTCTACTACGGAACCTACCTGCCGCCGCGCACCTACGGCGTGCGGATTGGGGCCCGGTTCTAGGACCGTTCTTCCCTGTACCTCGATCTGAAGGGCGAAGCGTCGTGGCTTCGCCCTTTCTTTTTGGGATCAGGCCAGGACCTCGCCGGGGTCTAGACTGCGCGCGCTCACAGGAAGGCGATGCTGGTCGGCTTGGTCACCGTCACGGACTGGTCCGTCGGGCTCAAGCGGCCGGTGACCGGATCGCGCGCCAGGACGGTCACCGTCCCCGAGCCCTGGTTGGCCGCCAGCAGCCAGCGGCCGAACGGATCGATGCCGAAGCTCCAGGGCGTCTGGCCGCCGGAGGCGATGCGCTGGATCTCGGTCAGGGCGCCAGTCTTCTGGTCGACCGCGTAGGCGACGATGACGTGCTCGACGCGGATCGAGGCATAGACGAAACGACCATCGAGGCTGACCGCGATCTCGGCCCCGTTGATCGGCGGATCGCCGCCGGCGCACACGGCGCTGAGTTCGGTGAGGCGGCCCTGGCGGGCGTCCCAGGCGAAGGTGCGGATCACCGGGACTATCTCGCTGATCAGGAAGGCGAAGCGGCCGTTCGGATGGAAGGTGAGGTGACGCGGGCCGACGCCGGGCGCGACGACGGCCGGCGTCGCCGAGGCCGGCGCCAGCTGATGCTTGCGGCGATCATAGGGGTGGACGAACACCCGGTCCGAACCCAGGTCGGCGACCAGGGCGAACTTGCCGGACGGGTCCAGCGCCACGCCGTGGGCGTGTGAGCTTTTCTGGCGCGGGGAGGGGCCTGAGCCCTGTTCCTGCTGCACCGACGCCACCGGCCCGACGCCACCATCGGCGCGGAGGGGCAGGGCGGCGACGTGGCCCGAGCCGTAATGGGCGACCAACAGGCCTTGGCCCTGCGCGTCCAGCGCCAGGTGTGTCGGCCCGCTGCCGCCGGAGTCGACGGTCGAGACCAGCGTCAGGGCGCCGGTCTTGAGGTCGACCTTCAGCGCGTGGACCTTGCCCTGGGTCTTGCCGTCATTGCCGGTCTCGCTGACGGCGTAGAGGGTCGGCCGCGTGGGATGGGCGAGGATCCAGGTCGGCCGCGCCAGTTCGGCGACCACGCCGATGGGCGTCAGATTGCCGGTGCTGGTGTCCAGCCGCGCGGCGAAGACGCCTTGGCCCGCCTCGTTGCCTTGCGTCCCGACATAGACCAGTTGCTGGCCCTTGGGCGCGGCCTGAACAGCAGAAGCGGCCAGCAGGCCCAGCGTTCCGGCGGCGACCGCGCGGCGGGTCGGCAATCTGGTGTCGTTCATCAGCCAGCCTTCTTCAGCAGAGTCGGAGTCGTCGCATCTGCTGTATGGCGCCGGAGCAGATCGATGAAGTCCTGGTGCAGCTTGGTCGGCAGCCAGCCGGCGCGCATCGTCACGCCGATGGCCGGGGCCGGCTCGATCGGGCCGAAGGGCAGGGCGGTCAGCTCGCTCTCGTGCATCAGCTCGTACGAGGTCATCAGGGCCAGGCGGTCAGACCGCATCAGCAGGTGCCGGATCACCGGCAGGGCGCTGGTGGCGATCGAGGTCTGCGGCGCGGCCCCGCCGCGGAACAGGCGCTCGAAGCAGCCGCGACGGCTGGAGCCGGGCGTGCCGCACACCCAGTCGTACTTCAGGAGATCCTCGACCGTGACCACGCCCTGCCTGGCCAGCTTGTGGCCTCGGCGGGCGGCAATGGCGTAGGGCGTGCGGGCCAGGGCCTCGTTGGCCAGGTCCTCGCCCTTGGTCTCCTGCACCAGGCCGATCACGAAATCGACCTCGCCGTCGCGCAGGCGCTTGAGCATCTCCGAGGCGCTCTCGTTGACGATCTTGACGTCGACCTTGGGATTGGCGCGGACGAATTCATCCAGCACCGAGGCTAGCAACACGCTGCCGCCGAACGGCATGGCGCCGATGGCGATCTGGCTGGCGACGCTGCCTTGCGCGGCCTCGATCTCCTGGATGCCCCATTCGATCTCCTGCGTGGCCAGCTTGATCCGCCGACCGAACTCTACGCCGGCCGGGGTGACCATCACGCCGGCGGCGGTGCGGTAGTAGATCGACTTCTTGAGGTTGCCCTCCAGGTCGCGCGCCGCCCGCTGCAGCGAGGCCTGGGACAGCTCCAGCGTCTGGGCCGCCTGGGCGAACGAGCCGCTCTCGACAATGGCGATCAGGCTGCGGGCCTGGGAGCGCGAGATGCGCTTGGCGATCACCGGCGCGGTCTCGGCCCCGCCGGGTACGCCCAGGACGATCAGGGCCTGCTCGAACTGTTCGAACAGGCGCGTGGTGCGGCGATGGAAGATCTCGCCGAACTCGTTCAGGTAGCTGCCGCTGGCGCGGCGCTCCAACAGCACGGCGCCGATCTGCTGCTCCAGCTTGGCGAGGGCCTGAGTCACTGCCGGCTGGGAGAGATTGCACTCCTCCGACGCCCTGCGGACGCTGTTCAGCCGGCCCACGCTTTCGAACAGCTTCAGCTGCCGAAAGCTGAGCGACGCGGCCCTGGCTTCAGGATCCATGTCGATCATTTTTGTTCCTCCCGATCGCCAAGCGGTAACAGGAATCAATCGGGGTGCAAGCGGCGGACAGAAGCGTGAAAGTCGCCACATCAGGCGCTTCGAAGCCATGGCAACGGGTCTAAAAGCCATTCTGTGCTTGCGATTGAGGCGATAACAAACGCGTCGCCACGCGCTCGATCTATTACAAGATGCGGCGCAAAACTTATCACTCGTCGCGGCGAACCTATCGCCCGTCCGATAGGAAATGGCGCGCGCCCTCAAGGTTTCGCGGCGGGCCGGTTGCGATCGCTCGAGGTCGAACGCCTTTGTCAGGACGAACGGGGCGACGTGCTGGTCCGATGACCGCCGACCAATCCCCGGATACTGATGAGTTCTGAGGAGAGGACATTTGGCCGGGAAGGTACATCTGAAGATCGCCGTGGCGGAGCATCCGCACACGTCGGCCATCCGCGACGGCTCGATCCCGATCGAGGGCGTCGAGGCCGAGATCATCACCGTCAAGCCGCAGATCGGCGCGTTCCGCCGGATGGTGCGCGACGTCGAGTTCGACGTCTGCGAGATCGCGCCCACGACCTACATCATCGCCCGGGCCTATGGCGCGCCGTTCGTGGCCCTGCCGATCTTCGTGGTCCGCCGTTTCCACCACTCGGGCATGCTGGTCCGTCCCGACGCGGGGATCGTCACGCCCAAGGATTTGGAAGGCAAGAAGGTCGGGGTGCGCGCCTATTCGGTGACCACCGGCGTGTGGCTGCGCCAGGCGTTGATGGACGACTGCGGCCTGGATCCGTCCAAGGTCACCTGGGTCGTCGATGACGAAGAGCACGTCCGCGAGCTGAAGCTGCCGGGCAACGTGATCCACGCCACCCGCCCGTTGGCCGACATGATGGCCGATGGCGAGCTGTCCGCCGGCGTCGAGGGCGCGGCGGGCATCGGTCGTACCGGCGCCCCGACCGGTGGCTGGCAGGAGGTCGAGGCCAACTATCCGGACCTCTTGCCCAACGCCGCCGAACTGGAGGCCGACTACTTCCGTCGCACCGGCGTCTATCCCATGCACGGCACGATCGTGGTCAAGGACTCGGTGCTGGCCGAGCACCCCTGGGTCGCGACCTCGCTCTACAACGCCTTCAAGCAGGCCAAGGACGAGTGGCTCGAGCGCGTGCGCGCCAATGGTCCGCAGAACGATACCGAGAAGAAGTACGTCAAGCTGATGGACATCGTCGGTCCCGACCCGTTGCCCTACGGCATCGAGGCCAACCGCCCGACCATCGAGGCGCTGGAGCGCACCGCCTTCGCCCAGGGCCTGACCCCCAAGCGTATGAGCATGGACGCGCTGTTCGTCGATCCGGACAAGCTGTGAGCCGAGGACCCAAGACCATGATCATCGATTGCCACGGCCACTTCACCACCGTCCCCAAGTCGTTCCGCGAGTGGCGCCAGCGCCAGGTCGACGCCGCCGACAGCCCGTCGACCGCGCCGCCGGTTTCCGAAGCCCACGTCAGCGACGACGAGATCCGCGAGGGCGTCGGCAACGGCCAGCTGAAGCTGCAGCAGGAACGGGGCAGCGACATCACCCTGTTCTCGCCGATCGCCGGCCTGATGAGCCACCACCTGGGCAATGAGCGCACCAGCCTGCAGTGGGCCGAGGTCTCCAACAACCTGGTCAAGCGGGTGACCGAGATCTATCCCGACAACTTCGTGCCGGTCTGCCAGCTGCCGCAGTCGCCCGGCGCGCCGCCCGCCAACTCGGTCCCCGAGCTGCGTCGCTGCGTCGAGGAACTGGGCTTCGTCGGGGCCAATGTGAACCCCGACCCGACCGGCGGCTACTGGACCGGCAAGCCGTTGACCGACCGCGAGTGGTACCCGCTGTTCGAGGCGCTGTGCGACCTGGACGTGCCGGCCATGGTCCACGTGGCCGCCTCATGCAATCCGAACTTCCACGGCACCGGCGCGCACTATCTGAATGCCGACACCTCGGTGTTCATGCAGATCCTGCAGAGCGACCTCTTCAAGGATTTCCCGACCCTGCGCCTGGTCATCCCGCACGGCGGCGGCGCGGTGCCCTACCACTGGGGTCGCTATCGCGGCATGTCGCTTGAGATGGCCAACCGGCCGCTGGAAGGCCTGCTGGACAACATCTTCTTCGACAGCTGCGTCTATCACCACCCAGGCGTGGACCTGCTGACCAAGGTCATCCCCTCGAAGAACGTACTGTTCGGCTCGGAGATGATCGGCGCCGTGCGCGGCAAGGATCCCGACACCGGCTACTATTTCGACGACACCAAACGCTATGTCGACGCGTGCGTCAGCCTGACCGATCAGGACCGCTACAACATCTTCGAAGGCAACGCCCGTCGCGTCTATCCGCGCCTCGATGCGCACCTGAAGTCGCGCGGAAAATAGTTCACTTTTCAACCAGTTAAGAGTGCGCGGCGTGGAGCAATCTGCGCCGCGTTTTTCGTTTCAAGACAGCCTGAACTTATACCTCGCCGCACAGCTTCGACTGCTCCTGAGCGCCGATCTCGGGGACGATGGCTTCAGCAAAAGAAGACCAGTCCTAGGGAGCGCTTAATGTCCTCGGTCATCGACATCCATCCGCACGTGATCTCGGATGACGAGGCTCGCTATCCGCCGGCGCCGCTGTTCGGCAAGCGCTCGGACTGGTCGCAGGAGCGGCCATGCGTGGTCGAGACCCTGATCGCGGCGATGGACGAGGCGGGCGTGGCCAAGGCGGCCGTGGTCCATTCCTCGACAACCTATGGCTTCGACAACAGCTATGTCGTGGACGCCTGCAACCGCTATCCGGATCGCCTGATCGCCGTCGGCTCGGTCGACGTGCGGGCGCCGGACGCGGTCGAGACGATCAAGGCCTGGACCGACAAGGGCCTGACCGGCCTGCGCATCTTCACCGGCGGCAGCACCAAGGACTTCGACCCCACCGAGCTGGAGGATCCCAGCGCCTTTCCGGCCTGGGAGCTGCTAGGCGAGCTGGGCCTGACCATGTGCATCCAGACCGGCCCGGTCGGTCTGCCGCAGGTGCGGGCCCTGGCCGAGCGCTTCCCGAACGTGCCGATCATCCTCGACCACCTGGGCCGGCCGGACGTCACCGACGGTCCGCCCTACAAGGCGGCCCGAAGCCTGTTCGACCTGGCCGACATCCCGTCGCTCTACATGAAGCTGACGCCGAGGATCATGGGTGACAGCAAGACGGGCGCGGCGACGCCGGAGACCTGGTTTCCGAAGCTGGTCGAGGTGTTCGGCGCCCGGCGCCTGGCCTGGGGCTCGAACTTCCCGACCTCGCCGGGCACACTCGCGGAGATCCTGGCCACGGCGCGCGAACGCCTGTCGTCGCTGTCCGCCGAAGACCAGGACTGGGTGTTCGGCAAGACGGCCGGGGCCCTTTACCCCGCTCTGGCGAACTGAAATCTACCGAAACAAAGCATCGACTAAGACAAGTCGACAAGGGATGGAGCGAGTTCAAGTGGCGGCAGCAAACGACGAGAGCGTCGCGACGGACGGCAAGACGCTGAAGGCCTCGTTGGGGCGCTGGGGGATCCTGGTGTTGCTGGCCCTGGGCGCCCTGGTGGCGTTCGTGGACCGGATCAACATCTCGGCCGCCCTGACGACCGCGCCGTTCAAGGAGCACTTCCATCTCTCGAACGTGGACCGGGGCTGGATCAACTCGGCCTTCTTCTGGTCCTACGCCCTGTTCCAGGTGCCGATGGGCTGGCTGGTCGACCGCTACGGCGTCAAGCGGCCCTATGCGATCTGCTTCGTCGTCTGGTGCGTGGCCTCGGCGGCCATCGGCCTGATGCCGGCGCTGTGGGGGCTGATCCTGATGCGGCTGCTGGTCGGGGCCGCGGAAGCGGTCGTCGTGCCGGCCAGCTATCGCTGGATTCGCGACAACTTTGATCCCAATCGGAGCGGCGCGGCCGTCGGCGTCTACATGCTGGGCGCTAAGTTCGGCCCGGCCATAGGTGCGCCCCTGGCCGCCTGGCTGATCATCCACTTCAACTGGCAGGTGATGTTCCTGATCACCGGCCTGGCGGGCCTGGCCTGGCTGGTCCCGTGGATGCTGGCGGTGAAGAGCGATCTTCCCAAGCGCGCCGCTGAGACCCTGGCCGTGGTCAAGAAGAAGGTCGACGTCCCGCTCAGCGCCATCCTGGCCAGCCCGCTGGTCTGGGGCACGATGATCGTCAACTTCTGCTACAACTACTTCACCTTCTTCTGCATGACCTGGATGCCGGCCTATCTGGTCGAACAGCGCGGTCTGTCGCTGGAAGAAATGGGCCTCTACACCTTCTACAGCTTCATGGGCATCGCCCTGGTGGCCCTGGCGTCCGGCTGGCTGGCCGATGTGCTGATCCAGCGCTACGGGCGTCCGGTCCTGATCCGGAAGATCTTCGTCGTCTCCGGCTTCGCCATCGCCTGCACGGTGCTGCTGGGCGCCACGGCCAAGGATATCGGGACCGCGCTGTTCTGGAACGTGGCCTCGCTGTCTGGCCTGGGCCTGACGACCGCCAACAACCTGGCCCTCTCGAGCCTGACCCTGATCCCCAAGCCGATCGTCGGCCGCGTGAAGGGCGTGCAGAACGTGGCCACGGCCCTGGCGGGCGGCGTCGCGCCGCTGCTGACCGGTTGGCTGCTGCACGTGACCGGCTCGTACGTGGCCCCGATGACACTGATCTTCGCCTTCCTGGTGCTGGGCGCGGCGACGGTCATCGTGATGCTGCGACCCGAATGGGCGCCGAAGGTTCCGGAGGAGGCCAACGCGCCGCCCCCCGAGGCCAAGCCTGGCGACGCCAAGCCCGCTGCCGCCTGAAGCCCGCCGAAAGTTCAAGGAGACGCGTAAGATGGCCAAGATCGTATTTGGCATGGCGGTGCCGCACAGCGGCATGCTGGGCCAGGCCCCCGAGGACTGGCTGACCAACGGCGAGCGGGACCGCAAGAACCCCGAGCTGTGGTTCCAGAACCGCACCTGGACCTATCCGGAGCTGGAAGCTCACCGGGGCGCGGCGTTCGAGCCGTTCCTCACCCTCGAGGAGCGCACCGAGCGCGCCGGCCGTTGCCGCGTGGCGCTGGACCAGATGGCCGACGCCTATAAGCGGGCCAAGGTCGATGTCGCCATCGTGCTGGGCAAGGACCAGAAGGAGATCTGGCCCGACCAGTCGCCCTCGATCACCATCTACACCGGCGAGGACGTCCACAACGGCCCGCCCCAGCGCCCCGTCTACGCGCCCGACCACCACGTGGTGCACAAGGCCTATCCGGCGCTGGCGACCTATCTGATCAAGACCTTCCAGAAGGAGGGCTTCGACCTCAATGACCTGCAGGCCTGGCCGGAAAACGTCTGGATGCAGCAGCGCCAGGGCGTGAAGCCGGACTATCCGGTCGTGCCGCACGCCTACAGCTTCGTCTACCACCAGATCATGGGCGACCAGCCGCCGCCGCACGTGCCGGTGCTGTTCAACCTGTTCTATCCGCCGACCCAGCCGTCGATGAGCCGCTGCATCCGGTTCGGCCGCGTGCTGCGCGACGCGATCGAGGCCTGGCCCGATGATGTCCGCGTGGCGGTGATCGCCTCGGGCGGCCTGTCGCACTTCGTCAATGACGAGGCATTCGACCGCGACGTGATGCGGAAGCTGGCGGCCTACGACTATGACGGCTTGGCCGCGATCCCCGACGGCTACTACCAGTCGGGCACCTCCGAGGTGAAGATCTACAGCATCGTCATGATGGCCCTGCAGCACACGGGCGCGAAGATGACTTTGGTCGACTACGTGCCGTGCTGGCGCACCGCCGCCGGCACCGGCGAGGGCATGGGGTTCATGTACTGGAACCCTGAGGAAACCGCTGAAGCGGTCTGAAAGATAACGAGAAAACCATGACCGACACTCGCCTGAATGGCGTCATCCGCGCATGGGAAGCCGGCAAGCCCGCCTTCACCTGCTTCGCCAAGGCCGACAAGCAGTCGGCCATCGACCTCTCGGACTCGCCCTATGACGGCCTGGTGTTCGAGATGGAGCACAATCCCTGGGACATGGCCGCTCTGGGCGATGCGCTGCAGTACCTGCTGAACCGCAAGCAGATCCACTCGGCCGCCAGCCTGGCGCCCCAGGTCACCCCGATCGTGCGGGTGCCGGCCAATGGCGTCGAGATGAACCAGGCCTATGCCAAGCAAGCCCTGGACCGCGGCGTCTACGGGATCATCTGGCCGCATATCAACGACGTGGCCCAGGCGTACAACGCCGTCGCCTCGTGTCGTTATGGCCGGCCCAAGAACGCGCCGCTGTACGAGCCGCGCGGCGTGCGCGGCGATGGCCCAGCGACGGCCGCCCGCTACTGGGGGCTGTCCCAGGCCGAGTACTACGCCAAGGCCGACGTCTGGCCGCTGGCCCCGCAGGGCGAGCTGCTGGTCGGCCTGATGATCGAGAGCGTCAAGGGCGTCGAGAACCTCGACGAGATTCTCAAGGAAGTACCTGGGATCGGCTTCGTGCTGATCGGGGAGGGGGACCTCTCCCAGGAGATGGGCTTCCCCCGCCAGTACGACCATCCGGATGTCCGCGACGCCATGAAGAAGGTCGCCGAGACCTGCGTGCGCCACGGCGTGCCGGTCGGCAATCCGCACACCAACGCCAGCAATGTCGATCGCCTGCTGGCCGAGGGTTACCGCTGGCTGATGGCCGCGCCACAGCGTTCTTACGGCGTGGTCGGCAAGGGCAAGGAACTGGCCGGCTACTGACGGAAAGAGATCCAGGGAAGGGCCGGAAATCTATCGCTTTCCGGCCCGTTTGGATTGGGTCGCCGCCCTCTGGAAATGGTCTCTTTTCCTCCTGAGACGAACGCGCCGCGAAGCGCCTTCGATCGTGTGGAGGAGTTGAGATGAACGGTGCCGAAAGCCTTGTGAACACACTGGCCGACCAGGGCGTCGAGGTCTGCTTCGCCAACCCCGGCACCTCGGAAATGCATTTTCTGCAGGCGCTGGAAAATCCCCGGATGAAGAGCGTGCTATGCCTGTTCGAGGGCGTGGCGACCGGCGCGGCCGACGGCTGGTACCGCATGCGCGACAAGCCGGCCTCGACGCTGCTGCACCTGGGCCCCGGCCTCGCCAACGGCCTGGCCAACATCCACAACGCCAAGCGCGCCAGTTCCGGGATGGTCAACATCATCGGCGAGCACGCCACGGCGCACCTCAAGTACGACGCGCCCCTGACCTCGGACATCGAGGGCCTGGCCCGGCCGCTCAGCCATTGGGTGCGCCGCGCCGACAGCTCGGCCTCCATCGCGCTGGACACCGCCTCGGCCGTCGCCAAGGCCAGCGAGCATCCGGGCCAGATCGCCACCCTGATCCTGCCGGGCGACACCTCGTGGGGCGACGCCGGGCAGCCGCCGAAGACCATCCGCGCCAAGGTCACGCGCAAGACGCCTGACCAGGCCCGCGTCGACCACGTCGCCCAGGTCCTGCGCACCGACGGCGACACTCTGATCATCCTCGGCAACAAGGCCCTGCGCGGCCAAGCGCTGGAGCTGGCCGGACAGGTCGCCGCCAAGACCGGCGCGCGCCTGGCCACGCAGTTCTTCAGCACTCGCATCGAGCGCGGGGCCGGGCGCGTGCCGCTGGAGCGCATCCCCTATGCCGTGCCCCAGGCCGTGGCCTTCCTGAAGGGCTTCAGGACCATCGTCACGGTCGAGACCGGCGAGCCGATCGCCTTCTTCAGCTATCCCGACAAGCCGAGCCTGCTGAAGTCACCCGAAAGCACGGTGCACAGCCTGATCACGACCGGCGAGGACAGTGTCCTGGGCCTGGAAATGCTGCTGGACGCCCTGGGCGGGCCCAAGGTCGCTCCGCGCCTGCAAGAGCGCTCGGACAACGGCGTGCCGACCGGCAAGCTGGAGCCGATCAGCATCGCCCACGCCCTGGCCTCGGCGATGCCCGAGCACTGCATCCTGGTCGACGAATCCCTGACCACGGGGCGGGAGAGCATGGGCCTGACCGCCGGCGCCCTGCCGCACGACACCATACAGAACATGGGCGGCTCGATCGGCTACGGCACGCCCGTGGCCACCGGCGCGGCCCTGGCATGCCCGGATCGCCGGGTCTTCTGCATGGTGGGCGACGGCAGCGCCATGTACACGATCCAGTCGCTGTGGACCCAGGCCCGTGAAGGCCTGAACGTGACGACGATTATCTTCGCCAACCACAGCTACCAGATCCTCAAGACCGAATTCGCCAACATGGGCTTCGGCGCGCCGGGCCCGCAGGCCCTGGCGATGATCGACATCGACAAGCCGCGCATCGACTGGGTGGCGATGGGGACCAGCATGGGCGTCCCCTCGCAGCGCGTCACCACGGCCGAGGACTTCCACAAGAGCATGGTCAACTCGGTCCGCGAGGCGGGTCCGGTGCTGATCGAGGTCGCGCTCTAGGCGCGAGGGGAACGAGCAATGACCGACACCACGACCGACGTCCTGACGCTGAAGACCAACCTGGCCGACTACCCGGTCACCAAGGCCATCAAGGACGGCCGGGTGACCTCCGACATCGTCAAGCTGGACTTCTGCGGACCCGAGCAGGCCCACAACGGCTTCAAGGACATGGTCCGCCGCAACCAATACGACGCCGGCGAGCTGGCGATCGTCACCTACCTGCAGGCCAAGAGCTACGGGAAACCCTACGTGCTGCTGCCCGCACCGATCTCGGGTCGCTTCCAGCACCACTGCGCCGGCTTCAACGGCGAGCTGGGCCATCTCGACCCCAAGGACATCGAGGGCAGGCAGGTCGGCGTGCGTACCTATGCCCAGACCACCGGCCTGTGGATTCGCGGCGTGCTGCAGCACGAATACGGCGTCGACCTGGACAAGGTCACCTGGATGACCACCGGCGACGGCCACCTGGAAGAATACAGCGACCCGGCCAACTGCTTACGCCTGCCCAAGGGCTCGGACATCGGCCAGATGATGCTGGACGGGCAGCTGGCCGCCACCCTGCAGGGCGTCGACCTGCCCAAGGACCCGCGCGTCCAGTACCTGGTGCCGGATCCGTTCAATGCGGCTAAGGACTGGTTCGCGCGTGAGCAGGTCGTGCCGATCAACCACATCTTCGTGGTCCACCAGGACGTGGCCAAGCAGCGGCCCGACGTGGTGCGCGAGATCTACCGCATGATCGTCGAGAGCCGCGCCCTGACCGAGGGCGGCGCGCCGGCCGTCTATCCGCCATTTGGCCTGGAGGCCAACCGCAAGGGTCTGCAACTGGCCATCGACTGGTCGTTCGAGCAGAAGATCATCCCGCGCAAGCTGTCGGTCGATGAGCTGTTCGACGACCTGACGGCGTCTCTCGGCGCTTGATCGGTTTCCGCAGCGGAAAACTAATGGATGAGCCCATCAAACCAATAAGCGAGCCGGAGGGAGCAGGATCATCCTCAAATCGCGGACGAACAACGTTCGCGAAATAAGAACACAAGCAGCCGGAGTCTCAGCGCGGAAAACTGCGCGAGCTCTCGGCGGCAAGGGAGGGATTGATGCAACTGCTCAAGACGAGCCTGGCTTTTCTTGCTGGCGCCAGCGTTGTCGCGATCGCCACGGCGACCGCGGCCCAGACTGTGCCGGCCGATGACGCCACGGTCGCCGAAGTCGTCGTCACCGGCTCACGGGTGATCAAGAACGGCGACGCCAGTCCGTCGCCGGTCACCGTGGTCCAGTCCGAAGACGTGCTGCGCATGTCGCCAGGCAACCTGGCCGACGCGTTGCAGGTGCTGCCGGTGTTTGCCGGCTCGCGCGGCTCGGGCGTCAATCCCACCTCCACCGGCAGCGTCGGGGCCGGCAACGCCTCGGCCAACCAGCTGAACCTGCGCAATATCGGCCCCAACCGCACCCTGGTGCTGGTCGACGGCCTGCGCGTGCCGCCGACCCTGCTGAACGGCGTGGTCGATGTCGACGTGATCCCGCAGATGCTGGTCTCGCGCGTCGACACGGTCACCGGCGGGGTCTCGGCCGTCTATGGCTCGGATGCCGTCAGCGGCGTCGTCAACTACGTGCTCGACAAGAAGTTCAACGGTCTGAAGGCCGTGGCCCAGACCGGCGTCTCGCAGGAAGGCGACGGCAAGAAGGCCGATGTCGGCTTCGCGGTCGGCCGGCGACTGGGCGACCGCGCCCACGTCGAGGGCAGCTACGAATATCGCGACGAGAAGGGCATCGCCCGCCGCTCTGATCGCGACTGGATGACCCTGTGGGGCGTGGCCGGGGCAGGGACCGCCGCAAACCCGTACCAGCTGCTTAGCAACGTTCGCCAGTCGACCTATACGTTCGGCGGCCTGATCAACAGCGGCGTGCTGAACGGCCAGACCTTCAACGCCGACGGCACGCTGCGGCCGTTCGTGGCGGGGACGGCGACGGGTTCGACCGCGCTGCAGATCGGCGGCGACGGCGCCTATTACGACTCCTCGCTGCTGGCCTCGCTGAAGGGTCATCAGGTCTTCGGCCGCTTCGACTACGACCTGACCGACAGCGTCCACGCCTACGTCCAGGCCAGCGGCAACATCAAGACCAACGCCAATTACTCCGACTACCTAACCCTGAACCGGGTCACGATGAGCTCGCAGAACGCCTTCCTGAGCCCGACCTATCGGGCGCAGCTGGCGGCGGCGGGGCAGGGAACCTTCACCCTCAGCGAACTGGTGGCCAGCGCCCCGCGCCTGGAAGCCCGCTCCAAGTCCGACCAGCGGATCTACACCGCCGGCCTGGACGGCGACCTGGGCGCCTGGAAGTGGGGCCTGGACTACACGCACGGCACGACCGAGCTGCGCACCACGCTCGTCACCAACATCAACAACCAGCGCTTGGCCGCGGCCCTCGATGCGGTGACCGACCCGGCCACCAGCAAGACCGTCTGCAACATCACCCTGACGAACCCGAGTTCAGGCTGCGTGCCGCTGAACGTCTTCGGGTCCGGCGCCGCCAGCGCCGAGGCTATCAACTACGTGATGCAGCCGACCCACTACACGGCCAACACGACGATGGACGCGGTGTCGGGCCACATCGACGGCTCGCCGTTCAGCACCTGGGCCGGCGAGGTCAATGTCGCGCTGTCGGGCGAGTGGCGGAAGCTGTCCTTTGAATCCAGCAGCGACGCCCTGCCCAGCGCGGTCGTGAACTGCACGGGCATCCGCTACAACTGCACGGCCGGCGGGGCGCTGTGGACCCAGACCTACGCCGCCAGTCCCAAGGTCAGCCAGACCGTCAAGGAAGCCGCGCTCGAGTTCGACGCGCCTCTGCTGAAGGACAAGACCTTCGCCCAGTCGCTGAGCGTCAATGGCGCGGCCCGCTTCACCGACTACGACACCAGCGGCAGCTACTGGACCTGGAAGGTCGGCTTCGACTGGCGTCTCAACGACGTCCTGCGGTTCCGGGGCACGAAGTCGCGCGATATCCGCGCGCCGACGCTCTACGAGCTGTTTGCGCCGATCAATTCGGTGCCGGTCAATCCGGTCGATCTGCTGACCAACACCAGCCCGCGCGTCCCGTCGACCGATCTCTCGAACCCCGACCTGACGGCCGAGATCGGCAAGACGACCACGGCGGGCCTGGTCTGGAACCCGGCGCAGGGTCTCAGCATCGCGCTGGACGGCTATCACATCACCATCACCGACGCGGTGGCCCAGATCGCCGGTTCGACGGCGGCCTACCAGCAGGCCTGCTACGCCAGCGGCGGCTCCTCGCCGTTCTGCGCCCTGCAGGTCCGGCCCAACGGCTATGTCGACAAGTCCGCCGCCAACGCCGTGACGCGCTGGTACACCAAGTACGAGAACATCGCCGAGATCGAGACCTGGGGCGCGGACCTCGAGGTCAACTACACGACCAGCCTGTTCGATCGCCCGGCCGCGGTCCGCTTCCTCGGCGCCTGGCAACCGCACGTCTACTACCGCCAGCCCGGCGCGCCGACGACCGACCAGGGCGGGGTGGCCTTTGGGCCGCTGGGCATGGCCGCCGGGCCGTCGCTGCGCCTGACGGGCCTGTTCCGCTTCCAACCCGTCCCGCGCCTGACTGTCGACCTGATGCAGCGCTGGCGTGGCTCCATGAAGCTGGGCGGCGATCCGACCCAGGTCTGGGTCAAGAACAAGATCGACTCGTTCGGAACGACCAGCCTGACCCTGACCTATGAGGCTGACACGTCGGTCGGTAAGGCGGACCTGTTCCTGAACATCCAGAACCTGTTCAACCAGGACCCGCCCGGCGGCGCCTACTCGGGCAACGGCACCCGAGCGGGCATGCGCGACGGCTATGCCATCGGCGACGACGTGCTGGGCCGTTACTTCACGATCGGCGCGCGCCTGAAGCTGTAGGGGACTGGTGATGTGGGGAGGGCGTCGATGCTCTCCCCAGTTCTCCGCTAAACGCGGAAGCTGTCGAACCAGAAGGCAGAAGCCTCGACGAGCTCATCCACCTCGCGCGAACCGCTGAAGAAACGCATCAGAATTCGCCGCATCGATCGGTCCTCCCGAGACCTGTCGATCCAGTCGGACGCACTTGAGGCCTGTCATGCAAGAGCGGGCCGGCCGAGGCGTCGCGAAACCTATCGCTCGCCTCGCAAAATCAATCGCTACGACTGCGGCCTACGCGCCCCGAACGCCTGGGCGATGGCGGTGAACATGTCGGCAACGTGCTCGGTCAGCCAGCTGACGGGGTTCTCGCCGGGGCGTTTTCGGCTGGCGATCCAGGTGGCGATGCACACCACGGCGAAGACGGCGGCCGGCAGGCCGACCGTGAGGATCGCCGGAAGACCCGCGCCCGAAACCATGGCCTGGCCAAGGATCATCGAGGTCTCGAACAGAAACAGTAGGACCGCGCCGGTGGCCATGGCCGAGGCCGAGCCCGCGCGCTTGGCGCTCAGGCCGAACGGAACGGCCAGCAGCGGCAGCAGGGGCAGCAGCAGCGCTCGTGAGCATCGAGCGTAGAGCTCGGCCAGCAGGATCTGCCGGGGCAGGAGGGGCGCGACCTTGCCAAAGCCCTGCTGGGCCAGCTCGATCAGGGTCAGCTCGCTGACCTCGTCGCCGCGGACCCGGAACAGCTTGGCCGACATCGACAGCGGCAGGTCGAAGGAAAAGCGCGAGAAGTTGGTGACATAGACCCGAGCGTCACGGGTTGTGCTGACCTGGCGGCCATCGCGCAGCTCCAGGATGACGGTCTTGTCGCGCGCGTCCTTGCGGATGACCGCCGAGACCGCTGTCATGACATCCTCGCGTCCGTCGGGCGTCACCCTGCGGATGAAGACGCGCTCCAGATCTCGGCCGCTGGGATCGGCGCGATCGGCGGTCAGGAAGACGGGACCGGTGGAGAGCAGGGCCTTGGGCCGCACGTCGCCGTTCCATCCGGCCTTCTCGGCCGCGTGCAGCACCGCGTGATAGGCGTAGCGGCTGTAGGGTTGGACGAACCCGAACAGCAGGATGCTGAACGCCATCAGCAGGACGCCCAGGCCCACAAAGGGCGCGGCGAAGCGGCCCAGCGACATGCCGCTGGCCAGGATCGCGTCGATCTCCGAGCTCTTGTTGAGGCCGTTGACGACGACGAACAGGCCGATGAAGAAACCGCCCGGCAGGGTCAGCCCCACATAGTGCGGGACGAGATTGACCAGCAGCTCGGTCAGGAACCGAAAGCCGTCCGTCGTCTGCGACAGCAGTTGGAAGGAGCGCATGATGCGCTCCATCAGGAACGCCACCATCGTGCTGATCAGCACGGCGGACATCGGCGTCAGGGTTCGCCGCAGCAGATAGCGATCGAGCAGGGTCGGGATCATGTCGAATGTCGCGGCGACGGCTCAGAGCACGGGCAGGCCGGCCGGTTGCGGCTCGGCCAGGGCGCCGGACCGCCACGCGGGCGCGCGCGGCGCTCGCGGGACGGGGCGGGCGTCCAGCGCCTCGGCATAGACGTCCACCACCTCGTTCAGGATCTCCGCCCAGCGATAGGCGGCGCTGCGCTCCAGCGCCTCGGCGCCCAGGCGCAGCCGTTCTTCGCGATCGGTCAGCAGTCCCGACAGCGCGTCGGCATAGGCGGACGGCCGATCCGCGCAGAGCAGGGCGTTGCGACCGTGGCGCAGCAGGGCCCGCGTGTTGGGCGCGTCGGCGCAGACCATCGCCAGGCCGCAGGCCATGGCCTCCAGATTGACGTTGCCGAAGGTCTCGGTGGTGCTGGGGTTGAGGAAGATGTCGCCACTGGCCAGGGCCGTGGCCAGGGCCTCTCCGGTCAGGAAGCCGGTGAAGACCGCCGAGGGGATCCGCTCCTGGAACCAGGACCGGCCGGGACCGTCGCCGATCACCAGCACCTGCGGGGCCTGGCCGGTCGCCTCCAGGCGCCCGATGGTCTCGGCAAAGGCCGCCAGGCCCTTCTCCATGACGATCCGCCCGAGAAAGACGATCACCGGGCGATCGGCCGCGAAGCCGTGGCTCAGCCGCCAGCCCTCGCTGCGGCGTCCGGGATGGAAGAGCTCGGGATCGACGCCTCTCGCCCAGGTGCGGACACGGGCCGCCGGGCTCTGGGCGCGCAACTCGTCGCCGATCGCCTCGGTGGGGGCCAGGACGTAGTCGCACGCCCCATAGAAGTTCCAGAGCTGGCGGCGCACCAGCGCGCGCAGCTGGCCGAGGCCGTAGTAGTCAAGATAGGTGTCGAACAGCGTGTGCAGGCTGGCGACCACCGGGACGTTCAGGGCGCGTCCGAACTTCAGCGCCGCCGAGCCCAAGAGGTCCGGCGCGGACAGGTGGATCAGGTCGGGCTTGAACGCCTCGACATCGCGCCGCAGGGCGCGCGGCAGGCCAAGCGCCAGGCGATAATCCCGCCGGAATGGGATCTTCACCGACGGCACCGAGATCAGCTCGCCCATCGGCTCGAACGCGGGATTCGGTCCAGTCGGGGAATAGACCCGCACCTGCGCGCCGACACTGCTCTGCAGGTGACCGACCAGGCGGTTCAACGACTTGTTCGCGCCGTCGAGGGTGTAGTTGTAGTTCCCCGAAAACATGGCGATCCGCAACGGGCGCACACCGTCGATGCGCGTCAACGCCTTGATATCCATGACCATCCTTCCCCGTGCACGCCTTGGCCCCCCGGCCGCTAGAACGACGCGCTCGCCCCCACCACCACGCGGAATCTCGAACCTGAACAGACCTACCCGGCGCACATCGTCTTTTTGTGAAGGCGGCCAACAGGACCGTCACGGTGATGGTTTAGCGATGGCGGCGGGGCTTTTCGGGAAATGTGATGCGGGTCGTGGATGTCGCCGAGTTCTATTCGCCCACCGGCGGGGGCGTGCGGACCTATATCGACCGCAAGTTCGAGGCGGCGACCCAGCTGGGCCACGAGCTGTTCGTCATCGCACCGGGACCGGAGGATCGATTCGAACCGCGCGGGCAGGGCGGCCTGATCCAGGTTCGGTGCCCGGCGCTGCCGTTCGACGCCAACTATCACATGTTCTGGGACGCGGCGCCGGTGCACCGCTGGCTCGACAAGCTGTCGCCGGACTTGGTCGAGGCCTCGTCGCCCTGGCGCGGGGCCTGGATCGTCGCCAACTGGTCCGGGTCCGCCGCCCGCGCCATGTTCATGCACGCCGATCCGGTGGCGATCTACCCACAACGATGGCTGGCCTCCGTCGCCAGCCCCGAGCGGATCGACCAACTGTTCGACTGGTTCTGGAGCTATCTTCGCAATTTGACGGGACGTTTTGCTTCCGTCGTCACCGGCGGACACTGGCTGGGGCAACGCTTCGAGCAGCATGGCCTGAAGGCCGTGACGAGCATCCCGCTAGGCGTCGACCGGGGGTCGTTTTCTCCGCGACTGCGCGACGAGCGCCAGAGATCGGAGCTGCTCACGGCCTGCGCCTGCCCCGACGACGCGAAGCTGGCCCTGGCCGTGGGGCGCTTTCATCCGGAAAAGCGCTGGCCGATGGTGATCGAGGCCACGGTGAGGGCCAGCGCTGATATCCCGATCGGCCTCGTGGTGGTGGGCGACGGCATCGACCGCGCCAGGGTCCTGCGCGCGGCCGCCGGAAAGCCCCACGTCCATCTGATCCCACCGATCCGCGAGCGGGGCCTGCTGGCCGCGCACCTGGCCAGCGCGGATGTGCTGGTGCACGGCTGCGACTCCGAGACCTTCGGCCTGCTCCCGGCCGAGGCGATGGCCAGCGGTCTTCCGCTCGTGGGTCCGGATCGCGGCGGTTTCGCCGACCTCGCCCAGCCGTCCACCTCGGAGATCTATCGCTCCGGCGACATCGAAGCCGCGGCGGCGGCCATCCGTCGCCTGTTCGCGCGCGATCCCGCCACGCTGAAGGCCGCGGCGATCGAGGCGGCCGCCGGTGTACGGCGCGACACCGACCACTTCGCGGATCTGTTCGACCACTATCAAGCGGTCGCGGACAGGACCTGGTCGACCGCGCCGCGTCCGGAGGCCCGTCCTCTGCAAACGGTCGGCGCCAGAGCTTGACCCCTGTGACGCAAGCCGACACCGCCGATGCGGACGCTTCGCCGAGCAAGACCTCGCCTTGGTGGACCGTCCTGGGCGGCGTCGTGTCAGTCGGCCTGGTCGTGGCCATCGTCCTGCAGTTGGGCGGCGCGACGGCAGACGTCCTGAAGACGATCGGTCGGCTGTCGCCCCTCGTCTGGCTGGTCTCGGTGCTGCTCTATCTGACCCAGCCGCTGTGCGACTTCGCGGTCTTCCAGCGGCTGTGGAACCTGCCCCTGGCCGGCTTCGAGGCGCTGCTGCGCAAGACCGTGATCAACGAGGTCGTGCTGGGCTACAGCGGCGAGGCCTATCTCTACGTCTGGGCGCGACGCGTGGTCGGTGTCGCCGCCGCGCCCTTCGCCGCCATCAAGGACGTCAACATCATCTCGGCGCTGCAGGGCAATCTGCTGACCCTGGGCCTGGCGGCGGTCAGCGCCACGCAGCTGCGCGAACTCGATTTCGCCCATCAGCTGGGGCCGGCCCTGTGGTCGGGACTGCTTCCGGTGGTGATCTCGCTGGGCCTGCTGGTCTTCGGGCGTCGAGTGTTCTCGTTGCGCCCGGGGCAGCTGGCCTATGTCAGCGTCGCCCATGGGCTGCGGCTCGTGGTGTCGACGGCCCTGATCGTCCTGACCTGGTGGCTGGCCCTGCCGGAGGTCGCCCCGCAGCTGTGGCTGGTTGTGCTGGCGATCCGCTACCTGGTTTCGCGCATCCCGCTGATTTCCAACAAGGACCTGGTGTTCGGCAACCTGATGATCCTGCTGCTGGGCGCCCAGTCGTCCGTCGCGGTGCTGCTGGCGGCGCTGGCGCTCGTGACGCTGGGCCTGCACCTGGCCCTCATCGTGGGACTCGGCGCGGCCGATCTGGTCCGTAGTCTCCACCGTTCATCCGCGCAGCGAGTCGCCTGCGGCTAGGGTTGGCGAGGCGTCAGGCGCGCGAGGGCGCCGGCGGCGGATGACGGCGGGGAAGGCGAGCTCCGAAGTGACGCCTGGAGCGAACTGGGCTTCGACGGCGACGTCGACTTCAACCTCGGCTTCATCGCTGCCGGGCTGGCGGTGCTGGGCCTGGCGACCGTCGGCCACCAACTGGGACTGGTCGGGCCCGTGACGTGGATCGTGATGGGCGGCGCCATCCTCTACATGGCCAACACGCCGTTCAACGGCATCCTGTTCGACCGCACGATCGCCGCGTCCGGCAGCGTCGGCAGATGACCGATCGAGCTCTGATGACGCATCATATTATTTCTGATAATATATCTTAGACGATACTCGTACAACGAACGCCCCGCCGGCCTTATCCCGCTTCTCTCCGTGCATCCCCCACCGACTGTCGGTGCATCAGCGTCAAGTCGACGGTCTCCTGGGGCCAGCTTCGGCGCACGCCGTTGATCATCTCCAGCAGCCGTTCCGTGGCGGCCTGGGCCATGTCGACCAGCGGACGGCGGATCGTGGTCAGCGCTGGCGTGATGATCGATGCGATGTCGCTGTCGTCGAACCCAGCTACGGACAGCTGGTCAGGAATGCTCACGCCGCGCTCACGCGCCGTTTTTACCACGGCGGCCGCCATGATGTCGTTGCTGGCGAAGATCGCCGTTGGCGGCTGGTCCAGCGACAGCAGCGCCTGGGCCGCTTGTAGGCCGCTCTCGAAGCCGTAGTCGCCCTTCTGCAGATAAGCCTCGGGCATGGCGCCGCCGATGCCTTCCAGGAAGCCGGCCTTGCGTTCCTGGGCCGAGCGGAAATGTGGCGGGCCCTCGATCATGGCGATGCGCTGGTGGCCCAGCGACAGCAGATGCTGGCCCAGGGCCCGGGTCGCGCCGCGCTCGTTGCTGACCAGCATGCACGGATATTCGGGCACCAGGACCGAGGCGATGCCGACCGACGGCACGCCCAGGCGCGTCAGGCGCTCGGGGATCGCGGCGATCTCGGACGCCGGCGGCAGGACGATCAGCCCGTCCACCCGCGAGCGACGCACGAAGTTCTCGACGTCGGCCGCGACATCCGGGGCGCCGAAGCGCACCGGCCGCACGACCAGCTCGTAGCCGTGCGACGAACAGGCCTCGACGATGCCGCGCTGCAACGCCCCAATCACGTGGGCGTTGGGATCGTCCTGCACCATGGCGATCAGGAACGAGCGGCCCGAGGCTAGCGCCCGCGCCCGGGTGCTGGGCGCGTAGCCCAGGCGCTCGATGGTCTCGAGCACCCTCTGGCGGGTCTCGGCCCCGACATTGGGCGACTCGTTGAGCACGCGGGAGACGGTTCGGATCGAGACCCCGGCCGCCATGGCCACGTCGTCGATCGTCACGGACAATGCCGCGCCAAACGCCCCTACCCCCACGTGAGTCTCCTTGTTCCCACGATGTGGCATATATCGGTATTTGTCTGAGTGCCAGCGTTAGCATTAACGGCGCCAGCGCTGGCATTTTTTGGCGCCACGGACGCTGCGACCTGACGTACAAACGGCCTAAGACGCTCGGTCAGCTGCGGAGGGCCAAACCATGTTCATACCCAGTGAGACCGACACCAAGACGGAGAAGGTCAGCCAGACCTTGCTGCGCGCGCTCGACATCCTGGATGCGGCGCGTGGCGGGCCGGTGGCGCTGACCGAGCTGGAGCGCAAGCTGGGCCTGACCCGCAGCACGGCGCACCGGCTGGCCTCGGCCCTGGTGGATCGCCGTCTACTGACCCACGACCCGCGCAAGGGTTATCGCCTGGGTCCCAAGCTGATGAACCTGGGCTTCCAGGCCCAGGAGTCGACCAGCCTGGCGGCGGTATCGCAGCCGTTCCTGGACGCGCTAGCCCAGGAGATGGACGACGCGACCAACCTGGCGATCCGCGACGGCGACGACGTGGTCTATATCGCCCGCTCGCCCAGCCGCCGGCGGGTGGCCGTGCGCCACCAGGTCGGCGACCGCAACCGCATCAGCAACACAGCCCTGGGCCGCGCCCTGCTGCTGGACGCGCCGCAGGACGCCTGGTCGGTGTATTTTCCGGATGAGGATCAGCAGACCGCCCAGGGCCAGGGCGTGGGCCGGCACTTCGACGAGGCCGGCGACTGCATCCGCTGTGTCGCCGCCCCGATCCGTGACGCCAGCGGCGCCGTCGTCGCGGCCATGAGCCTGTCCAGCATCCCGCAATATATGGACGAGGCGCGGATGGAGCTGGCCACCCGGGGCGTCATCGACGCCGCCGAGGCCATCAGCCGCCGGCTGGGCTGGGGCTGGGAGACCTGAAGGCCTCCCAGCCTGATTTCACCAGGTGAAGGTGCCGGCCGCGCGGGCCGGCAGGGTTGCCTTAAACGTCTTGCCGGCTTCGGTGATCGCGAAGTCGGCCGGCGCCTTGCCGACGTTCAGCACCAGCAGCACCCGGCCGCCGTCGCGGTTCTGGAAGGCCACGGTGCGCAGGTCGCCGACCTTGGCCGGCGAGCCGATCCGCGCTGCGCCCGGCTTCACGAACCGGCTGGCGTGACCGAAGGCGTAGTATTCCTGGGTGCGGGTGATCGCGCCCGTCTTGCTGTCGATCGTCACGAACGGCCGGCAGTCGTTGCAACCGCCGGCGTGCGGGCCGAACTTCTCGTCCAGGGCCAGGTTCCACATCAGGACGCCGCGCGAGCCGCCACGGACCGAACCGATGATCAGGTTCTCGACCATCCACGAAAAGCTGTCGTCGAACTTCGGCGACCACTCCCCGCCCGAGCATTCGGTCAGGAAGACCTCCTTGGCGGGGTTGGCGTCGGTCACCGGCTGCTGGGCCGAGACGTCGCCGGCGTAGCAGTGCCAGGCTACGCCCGCGACGAACGCCCGGGCCTTGGGATCGGCCAGCACGGTCGTCGGTTGTTGCGGCTGATCCCAGTTGTGGTCCCAGTCGAGCACCTTGGTGGTGATCTTGTCCCGCTTGAAGGCCGGACCCAGGTTCTCGCCGAAGAACCTGGCGCGGTCCTTGGCGTTCCAGCGCATGCCCGGATAGCTGTCGGGTTCGAAGTCCGGCTCGTTCTGGATACTCAGATAGTCGGTGGGGACGCCGACCTTGCGGGCTTCCTGGATGTAGCGGGCGAAGAAGTCGGCATAGATCGGATAGGCCTCGGGCTTCAGCTGGCCCTGGACCAGCGAGCCGTTGGTCTTCATCCAGGCCGGGGCGCTCCACGGCGAGGCCATGACCTTGAGCTCGGGATTGATCTTCAGCGCCGCGCGGACGGTCGGGAAGACGAATTCCTGCGGCCGCTTCAGCGAGAAGTGCTCGAGCTTCGGATCCCCTGCCCCACCTGGCGCGTCGTCCAGGCTGTAGTGGTCCAGCGAGAAGTCCGAGGCGCCGATGGTGACGCGGGTGAAGCTGAAGCCGAGGCCGCCCTCCCCGCGCCCGTAGAGTTCCTTCAACAGTTTGTCGCGCTGGGCGGCTGTCAGCTTGTTCTGGATCAGCCAGGCGGAGGAGTCGGTGATCGCGCCGCCGAAGCCGACGATCGACTGGTGGCGCTCCTTGGCGTCGACGGCGATGACCGGCAGGCCAGCGACCGCGCTGGCCGCCACGGCGCCCGAAGGCGCTTGAGGGCTGAGCAGCTGGCTCTTGTCGCCCGTGGTCACCCAGCTCTGCAGCTTGGGCGCCGCGAGGGCCGGAGCCGCCGCGACCAGCGCGGCGGTAGCGAGGAGGACGACGCGCATCACGGCTTCCGCGTCCAGGCCTTGAGGTTGGCCGTGCCGGTCAGGGCCATGTCGCCGGCGTGGCTGCCGACGTACAGCGGGTAAGAGCCCGCCGGGATGGTCCAGCCCGGCTTGGCGACGTCGTAGTCGGCCAGCAGGCGCGGCTCGACGGTCAGGGTCACGCGTTTGGTCTGGCCGGGGGCCAGGTCGACTTTCTCAAAGCCCGCCAGGCGGACCATCGACTTGCGCTTGCCGGCCGTGACGTAGAGCTGCGGCGTGTCGGCGCCGGCCACCTTGCCGGTGTTGGTGACGTCAAAGCTGACCTTCAGCCCCGCCGCGTCCTCGACCTTGAGGTTCTTGTAGGCGAAGGCCGTGTACGACAGGCCATAGCCGAACGGATAGAGCGGCTGGCGCTTCTCCTGGGCGTACCAGCGGTAGCCGACGGCGGCGCCCTCCGGATACTTAACCGCGAAGCCCTTGATCGGTCCGGCCTTCTGGCCGGCGCGGCGGGCGTCGTCGATGGCAGCCTGCTCCTCGAAGCCAGGAGCACTCGCACGAGGAGCCTGGTCGGCGGTCTTGGGGAAGGTCATGGCAAGGCGGCCAGACGGGTTCACGTCGCCGAACAGCAGGCGAGCGATGGCCTGGCCGCCGCGCTGGCCGGGATACCAAGCCTGCAGCACCGCGCCGACGCTATCCAGCCACGGCATGGTCACCGGGCCGCCGGTCTCGAGCACCACGATCGAATTCTTGTTGGCGGCGGCGACGGTGTCGATCAGGGCGTCCTGGTTGTCAGGAAGAACGATTGAGGGCGCGTCCTGCGCTTCGGTCTGCCAGTGCCAGGCGAAGACGATGGCGACGTCGGCGTCCTTGGCAGCGGCTGCCGCAGCGGCCGGGTCCTTGCCGTCGACATAGATCACTTGCGCGCCCGGCGCGGCGGCCTTGATCGCCTCCAGCGGCGACGAAGCGTGCCAGGTGACACGAACGAACGAGGCGGCCTCGCCGCCATTCAGCGGGATCTCGATCGGCGCGCCGCCGACCGAACGCACCTGCGACGAGCCGCCGCCCGAGATCACGCCGACATCGGCATGGGCGCCAATCAGCACGATCTTCTTGGCGGTCTTGGCCAGCGGCAACAGGTTGGCGGTGTTCTTCAGCAGCACCGAGCCGCGCTCGGCCACGGCCTGGGCGACCTTGGCGTGAGCGTCGTAGTCGATCGGCTGGGCGGTCGTCGGGAGGGGGTTATCCATCAGGCCCGAGGTGATCACCCCGTGCAGGATGCGGCGGACCATGTCGTCGACGCGGGCCTGGCTGACCTCGCCATTGGTGATCGCGGCCTTCAGGTCGTCGCCGAAGAAGATCTGGGTGTCCAGCTCCTGGCCCGACTGCTGGTCAAGGCCCGCCAGCGCGGCCTTGACCGTACTGTGCACCGCGCCCCAGTCAGACATGACAAAGCCCGGATAGTTCCAGTCGCGCTTGAGCACCTTGTTCAGCAGGAAGTCGTTCTGGCAGGCCCAGTCGCCATTGACCTTGTTGTAGGCGCACATGACCGAGGCTGGATTGCTCTTCTCGATCGCGATCTGGAAGGCCAAGAGGTCGCTTTCGCGCAGGTCGGCCTCGTCGATCTGGGCGTCCATCACGTGGCGGCCAGTCTCCTGAGCGTTCAGGGCGAAGTGCTTGATCGTCGAGACGATGTGGTTGGACTGCACGCCCTTGATCTGCTCCCCAGCCATCTCGCCGGCCAGCAGCGGGTCCTCGCCCAGATATTCGAAGTTACGGCCCGCCCACGGGTCGCGGGTCAGGTTGACGCCGCCGGCCAGCAGGACGTTGAAGGTCTTGGCGCGGGCCTCGGCGCCGATCATCGCACCACCGGCATAGGCCAGCTTGGGCTCGAAGGTCGAGGCCAGGGCCAGGCCCGACGGCAGGGCCGTGGCGACGTCGCCCTTACGCTGCTCGACCTGGTTGGCCACACCCAGACTGGCGTCGCTTTCCCGCAGCGTCGGGATCTTCAGGCGCGGCACGCCCGGCACATAGCCGGCCGACGGGATCATGTCGGCCGGGACCGTCTTGGTGTTCGGCGGGAAGAGGCCGTGCAGGTAGGTGATCTTCTCGTCCAGCGTCATCTGCTTGACCAGCGCGTCGGCGCGAGCCCAGGCGGCGTCACCCGCGCGCGGGGCCAGCGGAGCGCTGTCCTTGGTCGGCATGACCTCGGCCAGAGCGCCCGACATCGGCGTGAGGGCGAGCAACGCCACGGCGGCAGTGGTCCGGCACAGGATCCGCAGGGCGGATGAAGGCTGGGCGGCGGTCGTCATGGCGTTACTCCGTGTAGACATCAGGCTGTTGGAACGAGCGGTGGCGCGGCCAGCGGCGGGGCCTGGCACGTGTGGGCCACGAACTCGGCGTGGCTGGGCATCACGTTCAGGCACTTGCCGATGACGGCTTCGATGTTGCCGAGGTGGCGGGCGATATCCTCGTCCGAGTGGACGCGGACCAGCGGGTCGTAGGCGCGCGGGATGATCCCCTGCCCCAGGAACACCTGGATCCAGCTCTCCTCGGTGAAGAGCTCGTCATCCTCGCGGAACACGCGGCCATTGGCGCTGAAGAGGTCGATCTTCCGCTGCAGGGTCGCGGGGACCTCCATGTCGCGGCAGTAGCGCCAGAAGGCGGTATCGTCGCGCGCGGTGGCCTTGTAGTGCAGGATGATGAAGTCGCGGACCCGCTCGTATTCGAAGTCGGTCTGGCGGTTGAACTCGTCGATCGTGGCCTGGTCGAAGCCGGCGTCCGGCAGCAGGCGCACCATGCGGATCACCGACGACTGGATCAGGTGCAGGCTGGTCGACTCCAGCGGCTCCATGAAACCAGCGGCCAGGCCCACGGCCAGGCAGTTCTTGTTCCAGATCTTCTTGCGCTTGCCGGTGGTGAAGCGGATGCGCAGCGGATCGGCCCGCTGGGCGCCGTCCAGGTTCGACAGCAGGACGCGCTCGGCCTCATCGTCGTCGATATATTTGGACGAATAGACGTGACCGTTGCCGGTGCGGTGCTGCAGCGGGATCCGCCACTGCCAGCCGGCGTCATGCGCGGTCGAGCGGGTATAGGGCGTGAAGTGCTCCGAGCGCTCTGACGGCACGGCGATGGCCCGGTCGGCCGGCAGCCAGTGGGTCCAGTCGTCGTAGCCGGTCTTCAAGGCCTGCTCGATGATCAGGCCGCGGAAGCCCGAGCAATCGATGAAGAAGTCGGCGGCGATCACTTCGCCGTCGTCCATGGTCACCGACTGGACGAAGCCGTCCTCGGGCCGCAGCGTCACGTCGACGATCTTGCCCTCGCGCCGCTGGACGCCGCGCGCCTGGGCGTAGGTCGACAGGTGCTTGGCGTAGAGGCCCGCGTCGAAGTGGAAGGCGTGGGCGATGTGGCCAATCGGCGAGTCGCTCATGTCCGCCCGGGCGCGCATGAACTTGTCCTGCATCGCCATGGCGTTGTTGATCGCCAGATTGTCGAAGGCCGGCGCGCGACCCAGCTCGCGCATGCGCAGCCAGTACTGGTGGGCGCGCAGCCAGCCCAGGTCCTGGCCGATGACGCCAAAGCCGTGGATGTAGCTTTCGCCCTTGCGCCACCAGTTGCGGAACTCGATGCCCAGCTTGAAAGTGCCCTGCGTCTTGCGCAGGAAGTCGTCCTCTTCGATGCCGAGAAGCTCGTTGAATTTCTTGATGGCGGGGATGGTCGCTTCCCCCACCCCGACCGTGCCGATCTGCTCGGACTCGATCAGGATGATCTCGTAGAGACCCTGGAACAGCCGCGAGCACAGCGCCGCCGTCATCCATCCGGCGGACCCGCCGCCGGCGATCAGTATCGTCTTGAGCGGTTGCAACCACCCGCCTCCCGTCTGGTCGAAAGGTCGGGGTCGCCGTCAGGCGACCCCGCCTCCGATGGTTCTTGCCTGGCGAGCCCGACCGCTGGGGAGAGCGGCGGGCCCAGCGCTTTGCTTAGAACCGATAGTTCACGCCGAACAGGATCTGACGGCCGTACTTTTCGTAGGTTTCCGGCAACGAGGCGCCGTCGCTGGTCTTGGTGCCGCCACCGTCCAGGCCCAGGCGCGTGCGGTACGGCGAGTCCGTCAGGTTGTTGACCTGCAGCAGGAAGCCCAGGTTCTGCAGCGGCCCCTCCTCGAAGGTGTAGCCGATCTGGGCGTCCACCTGCTTGTCGGCCAGGATCTCGGTGTAGCCGCGCGTCGCGAACAGCTGCACCACTTCGCCCTTGAAGGCCGAGCGGTAGCGCTGGCTGATCCGCGCCTGGAAGCCGCCACGCTCGTAGTAGCCCGTGATGTTGTACACGCGCTTCGACAGGCCCGGGATCCGCACCGGATCGGCGGCGGTCGTCGGGTTCAGGTTCGACTTGGTCAGCGACAGGCTGCCCTGCACGCCCAGGCCCTTCAGCAGGCTGGCCACTTCACCAAAGTCCAGTGCGCCGCTGAACTCCAGACCCTTCAGATTGCCGCCATTGCCGTTGGCGGGCAGCGTGATCTGGCCGATCGGGTTGACGTTGGTGCCTGCCGGGATGCTGGCGCCGACCGGGATCGGGATGCCGGTGAAGTCGAACGTGCCGGTCTGCGAATAGATGTAGGTGTCGAGCTTCTTGTAGAAGCCGGCCACCGAAAGGTAGGTCGCGGGGCTGATGTACCACTCGTAGGCCAGGTCGGCGGCCTTGGCTTCCCACGGACGCAGGTGCGGGTTGCCGCCCGAGGCCGACCACGGATTGACCGTCGTGCCCGGACCGCAAGGCTGGCTGGAGCAGACCAGCGAGTTGAAGCCCGGCGTGACGTTGGCGCGCATCTCGTCCATGCGCGGACGGGCCATGGTCTTGGACAGGGCGCCACGGATACGGTGGCCGCCGCCCAGGTCATAGATCAGGTTCAGGCTGGGCAGAACGTCGGTGTAGCTGTCCTTGGCGTTGATCTTGGTCGGGACGATCGGCTGACCCGAGGCCAGGCCGTTGATGACCACGCCGCTGGACGACTGCTCCTGCTTGACCACCTGGACGCCCAGGTTGCCGCGCAGGGCGCCGACCGAGAAGTTGGCGCGGCCGAAGAAGGTCGTGACCTCTTCGCTGATGTCCCAGTTCTTGTCGTAATAGTTGGCGTCCAGGATCGGCGCCCAGTTGTAGTATTTTCGCCAGACATCGCCGATCTTGACGCTCAGCACGTCGCCAAAGCCCGCAAAGCCCAGATTGGTCGGATCGACCAGGTCGGCGGCGTCGACATAGACCTGCTGGCGACCGTTCTTCAAGAACAGGTCGTTGTCCGAGACGGTCTTGCCCTTGTCGCGCTTGGTGTAGTTCACGCCGGCCGACAGCTGAGTGATGAAGCCGTCCATCTCGTGCTCGAGGTGGATGTCGACGGCCTTGACGACTTCCTTGACGTGCGGGAAGCGGATGGCGCCGTCGTGACCCCAGCCGCCCCACGGGGCGCGGTCGCCCAGGGTGACCTTGCTGGCGTCGGCATAGTTCAGGCCCTCGTCATATTGCGAGAAGCCGTTGTCGGAGACCTTGAAGCCGATGGTGTCATAGGTGCGGCCGATATCCGGGGTTGACCCGGTGACGCCGCCGACGCCGAGGCCGTAGCCCGCGTACGTCTCCATGATCTGTTCTTTGCGCTTGTTCGACGAATAGGACAGATCAGCGACCAGCTTGGTCTTTTCGTTGAGCTGGAATTCGTTGTTGAAACCAGCCGAGAACAGCTGGTCCTGACGCGTGTTGAAGTCGTTGCGCACGATCGGCACGCCATGGCTCAGCGTGCCGCCCGTGGCGAACTTCGAACCGCCGACGTCGGCGGTCGTGACGTTCGAATAGGTCACGCCATCGGCGTACGGGTTCGAGAACCACTGGGCGCCGCGCGTCGTCTCCTTCTGCTTGAAGGTCGAGTAGTACAGGTCCAGCGTCGAATGGATCCGGTCGTTGGGCTGGTACTCGAAGATGCCGATGACCGCGTCGCGCTTGTTGTTGCGCGAGACGGCCATGATCTCCTGGCCGTTCAGCATCAGGGCGCCGTCGGCGCTGTCGGGCGTGGTGGATTCCGGCGGGAAGGACTCGTAGCCATAGGCCTTGTAGCGCTTCACCTGCGACGGCGAATCCAGATGGGCGTAACCCAGCGCCACGCCGATCGTGTCATCGGCGAACTGGTTGATGTAGCTGGCGCTGAAACGGCCGCCAACATTGTGCGAGTCGTCGTTCAGCTTCTTGCCGGACGTCTTCTCGCCGCGAAGGTTCACGGCCACGGCGCGCTTGCCATACGCCAGCGGGCGCACGGTGCGGAGGTCGGCGGTGCCCGACAGGCCCATGCCCGAGACCTGGGCGTCCGGCGTCTTGTAGATCACGACGCTGGACAGCAGTTCCGACGGATACTGGTCGAACTCGACGGCGCGGTTGTCGCCCGAGCTGGCCTGCTGGCGGCCGTTCAGCAGCGTGGTGGTGAAGTCGGGCGCCAGGCCGCGGATCGAGATGACCTGGGCGCGGCCGTTGACGCGTTGTGCGGCCAGGCCCGGCAGGCGGGCGATCGACTCGGCGATCGACACGTCGGGCAGCTTGCCGATGTCTTCGGCCGAGACGGCTTCGACGATCGAGGTCTCGTTCTTCTTGATGTTGATCGAATTCTGAATGCCGGCGCGGATGCCGGTCACGACGATGGCGTCGACGGTGTCTGCGTCCTGCGCCGCCGGAGCCGACTGGGCCCAGGCCGAACCACCAAGCGCCAGCGTGATCGCGGCGGCCGAGGCGGTGCCAAAGAAGGCATGGAATGGGAATTTCTGGACGGACGGACGCGCGCCGCTCTGAGTGCGGTTTCGCATAAGCTCTCCCCTCTGAACCCGCCCCTGCGCGGGCGAGCTATCGTTTTTGTTGTACGGCTGAACCTTAACCGTGGAAGCGCTTCCATGGAAGCGCTTCCAATTGCCGGCAACCCGACAACGTTGTCAAGGCGGAAACAAACCGGCTTGGGAGAGCTTAGACCAGACCGGTCGTCTGGCGGGACACGACCGCGTGTTCCAGCTGCAGGAAGATCGGTTCCGGGGTGGAATTGACCCCGGTCAGGCGTGAAACCAGCAGTTCCACGGCGCGCTGTCCTAGCACCTTGACGGGCTGGTGCACGGTGGTTAGCGGCGGCCAGACGATGGCCGCGACGGGGGCGTCGTCGAACCCCGTGATCGACAGGTCGGCCGGGATGTTCAGGCCCCGCGCATGGGCGGCCGACAGCACGCCGGCGGCCATGTCGTCATTGGCGCAGACCAGCGCCGTGGGCTTCAGAGGGTGGTCCAGCAGCTGCGGCGCCAGGTGGGTGCCCGAGCGGAAGGTGAAGTCGCCGCGCAGCACGACGCAGTCGCCCTCCCCCAGCCCACGCTCTTCCAGGGCCCTGCGGAAGCCCTTCAGGCGGCGATCGGCCGACAAGTGGCCTTCGAGGCCGGCGATGAAGCCGAATCGGCGGTGGCCCAGGCGCAGCAGTTCGCAGGTCACGTCGTAGCCGCCCGCCTCGTCGTCGACGCCCACACCGTCGGCCTTGCCCTTGCCCGGCCCGCCCGGCGAGACGGTGACGACCTTGCAGCCCTGCGCCAGCACCATCTCGATCAGGGCGACGTCATCGCTGTAGGGCGGCGACAGGATCAGCCCCTCGCAGCGCTGGGTGATGATCAGGTCCAGCACCCGCTTGCGGTAGTCGGGCGTCTGGTCGGGGACGTTCTGGACCAGCACCTGGTAGCCCAGGGCCAAGCAGGCCCGCAGCGCGCCCAGCTCCAGCGCGGACTCGTAGTACGAGTTGGGATCGTTCTCGGGGTCCGAGGCGAAGACGAAGGCCAGCAGCCGGCTGGCCCCGCCGGCCAGGCTGCGCGCCTGCGGATTGACCTTGTAGTCCAGCTGCTCGACAGCCTGCATGACGCGGGCGCGAACCTCGTCGCGGACATTGGGACCGCCGTTGAGCACCCGAGACACCGTCACGCGCGCCACGCCCGACAGACGGGCGACGTCGTCGATGGTCGGTCTCTTGCTCGTCAAAACGCACTCCCACGGAAGGGCCGGAAGATGATCAGGAAAACGGCGCAAGACAAGCGATTCAGCCATGTCGCCGATCTCCGGTCGGACCAGTTCGTCATATTGGCATGACCAATAATTGACAAGATTACATATTGGTCAGATATCTCGACCTCAACGTCCGCGCCGTAAGCGGGCGAAGTTTATGGGGAGATCGCCTTGAAGACCGCCTGGTTCGCCGCCTGCGCCCTGATCCTGGTCGCGCCCGCGGCCCACGCCGCCGACTACGCCCTGCTGGGGCCGAAGTTCGGCAAGGGCGCGGTAGCCCCCGCCCTGACCGAACAGGTCATCGCGCGCGCCACCGCCAACCTCGACCGTCCCCCCGGCGCCATTCCCCACGCCCATACCGAAGGCACCCTGCCCGGCAAGGGCATCCGCGAGATCAGCATCAAGGCCCGCGAGGACCAGCCGATCGTGCTGAACTTCGCCATCGCCTACCGCCTGACCGGCGACCGCAGGTTCCTGGACGCTGCCGCCCGCTATCTGGAGAACTGGGCCGACATCTATCAGATCTCGTTCAACCCGATCGACGAGACGGGCTTCGACACCCTGCTGATGGCCACCGACCTCACCGAGGCCGACCTGCCCGCTTCGATCCGCGCCAAGGTCGACGTCTTCTGGCGCAAGATGGCCGTCGGCTACCTCGACGCCATGGATGCCGGCCCCAAGAACGCCGAGACCAACTGGCAGAGCCATCGCATCAAGCTGGCGACCATGGCCGCCTTCCAGACCGGCGACGCCAAGGTCATCGACCGCGCCCGCAAGGCCTATCAGAAGCAGGTCAGCGTCAACCTCAACGCCGACGGCTCGACGTTCGACTTCCATGAGCGCGACGCCCTGCACTACGTCACCTACAACCTCGATCCGCTGCTGATGGCCGTGCTGTCGGCCAAGGCGCATGGTCAGGACTGGTACAGCTGGAAGAGCCCTGCCGGCGCCAGCCTGCCCCACTCGCTGGATTGGCTGACCGCCTTCGCCACCGGCGAGAAGGTCCATATCGAATTCGCCAATTCCAAGATCCAGTTCGACCGCGACCGCGCCGGCGCCGGCCAGAAGGAATACGCCCCGCACCCGTGGGACGTGGGCAACGGCGTCTCGACCTACAGCCTTGCCAGCCTGGCCGATACCAAGTTCCTGGCCCTGCGCGACGACCTGGTGAAGAAGACCGGCAAACGTCCGCCGGTCTGGACCGAGATCCTGCGCGCCTCTCAGCCGCTCGCCCGCTGACCTACGTCAGGTTGACCCGAGTTCTCCCGTCTGAACCAATCGCCGGCGGGAGAACTCGATGACTCGTACGAACCGTATTCTGATCGGCGCCGGCGGCGTGGCCGCTGTGCTGGTGATCGCGTTGTATTTCGCCTCGCCGATCCTGGCCTTGCACAGCCTCACCGCGGCGGCCAAGGCCGGCGACCGCGTCAAGCTACAGCAGAAAGTCGACTTCCCCGCCGTCCGCGAGAGTTTGAAGACCCAACTCAAGGCGACCATGACCCGCAAGTTCGAGGAAGACCCCGAGCTGCGCGACAATCCGTTCGCCGCCTTCGGCCAGCTGCTGCTGAGCGGCGTGGTCGACAAGGCCGTCGACGCCTACGCCACCCCCGACGCCATCGCCAACATGGTGGCCACCAACGAGCCGCCGAAGAACATCGCGACCGCCCCTGGCGGCGCGCCGGTCATCGAGCCGGCCAAGCCGAAGGCCAGGTCCGAGACTGAGGTCAAATACGGCTACGCCAAGGACCTGAACCACTTCCGGGCCACCTACCGCGACCGCAAGAACGCTGGCGACGAACCGTTCGGCCTAGTTTTGCAGCGCCACGGCATCTTCGGCTGGCGACTGGTGCGGATCGAACTGCCGGGTCTCGAGAAGAACTAGGCCAGCCGCCAGTCGATCACGGTCCCCTCGAAGGCGTCGGCGCCGCGTCCGATGCCTTCGATCGCCCGGATCATCGCGCCGTCGCGCTCCAGGATCGTGTCGGCCAAGGCGACCATCAGGGCGTTCGGTGTCGCTTCCGGACACAGCGCCCGCAACTGAGCCGCCAGGGCGTGCTCGTCGCCACCATTCGCGCACGCCAGGATGTAGGCCGCCGCCGTCGACCGGCTGACGCCCGCAAAGCAGTGGATCAGCAGCGTCGGGGTTCCACTTAGACCCAGGATCGTCTCGACCATCGCCGCAGATGGCGCGACAAGCCCCTCACGTTCTTCCGCGATGTCGTTGAATCGCAACAGGGTTCGAGGCCGCACCACGACCGGCGCTTCGGCGTCCGGCGAAACCAGCGACAGCACGTGATCGGCCTCGCCGACCAGCCGCTGAACCGCCGTGATCGGACCGATCAGCAGCCTCACAGCAGCGCCGCCACGCCCAGCAGGAAACCGACCTCGAACAGCTGCTCGACCGCGCCCAGCACATCGCCGGTGTGGCCGCCGATCAGCCGGCGAGCCAGCAGCGCCATGGCGATCGCCAGCAAAGCTCCGCCCACCAGGCCGAGCAGCGCCGCGCCCATCGGCAGGAATGCCAGCGGCCAGGCAGCCAGCAGCAGCGCGACCAGCACCTCACCCGTCCGCACGCCTTGCGGCACGGGCTTCCACTTGCCCGCCTCGCCGCTGGGCGCGTAGGGCGTGACCCGCATCACCACAACGGCAGCCGCCCGGCCCACGCCATGGGCGGCCAATAGCATCAGCGCGGCCATCGGCGTCGAGGCCAGCACCGCGACCTTCAGGCCCAACACCAGAACCAGGGCGCAGACGCCATAGGTCCCGACGCGGCTATCCTTCATGATCTCCAGGCGGCGCGCCGCCGTCTGGCCGCCGCCCAGGCCGTCGACGGTGTCGGCCAGCCCGTCCTCGTGGAAGGCGCCGGTGATCAGCAGTCCGACCGCGATGGCCAGCACCGCGCCCACGCCGCCGCCCCAGACCCGCTCGCCGGCCAGCAGCACCAGGGCGCTGACCGCCCCGACGCCCTGCCCGACCAGCGGCAAATAGCGCGCCGAGCGGGTGATCCATTCGGGCTCGAACGTCTTGAGACTCGGCACGGGGACGCGCGTCAGGAACTGGATCGCGCAGACCAGCAGCCGGACCTGATGCCGCGCCCAGTCCATCTCAGAGCCGCCCGTTCAGCACGTCGTCCAGGCTGGCGACATCGCTGAGCAGCCGCGAGGCCGCCCGCACGATCGGCAGGGCCAGCAGAGCGCCAGTCCCCTCGCCCAGGCGCAGGCCCAGGTCCAGCAGCGGTTCGACGTCCAGCGCCTCCAGCATGCGGCGATGGCCCTGCTCGGCCGAGCGGTGGCAGAAGACGCAGTAGTCCTGGGCCGCCGGAACCAGGTGGATCGCCGCCAGCGCCGCCGCCGAGCCGATGAAGCCGTCGACCAGCACCGGGATCCGCGACGCGGCGGCGCCGAGGATCGCCCCGGCTATCATGGCGATCTCCAGCCCACCGAACTGGGCCAGCACCTCAAGCGGCTCGGTCACGTTCGAACGCGCTGCCGCCCGCTCCAGCACCGCCAGCTTGCGCGCCAGACCCTCGTCGTCGTGACCCGCGCCGCGCCCGACACACTCGGTCAGCGCCGCTGGGGCCAGGCGATGCATGATCAGCGCCGCCGAGGCCGTGTTGCCGATGCCCATCTCGCCCAGCGCCAGCACCTGAAAGCCCTCGACTGCGGCGTCGCGGGCGATCCGCGCGCCACGCTCCAGGGCGGTGACGACCTCATCCTCGGTCAAGGCGGGTTCGACGGCGGCGTTGCGAGTTCCGCGGCGGACCTTCTCCGCCAGCAGGTTCGGATGCGCCGGCAGGTCCGCGTCCACCCCGGCGTCGACCACCCGCAGCTGCGCGCCGATCGCCGTGGCGAAGGCATTGGCGCTGGCCTTGCCAGCCAGGAAGGTCGCGACCATGGCCTGGGTGACAGCTGACGGATAGGCCGACACGCCCTCGGCGGTCAGGCCGTGGTCGCCGGCGAAGACCAGCAGCAACGCCTTGTCGAAGTCCGGCGGCGTCTCCGCGATCAAGCCCAACTGGACGGCCAGCTCCTCGACGCGACCCAGCGCGCCCACCGGCTTGGCCTTGCCGTCGATCGTCGCGCGCAGGGCGGCGGCGCGGGCGTGGTCGACAGCGGTTACAGCGGGAAGCGTCATACTCGGAACTCCAGGCCGGCCAGGGCCGCGAGGGCGGGAATGTCGAAGGCCTGCTCCAGCATGGCCGCGATCTCGTCGAGGGCCTGGTCGACGCGGACGGCCTGGTCCAGCCCGCCGGACACCGCACCCAACTCGGCGAGCAACGCCGCCCGCGCCTCGGCCCGGTCGAACAGGCCGTGGACGTAGCAGCCACGCACCCGGCCATTGGCCGACACGGCGCCGTCGGTCGCGCCGTCCTCAAAGGTCAACATCGGCGAGACCGAGCCGGTCGTGCGCCCGACATGCATCTCGTAGCCTTCGAACCCCGCGCCGTCCGCCAACTGCCCGATGACAGGCCGCAGGGTCTTGTCGCCGCTCATCACGGTCTCGACGTCGAGCAGCCCTAGCCCTTCGGCGCTTTCCGGCGCGCCCTCGATCCCGTCCGGGTCCGAGACCCGCCGGCCCAGCATCTGGTAGCCGCCGCAGACGCCCAACACGCGACCGCCGCGCCGGACGTGAGCGGCCAGGTCGATGTCCCAGCCCTGGGCGCGCAGGAAGGCCAAGTCCGCCAAGGTCGCCTTGGTCCCAGGCAGTATCACCAAGTCCGCGTCACCCGGCAGCGGCGTTCCCGGCGGCACGAAGGCGAACTCGACCTCCGGCTCGGCGCGCAGGGCGTCAAACTCGTCGAAATTGGCGATCCGCGAGAGCATCGGGACGACGATCCGCACCTTGCGGCCGTCGGCGGCGACGGCGCGGTCCAGCACCACGGCGTCCTCGGCTGGCAGGCGTCGCGCGGCCGCCAACCATGGCGCCATGCCCAGATCCGCCCAGCCCGTGCGGCGGACGATCTCGGCCCGGCCGTCCTGGAACAGGCTGGGATCGCCGCGAAACTTGTTGATTAGGAAGCCTCGGATCATCGCCCGGTCGGCGTCGTCCAGCACGACGTGGGCGCCGACCAGGGCGGCGATCACGTGGCCACGATCGATGTCGCCGACCAGCACGACCGGCACGTCGGCGGCGCGGGCAAAGCCCATATTGGCGATGTCGCCGGCCCGCAGGTTGATCTCGGCCGGACTGCCCGCGCCCTCGACGATGACGAGGTCGCTCTGCGCTTCCAGCGTGCGGAAGCTCTCGAGCACGGTGCCCAGCAGAGCCGCCTTGCGCTCCTGGTAGCCACGCGCCTTCCAGGTTCCGGCCATCTGGCCACGCACGACGAGCTGGGCGCCGACGTCGCTCTGAGGCTTCAGCAGCACCGGGTTCATGTCAACGGTCGGGGGCGTGCGGCAGGCGATGGCCTGCAGCGCCTGGGCGCGGCCGATCTCGCCGCCGTCGGCGGTGACGGCGGCGTTGTTGGACATGTTCTGCGGCTTGAACGGCCGGACGGTCAGGCCTCGGTTCGTGAACAGCCGGCACAGACCCGCGACCAGCACAGACTTGCCGACGTCGGACCCGCATCCCTGGATCATCAGCGCGGCCATGCGAATCCTCCTGCCGCCAGCATCAACCAGACGATCGCGCCGGCGACCAGATAGACCTTGAGCGCGCGGGCCAGATCGGCGGCCTCGGGCGCCCTGCCCTCGCCCAGCACCGGACGCTGCGAAAGCGCCCGGTCATACCAGGCCGGACCGCCCAGCCGCACACCCAGGGCGCCGGCCATGGCCGCCTCGGGCCAGCCAGCGTTGGGCGAGGCGTGCTTGTCGGCGTCGCTCAGCATCACCCGCCAGCCGCCGCGCCCGGCCAAAGCGACGAGCACGCCAGCCAGGCGCGCGGGGATCAGGTTCAGCAGATCGTCGCAGCGAGCCGACGCCCAGCCGAACGCCCGCCAGCGCGGCTCGCGATGGCCGATCATGCTGTCGGCGGTGTTGACGGCCTTGTAGACGAACAGCCCCGGCAGGCCGGCGACCACGAACCAGAACAGCGGCGCGACCACGCCGTCGCAGAAGCTCTCGGCCAGGCTCTCGATCGCGGCGGCGACGATGTCGCCTTCGCGCAGGCGCGCCACGTCGCGGCCGACGATCATGCCGACGGCGGCGCGGGCGGCGTCCAGGTCACCGGCGGCCAGCGGCTTGGCCACCGCCTGGACGTGGTCCCACAGGCTGCGCTGCGCCAGGCCCAGCCAGCCAACCGCGATGACGGCCCACGGGCCGCCGAACCGGGTGATCAGCCAACCCGCGCCGCCACTGACCGCGACGATGGCCAGCAGGGTCACGACGCCCAGCACCCGCCGCAGCGACTCGCCGAATGACACTTGGTTCAGCATCCGCTCCAGGTGTCCGATCAGCGCGCCGATCCAGACCACGGGATGCGGGAAGCGCCGATGCAGGGCGTCGGGATAGCCGATGACGGCCTCCACCGCGGCCGCCGCCAGGACGAGCCAGGGGCTAGCCGACACGGCCCAGGACTTCGATCAACGGGCCAGCCTCGCCGACATGGCGGCGGACGACGACGCCATAGACGTCCGACAGCAGTTGCGGCGTCAGGGCGACATCGGGCGCGGCGTCGGCGACCAGCTTGCCCTCGTCCAGCACCAGCACCCGGTCGGCGAAGCGCGCGGCCAGGTTCAGGTCGTGCAGGGTGACGACCACGCCCTTGCCCTGGTCATTGGCCAGGCGGCGGAACAGGGACAGGGCGTCCAGGGCGTGGCCGGGGTCCAGGCCCGTCAGCGGCTCGTCGGCCAGCAGCCAGTCGGTTTCGCCGGCCAGGGCGCGGGCGATCAGGGCGCGGGCCCGCTCGCCGCCCGACATCCGGGTGACGGCGCGGTCGGCGAAGACCTCCAGGTGGGCGGCGGCGATGGCGGCGTCGACCGCCGCGCGGTCCTCGCCGCTGGGGCCGAAGGCGCCCAGGTGCGGCGTGCGGCCCAGCCCGACGAAGGCGCGGACGTCGACGTCCCAGGCGATCTCGGGCGTCTGGGCCAGGAAGGCGATGCGGCGGGCGCGCTGACGACCGGGCATGGCGTTGATGGACGCGCCGTCCAGCAGGGCCGCGCCGGCGTCGGGCTTCAACAGGCCCGCCAGGCAGGCCAGTAAGGTCGACTTGCCCGCGCCGTTGGGGCCGACGATGGCGATCAGGCCGCCCGTGGCGAAGTCGGCGGTGATCCCGGTCAGGACCGGGCTCTCGCCGAAGCTGACGGTGATGTCTTGTGCCTGCAGGCTCATGCCAGCCTCCGTCGCATCGAGATCAGCATGGCCAGGAAGAACGGCCCGCCCAGCACGGCCATGGCGACGCTGAGCTTCACCTCGCTGGCCGCCGGGGTCATGCGCACCAGGATGTCGGCGCCCAGGGTCAGGACCGCGCCGCCCAGGAACGACGGGAACAGCACCGCGCTCGGCTTGGAGCCCAGCAGCGGCCGCAGCAGGTGCGGGGTGATCAGGCCCACGAAGCTGATGACGCCGGTCACCGCGACGCTGGCGCCGACCGCCAGGGCCACGCCGACGGCCATCAGGAGGCGCGTACGCGACAGGTCGACGCCCAGCGACTTGGCGCCCTGCTCGCCCAGGGTCAGGGCGTCCAGCGAGCGGCCCAGGGTCAGAAGCAGGATCCCGCCTAGTACGACGCCCGGCGTGGCCAGCTTGACCTCCTCGACGCTACGGTCGGCCAGCGAGCCCATCGTCCAATTGATGATCTCGTTCACCGCCCAGGGATTGGGCGCGAGGTTCAACGCGAGAGCGATCGCGGCCCCGCAGACGGTCTGGATGACGAAGCCGGCCAGCAGGAAGGTGACGATGCTGGACGAGATCCCCGCAAGGCTCAGCAGCACGGCGACGCCGATCCCGGCGCCGACCATGGCGGCCAGCGGCAGGATCCAGGTCGCCTCGCCGGCCGCGCCCAGATAGAGGGTCAGCACCGCGCCCAGCGCCGCCGCCGTCGACACGCCCAGGGCGGCCGGATCTGCCAGCGGATTGCGGGTGTAGCCCTGCAGCGCCGCGCCGGAGAGGCCCAGGGCCCCGCCGACGATGATCGCCAGGATGGTGCGCGGCAGACGCAGGCCGAAGACGATGGCCCAGCGCGGGTCCTCGCCATGCGAGATCCAGGCGCTCCAGGGCGTCCAGACGCGTCCGGCGCACAGGCTGGCGACGAACAGCACGACCAGCAGCGCCGCCAGGACGCCGCAGATCAACCAGGGACTTCTGGGCTTGGTCATGCGCCCTCCTTCAGCGCCTGGGCGCGGGCTTTGGCCATGGCGGCGGCGGTCTCGATCAGCACCGGACCGCCGCAGTAGAGAAGCTTCTCGGGGACCCGCACCTGCCGCATGCGGTGGGCGACGCCCTTCAGGGCCGGATGGGTCATGATCCGGTCGGCCCAGCTGCGCGCGCCGGGCGCGGGCTCACCGACCAGCAGCACCTGCGGCGGATCAGCCAGCAGGCGCTCCAGCGGGACATTGCCCCAGGTCTTGAGACCAAAGCGCCGGGCGACATTGTCGAAGCCGGCATGCTCCATCATCTCGTCGACCAGGGTGCCGGGACCGGCCGCGAAGCCGTTGGGCTGGTAGATCAAGGCGCTGAGCCGCCGCGCGCCGGGCGCGGGCGTGGCGGCCTTGATCGAGGCCTGAATGCGAGCGACCAGCGCCTCGCCCCGGTCGGCGTGGCCGATTAGAAGGGCCAGCTTGCGCACCTGGCCCAGGCTCTCGTCGATCGACTTGGGCACCTTGAAGCGCTGCACGGGCACGTCGAGACGCTTGAGCGCATTGCGGGTCGCCAGGGCCGAGTGCTGGCTGGCCAGGACCAGGTCGGGTCGCAGCGAGATGACTTCCTCGGCGCTCTCCCAGGTGAACGGCAGGGTCTTGGCCTCAGCCGCGACGGTGGAACTGTGGTCCTCGCGGGCATAGTGACTGAGCGCCGCGATCTGGCTGCGGTCGGCCAAATGGACCAGCATGGTGTCCAGGCAACTGTTCAGAGAGACGATGCGCCTGGGCGGCGGCGTCGCGCCCGCCGTCATCGCCAGGGCGCCGACCACGACCTCCCGCCGGTTCATGCGCGCACCGCCTTAAGCGCTTGCTGGAAACGTTTGAATTCATTGTCGGATGGCAGTCCGATCCGAAGTCGGTCCGGCTGGTTGACGAACGGCCGGACCAGCACGCCGTGTTCGCACAGTCGTGTGAAGGTCGCATGCGCGTCGGGGACCTCGGCCCAGCGGAACAGGTCGCAGCCGCCAACCGTCGTCAGGCCGACCTCGGCCAGGGACGCGTCGACCTTGGCGGCCTGCGTGGCTAGCCAGGTCCGCGTCGCCGTCTGCCAAGGCGCGTCGGCATAGGCGCCCTGCCCCAGGATCAACGCATCGGCGCTCACCGGCCAGTCGCCGAGCAGCGCGCGAAATTCTCGTGAGAAGATCTTGTTTCCAATCAGGAAACCCAGTCGCACGCCCGGCAGGCCATAGAACTTGCCGAACGAGCGCAGGGTGATCAGCCGGTCGATCTCCAGATCGGCGACGCTGAGCTCCGGCGCGACCTCGACGAAGGACTCGTCGACGATGGTCCAGCGCCCTGCGTCGGACCGCTCCGCCGCCAGCACGGCCAAGGCCTCGCGGTTGATGCGGCGGCCGTCGGGATTGTTCAGATTGACCAGCACCAGCACGTCGGTCGCTTGAGCGCGCGGGTCGTCCAGCGACGCAAGCAGGTTCGCGCCCGCCCAGGCCTCGGCATGGCCGCCATAGATCGGGGCCAGCAGCGCAACCGCGCCGCCGCCGATCAGGCCCGGCAGCAGGCGCAGCGCCGCCTCGGCGCCGGAGACAGCCGCCACCCGTCCGGGATCGACCACGCCGAAGGCGCGAGCCGCGACCGCCTCCAGCTCGGCCAGCGCCTGCGGATCCGGCAGCCGTCGCAAGTCGTCGAGCGAGGCGCGAGGCCCCGACCATGGCTGCGGATTGATGCCGGTCGACAGGTCCAGCCAGGGCTGGGGCGCACGCGGGTGGGCGGCCGTCGCCTCGCGGAGACGGCCGCCATGCCGGAAGGCGCCGAGGGCTGAGATCGACGCCACAGGCAGCCCTAGAACCGCGCCCGCAGGCCGACGAACGCCCCGCGACCGGGCGTGCCGTAGTTCAGGATGGTCTGGTAGTCCTTGTCGAAGGCGTTCTCGACCCGACCGAAGACCTCGTAGGTCTCATTGATCGTGTAGGCCGCTCGCAGGTCGACCAGCGTGTAGCCCTTCACCACCTGGGTGTTGAGGTCGTTGTTGAAGGTCTTGCCCACATAACGCGCCGCCACCGTGGTGGTCAGGCCCACCGGCCAGCGATAGCCGACCGACAGGTTGGCCATGTTCTTCGGCCGGCGGGTCAGCTGCTTGCCCTTGCTGGCGCCGGAGTCGGACTCGGCGTCGGTATAAGTGTAGTTGCCGGTGATGGTCAGGCCCGCGACCGGCTTGACCTCGCCGATCAGCTCGACGCCTTGCGCCTTGGTCTTCTGGACGTTTTCGTAATAGCCGAAGCGGAACACGCCACCCGGATTGCAGACGGCCGCGGTCGAGCCCGAGGCGCACGAGAAGAAGCGGATCTCGTTGTCGGCCTCACGTTGGAACCACGTCGCCGAGGCGCGCGCCTTGCCGCCGAAGAAACGCTGCTCGAGGCCCGCTTCCCAGCTGTCGAACTCTTCCGGCGACAGGTTCAGATTGCCGTACTCGCTGTAGAGCTCGTACAGGCCCGGGGCGCGGAAGCCCTGGCCGAAGCTGGCGCGGACGATGGTGTTGCCCTCGTTCAGCGCCCAGGCGGCCGCGACCTGGCCCAGGGTGTGCGACCCGTAGGTGTCATGGTCCTCGTAGCGGACGCCGGCGGTCAGGGTCAGGCCCTGGACCACCTCGGCCTGCACCTGGCCATAGACGCTGTCGACGCCGACGCGGCCGGTCTTGAACGCCGGGTTGGGCGTCGTGACCTGCGGCGAGCGCGTACGCATGCGCGACCGCTCGCTCTCGGCGCCGAAGGTGGCGGTGACCGCATCCGAAACGGCGAACACGCCCTGGTACTCGAAGCGCTTGTTCTTGCCGGCGGCGTCGAACGTCAGCGGCACGGCCGGGCGAGCCGGGTTGATGTTCTCGCGGTCGGTGTCGGTGTAGGCGTAGCCCAGGCGGTTGTTCCAGCGACCGTCCAGCAGGGCGAAGTTCAAGCCCGTATAGACGACCAGCTCCTCGGTGCGGCCGTATTCGGCGCTGTCGCCGTTGAAGGTGTCGAAGTCGTTCTTGCCCTTCGAATAGACCGAGCGGACCTCGGCCGAGACGGCGTCGCTGAACTGGTAGCGCAGGCGGCCCGACAGGCCCTTGTTCACGTAGCCGTCGGTTTCCTTGCCGGCCTTCCAGGACGAGAAGCCGTCGGTCGAGTAGTAGCCGCCGGCCAGACGCCAAACGACCTTGTCGCTGGCGCCGCCGATGCCGGCCCGCAGATAGCCGGTCTGGCGCGCGCCGCCTTCGACGTCGACCGAGGTCTGGAACGGCGTGGTCGGGTCGGCGGTGACGATGTTGACCACGCCGCCGATGGCCTGGCTGCCCCACAGGGTGGACTGGGCGCCGCGCAGCACTTCGACGCGCGAGATGTCGCCGACCAGCAGGTTGCCGCTGTTGAAGCCGCCCTGGGTCGAGGACGGGTCGTTGAGCTTGACGCCGTCGATCAGCACGACGGTGTGCTGGGTCTCGGCGCCGCGAATGTTGAGGCTGGTGGTCGCGCCCGGCCCGCCGTTGCGGGTGAAGCTGACGCCCGGCTGCTGGGCCAGGAGTTCGGTGACCGAGATCGCCTGGCTGGCCTCGATGGCGGGCTGGGTCAGGACGGTGACCGACACGCCGACCTTCTGGATCGGGGTCGCGGTGCGGGTGGCGGTGACGACCAGTTCGGCGACGCCATTGGCGCCGGCCTTGCCGGCCACGTCGGCTTCCGGCGCCTTCTGATCTTCGGCCATGGCGGAGCCGGCGATGAGAATGGTGGCGAGAGCGCTGGAGCTAAGAAGAGCTCGGATCATTTTCTTGTTTTCCCCTACTGAAACGACCCGCGCGCTGACCCGCGACGCACTCGCAAGCTTGGAAAAAGCCACGCGTACGCCTCGGACCGGCACGCGGTCCTGTGACTGTCGTTTCTCGGGAGATCCCGTTCGTTCGGCGCACCCCGGCCGAGCGATGAACGACTGCGCCGGGCAGGTCTCCTGGCTCACGGGTCATCGCTCTTGACGTCGCCTTCCCAGGCCGTGAGGGCCCAGTGGCATGTGACGCTAGAACTCGCCGCTTACAGTTGCGGGGGCAGCCGAGGTGTTGAACCTCGTTCCCTTTTAATCCTCTTTCGAGGAGCCTGACGCGCGGCCAGCCCTATATGCTGCGCCGCACACGGTCAATGTGGAGCTCTTATGACGTCGATCCTGGTGTTGGGCGGGGCCCGTTCCGGCAAAAGCGCCTTCGCCCAGAAAGCCGCTGAAAGCGCCGCTGGGGCTGAGCGCCCGGTGCTGATCGCCACCGGCCAGGCCTTCGACGATGAGATGGCGCAGCGCATCGCCCGTCACCAGGCCGAGCGGGGCGAATCGTGGACCACGGTCGAGGCGCCGCTGGCGCTGGCCGAGGCGATCACCGCCCTCCCCGCCGACGCCGTGGCCGTCGTCGACTGCCTGACGCTGTGGCTGTCGAACCTGATGCTGGCGGAACACGACGTCGAAGCGGCCGCGGGCCTGCTGGTCGAGGCGGTCGCCGCCTGCCCGGCCCGGCTCTGGCTGGTCAGCAACGAGGTGGGCCTCGGCCTGGTGCCCGAAACCCCGCTTGGCCGTCGCTTCCGGGATGAGGCCGGCCGCCTGCACCAGCGCCTGGCCCAGGCGGTCGACGAGGTTTACCTCATCGCCGCCGGCCTACCGCTGAGGTTGAAACCACAGGGCTAGGCGCCTGTTTCAGAAAAGAAAACGTCCAGGATGTAGCTAGAAATAACTACACGCGTGAGTTGCTCAGCGCCCTGAATTCGGGCCTTGTCTGGGTTGTTCAGAGTTCCAGTGCGCCGCGTAGAAGCCGCCCCGCCGCCGCACGCGCCCGGGCGATGTTCCTGGAGACATCCCAATGACCGACACCCTCTACGTACTCCACCAGGGCTATGGAGGCGACGGCGCGCTCTGGTGCGCCACCTGGGACGGAACGACCTGGTCGGCCGACACGCCACTGAACGCCGGCATCACCGGCGGCCCCGCCGTCGTGGCCTATAACGGCGTGATCCACGTCTTCCGCCAGGGCACCGGCGACAATACGGGCGTCCTGCTGCACACGACCTGCGAGGACGGCGTCTGGTCGGCTGACGAGTCGCTGGGCGCGGGCCTGTCCTGGAACCCCGCCGCTGTCGTCTATGACGACAAGATCTGGGTCTTCCACCAGGACGGCGCCGACTCCGGCGCGATGTACTACATGACCTATGACGGCACGACCTGGTCGGCGGACACCCAGATCCCGCTGGGCATGTCGTTCAGCCCCAGCGCCGCCGTCTATGATGGCAAGATCTGGCTATTTCACGTCGGCTATAACGGGCGCTGGATCAACCACTCCGACTACAAGCTGTGGTACACGACCTACGACGGCACGAGTTGGAGCGCGGATGATCAGCTCACCCCATCCGGTATCTCCGGAAGTCCCGGCGCCACGGTTCACAGCGATCGCCTCTACGTCTTCTATCAACAGTACAGTTTTGGCGCGAACGGCAAGATGAGCGCCATGCGCTATGACGGTACGGAATGGGACACCTTCTTCACCTTGCCGTGCGGGATGTCCGAAAGCCCCGCCCCGGTCAGCTTCGACGGCTATGTCCGCGCCTTCCACCAGGGCTACAAGGACGACGGCACGCTCTGGTACGTCCACTGGGACGGCAGCGCCTGGGACCCCGACATTCAGGTTCCGCCGATGATATCGGATACGCCCGGCGTGGCGGTTTTGCCGGGTAGTTGAGGCGTGAAGTCGACCGCAAACGCCCGGTAAGGGATGGAAATAGAGACCCCTCTCTCATGGAGAGAGGGAGGGGCCCGCGCCAAAGGCATGGGAAGGTGAATGGGTGGGCAAAGCCCCGCCCGGGGTTCGCACATCTCACTGTCTTTTCGGGATTATTCGGTGAGCGGCGTAACCACTCACCCTCCCATGCTCCGCATGCCCCCCTCCTCTAAGAGAGAGGATGATGTGAGGCACGAGCGTTCACCGCTCTCCATGCCCGCCTCAAAATCCTGCCGTACAGTCTACCCACCTCGTCGCGAGGAAAGGGCGCATGGCCAGCGACCGTTGCGGCGGCGGGGTGTGATCGAGCGGTGAAGGTCCGAGGGGGATACTCGGACGGTCCGGGGATGAGCTTGCTGGGCTCACCCGCCCGCCGTCGGCGTGGTTGGAGGCAAAAGGGTATGTCCTGGCCTGGAGTGGCCCGCCCTCTTCGACCGTCGGAACTTGCTGGAAACGGCGAGGTCCGGGTCCCGGTAAGGCCTGAACAGGGCCACCCGACGGGAGGCTGGCGGATAACGATCGCGCGGAGCGTCTGGCTTCGTCGAAACGGTACCAAACTACTCACCCCTCCGGGCGTGGCCCGGCGCTCCGCGTCCCTTTCCATGCCTTCAGCGGCCTGCCGCGTGAAGCAGGGGAGCCGTGCGCTTACACCAGGAGATGCCGCACGAAGAGGCTGGCGCTCGGCGAGCAATGCTCGCACACTCATTCAAACGGCCGTTCAGCGGCTTCAGTGTCCGAGCGCGACCAACAGCGCGGGGGAGTAGCAGCAGATGACGGACCGACCCGCTTCTCAAAGAATATCGTCCTGGTCCCTGGCGGCCTGGGCCTCCCCCAACATCCCGATCGCGGCCCTGGGCCTGCCGCTGGTGGTCTATCTGCCCGAGTTCTATGTGACGACGGTGGGGCTGTCGTTGGCGGCGGTCGGCGCGGCCTTCTTGCTGGTGCGCGTGATCGACATCGCCGTCGATCCCTTCCTGGGCGGCGTCATGGACCGGACCCGCACCAAGCTGGGCCGATTTAGACCGTGGCTACTGGCGGGCATGCCCATCGTGGCGATCGGCGCCTTGATGCTGTTCATGGGCCAGCCGGGGGCGAGCCTCTACTACCTGTGGGGCGCCTTGCTGGTCACCTATGCCGGCTATTCGATGGTCGTCCTGTCCCACACCGCCTGGGGCGGCGTGCTGTCGAGCGACTACCAGCAGCGTTCACGCGTCTATGGCTGGTGGCAGGCGGGCAATGTCGTCGGCATGATCCTCGTTCTGTGCCTGCCGCCACTGCTGGTGGGCGTGTTCAAGACCGAGCACGCCGAGGGCGTGCGGGCCATGGGCTGGTTCATCATCGCCCTGCTGCCGGTCACCATCCTGGCGGCTACGCGCATTGTCGGCGAGCCGCCCGCGCCGGTAATTCGCCACGAGGCCGGCATCAAGCAATATCTGGCGCTGCTGGGCCGCCCGTCGGTGCGCTTGCTGCTGTTCGCCGACCTGCTGATGGGCCTGGCGCCGGGCATCGCCGGGGCGCTGTTCCTGTTCTTCTTCGAGCGCATCAAGCAGTTCGACAAGACCCAGTCGGGCTTGCTGCTGCTGGTCTATTTCGTGGCCGCCTTGGTCAGCGCCCCGATCTGGCCGCTGGTGGCCAAGAAGATCGGCAAGCACAAGGCCCTCGCCGTCGCCGCGGTGATCTACGCCTTCGTCCAGGTCGCCGCCGTGTTCACGCCGGCCGGCAATTCCGGGATCGGCATGATCATTCTGATCCTGGCCGGCATCCCCTACACCGCAGCCCCCGTGCTGGTGCGGGCCATGATGGCCGACATCGGCGACGAGGAGCGGCTGACCAGCGGCGTCGACCGCACCGGCCTGCTCTACGCCATCCTCACCGGCACGGTGAAGCTGGGCTACGCCCTGGCCATCGGGGCGTTCCCGGTGCTGCAGTGGATGGGCTACGACCCCAAGATCCCGACCGCTTCGGGCGACAACGCCTTGATCGTCATGTACGCCGTTGTGCCAGCGGCGATGGGACTGGTGGTCGCGGCGGTGATGTTGCGCTATCCGCTGAATGCGACCCGTGTCGCCGAGATTCAGCGCCAGCTCACGGCGCGGGACGCGGCGCAGGGGGACGCCCCCGCAGCGGAGCCGGAACCCAATGACCTCCCCCAGCAAGTCCCCGCCCCTGGCCCCGCCGAGTGACGATCTCCATCCGATCTCTCGCCTCGTGGAGATCATGGCCAAGCTGCGCGATCCCACTGGCGGCTGTCCCTGGGACCTGGAGCAGACCTTCGCGACGATCGCGCCCTACACGGTCGAGGAGGCCTACGAGGTCGCCGACGCCATCGAGCGCAACGATCTTCCGGAGCTGAAGGAAGAGCTGGGCGACCTGCTGCTGCAGGTGGTCTTCCACTCGCGGATGGCCGAGGAACAGGGGGCGTTCGACCTCAAGGACGTCGCCGCGGCCATCAATGACAAGATGATCCGCCGCCATCCGCACGTGTTTGGCGACCACGCCTATGACGACCTCTCGGCCCAGGTCGCCGGATGGGAACAACTGAAGGCCGAAGAGCGCAAGGCCAAGGCCAAGACCGGCGTGCTGGACGACGTACCGGCCGGGCTCCCTGCCCTGACCCGCGCCGTGAAGCTGACCAAGCGCGCCGCCCGCGTCGGCTTCGACTGGCCGACGGCCGCCGAGGTGCTCGACAAGCTGCGCGAGGAGACCGAGGAGATCGCGGTCGAGATCGAGGCTGGCGATATGGCCAAGGCCCGCGAGGAGCTGGGCGACATCCTGTTCGTCTGCGCCAACCTGGCCCGCAAGCTGGACGTCGACCCGGAAGACGCCCTGCGCGCCACCAACGCCAAGTTCACCCGCCGCTTCGCCTTCGTGGAAGCGGGCCTGGCCGAGCGTGGCAAGACGCCCGACCAGTCCGATCTCGCGGAAATGGACGCGCTGTGGAACGACGCCAAGGCGGCGGAGAAGAAGGCCTAGTCGACCGCCGCGACTTGAGCGTCAGGGAACTGACGCTCGAACCGGCCCAGGGCCTGGCTGTCGAGACGGGCGATGATCGTCACCTCGCCGTCCGGACCGTCATAGCGGCTCAGCACCCGACCGTTGCGATAGACCCAGGCAAGGGCCTGGCCATCCTCGGCCTTAAGCTGCACCTGGACCGGCGGCGAGTCGTCGATCAGGCCGCTGATCCGACGCAGCAGGGCCTCGCAGCCCTCCCCCGTCACGGCCGAGACCGCAGAGGCTTCCTTGCGGCGAGCCTGGCCCTCGATGACCTCGCGGTCGTCCTCGGAGAGCAGGTCGATCTTGTTCCAGACCTCGACGACGGTCTTGCCCTCGTCGAAGGTGACGCCCAGTTCGGACAGCACCGTCTCGACGTCGCGGGCCTGAGCCTCGCTGTCGGGATTGGCGACGTCGCGGACGTGCAGCACCACGTCGGCCTCCTGCACCTCCTCGAGAGTGGCGCGGAAGGCCTCGACCAGTTCGTGCGGCAGGTCGGATATGAAGCCGACGGTGTCGGACATGATCGCCGGCCGACCGTCGGGCAGCTTCACGGTGCGCAGGGTCGGATCCAACGTCGCGAACAGCATGTCCTTGGCCAGCACCTCGGCTTCGGTCAGGCGGTTGAACAACGTGGACTTGCCGGCATTGGTGTAGCCGACCAGGGCGACCGTCGGGTACGGCGCCTTCTTGCGAGCGCTGCGGTGCAGGGTCCGCGTGCGACGCACTTCCTCCAGCTCTTTCTTGAGCTTGAGAATGTTGTCGCGGATCAGGCGGCGATCGAGTTCGATCTGGGTTTCCCCAGGACCGCCGGTGTTGCCGGTGCCGCCGCGCTGGCGCTCAAGGTGAGTCCAGGTGCGGACGAGGCGCGAGCGCTCGTAGTCGAGCCTGGCCAGCTCGACCTGCAGCTTGCCTTCCCGGGTCCGGGCCCGGCGGGCGAAGATCTCGAGGATCAGCCCGGTGCGGTCCACGACCTTCACCTTCAGCGCCTTCTCGAGGTTGCGCTGCTGGATGGGCGTGAGTTGGTCGTCGAAGACGGCGACGTCGATATGCTCGACCTCGCAGATCGCCGCGAACTCCTCGACCTTGCCCTTGCCGAACAAGGTCGCAGGCGTCACCGCGCGCAACGGCGCGATCATCGTCTCGACGACTTCGAGATCGAGCGCGATCGCGAGGCCGACGGCTTCCTCGAGCCGGGCATTGGGATCCCGGGCCTCGAGGGCCGCCTGGCCGCGCAACTGCCGCGCCGGATGGATGACAAGCGCCTTCAGGATCGGCGCGGCGTGGTCAATCGACCTGGATGTAGACTTGGACAAGCGTCTCTAAATTCAGTCGTCGGAGTCGGCGCTGGGCTCATAGAGCTGGACAGGCTGAGCCGGCATGATGGTGGAAATGGCGTGCTTGTAGACCAGTTGCGACTGGCCATCACGACGCAGGAGGACGCAGAAGTTATCGAACCAGCTGACCACGCCCTGCAGCTTCACGCCATTGACCAGGAAGATGGTGAGCGGCGTCTTCGACTTGCGCACGCTGTTCAGGAAGGTGTCCTGAAGATTCTGTTTCTTTTCGGCGGACATTTTCGGGGGTTCCCCTCTCATTGTTCTCGGAGGGCAAAACGCCCCCCACACAAACAAGTCCATGCTAGATGATTTTTCGCCGAAAGCGACAAGCCCTCAGTGAAAATTTCCGCAAGATCGCGCTGCGGTAAGCCGTCCTCGTCGAATATTGGTCCGATCTCAGACGGCTTTTTGACGCGCCCGCTCAATATAGAGACGCCGTAGCCGCGTCGCCACCTCGCCGGGCTTCCCATCAGACAGTTTCACGCCGTCGACTTGTACGATCGGCGTCAGAAGCGACCCCGCCCCGGTGATGAAGGCCTCCTTGGCGGCCTGGGCCTCGGCGATCGTGAACGGCTTCTCGCTCATCGGAATGCCGCTCTCGCGGATCACCTCCAGCAGGGTCGAGCGGGTGACGCCGCGCAGGATGTTGGCGTTGGTGTCGCGGGTGCGCAGCACGCCCTCGCCGTCCACGATCCAGGCGTTGGACGAAGCGCCTTCGGTGACCAGGCCCAGGTCGTCGACGAACCACGCCTCGATGGCGCCGCGCTCGCGGGCCGCCTGCTTGGCCAGCGCGTTGGGCAGCAGGCCGATCGACTTGATGTCGCAACGACCCCAGCGGTTCTCCGGTACGGAGACGATCGAAGCGCCGGCGGCGGCCTTCTTGTCGGCGGCGACACGGTCGACCGACTTGGCGGTGATCACGACCGCCGGCGGCACGGCCGGATTCGGGAAGGCATGATCGCGCTTGGCGACGCCGCGGGTGACCTGCAGGTAGCAGAGGCCTTCCTTGACCTTGTTGCGCCGCACGGCTTCACGCAGCACCAGCAGCAGCGAGGCCTCGCTCATCGGATGGGCGATGCGCAGCTCGTCCAGGCTGCGCCACAGGCGGGCGAAGTGCCCCTCGGCGTCGGCCAGCTTGCCGTCGAACACGGCCCAGACCTCGTAGACGCCGTCGGCCAGCTGATAGCCGCGATCCTCGATATGGACGGCGGCCTCGCCGTGACGCACGAAGCGGCCGTTCACATAGGCGAAACGCGACATCTACTCTTCCTCTTCCGCCCGGGCGCCGGCCACGCCCAGGGACTTGAGCTTCCTGTGCAGCGCCGAGCGCTCCATGCCGATGAAGTTGGCGGTCCGCGAGATGTTGCCGCCGAAGCGCAGGATCTGGGCGTTGAGGTACTCGCGCTCGAACAGCTCGCGCGCCTCGCGCAGCGGCAGGGCAATGATCCGCTCGGCCCCGATCGCGCCAGCATTGCCGGCGCTGGGCTGGTCGGCGCCGGCCAGCATTTCGGCGGTGATCACGTCGCCCGGCTCGCCCGAGGCCAGGATCAACATGCGCTCGACGTTGTTGCGCAGCTGGCGGACATTGCCCGGCCAGGTCTGCACCTGCAGCGTGGCCAGGGCGTCCTCGCCCAGCTTGCGGCGCTGCAGGCCGGTGGCCTCGCTGATCCGCTCGACGAAGAAGTTGATCAGCTCGGGAATGTCCTCGCGCCGCTCGGCCAGGCCCGGCACGCGCACCGGCACCACGTTCAGGCGGTGGAACAGATCCTCACGGAAGCGGCCGCCGGCGATCTCCTCGCGAAGGTCACGCGAGCTGGACGAAATCACCCGCACATCGACCTGCACGTCGTTGTCGCCGCCCACGCGGCGGAAGCGCTGCTCGACCAGGACCCGCAGGATGCGGCCCTGCGTCTCGCGCGGCATGTCGGCCACTTCGTCCAGATAGAGGGTGCCGTTGTGGGCCCGCTCGAACACGCCGATCTTGCGCGGACGACCGCCCTCGCCTTCCTCGCCGAACAGCTCGACGTCCAGGCGCTCGGGGGCCATGCCGGCGGCGCTGACCGCGACGAACTCCTGCTTGGTGCGGGTGCTGGCGCCATGGATCAGACGCGCCACCAGCTCCTTACCGGCGCCGGGCGGGCCCGAGACCAGCACGCGGCTGTTGGCCGGCGCGACCTTCAGGATCAACTGGCGTAGGGCCTGGGCTGGGGCCGATTTGCCGATCAGGCCGTCCGGCGCCAGGGTCTGGGTGCGCAGGCGGCGGTTCTCGCGGCGCAGCCCCGCCGCCTCCAGCGCCCGCTCGACGACCAGCAGCAAGCGGTCGGACTTGAAGGGCTTTTCCAGGAACTCGTAGGCGCCGCGCTTGATGGCGCTAACGGCCGTCTCGATATTGCCGTGGCCCGAGATCATGATCACCGGCAGGTCGGGATCCAGCTGCTTGACCATGTCCAGCAGCTCGAGGCCGTCCATGCCGCCGCCCTGCATCCAGATATCCAGGACCAGCAGGGCCGGCTTGCGCGCTCGGATGGCGGCAAGCGCCTGATCGGAATCGGCGGCCGTGCGGACCGCATAGCCTTCATCCTCAAGGATGCCGGCCACCAGTTCGCGGATGTCGGCCTCGTCATCCACAACAAGAACATCGGCGCTCATATCATCTCCTCAACGCCACTTTGCGCAGTGGCGTGCAGTCGTACGGTCGTCGGGAATTTCAGGATCACACGGGCGCCGGGCGGCGTCCGCGCGTCGGTCAGGGCCAGGCTGCCGCCATGGTCCTCCATGATCCGCTTGACGATGGCCAGGCCAAGGCCCGTGCCCTTCTCGCGGGTGGTCACATACGGTTCGGTCAGGCGATCGCGGTCCTTGGCGGGCAAGCCGACGCCGTTGTCCTCGATCGTCACGCACAGGTCGTCGGCGTCCGAGGTCAGGATCGCGGTGATCCGGCCCGGCAGCGCGGGTTCGGACGCCCGTCGCGCGCCGACGGCTTCGCCGGCGTTCTTCAGAATGTTGGTCAGGGTCTGGCCGATCATCCGCTGGTCGCAGGTGATCCACACATCGCCCTCGCCCGGCTCCTCCAGCTTCACCTCGATCTCGGCGTCCTGGAAGCGCTGGGCGAAGACCGCCTGACGCAGCATCTCGGTCAGGTTCGCCGGCTCGAAACGCGGAGCCGGCATGCGGGCGAAGGCGGAGAACTCGTCGACCATCCGGCCGATATCGCCGACCTGGCGGATGATCGTCTCGGTGCAGCGGTCGAAGGTCTCCAGGTCGCTGGCGATCTCCTTGCGGTACTTGCGGCGCAGGCGCTCGGCCGACAGCTGGATCGGGGTCAGCGGGTTCTTGATCTCGTGAGCGATGCGGCGCGCGACGTCCTTCCAGGCGGCGTTGCGCTGGGCGGCCATCAGGCGGGTGATGTCGTCGAAGGTCAGGACAAGGCCCTCGGCCACATGACCGGCGGCGCGCACCCGCAGACGGCGGGTCTCGCCCTCACGCATGATGTCGACCTCGACGTCGGTGTCGGGGCGGCTTTCCTGCAGCGCCTCCATCACCGTCTCGAACTCGGGCGCCAACTCGACGAGGTCGACGCCCAGGGCGTTGTCGGACAGCCCCAGCAGCGTCACCGCCCGGCGGTTCATGGCCGAGACCTTGCCGTTCTCGTCCAGGCTGACGACGCCAGCGCTGACGCCCGTCAGCACGGTCTCGATGAACTGCCGCCGGCTCTCGGCGTCCAGGCTGGCGGCCTTCAGCGCGGCCTGCTGCAGCTGCAGCTCGCTGGTCATCATGTTGAAGGCGTTGGACAGCGCCCGGATCTCCTCCGGACCCGTGTCGGACTCCACGCGGGCGTCCAGGTCGCCGCCGGACACGCGCCCGGCCGCCTCGACAAGGCCCGCGACGGGACCAGCGATCGAGTTGGCCGCGGCGATGCCGACCCAGATGGCCGCTACCAGCACCAGCAGCGCCGTCTCGAGATAGCTGAGACCGAAGATCGCCTGGATCCGGCCACGACTACGCTCGGCGTCGCGGTACGAGACCAGGGCGTCCTGGGTCTCGATCAGGTGGTTCAGGATACCTTTCTCGATCGGCCTGACGATGTAGAGATAGGCGTCGGGATAGGCGTTCAGCTTATAGAGCGCCCGGAAGAGGTCGGCCGACACGAACCTCTGGGCGCTGACCTCGCCGCTGTCGGTGGCGGCGAAGCTGGATGGCGGCGGCGCCAGGAACGGCGGCGTTTCACCAAACTCGGCGCGCGCCAGGATCCGCCCGTCACGATCCAGCACGTAGGCGGCCGCGAAGCCGGCGTCCTTGGTCTGCTCGGACAAGAAGTGGCCGAACGCCACCGGAGACTGACCCAGGGTCGGCGCGGCCTGGTTCAGGATGCCGGCCATCGGCCCGATGTGTTCGGAAATGTACTTGGTCTGCTGCTCGACGTACGAGTTGGCGACCTTGGCCGAGTTGCCGACCACCGTCTGGACCCGCTGGCTGAACCAGCCATCCACGCCGCGATTGACCAGCACGCCGAAGAACAGCGCCACGATCACCGCCGGGGCCACGGCCGCCAGCGAGAAGAGGCCTACGAAGCGCAGGTGCAGGCGGGCGCCGGCGTCGCTGGCCCGGGCGTCGATCAGGTCGTAGAGGCGCAGGCCCACCACGGTGGCCACGCCCAGGATCAGCACCAGGTTGAAGCTCAGCACCACCAGGATGACGGTGCTGGCCGTACTGATCGAATCGGTGCGCGGCGGCGACGAGGCCAGCGCGACGCCGGCCACGGTCAGGATCACCGCCAGGGCGTAACCGCCCCCGATCAGGTAGCGCGACCGCAGAAGCTCCCGCCACCAGGCCCGGCTGAACCGGGTCGGCGGGTCTTCCGATCCCGTCGCGTAAGCCACTGAAGACATCGCCGGGGAGTTTAGGAGCGTGTGTCCTAAATTCAACAGCTATGTGCTGATAAAGCTTCAGCGGCGAGGGTCAGCGTCGACCTCTGGTCATTTCCACGCCCAGGTCTTGGATCTTCTTGCGCAAGGTGTTGCGGTTCAGGCCCAAGATCTCGGCGGCCCGCACCTGGTTGCCGCGCGTCGCCGACAGGGTCAGCTGGATCAGCGGACGCTCGACCTCCTGCAGGACGCGGTCGTACAGGCCGGCCGGCGGCACGCCGTCGGGCTGGTCGGCGAAGTGCGAGGCCAGGTGACGCTCGACCAGGGTCGCCAGGGTCACCGGACCTTCTTCCGAGCGCATCGCCGGCGTATGGTCCTGCAGTTCGCGATCGACGATGCGGGCGGTGATCAGCTCCTCGGCATAGAGGGCGCACATCCGGCGCATCAGGTTCTCGAGCTCGCGGACATTGCCGGGCCACGGATGGGTCTTCAGGCGATCAAGAGCGCTCTGGTCGATGGTCTTGGCCGGCAGGCCTTCACGGGCGGCGCGCAGCAGGAAGGTGCGGGCCAGATCCGGAATGTCCTCGGCGCGATCACGTAGCGGCGGCAAGCGCACGGGCGCGACGTTGAGGCGGAAGAACAGGTCTTCGCGGAACAGCCCCTGCTGGATCAGGCCGCGCAGGTCGCGGTTGGTGGCGGCGATGATCCGCACGTTCGGACGACGGCCGGTCTTGGGGTTGATCACCGGCTCGGTGCCGTCGATCACGCGCAGCAGGCGGGTCTGGGCGTCCAGCGGCATGTCGCCGATCTCGTCCAGGAACAGGGTGCCGCCGTCGGCCTCAACCAGACGGCCATTGTCGCCGTCGCCGCGCCCGAACAGCTCGACCTCGACCCGCTCGCGCGGCACGGCGGCCAGGTTCAGCACCACGAACTTGCCGTCGCGACGACGACCCAGCTCGTGCAGGGCGCGGGCGACCAGCTCCTTGCCGGTGCCGCTCTCGCCCAAGATCAGGACGGTGAGATCAGCGCCGACCAGGCGGGCGATGGTGCGATAGACCTCCTGCATCGGCGCCGAGCGGCCGATCAGCGGCAGACGCTCGTCACGCATGGCCCGGGCCTGGGCCTTGGAGGCCTCGGCGTCGGCCGGACGCGACAAAGCTCTACGAGCAGCTGCGGTGACGTCATCGAGGTCGAAGGGCTTGGAGACATATTCGAACGCGCCGGCGTCGGCGGCATTGACCGCCGTCAGCAGGGTGTTCTGCGCGCTCATCACGATGATCGGCAGCTTGGGCCGCTCCTTGCGGATGCGCGGCAACACGTCGAACACGTTCTCGTCGGGCATCATCACGTCGGTGACGACCAGGTCGCCCTCGCCGTCCGTGACCCACTTCAGCAGCGTGGTGGCGTTGCCCGTGGCGCGGACCTGATAGCCCAGGCGGGTGAAGGCCTGGCTGAGCACCAGACGCACCGAGCTGTCGTCGTCGGCGATCAGGATCTTCTTGCTCGCGGCGTTCATGCTCAGGCGTCTCCGGAAAGGGTATCGGGGGCAACCGGCAGCAGCACGCGGAACACGGTGCGGCCGGGCTCGGATTCGAAGTCGATCAGGCCGCCGTGGGCGGTGACGAGCTTGGTGACCAGGGCCAGGCCCAGGCCCGTGCCGTTGGCCTTGGTGGTCACGAAGGGCTGGAACAGGTGGTCGCGCAGGCTGGCCGGCACGCCGGGACCGTTGTCGATCACCTTGACCTCGATCGGTGCGCCGCTGGCCGACTTGCCGTCGGCCCCGCGCACTCGGACGCCCGGGCGCCAGGCGGTGTGGATCGAAATCTGGCCGCGATCGTCGCCGCGCATGTGAGCGGCCTCGGCGGCGTTCTTGGTCAGGTTCAGGAAGATCTGGATCAGGTGATCCTCGTCGCCCCAGACCGGCGGCAGCGAAGGATCGTAGCTTTCCTTCATCTGCAGGCCGTCGGCGACGCCGTTGGCGGTCAGGGCCCGCACGCGGTCCAGCACCTGGTGGATATTGACCGGCTCGCGCGGGGTCGGGACCTCGTCGGAGAACGCCTCCATGCGGTCGACCAGGCGGCGGATGCGGTCGGTCTCGTCGACGATCAGTTGGGCCAGCGGCTGGTCCACGGCGCTGGCGCCGGTCTTCAGCAGCTGGGCTGCGCCGCGGATGCCGGCCAGCGGGTTCTTGATCTCGTGGGCCAGCATCTTGCCCAGGCCCACGACCGAGCGCAGGCCTGCGGCGTCGGCCGCCTTGTCGACGCCCAGCACGCCCTTGACGTGCAGGGTCAGCAGCACCGAACCGTCGCCCAGAGGCGCTGCGGCGCCGTCGGCCTCGAACGGCGGCTGGCCGAACAGATTGACCTCGACGCCGTGCTCGCGCACCAGCGCCCCTTCGAAGATCGCCCGGTCCAGCAGCGAGACCAGCACCGAGCCCGGCGGCAAGGCGGCGCGGAAACGACCGCGCGCCAGCAGCGACAGGCCGTGGCCGAACAGGGCCTCAGCGGCTTCGTTGACCGCCACCAGCCCGCCCTCGCGATCGACCACCAGGGCCGGCTCGGGGCTGAGGTCGAATGCGGCGGCCTTCAAGGCTTCGGGCGTAACCCCTCCCAGGACGCGGGCGCGGTCGGTCATGCGGCTAATCTCCCGCCCGCCAGCCATAGGTCGCGCAAGGCGACCTCCACGGCGGCGGGATCTTCAAGTCGGCACAGGGTTGCGCGAGCGGCCCGTCGCGCTTCAGCCGTTTCGGGCCAGGGCGCGGCTTCGATGTACGAGGCCAGGTGCTTGCGGAACATCTTCAGGCCCAGCGGCTCGCCATAGAATTCGAGGCTGCGGCGGAAATGGGTGAGCGCGATGGCCAAGCGCTCTTCGGCCCCTGGCTCGACAAATCCAAGGCCTTCGAGGGCGGCCTCGATGGCGCCGGCGATCCAAGGACGGCCATAGACCCCCCGGCCGATCATCACGCCGTCGGCGCCGGACTGCTCCAGGGCCATGCGAGCGCTGTCGCCGTCGATGATGTCGCCATTGACCAGCACAGGGATCGAGACGGCCTTCTTCACCGCCGCCACGGCGGTCCAGTCGGCGACGCCCTTGTAGAACTGGCTGCGCGTGCGGCCGTGCACCGTGATCGCCTTGGCGCCGACCGCTTCGGCGCGGCGGGCGATGTCGGGGGCGTTGCGCAGATTGTCGTCCCAGCCCAGCCGCATCTTGACGGTGACAGGAATATCGACGGCTTCAACGGCCGCGCTGACCAGGGCTTCGGCCAGGTCAGGCTCGCGCATGATCGCAGAGCCCGACTGCTGGCCGGCGGACACTTCCTTGGCGGGGCAACCGAAGTTCAGATCGACGATCTGGGCGCCGGCGTCGGCGGCCATGCGCGCGCCCTTGGCCATCAGGCCCGGATCGCGCCCGACCAGCTGGACCACCATCAGCGGCAGGCCCTCGCCCACCGCTGCGCGGCGCACGACATCGGGTCGCCCTCGCGCGAACTCGGCGCAAGCCACCATTTCCGTCGCCACATAAGGCGCGCCGAGCGCCGTGGCCGTTTCTCTGAAGGGCAGGTCTGAGACCCCGGTCATGGGTGCGATCCACACCCGACCGGGGACCTCGATCCCGCCGACCTCGAGCTTGTTGCTCATTTTGTGATCATCCCCGTAGCCATCTTTTTAGGCACATTGTGCGGCGCAGTAAAGCCCGGATCGACTGGACAAGCCCGGCGGTCGGACTAAACAGCCGCCATGACCTTTTCCGCCGTGATCGTCGCCGCCGGCTCGGGAACCCGCGCCGGACCCGGCCAGGCCAAGCAGTGGCGGCTTATAGCTGGAAAGCCGGTATTGCGCTGGTCGGTCGAAGCCTTCCTGGCGGCCGGCGCGTCCGAGGTCGTGATCGTAACGACCGAAGACGGCGAAAAGGCGCTGGCTGAAGTGCTCAGCGGCCTGTCCGGATGGAGCCCTGCACGCGGCGGCGCGACTCGGGCTGAGTCGGTGCAGTCGGGCCTGGCCGCCCTCGCCCATCGCCCCGCCGACGAGCCCGTCCTGATCCACGACGCCGCTCGCCCTTTCCTAACCGGCGCGACCATCGACGGCGTGCTGAAGGCGCTCGAGACCGCCGACGCCGTCCTGCCTGCCCTGCCGGTCGCCGATACGCTCAAGCGCGCGGAACCAGGCCAGAACCCGACGACGACCTCTCGCGAGCACCTCTGGCGCGCCCAGACGCCCCAGGCCGCGCGTCGCGACACTCTGCTGGCCGCCTACGCCGCCTGGACCGAGGGCGAACCCACCGACGACGCCCAGGTGGTGGAAGCCGCCGGTGGCCGCGTGGCCATCGCGCCGGGCGATCCGCTCCTGCTGAAACTCACCTATCCCGAGGACTTCGCCATGGCCGAACGGCTCGCCGGCGCCGCGCGCATCACCCGAGTCGGCCAGGGCTTCGACGCCCACCGCTGGGGTCCGGGCGAAGAGGTCTGGCTGTGCGGCGTGGCCATCAAGCATGACGAGACCCTGATCGGCCATTCGGACGCCGACGCCGGCCTGCACGCCCTGACCGACGCCATCCTGGGCGCGATCGGCGAAGGCGACATCGGCGACCACTTTCCGCCGACCGACGACAAATGGAAGGGCGCGTCCTCGGACCTCTTCCTGAAGCACGCCGCCGAGCTGGTGACCGCCAAGGGCGGTAGCATCGTCAATGTCGACGTGACGCTGATCTGCGAGCGGCCCAAGATCAAACCGCACCGCCTGGCCATGCGCGAGAAGCTGGCCGAGATCCTGGCGCTGCCGCTGGACCGGGTCAGCGTCAAGGCGACCACGACCGAGAAGATGGGCTTCACCGGTCGCGGCGAAGGTCTGGCCGCATCAGCCGTCGTGGCGGTCGAGACGCCGGCCTGAACGGGCTAAGGTAGGGTTCGAATCCGGAGAGCCGCATGTTCCCGCTGGAAATCCAGACCCTGGCCCGACTGCTGATCGACGAGGCGCGCGGCAAGTCTCTGCGCCTGGTCGCCGCCGAGAGCTGCACTGGCGGGCTGGTGGCCGGGGCCATCTGCTCGATCTCCGGGGCGTCCGACGTCTTCGAGCGCGGCTTCGTTACCTACACCAACCGCGCCAAGTCCGAGATGCTGGGCGTGCCCGGTGACCTGATCGCCGACCACGGCGCGGTGTCCGAGCCGGTCGCGCGGATGATGGCCGAAGGCGCGCTGGAAGCCAGCAACGGCCACGTCGCCGTCTCGATCACCGGCATTGCCGGCCCTGGCGGCGGCACGCCGATGAAGCCGGTCGGCACCGTCCACTTCGCCGTCGCCCGCGCCAACCGTTCAGTCGTCCACCGGCACGAGCACTTCGCCGGCGAGACCCGCGAGGCGGTGCAGCTGGCGGCGGTGCGCACCGCGCTGGAAATGCTCCGCGAGGCGGTGGCCTAGTGCCTGAGACCGCGCCCAGCGACTGGAGACGTTTCGCCGGCGTCGGTCTCTCGCAGAAGGCGCTGAAGGCCGCGGCCGCCCGCAAGACCGAGATCCGCCACGCCATCCGCGTCTCGGCCGCCGTCGGCGCGGCCTTCGCCCTGGCGACCCTGTTGCGCTTGCCGCAAGGCTATTGGGCCGTGTTCACGGCCGTGATCGTGGTGCAGTCCAGCCTAGGCGCGACCATCACCGCCTCGCTCGAGCGCTTCATGGGGACGGTGGTCGGCGCCCTGGCCGGCGCTGGCGCGGCCTATTGCCATGCCCGCTGGCCAGAGTTTGGCGGGATCATCCTGTGCGTGACCGTGGCTTTGCTGGCGTTCCTGGCTTCGATGCGGCCGGCGCTCAAGGTCGCGCCGGTCACCGCCGTGATCATGCTGATCGGCACGACCACGCACATGGAGCCGCTGCTCGCCGCCGGCTGGCGGGTGGCCGAGATCACGGTTGGCAGCGTCGTCGGCATCGCCGCCACCCTGCTGATCTTCCCGGCCCGCGCCCACGCCTCGGTGGTCACCAGCGTTCAGAAAATCGCCGGCCTGCAGGCCCACATCCTGGACAGCCACGTCCTGACGCTGCGCGGAACCCCCGGCCCCACCGACTATCTGAAGGCCCAGGACGATCTGCGCGCGGCGCTCGCCAAGTTGCAGACCGGCATGACCGAGGCGGACCGCGAAAACGTCAGCAAGCTCAGCGAGCGCTCGGTGTCGGAGGCCATCCCCCGCACGCTCTGGCGCCTGCGCAACGACACGGTGATGGTCGGCCGCACCCTGCACGAGCCCCTGCCCGCCGAAGGGCTGGCCCCGGCCGCCGCCGACATGCTGGAGGCCAGCGCCAAGTTCCTGCGCGCCACGGCCGACCTGCTGGCCGGCGGCCCGCGTCCAGATCGCGTGGCCTTCGCCGAAGTCCACCAGACCTTCCAGACCTGCGTCGAAGGACTGCGCAAGCAGGGCCTGACCCGCGAGCTGGAGTTCGACGACGCCGCGCGGGTGTTTGGCCTGGTCTTCGCGATCGAGAACCTGTTCGGCAACCTCGGCGACTTCGAGGAGCGGATCGAGGAAGCGGCCGGGAAGAAGGCCTAGGCCTTATCGACATTCAGCGCATCCAGATCATGGCGGCGGCGAGGTGAATGAAGCCGAGGAAGTGAACGGT
>NZ_JBXARO010000013.1:0-128323 GCF_058808315.1 Caulobacter sp. GW821-FHT11E11
GGCTCCGTCAATCGAACGGAGCCCTATGAATCAGACATCTCGGCGCCTGAGAATCCTGAATGTCGATTGGCCCTAGCGCGGTCGTTCTGGTCGCTCGACCCCAGGTCGGTTCGAAAAGACCGGCGTAGCCGAGTTCTCTAGTGGCGAACGTTCGCAGCCAGCTCCATCCAGTTGGCGAACTCGCAGGCTAGGTGCCAGCGATGACTGTGGATCAGCCGGTCCGGCATTGTGGCGGGGAATTCGACCGTGAGGCGTGCTTCGAAGCCTGCTGCTCTATCTCGGAATTGATGCCGAACACCGCCCAGGAGGACACCGCCGAGAGTCCTGGCGGCGCCGGCCACCTGGATCGGAAAGTCCGGGTCTGGTGGCGTCCGCAGGCCTTCGAGGTCATCGTAGTCGACTAGAAATTGGGTTGGCGTTGGCGACCCGCCTGTCGTCTCGATGACAATCTGCCGCCCCTCGCCGTCGACGCCGAATGCAAGATGGTCCGGGCAGGCCGCGAGCATCGCGCTTGGATCAAGGTTGGCAGCTTTGTCTCGAAACCAGGCGACAAACGTTGCGGCGGAGCCTGTATCGCTCGTCAACTCGCAAACGCTGAATTTGCGTCGCCCCGCAGCCAGTCGGCTGGCAAGTCCGCCAACAACATCGCCCAGCGCCAGTTCCACACCGCGCGCCCTTCGCACGCCGGCCAAACCGAGCTCCAGTTTGCGCGCGAGCAGCAGGGCGTCATCGCGGACGGGATCGGAACTGGGCGAAAGGCCCATTCGTCGCATGACCGCGACCCGCCGCTTTGCCTCCCACGCCGCGATGGCGGAGCGAGCGATCGTGATCCCGTCGATCCGGGCAGAAATTTGAGGCGTCGGCGGAGGCGTTTTCATATTGATCAGTTGATCAATAAATCGACATCTGTCAACACAGGTCATCTGCGCCCTGGCGCGGCGGAGAGGCCGTTGATGAACGATCGGAACACGCGACGTCCCCGCTTAAGGCTGACGCCCGAAGCGCGCGAAGAGGCAATCGTGCGGCATGCCGTCCGCTTTTTCGCGAAGCACGGGTTTGGCGGCCAGACCCGCGAACTCGCGCAAAGTCTCGGCATCTCCCAGTCCCTGATCTTCCGCTATTTCCCGACGAAGGAAGATCTGATTGAGCGGGTCTACGAGGAAGTTTTCGGCAAGGCTTGGAAGCCGGATCTGGTCCAACTGCGGGATCGCGGCAGGCCGTTGGACGAACGCCTGACCATCTTCTACCGCGACTATGCGGACCTCATTCTAGGACACGACTACACCCGGCTTCTGTTGTTCTCGGCCCTCGGCGACGTCAACTTCCACAGACGCCTGTTCCCCAAGATCGCGGCCGAAATCTACCCGCTCGTGATCGATGAGCTCCGTGCGCACTACGGTCGGCCACCTATCTCCGAAAGCGCACCGACCCAGGCGGAGCTGGAAGCTGTATGGAGCTTGCATGCGACCATCTTCTTCCTTGGCATCCGCGAGCACGTCTTCGGTTTGCCCGTACCTCCGCCCCAGGAGACGATCAGCTCGAAAATCAGGGCCTTCCTAAAGGGTGTTGCGGAGGTGATATGAAGGGGCTCCGATAGAGTTGGATGCCGATGGGGATGTCCGCAACGGGTCGAAAGCCGACCTTCAGAGCATACTGGCGTCGAAGCGCACGCCGCCGATCCAGCGATCGATGCCGTTGAGCTGACGCGCGTCGACTTCGCGGGCGAGCACGCGCTGGCCGGCCTCGGTCAGTGTGTAAGGCTCGGGCGTCACCAGCGGTGTCGGCGCGTGGATAAGGGCCTCGACGCGCGCTTTCACCGTCGTATCGCCCATGAAGGGCGCTTCCTCCGCCGCGGCATTGGCGACGAACAGTTCGGCGAAGCTGCGCACGCCCTGGGCGATCGCTTGCAGGAGCTGCTGCTCGGTACGCCCCAGACCCGTGGGAGGCGCGGGATATTCCTCGACCAAACGCGACAGGGCGGCATCCACAAACGGCAGAGCGCTCAGATCCGTTGCAAGCAGCTGGCGCATCGCGCTGGGGTCGGACGACGTAAAGGCGTCCCACGCCCGAGCGCCCAGCGCGCGCTGCTCGGTGGTGACCGGCTGGCGGTCCGGCCAGAGCGATGCAAGCTGCATCGGCGTCAGCTGACCCAGGCCGTAGAAGGGCTCGACGCCCGGAAAGGCGTCGATGCAAATCATCTCGGCCGTGACGTCGGGGCTGTCCGACAGCGCCGCCAGGATCTGGATCAGCTGCAGTTGGTCGTAGAGATCGTGCTCGAACCACAGCACCACATGGCGGGCCGAGCGAAACGCGCCGTCGCGTTTGGCGAAGCTGGCCGCTACCTCGGGAAACGATCCGCCGTCCCAGTCCGCGAGGAAACGCGCGCGCACCTGGCTCATGCCCTCGAGCGTCAGGCCCGCCGGCACGGGGCCTTCATGCAGGACATCCCGCCAGGCGACCACACGATCCGCCACGCCACTGTCGCGCAAGGATCCCGCCGCGCTGTCGCCGTTGGTGAGATGCAGCATCACGCCTCCTATGCGGCCCCTGAACGTCAGCAAAGCACGCCAGCAGCGGCCGAACCCAGCCCTTTCGGGCACGAAAAAGGGGACGCCTTTCGGCGTCCCCTCATCTGGGTTCAGGCTAACAGCCTAATCAGCCGGCCAACGCCGCCTTGACGGCCGCGAGGCCTTCGTTGGCCTTGCTGTCGTCGGGCGCGCCGCCCTGGGCGAAGTCAGCCTTGCCGCCCGCGCCCTGGCCGCCCATGGCGATCACGGCGGCCTTGGCCAGGTCGGCGGCGCTGAACTTGCCGGTCAGGTCGGCGGTCACGGCCACGGTGACGGCGGCCTTGCCGTCGCTCGTGCCGACCAGGGCGACGACGCCGCCATTGGTCAGCTGCTTCTTGAACTCCTCGGCGACGCCGCGCAGCTCCTTGCCGCCGACGCCGTCCAGGACGCGGGCGATCAGGGCGGTGCCGTTGATGTCTTCCGGACCAGCCGCAGCGCCACCGCCGCCGCCGAGGGCCAGTTGCTTCTTGGCGTCGGCCAGTTCCTTCTCGAGACGCTTGCGGTCGGCGATCAGGGCGTCGACGCGGGCGCCGACTTCCAGGACCGGCGTCTTGAACTGGTCAGCCAGCGACTTGGCGACGCCCGCCTGGTCCAGCAGGAAGCGGCGGGCCGCCTCGCCGGTCAGGGCCTCGATGCGGCGCACGCCGGCGGCGACGCCCTGCTCCGAGACGATCTTGAACAGGGCGATGTCGCCGGTGCGAGCCACGTGAGTGCCGCCGCACAGCTCGACCGAATAGGCCTTGGCGTTATCGGCCAGCGACTTGCCGAGCGTGAGCACGCGGACGCTGTCGCCGTACTTTTCGCCGAACAGGGCGACGGCGCCGGCCTCGATGGCCTCTTCCGGAGCCATTTCCTTGGTCTCGGCCGGGACGTTCTGGCGGATGACCTCGTTGACCTCGGCCTCGATGCGGTCGAGCTCCTCGGCCGTCAGCGGACCGCCGTGGCTGAAGTCGAAGCGCATGCGCTCGCCATCAACCATCTGGCCCTTCTGGGCGACATGCGGGCCCAGCACATGGTGCAGGGCGGCATGCACCAGGTGGGCGGCCGAGTGGTTGGAGCGGGTGGTGTGGCGGCGCTCGGCGTCGACCGAGGCCACGACCTGGTCGCCGACCTTCAGATCGCCCGACAGCTCGACGCGGTGGACGAATAGTTCGCCGGCCTGCTTCTGGGTGTCGATCACGCGGTTCTCGCGGCCGTTGGCTTCCAGCACGCCGGTGTCGCCGGCCTGGCCGCCGCTTTCGGCGTAGAAGCTGGTGCGGTCCAGCAGCACCTCGACGGTCGTCCCGCCGGTGGCGCTTTCGACCTCGACGCCGTCGACCAGCAGCGCCTTCACGACGCCCGTGGTCTCGGTGTTCTCGTAGCCGACGAAGTCCGTCGCGCCGGCCTTTTCCTTGATCGCGAACCAGGCGGCCGCGCCGGCCTGCTGGCCCGAGCCGGCCCAGTTGGCGCGCGCCATCTGGCGCTGCTTTTCCATGGCGGCGTCGAAGGCGTCGGTGTCGACGGTCAGGCCTTTGGCGCGCACGGCGTCCTGGGTCAGGTCCAGCGGGAAGCCGTAGGTGTCGTACAGCTTGAAGGCGGTGTCGCCGTCCAGCACGCCGCCGCTCGTGAGGTTGGCGGTGGCGTCGTCCAGCAGGCCCATGCCGCGGCCCAGGGTGACGCGGAAACGCTCTTCTTCCTGGCGCAGAGTCTCGACGATCGAGGCCTCGGCGCGGCGCAGCTCCGGATAGGCCTGGCCCATCTCGGCCACCAGGGTCGGGGCCAGGCGGTGCATCAGGGGCTCGTTGGCGCCCAGCAGATAGGCGTGGCGCATGGCGCGGCGCATGATCCGGCGCAGGACGTAGCCCCGGCCTTCGTTCGACGGCGTGACGCCATCGGCCAGCAGGAACGACGACGAGCGCAGGTGGTCGGCGATCACACGGTGCGACGGAGCCTGGTCTCCCTCGGCCTTGACGCCGGTCAGTTCGACCGACGCGGCGATCAGGGCCTTGAACAGGTCGACGTCGTAATTGTTGTGCACGCCCTGCAGGACGGCCGCGACGCGTTCCAGGCCCATGCCGGTGTCGATCGAGGGCTTGGGCAGCGAGACGCGCTCGCCGCCGGCCAGCTGCTCGAACTGCATGAACACGAGGTTCCAGATCTCGATGAAGCGGTCGCCGTCTTCATCGGGGCTGCCCGGAGGGCCGCCGGGGATGCCTTCGCCGTGGTCGAAGAAGATTTCCGAGCACGGGCCGCAGGGACCGGTGTCGCCCATGGACCAGAAGTTGTCGCTGGTCGGGATGCGGATGATGCGATCGTCGGACAGGCCGGCGATCTTCTTCCACAGGTCGGCCGCTTCGTCGTCGGTGTGGTAGACCGTGACCAGCAGCTTTTCCTTCGGCAGGGCGAAGTCGCGGGTCAGCAGGGTCCAGGCATGATGGATCGCCTGTTCCTTGAAGTAGTCGCCGAACGAGAAGTTGCCCAGCATCTCGAAGAAGGTGTGGTGGCGGGCCGTGTAGCCGACATTGTCCAGGTCGTTGTGCTTGCCGCCGGCGCGGACGCACTTCTGCGAGCTGGCCGCGCGCGGATGGGCCGGCGTCTCCGCGCCGGTGAACACGTTCTTGAACGGCACCATGCCGGCATTGACGAACAGCAGGGTCGGATCGTTCTGCGGCACCAGCGGCGCCGACGGCGTCACCGCGTGATCGGCCTTGCCGAAGTAGTCGAGGAAGGTGCTGCGGATCTCGTTCAAGCTGGGCATGAGCGTCTCAAGTCTTAAGCGTCCGGCGAGCGGCCGGGAGTCGCGCGCTGCATAGCGCGGTTTTTGGCGAAGGGGAAACCGATCCACAGATGGGAGCCCAGGTTGGGGCGGAAAAGGGCGGGTTCGGAGGCGCGTGGCGCTGCATCTGCCCCCTCCACCGCCGTTCGGCGGTCCCCCTCCCCCAGCAGGGGGAGGAGAGATCAACCCGACACCCTGGTTCTTCCCCCTCCGGCGCTTCGCGCCACCTCCCCCGCTAGGGGAGGGTCTGCCGGCCCCGCCCCAGTCCAGAACGAAAATAGGCCGCCTGGCATGGGGTCCAGGCGGCCTGCAATCGCGGCCCTCGCGGCGGTCCGGCCGCGAGCGTGTTGAAGGCGGGGACGCCCGGGGTCGGGCGAGGGCCGCGAAACCTTGAGGCCCCTCAGGACCTAGTCTTTGGGCCTATTCCTCGTCGCCCTCTTCCGGGCCGCCGACCAGGAGCTCTTCCTCGATCTTCTGCGACGACTTGCGGACGGCCGCTTCGATCGAGGCGGCGATGTCGGGATTGGTCTTCAGGAACTCGCGGACATTGTCGCGGCCCTGGCCGATGCGCTGACTGCCGTACGAGAACCACGAGCCGGCCTTGTCGATGATCCCGGCCTTGACGCCCAGGTCGATGACTTCACCCAGCTTGGAGATGCCCTCGCCGTACATGATGTCGAACTCGACCTCGCGGAACGGCGGGGCCACCTTGTTCTTGACCACCTTCACGCGGACGTTGTTGCCGATGATCTCGTCACGGACCTTCACCGAGCCGGTGCGGCGGATGTCCAAGCGCACCGAGGCGTAGAACTTCAGCGCGTTGCCGCCCGTAGTCGTTTCCGGGCTGCCGTACATCACGCCGATCTTGTGACGGATCTGGTTGATGAAGATGACGATGGTGTTGGCCTTGTTGATCGAGGCGGTCAGCTTGCGCAGCGCCTGGCTCATCAGACGGGCTTGCAGGCCCGGCAGGCTGTCGCCCATCTCGCCTTCGATTTCGGCCTTCGGCGTCAGGGCCGCCACGGAGTCGATCACGACGATGTCCACGGCGCCCGAGCGCACGAGGGTGTCGGTGATTTCCAGGGCCTGTTCGCCGTTGTCGGGCTGGGCCACCAGCAGGTTGTCGAGATTGACGCCCAGCTTGAAGGCGTAGGACGGATCCAGCGCGTGCTCGGCGTCGACGAAGGCGGCGGTGCCGCCGGCCTTCTGGACCTCGGCCACCACGTGCAGGGCCAGGGTCGTCTTACCCGAGCTTTCCGGGCCGTAGACCTCGATGATCCGCCCCTTGGGCAGACCGCCGATGCCCAGGGCGATGTCGAGACCCAGCGAGCCGGTGGAGACGGACTCCATCTCGACCTTGCCCTTCTCGCCCAGCTTCATCACCGAGCCCTTGCCGAATGCCCGGTCGATCTGGGTGAGCGCCGCTTCCAGAGCGCGCTGCTTGTCGCCTTCTTCCTTGCCCACGAGTTTCAATGCCGCCTGACTTGTCATGATGATCCGCCTCTATCCCATGATTCCGGCCGCTCGATCGGCGCTTAGCGCGCCCCGCCCCAACGACCTGTGGAACATGATTAAGGCGTACATGCTTTGTTCCGGGTTCGCAAGATGTTCTCACCCCAAGAAACGACCGTTTCTGTCGTAGGTCAGAATGCCGCACCGCCTTTGACCGGAAATGTGACCGGAAATGAGGTGGCATCCCCCGCGCCGAAACCGGTCCTTAAGTCCCGTTGTGCCAGCCTTGCCGCTTCTTGGGGGACTGCCGACATTGTCCATCGATCCTCGCCGCCTTCTGGGCCTGGCGTTCGCCAGCGCCGATCTTCTCGTCGAGCTGCAGAGCGGCCGCGTGCGCCTGGCGCTGGGCGCGGCGCAAAAGGTCATGGGCAAGAGCGAGGCCGGCCTGACGGGCCAGGCCTGGTCCGATCTGTTCCATCCCGACGACCGTCCGCTGATGGACGCCATGATCAACTGCGCCGACGACGGCGTCCGCCGGGGTCCCGTCGTGCTGCGCGTCGCCGGGGTCGAGGACCGCTGCGTGCGGGTCATCCTGCGCGCCCTGCCCGAGAACGAAGGTCGCATCTCGTGCTCGGTCACCGCCGCCCAGTCGGCCGGCCCTCCCCTCACCGCCAACAGCCTGCAGCCGCGAGAGTCGTTCGACGACATCGCCCAGGGCCTGTTCGAGGCCGCCCGCGTCACCGGCCTGGAGCTGGAACTGGCCATGGTCGAGTTCGCCGGCCTCGGGACCATGCGCGAAGGCCTGACGCCCAGCGAGGCCCAGGCCCTGGACGTCCGCGTCGCCAGCGCCGTCCGCGCCGAGTCGCACGGCGGTTCGGCCGCCACCCGTCTTTCCCCCGATCGCTTCGCCCTGCTGCGCCAGCGTGACGACCGACCGGAGAACATGGTCAAGCGCCTGACTCGCATGGTCAGCGCCGAGGCCAGCGCCCACGTGGTGCCGCTGGAGGCCGGCGGCGGCGGCTCCCGTGCGCTCCGCGCTTTGCGCTACGCCTTGGACGACTTCCTGCGCGAGGGCCTGAAGGACATGCCGCCGATGACCCTGTCGGAGGCGATGAACCGCTCGGTGAAGCGGACCCTGGCCCGCGCCGGCGCCCTGGGCGTGGCGGTCAGCCAGCGGCGCTTCACGCTCGCCTACCAGCCGGTGGTGTCGCTGGCCACGGGCCTGGCCCATCACCACGAGGCCCTGGTGCGGTTCGAGGACGGCGGCAGCCCGTTCGCCCTGATCCGCATGGCCGAGGAATTCGACCTGATCGAGGAGCTCGACCACGCCATCGTCGAGCAGGCGGTCAAGAAGCTGGCCAATGACCAGGAGCGCAAGATGCGCCTGGCGGTCAACGTCTCGGGCCGCACGATCGGCAACGACGCCTTCGTCGACCATGTCGGCCGCCTGCTGGCCAAGTACGACGAGGCCAAGGGCCGGCTGATCTTCGAGATCACCGAGACCTGCGCGATCGACAACCTGACGACCGCCAACCAGCACATCCAGAGCCTGCGCGGCATGGGCTCGCTGGTCTGCCTGGACGACTTCGGCGCCGGCTCGTCCTCGTTCGCCTATCTGCAGCAGCTGCAGCTGGATATCGTCAAGATCGACGGCCGCTACGTCCGCGAGCTGGCCGACAACGGCCGCGACGGGGCGCTGGTGCGCCGGCTGGTCGAGCTGTGCAAGGACCTCAAGATCCGCACCGTGGCCGAGATGGTCGAGACCGTCGAGGTCGAGGAGATCGTCCGCGCGGCGGGCGTCGACTTCGCCCAGGGCTGGCTGTACGGCAAGCCGGCCGACAAGCCCGCCCCCGCCCTGCGACCCAGCGCGCCGGTCAAAGCCGTTGCGCGCCGGGCCGGGGCTTCCGATAGCTGGGGCTAGGCCCTAGGCCTTGCCGCCCTTGGCGACGATGTAGTCGTCGATCACGCGTTCCAGGGTGGTCAGCGGGGTCATGCCCGAGAGCAGGCCCGCGTCGTGGAACTCGCGGATGTCGAACTTCTTGCCCAGGGCCTTCTGGGCCTTGGCGCGGGCGCGCAGCCAGACGATCTTGCCGATCATGTAGCTGCAGGCCTGCCCCGGCCACACGACGTAGCGTTCGATCTCGGTGATCGAGCCGCTTTCCTCGTCGCCCATGGTCTCGGCCATGTACTTCACGGCCTGCTCGCGGCTCCACTTCTTGTGGTGCATGCCGGTGTCGACCACCAGGCGGACGGCGCGGAACAGGGCGTCGTGCAGCATGCCGATGTGGCCGCGCGGGTCGGTCTTGTAGATGCCCATCTCGACGGCCAGTTGCTCGGAATAGAGCGCCCAGCCCTCGGTGTAGCCCGAGAAGCCGATGATCTTGCGGATCATGGGCAGGCCCTTGGCCTCGTTCGAGATCGACAGCTGCAGGTGGTGGCCCGGGACGCCCTCGTGCACCGTCAGGGTGGTCAGGGTGTACTTGGCCTGCTCCTTGGTGTCGCGCAGGTTGATCCAGTAGATGCCCGGGCGCTTACCGTCGAGCGAGGGCGAGTTGTAGTAGCCGCCCGGGGCGCCGGCCTCGATGGCCTTGGGCACGCGGCGGATCTCCAGCGGAGCCTTGGGCAGGGCGCCGAAATAGGCCGGCAGCTGCTTCTGGATCCAGGCGGCCTTCTCGTTCAGGTCCTTGATCAGCTGTTCCTTGGACGCATCCGTGTTCGGATAGAAGTCCTCGCCCAGCTTGGCCATGCGCTCGCCGACCGTGCCCGTCTTCATGCCGATGCTCTTGAAGAGCTTGTCGGCCTCGGCCGAGATCGACTTCACCAGGTCCAGGCCCAGCTGGTGGATCTCGTCCGGCTTCAGGTCCGAGGTCGTGTAGTTCTTCAGCGACGTGGCGTAGTAGGCGCCGCCGTCCTTCAGGCGCCAGCAGCCGGCGTCGTGCACGGCCTTGGGACGCGCCCATTCCATCAGCGCGATCTGGCGCTTCAGGGCCGGCAGCACCGAGCCTTCGTAGATCTTGGAGGCTTCACCGGCCCAGTCGCCGGCGATGTTCTTGTCCTTGGTCCGGCGGGCGATCGACTTGACCAGCGGCGCGTCGGCCGTAGGCGTGTCGGCGAAGGCCTTCATCTGGATCAGGGTCTTGTCGATGACGAAGTCCGGCGGGATCACGCCGTCGGCCATGTCCTGCTTGGCGATGGCGGTTTCCTGATCCATCAGGCGGGCGAAGCCCTCCATCCGCGACAGGTAGGCGTCGGCGTCGGCCTTGGTCTCGATGCTGTGCTGGGTGTCCAGGAAGTCGGGCATCTGCTGGTAGCTGCCGGTCAGTTGGCTGAGCACGTAGGGTGCGCCCGAACCACCGCCGCCGTAGCTGAACTGCTTGTTGCCCTCGTCCTGGACCTGGAGGACGAACTCGACGGTGTCGTAGTTGGCCGCATCCATGCCCTTCAGGGCGCGACGGTCGATGGCCCGCAGGTCGGCCAGTTGCTTGGCGGTCTGCACCTTGCCGGCCTCGATGGCGGCGGCCGAGCGGTCGCTGAGCAGGTCCTTGGTCCAGGCCAGGTCGCCGCTGTCGAGACCGAGGCTGGTGGCCGTCTCGGGCGACTGGCGCAGCTGCTTGGCCATGATGTCGTCGAACAGGGCGTTCAGCTTGGCGACTTCACCCTCGCGGGCCAGGGCCAGGGTCGGCAGACCGCCGGTGGCGGCGAACCCCGCGGCGGCGGTGGCGAACATCATATGGCGACGATTGAGCAAGGCTTTCCCTCCCAGGACCCTAATTCGAGGGCGAAGGCGTAGGCCCTTGCCCGAGTTTGGCGAAATTAATTCCGAGTCATCCGGCGAAATCCAGCGATGATTGCGGTCACACCGATCAGGCCAGCGTCACGAACAGCTCGTTCTCGATCACCCACTGGCCCGTGACCTTCTTCCAGGTGGCCAGATAGGTCCCCGACTGCTCGGCCGCGTCCTTCGACAGGCCGACCCAGCGACCGCGCTCGGCGGCGCGATTGCCGTCCGCGTCCAGGTCGATCTGCTCGGTCGTGCGGACATAGGCGATGAAGTCCCGGTCGGCGAACTGGCTGGCGAAGGCCGCCAGCACGTCCTCGGCGCCCAGCAGCAGCGAGCCGTCGCCGGCGATCAGGGTCATGCGCGGATCGAAGAACGGCCGCAGGCGCGCGGCGTCCTTGGCGGCGATCAGCTTGTTGGTCAGCTTGCGGCGGGCGGCGATGGCGTCAGCGGGCGAGGTCATGGGCTCTTTCCAGGTCGTGGAGCCGGTGTAGCTTGCACGGCGTCTTCGCCGCAAACGCCGAGTCTCATGCCCGTCCCGACCCTGACCACCACCCGCCTCACGCTCAGCGCGCCTCAGCTGTCTGACTTCGAGGACAGCAAGGCCATGTGGGCCGACCCGGTGGTGGTCCGCCATGTCGGCGGCCGCGCCTTCACCGAAGAGGAAAGCTGGACCCGCCTGATGCGCGCCCGCGGCCTGTGGGAACTGCTGGGCTTCGGCTACTGGGCGGTGCGCGAGACCTCGACCGGACGTTATGTCGGCGAGGTCGGTTTCGCCGACCTGCGCCGCGAACTGGCCCCCAGCCTGTACGACCTGCCGGAGATGGGCTGGGTGCTGGCGGCCTGGGCCCACGGCCATGGCTTCGGAACCGAGGCGGTCCGCGCGGGCCTGGCCTGGATCGACGAGGCCCTGGCCCCGCCGGTCGTGCCCTGCATCATCGACGCCGACAACGGCGCGTCGCTGGCCCTGGCGACGAAGGTGGGTTTCATCCTGAAGACGCATGCGACCTACAAGGGCTCTCCGATCGTGGTGATGGAGCGGCGGCGCGACTGACGCCCCCTCCGTCTCGTCGCCTATCGGCGCCGATCCACCTCCCCCGCTTCGCAAGGGAGGAGGAAGCGGCTCTTCTCCTGCCCCGCTTGCGGGGGAGGTGGCGCGCTGCGGATACGCAGCGTGACGGAGGGGGCGCAAAGCCGCCACCTCACGCGGCCAGCCGCTGAAGGTGTGTGGGGAGGCGACGGAGCGGCCGGGCGAACCCGGAGACCGTAAGGTTTGTTGTGTTTCGGCTCGCTGTCCGCTCCGCCAGGCTGTTCTTGCCCGTGAGGATGGGAGGCGTGAGCGTCTTTCAGCTCGGGTCCCCACTAGCCCCCGGACGGGCGCGGACCAAGTCGATCGGCTACATCCGTCTCGACCCCGACGATCCACGATAGGCGGTTTATACGATCACCGCCCTGTCGCTCCGCTGTCGGCTTTGGCCCCGGACGACCCGTCACTCGCGTGCGATCCTAAAGAGTAATCCACGCAACCTGACGAAACCGCTCGGGAACCGCCAGCGGCCCCGCTCAACCTACCCCCGCCGCCGTCTTGGGCCGGATCCAAACGCCCTCCCCCGCGACGGGGATGGCTATGATTGTGCGGCGGTTCTGAACGCGGATCATTCAGGACTGCGTAAAATCGACAAGCGGTTGATTTCGTTGTGTTCGATCTCGCGAACTCCGAGGATAGAGCGCGCTCAATCCCCGTCAGCCCCTACTCCTCCCGCAACTCCAGCGCCGTGAACGGGGCCTGGCCGCGTTCGATGCGGATCAGGTCCAGCACGCTGACGATCTGGCGTGAGCGCCAGTGGCTCATCAGGTACATCAGCGGCCCCAGGGTCGCGGTCCCGACGCCGATGATGACCATGTTCAGATTGCCCCGGATGAAGCTCATCACGCTGTCGCCGGCCAGTTCGGCCAGCAGCGCCATGATCGACAGCGGGATGGTCAGGTAGCCGATGATCACCGCCCGCAGCATCTGGTCCTGGCGGCGGGCGTTCAGGCTGGCCAGGGCGGACAGGGCGTCGAACAGGGCGTCGTCGACGCCTTCCAGCAGTTCGAACGCCTTGATCGTCGAGGGATTCCGGCGAAAGCCGCTGACGAAATCGACACCCCAATAGCCCCAGGCGCCGGGCGTGTTGAAGGTGGACGGCAGCAGCGACCACATGGGGAACAGGCTCTTCAGCCGCTTCCACAGCGCCCACAGTTCGGCGTTGCCGGGCATGCTCAGGCGTAACCCAGCAGCGCCCGCAGCCCCGGAACCTGGAAGTCGACGACCCGCTTGTGGACGTCGGACAGCACCTTGGGCACCTCGACCGTGACCTGCAGGTTCTCGCGGGCGGTGCGGCTCTCGCGCGGGTCGGCGCCGACCTCGACGCGTTCGCGCCAGTCGGCGGGCAGGTCGATGCCGCAATCGGCCAACAGCTGGCGGAAGAAGGCCTCGGCCCGCTTGGAGCCCAGGTCCTTGAGGTTGGTGACGATGTCCTCGTAGCGGACGATCACCGCGCTGGAGCCCATCCAGGCCACGGCGTTCATGCTGAAGATGTCGCGCAGATCCGGCACGCGGCCGTGGGCGCCCAGGATCATCATCATGATGACGTCCTCGATCGCGGCCCCGCCGTCCTTGATGTGGTTCAGGTTCCCCAGGAATTCGTCCGACAGGTAGAAGCGGGCCCGCGCCAGCACCCAGTCATAGGGGTCGCGGACCAGCACGATGTGGCGCACGTCGCGCAGGGCCACGGCGGACTCGTCCGAGAACAGCATGTGCCCCCAGCTGATCATCGCGGCCTTGGGATCGAAGGCGTCGCGGCTGCGCGCCAGCAGGGCGTGCTGGATGTACTCGCGCGGCCAATGCTGCTCGGGGGCGACGAACATCCGCAGGATGTTGCGGATCAGGTGGGTGCCGGCCTTGGGCACGCTGTTGAGGAAGACCGGCTGGGTCAGGCGGGCGCGTTCGAAGCGCTGGCCCAGCTCGTCCAGATTGTCGGGCTTGCCGCGGATGATGGCGTTCACGAAAGCGCTTTCCGTAGACTCAAAAAGAAAAGGCGGCGGATCGCTCCGCCGCCCTCGAGACTAGACCTTGGCGGCGGACCGCGAAACGCCTCTCGACGTTCGCGGCCCGCACCAGGGTTAGAACTTCGCTTGGAAGCTCACGAACAGACGACGACCGATGTAGTCGTACTGCGAGGCGAGCACCGAGCGGCCGACCATGTTGTAGTTGCCGGCGTTCTGGCTGACTTGCGGCGGAGCCTCATCAAACAGGTTGGCCACGCCGCCCAGCAGGGTGAAGTCCTCGAACTTCTTCTGCAGCGAGAGGCTGTGGTACGCCGTGAACTCGGTGTGGATCTTGTAGAACGTGGTCTTGGCCGTGTTGACGTCGGCATAGTCTTCGGCGTCAGACGCCTTGCCGACCATGTCGATGCCCCACAGAGCGGCCCAGTCGCCCTTGGTGAAGCGGAAGTTCAGCTGGCCGGTCCAGTCCGGATCGCCCACGAAGCCGTTGCTGTCGACGACGGTGTCGGCGAACAGGGCCGTGGTGTCCTTGAACTGCCAGGTCGACTGCAGCTCCAGATCCAGGCGGACGTCCCAGGGCAGGTCCTGGCCGTAGTTCACGGTCAGATCCAGGCCCTTGTTCGCCTGGGTGGCGATGTTCAGGTAGTTGTCGGTCACCGTGGTGATCAGGTTCGACGGGCCGCGCTTGAACAGCGAGCACAGCTTGTCGGTCGGGAAGCTCAGCGACCGGTAGCAGCCGTTGACGATCCGGGCCGCGCCCAGCTGGGTGATTTCGTTGTTCACGCGGATGTCGAAGTAGTCGACCGCCACCTTCAGGTCGGCGAACTTCGGCGTCCAGATCACGCCGTAGGTCGTGGCCTTCGAGGTTTCGGCGTCCAGAGCGCCAGCGCCGCCGCCCGAGGTCACGGTCGCCTGAGCGCCCGCGCCGGTGTAGGCGCCGGGGATGCCGGCGGCGCGGCAGTTGTCGGCGACGTACTGCGGCAGGGTGCCGGCCGTCAGCGCCGCCTGCCAGCGGATGCAGGGATCGAGGTTACGTTGCGAGACGAAACCGGTCTCGGCGTTCTTGTACAGCTCGAACAGCGCCGGGGCGCGGAACGAGGTGCCCCGCGTGGCGCGCACGCGCACCGACGGGAGGATCTGCCAGTTCACGCCGACCTTGTAGGTCTGGTCGCTGCCGTAGCTGTCGACGTCGGTGTAGCGGCCCGACAGCGACAGATCCAGGGACTGGATGAACGGCACGTTCTTGACCAGCGGAACGCTCAGTTCGCCGTAGATTTCCTTGGTCGTGTCCTTGCCGGCGGTGATGCCCGAGGTCGAGGAACCCCAGATGTTGCCGGCCCGGGTGATCGCGCCGGGGGTGTCGTTGATCTCGTCCTTGCGATAGGCGACGCCGAAGGCGGCGCCGACCGTGCCGGCCGGGAGCTTGAACAGGTCGCCCGAGACCGAACCTTCGATGGCCAGCTGCTTGTAGATGGTCTTGCCGGTTTCGGTGTCGAACAGGAAGGCCTGCTCTTCGGGCGTGTACTTGCCGGCCAGGAAGTCGGGCGACATCCAGTTCACGTCCACGCAGGCGCGCTTGCTGATCGGCGTGGTGTAGCCGACGCACGAGGCGGTGGGACGCGGGATCGAGTTGGCCTTGCCGATGCCGAACGAGCCGAAGTCGCTGCGGCCGTCGGCGCTGTTGAGGGCGTCGCCCAGGACGACGTCCTGCGAGTACAGGCCCTTGTTGTGGCTGTACTGAGCGAAGACGTCCCAGTCCCAGCCCTTCAGGAAGTTGGCGCCGAAGTCGCCACGCAGGCCACCGACGTAGCGCTGGTAGTCGACCTTCTGGCCGGCGCGGGCCAGCGGCGTGACGATGGTCGGGCTGAGGATGTAGTCGCCCGTGAAGCCGGCGCTGAAGGGGTCGCCGTAGTCTTCGGTATAGAGGTAGGTCCAGATCTGGCGATAGCCGTTGGTCTTGGACGCGCGGCGGTTCAGCAACACTTCGCCATAGGCTTCGACGTGGTCGTTCACGTCGAACGAGGCCTGGGCGAACACCGTGTTGCGCTCGGTGCGCGGGGTCAGCGAGCTGGCCAGGTTATAGGGGCTGTTGTAGTCCAGCACGCCCATGTCCGGGTTGGCCGGGTCCAGGCTGTCGCCGACCACGAACCAGCCGGGGGGCACGCCCGGATAGTCGCCGGCCTTACCCGCCGGATACTGCGAGATGTATTTGCTTAGGTTGTTGCCGTAGTCGTACTGCAGCTTGCCGTCGCGGCCCTCGAAGTTCAGCGTGTACAGCCAGACTTGATCGTACAGCAGGTCGCGGCACTGGGTCTGGCCCGTGCGCGGGTCGATGGTGTCCTTGCGCTTGCCGTTGGCGTCGAAGATGTACGACTGGCCGCAGTTGGTCCACGCGCGCTGGCCGTTCGATTGCTCGGCCTTCTTGGCGTAGTCGTAGGTGATGTTGAAGAAGCCGCGCGAGAACGTCTTGCCGTAGCCGACGCTGGTGCGGAACTCCTGGCCGCCGTGACGTTGCGGCTGGCTGGCGAAGGCGTCGACAGTGAAGCCGTCCTGGCCGCGCTTGGTGATGATGTTGACGACCCCGGCCACGGCGTCCGAGCCGTAGACCGACGAGGCGCCGTCCTTCAGGATTTCGACGCGGTCGATGGCGGCCACGGGCAGGACGTTCAGGTCGAACGCCGACACGCCGCCGCGCACGCCGGCCGGACCGGCGCGACGGCCGTTCAGCAGGACCAGGGTGCGGTTGGCTCCGAGGCCGCGCAGCGAGATGGTTTCCGAACCCGGGCCGCCGTCGGTGACGAAGGCGCTCGAGACGGCGGCCGTGATCTGCGGCGAGCCCGACGCGATCGTCGAGGACTGCAGCAGCTGAGCCGTGTTGCCGATCCCCTTCAGGCGACCTTGGTCGGCCGTGATGACCTGGACGGGGTCCGGGCTGTTGAATTCGTTGCGCTTGATGCGCGAGCCGGTGACGACGACGGCTTCGACTTCGGCGCTGTCGGCCTTGTCTTCGGTCGTCTGAAGCGGAGCGGCCGTTTGAGCCATGGCCGGCAGCGCGACGCTAACCGCGAGGCCCGCGATAAACGTCGAGGCCAGAAGATGTCTGCGGTGGGTGAGCATTTGAGGATTTTCGCCCTTGATTGCGGAACTGGCGGCACGCCCCCCACCAAGCCCCCTTGGCGCGACGAACTACCGCTGCGCTCAACCAAGCCGCTTCATTAAACTCGCGCAATCTCGGCGTCGCCGAATTGTCGCATTTTGGGCGAACTGTGGCATCCCGCACGCACTTCTGTCGTTGAGCGGGGCATTTCGACACCTTTTGAACGCCTTACGCGCACGGAAAGTGTCGTTATCTCGGCACAAAAAAGGCCGCCGAGGAATCGGCGGCCTTCCAAAAATCCCGGTTTTTGTAGTTTTTAGATCCCGGCGGGCAGCAGCCGCTGGGCCTGGGCGACCCAGGCGTCGCGCTCGGCGCGGCCCTTCAGATTCAGCAGCGAGTCGTACGAGGCCAGCTCGTCCGGCGTCCAGGCGGCGATCTGGCTGAACTGGGTCACGCCCAGCTCGGCCAGCGAGGCGGCCAGCTTGGGACCGACGCCGACCAGGCGGGTCAGGTCGTCGACGGCGGCCTCGGCGGTTTCAGCGATCGCTTCCACGACCGGAGCGGCGACTTCGGCGACTTCGACCGGAGCCTCGGCCACGGCCGCGACGGCTTCAGCCACGATCGGCTCGGCCTCGACGACCGGTTCGACCACCGCCTTGGCGATGTCTTCATTGGCGGCGACCACCGCTTCGACCACCGGCTCGGCGGCGGCCTCGACGATCTCCTGGGTCGCGTCCAGGACGGTCTCGGTCGTCTCGGCGACCAGGGTCACGGCTTCGATGACCGGCTCGGCGATGGGCGGCGGCGCGGCGTCCAGCACGGCCACGCTCTCGACCGGCGGCGAGACAGGCTCTGGCGCCAGGGCCATCAGCGCCTCGAGGTTCACGGCCTCGCGCCAGCGATTGGTCCACCACCAGTAGGAGGCGCCGGCCATGGCCGCGCCGCCGAACATCAGCCACAGCGGCGAAACCGCGCCGATCGCCAGGTGCGGCGCGGCCTCGGGCTCGACCTTGTCGGTCTGGTATTCAGGCAGGAAAGAGAAGATCGAAACCATGGGGAATTGCTCCAGCGCCGGCGATCTATTGCGCTGCAACATAACACGGAAAATGCGTTCGCAACCGCAAAAATGCTGACCTTAGGTCAACTTAGTCCGACGGCCTTCAGCAGCAGCCCCGCGCCCACCAGGACCGCGATCATGGCCAGCATCGGCAGGCGCGTGGCGAAGACCAGCATCAGGGCCAACACCGTCAGGCCCAGCGCCCCATAGTTCAGGCTGGCCACGTCCGGCAGCATGACCTTCACCAGCCCCGCGACCTCCATCGTCTGGCCGCTGCGGAAGAACAGATGGATGGCGAACCACAGCGCCAGCTGGCCGATCACCCCCACCGAGGCGGCCGAGATCAGGGCCAGGGCCCGCGAGGGCTTGGGCGCGCGACCCCAGCGCTCGAACAAGGGCCCGCCGGCGAAGATCCACAGGAACGACGGGGCGAAGGTCACCCAGGCCGCCATCAGTCCGCCCAGCACGCCCAGCGCCCAGGCCCACTCGACCGGCGCGGTCTGGAAGGCGCCGACGAAGCCGACGAAGACGAAGACCAGGATCAGCGGACCGGGCGTGGTCTCGGCCAGGCCCAGGCCGTCCAGCATCTGGGCCGCCGTCAGCCAGCCGAACCCCGCCGCCGCCTGACCGATATAGGCCAGGGCCGCATAGGCGCCGCCAAAGCTGATCGCCGCCAGCCCGCCGAACGACAGGCCCATCCAGGCCAGGGTCGAGCCCGGCGCGACGATCCAGGCCAGAGCGATCGGGGCCAGCCACAAGGCCAGGCACGCCAGGGCGGTCTTGCCCTGCCCCTTCAGCGGCTTGCCGGGAGGGACCTTCTGCCCTGTATCCTTCGCCGTCACCCAGCCCAGAACGCCAGCGGCCAGGATGACTAGCGGGAACGGCACGGTGGTGAAGGCCAAGGCCATGAAGGCCGCGCCGCAGACAAAGGCCGCAAGCCGGTCCTTGATCGCCCGCTTGCCGATCTTCAGCACGGCCTGCAGGACCAGGGCGACCACCGCCGCCTTCAGGCCCAGCAGCACCGGCCCGGCCCAGTCCGAACGACCGTGGGCGACATAGAGCGCCGACAGGCCCAGCATCACCGCCAGGCCCGGCAGCACGAACAGCAGGCCGGCCGCGACGCCGCCGCGGATCCCGTGCAGCCGCCAGCCCAGCCAGGTGGCCAGCTGCTGGGCCTCGGGCCCGGGCAGCAGCATGCAGAAGCTCAAGGCCCGCGCGAATTCGTCGTCGTCGATCCAGTCGCGCTGCTCGACCACTTCCTTGTGCAGGAGCGCGATCTGGCCGGCCGGACCGCCAAAGCCCAGCAACCCGATCTTCAGCCAGACCGGCAGGGCCTGGGCCAGGGTCGGCGGGGTCTTGGTCACGTGCGCCAGACGCGCGAACGGCCGCCCTTGTCGCCCAGATGCGCGGCGATCCAGTCACCGGCCTGCGCCGCCGCCTCGTCGACCGAGGCTGGCGCGCCGATCATCACCATCGCGCAGCCGTTCATCTTCATAGGATCCGTGAGAGGGCGGAGGCGGAGCTCGGCCACTAGCAGATCCCCTGTGACGGTTTCCATCGTCCGCAGGAAGGCGTCGAAGGTCTCCAGGTCCTTGATCGGGAGCCAGATGGCGAAGGTGGCGTCACGGGCGCGGCTCAGGACGGCGCGCGTGGACGCGACGATCTGCTTGTAGTCGTCGGGCCGCTCGAACGGCGGATCGATGACGACGAAGGCGCGACCCTTGCCAGCCTGCTGCACGGCGGTGGCGTAACCGTCGGCCTCCAGGGCCTGGGCGTTGGCATAGGGCGCCAGGGTCTTGCGCAGCAGCTGGGCGTCGTCGGGCCGCAGCTCGCAGCCGGCGTAGCGGTCGGCCTTGCGCAGGGCGCGGGCCATCAGCAGCGGCGAGCCCGGATAGAGGTCCCCTTCCTGCCCACCATTCATGTCGGCCACCGCCTTCAGCAGCGGCGCGAACACCACCGGCGCATCGGTCGCGGCCTTGAGCCGGAAGATCCCCGCCTGGGCCTCGCCCGAGCGACGGGACATCTCGCCCGAAAGGTCGTAGCCGCCCGCCCCCGCATGGGTGTCGATCACCGAGACGGCGTCGCTCTGGTCCTGCAAGGCCGACAGCATGGCCAGCAGGATCGCGTGCTTGTGCAGGTCGGCGAAGTTGCCGGCGTGGAAGGCGTGGCGGTAGTTCATGCTGCGTCCCTACCACGCCCCGTGGGCGCGACCAGCCTCGCGAAGCTCCTGGACCATCATGTCCTTGAGGACCTGCGGCCCGACGATCTCGATATCGCCGCCCCAGGTGAACAGGTGCCAGGACAGCTCGCGCATGCCGCCGGCCCGGAAGGTCACGGTCACCGAGCCGTCCTCTTGCTTGATCACCTTCTGGGTGGCGTGGAAGCGCCAGCGCAGGGCGTCCTCGGCGCGGCGCGGATGGATGCGCAGCACCACGTCCTGGATCTCGTCGTGATAGATGCCGAAGCTCTCGTCGGCGAAGGCCTGCAGCGAGAAGTCCTCGGGCGGCGGCGCGGGCCGGTCCAGCACCTTCAGGTCGCTCATCCGGTCCAGGCGCCAGGAGCGCGGCCCGCCGGCGCCTTCCGACGCCACCAGATAGTTGCTGCGGCCGAACAGGACACCCAGCGGCGTCACTTCCCGCGTGCGGCCCGGCGTGCTGCCGCCCTCATAGCGGAACGACAGGGCCGACAGCCCCTTGATCGCCGTGCGGATGGCCGTCAGCAGGGCCTGGTCCTCGAACGGGCGCGGGCCGGCGTGGACGGCGATGGTCTCGGCCTGGACCAGGGCCTCGACGTCCGGGGCCACCTTGCGCCGCGCCGCGCCACGCAGGGCCGACAGCAGCTTGCCCTCCAGGGAATAGAGCGACGCCGATCGCGCCTCGGCGCCCGAGGCCTTGTAGCTGTCCGCCGCCGTGCGCAGGGCCGCCAGCTCCTCGGCGGTGGGGGTCTGGAAGACGCCGTCCAGGCCCGACGGGATGCGGAAGCGTTTGGTCGGCGGGTCGTCGATCGCCTCCATCTGCGGGAAGGCCGCCCAGACGGCGTCGCGCATCCGCTCGGCGGTGCGGCGGCCGACATCCAGGTTCTGGGCCATCTCGTCCAGGGTCAGGCCCTCGGCCGAACCGGCCAGCATCCGGGCCAGGTCCAGCAGGCGCGTAGCTTTCTCGTGTCTCATGCGTTCCCCAAACAGACGTACAGCTTACGACCGTTTCTGTCGCAATGCCCGCACATTCTGCGGATGTCGAGACTGGAGAAGCCAATGTCGCGCTTTACTTGCAGCCCCTGGGCGACCGCCCCCGTCAACCAGGCCCTGATCTCGGCCGTGCTCGACTTCGCCGACATCCATCGCGAAATGGGCAACGGCCGCACCCTGCGCCGCATCAGCCACGAGCGTGCGGCCAAGGCCGACATGTTCCTGCTGCTGGGCCGCGACGTGGAGCGGGTCACCGACATCGGCCTGGTGTGGAACGACCGCGAGGACCAGATCGTCCGCATCACCGACGACGCCGAACTGCGCGATTCTCGCCTCGAGGCCTGGGAAGACGCGTTCGACCTGTTCGAGACGGAAGACACGGACGAAATGGCCCCGCCGATGCGCCTCGTGGCGTGAGACTTGGCCCCTTTGCGCCCTAAGCGCGCAAAGCACGCATACCCAACTGCCTAAAATCCGAGAACCGCCGCCGCGCAAAACGGCGCCATTGAGGCGCCGGCGCGGTTGTGACCGTTTCCGGACGGCCTCCCATTGCCGAACGCCGAAACCTGCCTCCCCATGAATTCATCGGGGGAGTATCCGATGATTTTTTGCGTGAATGTCAAAAATCATAATCGTCGGGAGAAAAACGCCATGGAGAAGGGAATCATTACGCGTCAATAAACACAATGAGGGGGTTACTAATGACTCGGCGTTTTAAACCTGCCCTTCTGGCGGGTATCTCCGCGCTATCTATTACTCTAGGATACTCTGTACAAGCGTTCGCCGCCGCACCTGATGCGCCGGCTGATCAGAACGAAATCGACGTCGTCATCGTCACGGGCACGCGCCAGACTGGCCTGCGTGTCATCGACAGCCCCGCCCCCGTCCAAGTCGTCGACACCAGCACGCTGGAACGCACCGGCGCGGTCGACCTGCGCCTCGGCCTGGCCAATCTGGTCCCGTCGTTCAACGCCCAGGCCTTTGGCGGCGACACCGCCAACCTGACCCTTTCGGCCCGCCTGCGCGGCCTCTCTCCCAACCAGGCCCTGGTGCTGGTCAACGGCAAGCGCCGCCACACCACCGGCAACCTGGCGGTTCTTTCGGGCGTCTACCAAGGCGCCGCCGCCGCCGACCTCGCCTTCATCCCGATGGCCGGCATCGGCCGCATCGAGGTGCTGACCGACGGCGCCGCGGCCCAGTACGGCACTGACGCCATCGCCGGCGTCGTCAACATCATCCTGAAGAAGAACCCGTCGGGCGGCTCGATATCGGCCACGGGCGGCGAATATATCGACGGCGGCGGCAAGACGGCCGGCGCGTCGGTCAATGTCGGCATGGCCCCGACCGAAAACAGCTATCTGAACGTCACGGTCGAGGCCAAGTACCACGGCTTCTCGAACCGCGGCCTCGCCGACCAGCGCGTCGTCAACCCGGCCAGCCCGGGCTACTCGGCCGCCAACAACGCCGTCGAGAGCAAGATCCCGGGCTATCCGAACCTGAACCTGATCTCGGGCGACGCCGAATACCGGCTGCAGAACCTGGCCTTCAACGCCGGCGTCGAGCTGCCCGCCGACTTCGAGCTCTATTCGTTCGGCACCCTGGGCCACAAGGATGCCTCGGCCTACGAGAACTACCGCCGCTACAACCGCATCCAGGGCAAGATGGGCGCGGCCGACCGGCCCTTCCCGCTGGGCTTCTCGCCCCGCGAGCGCATCATCGAGGACGACTACGCCCTGACCTTGGGCCTGTCGGGCAAGGTGGTCGGCTGGGACGTCGACCTGTCGTCGACCTACGGCAAGGACGACATCGAGGTGCGCGTCGAGGACTCGGCCAACGCCAGCCTCTATGTCGACACCTCCACCCTGACGACCAAGGGCTTCTCGCCCACCTCGTTCCACGCCGGCGCCTGGCGCACGACCCAGTGGACCAACAACCTGGATCTGCGTCGCGGCTTCGACGTCGGCCTGGCCAATCCGCTGGACGTCGCCGTCGGCTACGAGCAGCGCCGTGACACCTACCGCATCGGCGCGGGCGACGCGGCCTCGACCTACAAGGAAGGCTCGCAGTCGTATCCGGGCTTCCAGAAGACCGACGCCGGCGGCCACAGCCGCACCAGCTGGGCCCTGTACGGCGACGTCGCGGCCACCCCGGTTGAGGCCTGGAAGATCGACGCGGCCGTCCGCTACGAGAAGTTCAGCGACTTTGGCGACACCACGGTCGCCAAGCTGACCAGCCGCTACGACTTCAACGAGATGTTCGCCGTCCGCGGCACCGTCTCGACCGGCTTCCGCGCCCCGACCCTGGCGGAGTCTTTCTACTCGGCCACCAACGTGTCGCCGACCAGCGCCTTCGTGCAGCTGGCCCCGAACTCGCCGGCCGCCCGCCTGCTGGGCATCGACGCCCTGAAGCCGGAGAAGTCGAAGAACTACAGCCTGGGCATCGTGGCGCACCCGATCCCGAAGATGACGGCCACGATCGACGTCTATCAGATCAATCTGAAGGACCGGATCTTCGGCTCCAGCTCGGTCTACGGCCTGCGCAACGGCGTGGTGGTCAACAGCAACGTCAACGCCGCGATCGCCGCCAACGGCAACGTGCTGGACAGCACGGTGGCCAGCACCGGCATCAACATCTTCTCGAACGGCCTGGACACCCGCACGCGCGGCCTGGACTTCGTGGTCTCGTACCCGACCGACCTGGGCGACGCGGGCCGCATCGACTGGACGCTGAGCGGCAACTTCAACAAGACCAAGATCACCAAGGTCAAGTCGCCGCCGGCCGCCCTGGCGACCACCAGCGCCGCCTTCCCGAGCGGTCAGGTCCTGTTCGCCGGCAACGCCGCCTCGCTGCTCGAGAAGGCCGCGCCGAAGTACAAGATCGGCCTGAACGGCCTCTACAGCTTCGGCAAGGTGACGCTGTCGCTGACCGAGACCTTCTACGGCAAGGCCGAGGCCCTGTCGGATCCCGGCACCGGCCCGCTGCTGAACACCGTGGCCAGCGCCGCGGCGATCACCGACGTCGAGCTGTCCTACAAGTTCCTGAAGGGCGTCACCGCCGCCATCGGGGCCAACAACGCGTTCAACAAGTATCCGGACAAGTTCTCGTCCGCGTTCCAGACCGCCTGTATCGCTTCGGGCGGCGGCTGCGTGACCCAGTACCCCGGCTTCTCGCCGTACGGCATCAACGGCGGCTACTACTACGGCCGCCTGAGCTACGCCTTCTAGGGCCAGACTCCGGACTGAAATGCGAAGGGGCGGGCCGCGAGGTCCGCCCCTTTTGCTTTTTGCGCGACCGAAAATCGTGGGTGTTCAAGCTATCGCTTGATAGCGATGCTATGACCAGTTCGTCATGGCCCTGCCAGAACTGGCCCGCGACGCAAGGTTGGATCCCGATCGGATCCAGTATCCAGACTACGAACGCCTGGCGATCGCCTGGGTGAAGCTCAGCAAGCAACGCGGCTTACTTTAGCCTGAGAGCTAAAGCGCCTTGCCCATCCGGATCAGCGGCACGCGATAGCCGGTCGAGGTCACCGCCTCGAACGGCTCGATGTCGTGGTAGCCGCAAGCGCGATAGAGCGGGACGCCGCCCATGGTCGCGGCCATCTCGACGCGGGCGAAGCCCTCGGCGCGAGCGGCGGCTTCGCAGGCGTCCAGCACGACGCGGCCGACGCCTTTGCGGGTGTGGTCGGGGTGGGTGTACATCGCCCGCACCCGCGCCGCGTCGACCTTCGGATCCAGCATCGCCGCGTCGCGCCCCGCCGAGTGGTCGCCGCCGAACAGGGTGGCGCGCCGGCTCCAGCCGCCGCAGCCGGCGATCTCGCCCGCATCCTCGACCACGAAATAGGTGCCGTCGGCGATCAGCTGCGTGTCCAGGCCCATGATCTCGAACGAGGCCTTCACCCCTTCCGGCGGCAGGAAGGCCTGCAGCAGCTCGCCGATCGCGCGGTCCATCAGGGCCGACAGCGCCGGCATGTCGTCGGGGCGGGCCAGGCGCAGGGTCAGAGTCGAGTCCATCATGCTTCCTTCGAGCACTATTTTCGGGTCGCCCACCGATCGCTCAAAGCCAGCGCGCGGCGCCCAATGGCGAGGCTTCTAACATGTCAGAACCGGGGCGGACCCGAATTGCATTGCGCCGCGAAGGCCACAATTTCGAGATGCTGCCCAAGCCGGCGTGACGTGATCACGCCGGAGACAAGGCGGGGATGTCATGAGTGGATTGGACGCGTCTTCGGCGGGTGGCGTACTGACGCGCCGTCGGTTTTTCGAAAGCCTGGCCGCGGTCGGCGGCATGTCGCTGGTGCTGTCGGGCATGGAGGCCCTGGGCTTCTCCCAGGCCTCGGCCACCGAGCTGCCGCCCGAGCTGAGCGGCGGGGCCAAGGGCGCCAAGGTCATCGTGCTGGGCGCGGGCCTGGCGGGCATGACCGCCGCCTACGAACTGTCCAAGGCCGGCTATCAGGTGCAGGTGCTGGAAGCCCGCTCCTATGCCGGCGGTCGCTGCCAGACGGCGCGCAAGGGCTTCAAGCACACCGACCTGATCGGCCACGAACAGACCTGCGAGTTCGACGAGGGCCAGTACATCAACCACGGCCCGTGGCGGATCCCGTACCACCACCGCTCGACCCTGCATTACACCAAGCTGTTCGGCGTGCCGCTGGAGAGCTTCGTCAACGACAACGACGCCAGTTACGTCTATTTCGAGAAGGGCGGCGGCCCGCTGGCCGGCAAGCCCGTGCGCAAGGGCGAGATCGCCGCCGACATCCGCGGCTACACCGCCGAACTGGTCGCCAAGGCCGCCAGCCAGGGTCAGCTGGACGCGCCCCTGTCGGGCCTGGATAAGGAACGCTTCGTCGCCTACCTGGTCAACGAAGGCCGCCTGTCCAAGGACCTGGCCTACAAGGGCACCGAAGGGCGCGGCTTCTCGGTCCATCCCGGCGCGGGCGTCAGCCCCGGGCCCGGCAAGGAACTGCCGCCCTACGCCTTCAAGGACGTGCTGGACAGCAACGCCTGGCGGGTCCTGAGCTCGGTCACCGGCTACGAGCAGCAGCGCACCATGCTGCAGCCGATCGGCGGCATGGACCAGATCGCCAAGGCCTTCGAAAAGCAGGTCGGGCCGATGATCCGCTACGGCGCGGTCGTCGAGAAGATCAAGCAGTCGCCCACCGGCGTGACGGTCGCCTACAAGGGTCCGGACGGCAAGGCGACCGAGGTCACCGCCGACTACTGCGTCTGCACCATCCCGCTCAGCGTGCTGAAACAGATCGACCTGGACGCCTCGGCCCCGTTCAAGGCGGCGATGGAGGGCGTGGCCTACGCCCCGGTCAACAAGATCGGCCTGCAGATGAAGTCCCGCTTCTGGGAGGACAAGCACCACATCTACGGCGGCCACATCTATAACGACTTGCCCGGCATCAACACGATCACCCTGCCCTCCTACGGCTGGCAGGGGCAGAAGGGCGTGCTCTTGGGCTACTACGCGTTCGGCGGCGAGGCGGCGCGGATCAGCGCCAAGACCCCGGCTGAGCGCGCGGCCTTCGCCGTGGCGGCGGGCCAGAAGATCTTCCCGGAATATGCCGAGAACTTCGACAACGCCTTCTCCTTCAGCTGGCACCTGGCCGAGTACAATCTGGGCGGCTGGGCCGAGTGGGGCGAGAACGGGCGCAAGGAATCGTATCCGGTGCTCTGCGAGCCCGACGGCCGCCTCTACCTGGCCGGCGAACACTTGAGCTACCTAGGCGGGTGGCAGGCCGGCGCCATCGAGTCGGCCTGGCAGCAGATCGCCAAGATCCACGCCCGCGTGCAGCAAGCCTAAGCTTTCGAGGAAACGAATGACCTTCGCTTATCGTCTCGCCGCCCTGTCCGTCGTCGCGGCCCTCGCCGCTCCGGCCATCGCCGCCGCCGACGGCAAGTCCGCCTACATGGACAACTGCTCGGCCTGCCACCAGGTGTCGGGCAAGGGCGTCAAGGGCGCCTTCCCGGCCCTGGCCGGCTCGCCGCTGGTGCAGGGCGACGCCCGGCTGGTGACGACCACGGTGCTGAACGGGCGCGCCGGCATGCCCGCCTTCAAGGACGACCTGACCGACGCCGACCTCTCGGCCATCCTGACCTATGTCCGGGGCTCGTGGGGCAACAAGGGCGCGGCCATCGCGCCCAAGGACGTCGCCGCCGCCCGCGTCGCGGCCAAGGCCGGCGCCAAGGCGCGCGGCCTGCAGGCCCACTGATCTTCGAACTGCTCAAGGGAGAACACCATGAAACGCCTCGTCGCCCTCGCCGTCGGCCTCGCCGCCCTCGCCGGCTCCGCCCATGCCCAAGAGATCGTCCGTGGCGGCGATCCCAAGTCGCCGATCGCCAGCGTCGTCACCGTGCCGGCCGGCTATGACACCATCTACGTCTCGGGCATGACCCCGCCGGTGATCGACGACAAGGCCACGGGCGTCGCCAAGTTCGGCGACACCAAGACCCAGACCCTGGGCGTGATCGGCCGCATCGAGGCCGCCCTGAAGAGCCAGGGCGCGACCCTCGCCGACGTCGTCATGATGCGCGTGCTGCTGGTCGGCGATCCGGCCAAGGGCGGCAAGATGGACTTCCCCGGCATGATGGAAGGCTACAAGACCTTCTTCGGCACCGAAGCCCAGCCCAACAAGCCCGCCCGCATCACCAGCCAGATCACCGCCCTGGTGCAGGACGGCATGCTGGTCGAGATCGAAGCCCAGGCGGCGCGGAAGAAGTAACGCCTCGAAGCCGATTTCACCGTTACGCGAAATTAATTTCGTGACAACGTTGTCAGATCGATTTCAAACGTCTATATGGAAATCAGCCCTTTCGGGCGTTTCCTCCCAATGACTCGGCCGCCTTCTTCTCCTGGAAGGCGGCCGTTCTTTTGTCTGGGGCACAGGAAACCCCTCTCTCATAGAGAGAGGGTTTTCGAGGTGAAAGCGGCGTCAGAACCCAAGGCCACCCCAAACTTCAAGACATACTTCGATACAAACCAGCAATTATTGAAAATATTCCATTTTCTGCTGTATAAATGATCAACTATTGAGCCAATTGCAGCACAATATTTGATCTAACGCCCGAAGATCAGCGCGCTTAACCGCCACTATGCTTCGCCGGGATCAGTTCACGTCTCAGCCTTTGGACTGTCGACACGTCCTTCCGCTCGACCGGAAGGCCACGGGGTCGTCTTTCCAAGGGGATGTCCAATGAAGTTCGCCAAGTCCGCCGCGCTCGCCAGCGCCGCCATGATGCTCGCCCTGGCCGGCGCTGAAGCCGCCTCCGCCCAGGCCATGACCACGCCCTCGATGAGCTGGCCCCTGGCCGCCAATCCCAAGCCGACCTCGATCGACGCGGGGCCGCTGGGCAATGTCTATGTCACCGGCGCGATCAGCGGCATCGGCTACCTGCAGAACCGCAAGGCCGGCAGCGACGTCAAATCCCGTCTCGACATTTCGAACGCCCAGGTGATGGTCCAGACCACCGAGGGGCCGATCCAGTTCTTCGCCCAGTTCGGCGCCTATTCGTTCCCAACCGTGGGCGCGCCTTATGGCGAGGCGACCGACAACACCAAGAACACCTTCGGCACGGTGTCGCAGGCGTTCGTGAAGTTCGTGCCCAGCGAGAACGTCTCGATCATGGTCGGCAAGCTCCCGACCCTGATCGGCGCCGAGTACAGCTTCACCTTCCAGAACGCCAACATCACCCGTGGCCAGCTGTGGAACCAGGAGAACCTGATCAACCGCGGCGTCCAGGTGAACTACGCCGCCGGCCCACTCAGCATCTCGGCCTCGCTGAATGACGGCTTCTATTCGGACAAGTACAGCTGGGGCTCGGCCCTGGTGTCCTACGCCGTCAACGACAAGAACGTGGTCGCCTTCGCCGGCGGCGCCAATTTCGACAAGGCGGTCGACGTCTCCACCTCGGCCACGCCGCTGCTGCAGAACAACTCCGAGATCTACAACCTGATCTGGACCCACACCAACGGGCCGCTGACGATCATGCCCTACGTCCAGTACACGCGCGTGCCCAAGATGCCGTCGCTGGGCGTCACCGAGTCGGCCTCGACCACCGGCGTCGCGGTGCTGGGCAAGTACAGCTTCAACGACACCTTCTCGCTGGCGGCTCGCGCCGAGCACATCTCCACCGACGGCAACGGCTCGACCAACCTGCTGTATGGGCCCGACAGCAAGGCCACCACCCTGACCCTGACGCCGACCTTCCAGAAGGGGGCCTTCTTCGTCCGGGGCGAGGTCGCCTACATCAAGCTGAGCGACTACGCCCCCGGCGCCGGCCTGGGCGCCAGCGGCGACGCGAAGTCGCAAACCCGCGCGCTGATCGAGACGGGGATTCTCTTCTAGAACTGGGAGGCTCGCCCCGTCTCTCGTGGGAGGCGGGGCGGTCTGCGGATCAGGCTGAGATGTTGACCAGCGTGCCGGTCAGCTCACCGGTGGTCTGGGCCAGGGCCGCGCCGGCCGAGGCGGTCGCCTTGGCGTTGGTCTGGGCCACCGCCAGTTGCGTCAGGTCGACGATCTGCGCGGCGGCCTCGGTCGCAACGGCGGCCGGACGCGGCGTGTACTGGGCGGCGCTGGAGGCGGAAATCTGCACTGTGACGTCCTCTGGGATGCGTCGGCAATCTGGTCCGCAAGCCTTAAGCAGGCCTGACCAAACAGGGTTAACTGTCAGGCCGTGACGATCCGTCCGTCCCGCGCCTCGACCGGCCATGGCGACAGCCTCGCGCCCACGCAGGGACCGCCGACGCAGGTCCCCTCCTCCACCGTGAACACCGCCCCATGCCAGGAGCACATGATCAGGTCGCCGTCAGGAGTCAGGTAGCGGTCCAGTTCCTGGGCCAGCGGCAGGCCGGCGTGCGGGCAGCGATCGACATAGCCGAACACCGCCTCGCCCCGGCGCACCACGAAGCCGTGGAAACGCTTGTCGCCGATCTGCAGCACGTAATTCCTGGCCTTGCCGTCGGCGATCAGGTCCAGCGGGCCGAGATTGATCCCGGCGCGCGTTTCCCAGATCCGCCCGACAGCAACGGCCTCTTCGCTCAAACCCGCTCGACCGTCTGTTCGATGGCGCCAAAGATCGAGTGGCCCTTGGCGTCCTTCATCTCGATGCGGATGGTGTCGTCGCCCAGCAGGAACGGCGTCTTGGCCGCGCCGTGCAGGATGGTCTCGACCGTGCGCAGTTCGGCCAGGCATGAGTAGCCGAGGCCGCCTTCGCTGATCGGCTTGCCAGGACCGCCGTCCTCGCCACGATTGGACACGGTGCCCGAGCCGACGATGGTGCCGGCGCTGAGCGCTCGGGTCTTGGCGGCGTGGGCCACCAGGGTCCCGAAGTCGAAGGTCATGTCGACGCCGGCGTCGGCGCGGCCGAAGTCCTTGCCGTCCAGCTCGACCAGAAGGGCGCCGTGCAGCTTGCCGTCCTTCCAGGCGTCACCCAGCGCGTCGGGCGACACCGCCACCGGCGAGAAGGCGCTGGCCGGCTTGGACTGCACGAAGCCGAAACCCTTGGCGAGCTCGCCCGGGATCAGGTTGCGCAGGGACACGTCGTTGCACAGCATGACCAGGCGGATGGCCTCCAGGGCCTCCTCGCGGCTGGCGCCCAGCGGCACGTCGTCGACGATGACCGCCACTTCGCCTTCCAGGTCGCAGCCCCAGGCGGCGTCGGCCAGCGGGATCGGATCGCGCGGGGCCAGAAAGCCGTCCGACGCGCCCTGGTACATCAGGGGATCGGTCCAGAAGGTCTCGGGCATCTCGGCGCCGCGCGCCTGGCGCACCAGCTGCACGTGGTTGACGTAGGCCGAGCCGTCGACCCACTGGAACGCGCGCGGCAGCGGGCTCATGGCGTCGTGCTCGTGGAAGCGTTCCTTGGGCACGCCGCCATGCTCGAGGCTCTCGGCCAGGCCCGCCAGCATCACCCCGCAGCGCTGCCAGTCGTCCAGCGCGGCCTGCAAGGTGGGCGCGATCGTCCCGGCGTCGGTGAACCAGGCCAGGTCGTTGGAGACCACCACAAGCCGGCCGTCACGGCCGCCCTTGAGAGACGCGAGCTTCATCAGCGCTTCCTCTTTCCCAGTTCTGATTAAGGCAGGCGGGCCTTGGGGAAGCCCGTCCAACACGCGTCATAGTCACCCTGAAGCGCGGAAGTCTCCAGCGCGAACTTTGTCGGCCGGATCACCCAGCGGCTTTCGAACATGAAGGCCATGGTCCCGTCGATCTTGTGCGGGGCCAGCTGGGCTTCCGTTGCCTTCTGGTGGCTGGCCACGTCGGGGCCGTGGTCGCTCATGCAGTTGTGCAAGCTGGCGCCGCCGGGGACGAAGCCGCCTGCCTTGGCGTCATAGGCGCCGTGGATCAGGCCCATGAACTCGCTCATCACGTTGCGGTGGAACCACGGCGGACGAAACGTGTGCTCGGCCACCATCCAGCGCGGCGGGAAGATCACGAAGTCGCAATTGGCCGTGCCCGGGATCTCGCTGGGCGAGGTCAGGACCGTGAAGATCGACGGATCGGGGTGGTCGAAGCTGACCGTGTTGATCGTGTTGAAGCGCGACAGGTCGTAGCGGTACGGCGCGAGGTTGCCGTGCCAGGCCACCACGTCCAGCGGGCTGTGATCCCATTCGGCGGCCCACAGCTGGCCCTGGAACTTCTGGATCACCAGGGTCGCCGCATCGACGTCCTCGAACGCCGCCACGGGCGTCTCGAAGTCGCGCGGATTGGCCAGGCCGTTGGAGCCGATGGGCCCCAGGTCCGGCAGCTTGAACGCCGCGCCGTAGTTCTCGCAGACATAGCCTCGCGAGGGACCGTCGACCTCGACCCGGAACCGCACGCCACGCGGGATCACCGCGATGTGGCCGGGGCCGGCCTTCAGCACGCCCAGCTCGGTGACCAGGGTCAGCACGCCCTGCTGCGGTACGATCAAGAGCTCGCCGTCGGCGTCGTAGAACACCCGGTTCTGCATCGAGACGTTGGCGAGATAGACGTGGACGCCGAGACCGGCTTGCGTGGCGACATCGCCATTGCCGGCCAGGGTGACCAGGCCGTCGACGAAGTCGGTGGGCTCGGCCGGAATGGCGATCGGGTCCCAGCGCAGGCGGTTGGGCGTCACCGGGCCTTCGAACGGACCGCTGGCCAGCTTGCTCTGGGCGTAGGGCTGGTAGGCCCCGTGCCCGGCGCTGGGCCGCAGGCGGTAGAGCCAGCTGCGCTTGTTCTCGTGGCGCGGGGCGGTGAAGGCCGTGCCGGACAGCTGCTCGGCATAGAGCCCGAACGGCACGCGCTGCGGCGAGTTCTGGCCCACCGGCAGCGCGCCGGCCACGGCCTCGGTGGCGAAGTGAGCGCCGAAGCCGGTTTGGTAGCGGAGGTCCATGGTTGGGTCCTTGGATCTTGACGCAAGCGGAGCCGCCCTCGTCCTTCGACAGGCTCAGGATGAGGGCTACCCTAACGATCGCAGTAAACACCTCATCCTGAGCTTGTCGAAGGACGAGGTGTGGGCCCTCAGGCGTCTACCGTGATCACCCCACGGCGGATCTGGTCCAGCTCGATGCTCTCGAACAGGGCCTGGAAGTTGCCGTTGCCGAAGCCCTGGTTGCCCTTGCGCTGGATGATCTCGAAGAAGATCGGGCCAAACAGGTTCTCGGTGAAGATCTGCAGCAGCAGGCCTTCGTCGCCGACATTGCCGTCCAGCAGGATGCGGTTCTTCTTCAGGCGTTCCAGGTCCTCGCCGTGGCCGGGGACGCGCTTGTCGACCAGCTCGTAGTAGGTCTCGATGGTGTCCTGCAGCTTGACGCCGCGAGCGCGCAGCTTCTCGACGGTGCCGTAGATGTCGTCCGTGGTCAGGGCCAGGTGCTGGATGCCCTCGCCGTTGTACTGGCGGATGAACTCCTCGATCTGGCTCTTGTCGTCCTGGCTTTCGTTCAGCGGGATGCGGATGGCCTTGTCAGGCGCGATCATCGCCTGGCTGAACAGGCCCGTGGCCTGGCCCTTGATGTCGAAGTATTTCTGCTCCTCGAAGCCGAACACCGAGTTGTAGAAGGTCGACCAGGTGCGCATCTGGCCGCGCTTGACGTTGTGGGTCAGGTGGTCGAGCAGGTCCAGGCCGACATTGTTCTTTGCCTCTTCCAAGGCCGCGCCCGGAACCTGTTCCCAGCTGTCATAGATGGTGCCGCCGTCGCCGTAGCGGTCGACGAGATACAGCAGAGAGCCGCCGATGCCTTCCAGCACCTTGGCGTCCGCGCCCAGCAGCGAGCGCGAGGCGTCGGCTGCCTTGGCGCCGCGCGCCAGGGCGTCGGCATAGGCCTGTTCGACGTTCTCGACGCGGAAGGCCATGCCGTTGGCCGACGGGCCGTGGGCTTCACGGAAGTCGGCGACTTGGCCGGCCGTCTCCTGGTTGACGATCAGGTTGATACGGCCCTGCTTGTAGCGGGTCGCGGCCTTGGTCGGGTGCTTGCTGGCGGCGACGAAGCCCAGCTGCTCGATCAGGCCGACCATGGTCGCCGGATCGGGGCTGGTGAACTCGACGAACTCGAAGCCGTCGAGGCCAAGCGGGTTCTGTTCGGAAACCAAAGTGCCATTGGGGGTCATGCGGGTTCTCCCTGCAGGCAGGCGTTGAGCGCCCGCGCGAACGTGTCGATGTTGCTAACGGTCAGGCCGGCCAGATTGATGCGGCCCGAACCCGCCATGTAGATGCCGTGGTCTTCGCGCAGCTGGGCGACCTGGGCCGGCGACAGCGGCAGCAGGGCGAACAGGCCGTGCTGCCCGGCCAGCGGCACCAGCAGCGGAACCGCCGTCGCCAGGCGCTGACGCAGGTCGACCACGCGCGTGCGCATGGCTTCCAGTTCGGACTTCCAGAGCGTCGTGAGGGCTTCGCTCTCCAGGATAACACGAACCGTGGCGGCGCCGTGATCCGGCGGCATCGACCAGTTGGTGCGGGCCAGTGCCCGGATGTTGCTGGCGGCCAGGTCCAGGGTCTCGGCGTCGCGGGTCAGGGTGTAGAGGGCGCCGACGCGCTCACGATACAGGCCGAAGTTCTTGTCGCACGAATAGGCTAGCAGACCGTCCTCGGCGGCGGCCAAAACCAGGCGCATGCCGGCGGCGTCTTCTTCAAGGCCCAGGCCCAGGCCCTGATAGGCCAGGTCGATCAGCGGGGTGATGCCTTTACGACCAACGAGCTCGGCGATCGCCCCCCATTGCTCCAGGCTGTAGTCGGCGCCCGACGGGTTATGGCAGCAGGCGTGCAGCAGCACCGCGTCGCCCGCCCGCGCCGTCTCCAGCGTCGCCATCATGTCGTCGAAGCCCAGCTTCTGGGCGCGCTGGTCGTAGTGGCGGAAGGTGACCGTCTCGATGCCCAGCTGGTCCAGGATCTGGGTGTGGTTGGGCCAGGTCGGGGCGCCGATGAACATGCGGATATCGGGCTTGGCCGCCAGCAGCAGCTCGCACGCCAGACGCACGGCGCCAGTGCCGCCCGGCGTCTGGACGCCGAACACCTCGTGGTCGACCGCGTCGCCGAAGATGATCGGCTTGAGCAGGTCCAGATAGCCGATGTCGCCCTCCGGACCGAGGTAGGACTTGGTGGCCTGCGTGTTCAGCAGGATCTGCTCGGCGGCCTTGACGGCCTCCAGCACCGGCGTCGCGCCGGCATCGTCACGGAACACGCCCACGCCCAAATCGATCTTCTCCGGGCGCGGATCACGGCGATACAGGCCGATTAGCGACAGCAGAGAGTCCGGCGCTTGCGGTGTCAAGCCAGTGAACACGGAGGGAGAGGTCATGGGAGCCTGCTTCGAACTGCCGATCGAGGAAGGGCAGCCTATCGTCGCGCTCCGGTCAGAACCTGCTGAATGTGACCGATCAGACTGCAATATTGGTCATATTGTGACCCTTTCAGACCCTCTACGAGCCATGATACGCCAACACCACTCGACAAAACTGCACCATGTTATGATTGACAGTTGTAGTTTTTCATCGAAACACTCGATCGACACCTGTAAATCGGAGAGATCATGAAACGGACCTACACCTTGGCCATCGGCTTGCTGGCGGCGCTGGCCAGCGGCGGACAGGCCTTGTGCGAGAACGCGGTGCGGCCTGGCGCGAACGGCAACAAGTTCGGCTCGGTGTTCCTGGACATGGGACCGTTCACCAAGGCCCTGACCCTTGTGCTGCTGGTCCTGATCGCCGTGGCGCTGGTCGGCGCGATCCGCCGCTGGCCGCCCGGCGCGCGGCTGTCGGCACGGCTGGCCTATGGCGGCGTGCTGCTGGGCCTGGGCGGCGCGGTGTTCCAGGCCACCAACATGGTCGTGCGCGTGGTCTATGACGGCGGCGCCCCGCCCTTCGTGGTCTGGGCGCCGGGCCTGGCCGAGATGCTGCTGATGCTGACCGCGGGCCTCCTGGCCTCGGCCGTCGGCATCTTCACGCGGCGCGCGGTCGAGTAGCGCCTATTCCATATAATCCAGCGGCAAGGCCGTGGAATCCTTGATCGTGTCCATTACGAACGCGGAGCGCACGTCCTTGACCGCCGGCATCTTCAGCAGGCGCTTCATCATCAGTTCGCCATAGGCGTCGAGGTCGGGCGCCACCACCCGCAGCAGGTAGTCGAAGCTGCCGGTCATGACGTAGCAGCCCACCACCTCGGGCTCGCGCAGCACCGCCTGCCGGAAGGCCTCGGCCGCGCCCTCGGTGTGGTCGACCTGGACCTCGACATAGGCCAGCACGCCCAGCTGGGCCTTGCGCCGATCCAGCAGCGCGACATAGCCGCTGATCAGGCCCGAGGCCTCCAGCTGCTTGACCCGGCGCAGGCACGGACTGGGCGACAGCCCCACCCGTTCGGCCAGGTCAACGTTCGAGATCTTGCCGTCCTCCTGCAGGATCTGGAGGATCTTCCGATCGGCGCGGGTGAGCTTCATCGTGACCGGTTTCAGCTGACAGTTGGCAGATCATGACCCCTTAGCGCATTTCCGGGTCCGAGTGGAGACGAGCCTTGCGCATGGTCAGGCTTGCCGCTCTACCATTGGGCGAAACGCGCAACGCCAGGATCCCGTATGACCGACAGCCCCTTCGCCTCCGGCGCCAAAAAGCTGAAGAGCCCGTTCCAGAAGCAGGGCCAGCGGGTCCTGGGCGGCACGGCGATCGTGCTGCTTCTGCTGCTGGGCTCGTGCAGCGTGCTAAGCCACAGCACCACGGTCGAGCCAGGCAATGTCGGCGTGAAGATCCGCACCCTGGGCGCCTCGGCCGGCGTCGCGCCCGAGCCCCTGCCCGCCCGCTGGTACTTCCGCGGGATCGGCGAGCGGATCATCCAGTATCCGGTGATCCAGCGCACCTACAGCTACACCCGCGAGAAGGACGAGCGCGGTAACGAGAACGAGGAGATCACCTTCTCCGACAACACTGGCCTGCCGATGACGGCCGACATCTCCGTAACCCTGCAGGTCAATCCGGCCTCGGCCCCGAACCTCTACCAGACCTATCGCCTGTCGTTCGACCAGCTGCTGGACGGCCCGATTCGCAACGACGTCCGCTCGGCCGTCGCCGCCGAGGCCGAGAAGGTCGGGGTCGAGACCCTGTACAGCGGCGGTCGCCAGATGGTGATCCAGAAGGCCTACGCCCGGGTCGCCAGCAAGTGGGCGCGCCATGGCGTGACGGTCTCGCAGCTCGACTGGATCGGCTCGATCCGCTACCCGGCAGCGATCATCCAGCAGATGCAGGCCAAGACCCAGCTGGAGCAGGAAGCCCTGGCCGCCAAGGCCCTCGAGGCCAAGGAAACCGCTCTGGCCAACGCCGCCATCGCCCGGGCGCGCGGCGAGGCCGAGTCCATCCGCATCAAGGGCGAGGCCCTGCGCGCCAACCCGCAGGTGCTGCAACAGCTGGCCATCGAGAAGTGGAACGGCGAGCTGCCCAAGGTCACCGGCGGCTCGACGCCCTTCGTGAAGATCGACTAGAGCCCTCCCCCATCACCGCTCCTCCCCGCGAAAGCGGGGACCCAAGCTGACTCAGCAGATTTGTCTCGGGCCGCACCACTTGCTTGAAATTCAGCTTGGGTCCCCGCTTTCGCGGGGATGAGCGGGTTTGGATGGTGCGATCGGCAGCACCAGCGTCGCGGCCTCAAGGCCAGGCGCGTTGGCCTTGATCGTCAGCTTGCCCGCCCCTGCCCCGCGCACCAGGGCCGTCGCCGTGCCTCGATAGGCTGAGCGGACCGGCGAGGCGAACGGCGTGTGGTCAGCAGGCGCGGCGTTGTCGGCAGCCACGAACTGGCCCGCGCCCGAGACCGCGAAGGTGATGGCGACGTCGGCCGAGGGCACGACCACGCCCTTGGCGTCGACCACCTTGGCGCGGACGAAGGCCAGGTCGTCGAAGCTTGTCCCCACGCTCTTGTCGTCGCTGGCCAGCACGATGCGCTTGGCCGCGCCGGCGGTGCGCAGCGTGTCGCGCGGCCCCGTCCCGCCGCAGCTGGCAACCACCTCGCCCGGCGCGAAGGTCACGCTCCACTGGCGGGGCGAGCCGTCGGCGGGCAGCGGCAGGGCGCCCAGGGCGCGGCCGTTCAGCGTCACGTCGACCGAGGGGCAGTTGCTGTAGACCTCGATGGTCTCGGGATGGGCCGACAGGTCCTCGGGCGTCCAGTCGTCGAAGATCCGGGGCTTCTGGGCCGGCGTGGCCACCGCGACCATGGTCGGCAGGGCCGGCGCCGGACCCGCGCCGTCGTTGGAGGGCGGCGGCGCGGCCGGGGCGGCGTTGCGCACGACGTGGATGACCGGCGTCTCCGACCACCAACCGGCCCGCTGCATGCCCGTGACCTTCACCTGGCCGGCGCGGTCCAGCAGGCCCGCCGGATTGCCGATATTGGGCCAGCCGCTGCGGTCGGACTCGCCCAGATAGTCGACGCCGGTCCACAGGAACATGCCGGCATAGGGCGCGAAGTCGCGCACCGCGACCCACGAGCCGCGCGTGTGGCTGTTCTCGGTCCCGACGATCTTGCGGCTGGGCTTGTCGGTGTGAGCCTTGGTCAGCTCGCCTTCGCGATAGTTCTGGCCGACCACGTCCAGCATGTCGGCCAGGCCGTTGCTGTAGTCGCCCGTCACGTTGGGTCGGAACAGGCCCATGGTCACCGGCCGGGTCGGATCGGTGGCGTGCATCACGTTGAGCAGGCTGCTCAGCGCCGCCTTGGCCTGGACGGGATAGGCGGTGTCGTGAATCTCGTTGCCGGCGCTCCAGATCACCACGCTGGGGTGATTGCGGTCGCGGCGCAGCATGTCGCGCGCGTCGCGCTTGTGCCAGTCGCTGAAGAACAGGTGGTAGTCGCCGGGCGTCTTGGCGACGTTCCACTGGTCGAACAGCTCATCCATGACGACGAAGCCCATGCGGTCGGCCAGGTCCAGAAACTCCGGCGACGGCGGGTTGTGGGCCGTGCGGATGGCGTTGACGCCCAGGGCCTTCAGGGCGGTGAAGCGCTGACGCCAGACCGCCAGGGGCACGGCCGCCCCGACCGCGCCGCCGTCGGCGTGCAGGGCCACGCCCTTGAGCTTGAAGTTCTTGCCGTTCAGCCAGAAGCCGGTCTCGGCCTTGAACTCGGCGGTGCGGATGCCGAACGGCACGACTTCGGTGTCACTGGCCTGGCCATCGGCGCCAATCACCCGGATCGTGGCCTGATAGAGGTCGGGCGTCTGCAGGTCCCACAGCTTAGGCGAGGCGATGGCCAGCTCGGCGGTCAGGGTCTCGGTGCGGCCGACATCGACAGCGACCGGCGCGACGGTCTGGCGGGCGACGATCTTGCCGTCAGGACCGGTGACGACGATCTCCAGTCCGGCTTGGGCATTGGCCTTGCCACCATTGGTCACGTCGACCTGGACTTTGGCCGTGGCGCTATCCGATCCGATCACCGGCGTGCTGACGAACGCCCCGCCCTGCTCGACATGCAGCTCGCCAGTCTCGATCAGCCGGACCTTCCCGTAGATCCCCGACCCTGCGTACCAGCGCGACGAAGGGGCAAATGCGGTGTCGGCCCGCACGGCCAACACGTTGCGACCGTCGGCCCGCAGGAAGTCGGTGACGTCGTAGCGCAGGCCGACATAGCCGCTGGGGCGGTGACCCAGGTGGTGGCCGTTGATCCAGACGCCGCTGCGCTCCATCACCCCGTCCAGCTCGACGAAGACCCGGCGGCCCGGGGTCGGCTTGGCGTCCAGGGTCTTGCGGTACCAGGCTACGCCCGTCGGCAGGAAGCCCCCGGCCCCGCCGGCCCGCGCCTTGACGACGAACGGTCCGGCGATGGCCCAGTCGTGCGGGACCGAGACCTTGGTCCAGCCGGAGTCGTCCAGCGCGAGCGTCTCCGCGCCCTCGGGATCGCCGACGAAGACCTTCCAGTCCTCGGCCAACGGCGTGGTCTGGCGATCGGCCGCGCTGGCCGCAGAAGCGAGCAACAGCGCGAGAGCCGCGCCGGCGAACAAGAGGCCCGTTTTCGACAAGCCGTCCTCCCTGGTGTCGCCGAATCCGGCAACTCTCATTATTCGGGATGATATCCCATTAAATGAAAGGCTAGCGTCAAAGCGTCGGGAAGGTCAATCGGGCGTAGTTGCCAAAGCAAAACGCCCCGGGTTTCCCCGGGGCGCTTCAATTACTTCTTGGGCCCCTTGTCAGGGTCGCCCTTTCAGTTGGCCAGTCGGCGCAGGAAGGACGGGATTTCCAGGTCTTCGCCGTCGTCGGTCTGCGGCGTCTCGATCGGCTGCAGCTGCGGGCGCACGCTCTGGGTCGAGCGGGCCTGCGGTTGCGGGGCAGAGGCGGTCTGTTGCTCGTAGCGCTGGCGACCACCGCCGAACATCGAGAAGAAACCGCCCTGCTTCTGGGGACGACGCTCTTCGTAGTAGTTGTTCTCGGGGAACAGCGGCTCTTCCGAGACCGGGGCGTCATCGACCATCGGGTCGACGATGCGGGTCACCTGGCGAGCTGCCGGCTGAGTGATGCGCGGCTCTTCAGCGACGGGTTCGTCGTAGTAGATTTCCGCTTCCGGTTCCGGCTGCGGGGCGGCCATGACGATTTCGGGCTCAGGCGCCGGCGCCGGCTCGAAGGTCGAGAACGCCGACGACGGACGCTCGACCGGACGGGCCGCTTCGTACCGGGCGGTCGGACGGGCCGGTTCCGGCTGCGGGGCCGGACGGGTGGTGTCGGCGATCAGCGGCTGGGTCGTGGTGTTGCGGGTGACGGGCTTGGGCTCGATCTGGGCGATCGAGGCGCCGTCCATCCCGGTGGCGACCACCGACACGCGGATCACGCCTTCCAGCGACGGATCGAAGGCCGCGCCGAAGATGATGTTGGCTTCCGGGTCGACCTGGTCCGAGATCGCGTTGGCGGCCTCGTCGACTTCCAGCAGGGTCATGTCCATGCCGCCGGTCACGTTGACCAGCACGGCCTTGGCGCCCTTCAGCGAGACTTCGTCCAGCAGCGGGTTGGCGATGGCGTTCTGAGCGGCCATCAGGGCGCGGTCTTCGCCGGTGCCCTCGCCGGTGCCCATCATCGCCTTGCCCATCTCGGTCATGACCGTGCGGACGTCGGCGAAGTCGAGGTTGATCAGGCCCGGCAGGACCATCAGGTCGGTGATCGAACGGACGCCCGAGTGCAGCACCTGGTCGGCCATGCCGAAGGCTTCGGCGAAGGTCGTGCGCTCGTTGGCGACGCGGAACAGGTTCTGGTTCGGAATGACGATCAGCGTGTCGACGTAGCGCTGCAGCTCCTGGATGCCGCTGTCGGCCAGGCGCATGCGGTGACGACCTTCGAAGTGGAAGGGCTTGGTCACGACGCCGACGGTCAGGATGCCGCGCTCACGCGCGCACTTGGCGATGATCGGGGCCGCGCCGGTGCCGGTGCCGCCGCCCATGCCGGCGGTGATGAAGACCATGTGCGCGCCGTCGAGGTGCTCGCCGATCTCCGGGAAGGATTCTTCAGCCGCGCTCATGCCCACTTCGGGATGCGCGCCGGCGCCCAGGCCCTGCGTGATCTGCACGCCGAGCTGGATGCGGCGATCCGTTTTGGCGAACTGCAGCTGTTGCGCGTCGGTATTGGCCACCACGAACTCAACACCCTCGAGACCCGCCTCGATCATGTTGTTCACAGCGTTGCCGCCAGCGCCGCCCACACCGAACACCACGATACGCGGCTTCAGTTCAGTCGTACGCGGCGCAGAAAGAGAAATAGCCATGGGACCCTCGCGTCCTTAACGCCGAAATCGTCGAACTAGACCTCGGCGACACCCAATCGCCCAGGATTGCCTCGACGATCGTGTTAACAGAACAACCACCATCGTTAATCGGCAGTTAACTGCATAATCTGAGTCGTGGTCGGGTCGAGCGCGACCGTTGGATAAATTGTGGTCTATCAACAGAATCTCCAAGGGAACCAAGGGTTCCAGCGGGGATTCACAGGCGCGTGCGACCGAACGACGCTGAACCCGATTCTGGGCGAATACCGGCCCTTTGAAGCAGCAAAAAGGCCCGGCGAAAAGCTCGGCCGGGCCTTCAAGGTTAAACAGTAGAGTTAATCACGCTTAAAACTTAGCAGCTTGGCTACAGGCCCAAGCTAGAGGTTGTCGCGCAGCCAAGCGGCTGCTTTCGCCATCGGCGAAGCGTTGGGATCCAGCGGACGCTTGCGGGCCACGCCGCCGGCCAGGGCCTTGGACGAGACGGCTTCGCGGGGCCCGAAGGCGGTGCGGTGCAGGACGCCGGCGGCGGCGCAGAAGGCCGGGCCCGAGGCGGCGTCGGCCAGGTGCGGCACCCGGCGCGGACGGCCCAGGCGGACCGGGCGGTCGAACACGCGCACGGCGACTTCACGAACGCCGGCCAGCTGGCTGGCGCCGCCCGTCAGGACGATGCCCGCGCCCGGCTCGACCGGCGCGCCCGAGGCCTTCAGGCGCTCGCGCAGCAGTTCCAGAGTCTCTTCGACGCGCGGCTGGATGATGCCCTTGAGCAGGCTGCGGGGCGCGATGACCGGACCGGCGCCCGGATCGTCGCCGCGCGGCGGCGCCTCGATCATCTCGCGGTCTTCGTTGGCCGAGGCGATGGCGCTGCCATGCAGGGTCTTGATGCGTTCGGCGCCGACCACCGAGGTCTGCAGGCCGCGGGCGATGTCTTGCGTCACGTGACCGCCGCCGACCGACAGGCTGTCGACGTGGCAGAGGGCGCCGTTGTTGAACACGGCCACCGAGGTCGAGCCGCCGCCCATGTCGATGCAGACCGCGCCCAGGTCCATCTCGTCCTCTTCAAGCGCGGCAAGCGCGGAAGCGAACGGCGCGGCGACCACGCCTTCGAAGGACAGGTGAGCGCGTTCGACGCAGTGGGCCAGGGTGTGGAAGATGTTCTCGTTGACCGAGACCACGAGGAGCTCAAGGCCCAGCGAGCGGCCGAACATGGCGCGCGGGTCGCGGATGCCGCGCTGGCCGTCGACCGACCAGGCGATCGGCAGCAGGTGGATCGGCTTGCGGCCGGGGATGCGGACCTGCGCCAGGGCCGAGGCGATGGCGCGCGACAGGTCGCCGTCGCCGATCGGACGGGCGCCCAGCGAAACCTGCGTATGGACGCGGTTGGAGGCCAGCTGGCCACCGGCGGTGCAGACGCTGACGCTCTGGACGTTGACGCCGGCCACGGTCTCGGCGCGCTCGACAGCCTGGGCGATCGCTTGCGCGGCCTCGTCCAGGTTGACGATCGCGCCGCCCCGCACGCCGCGCGACTGGACATAGCCCACGCCGGCGGTCGTCAGGGTGCGGTTCTCACGGTGCACGCCGTCGGCCTTCATGATGAAGCACGTGACCTTGGACGCGCCCAGGTCCACGGCCGCGATGGCGGGCTGGCGCACGAGCGTGGCCTTCAGGCCCTCGCGAGCTTGCTTCCGTTCCTCCATTCGCGACATCGCTATCGTCACCTCAGCACACTAAATCTACGCCCCACCAGCGGCGGGCTGCCCAGGCAGCGCCGCATCGCGGGGTCGAACAGCCACCATTTCGGGGTCGCGCAGATCGATCCGCGCGAAACCCATGTCGAGGATTCGCTGTCGTTGGTCGAGCTGATCCAATTGAATCAGCGCGGATTCTTCGTCAATGGCCGGCAGCTGGATCAGCGAGCCGTCCTTCAAGCGAAGATCCCAACGACGGTCATCCACCCGCACCAGCGCTTCCAAACGGTCGCGCAGACGCGGTCGAGAGGCGACGGCCGGCAGGATCAGGCCTGCTGCCTGGTCCGCCCCCTGCCCCACCACCAGCGGTAGCTGGGGGAAGCGGGCCGGGTCGGCCTCGCTGATCACCCGGCCTTCGCCGTCGATAACCTTCATGCGGCCCTGGTTTTGCCAGACCGCCAGCGCCGGCCGCTCTTCCACCGCGATCAGCACGGTGTCGGGCAGCATGCGCACGACTTTCGCGTCCTTCACCCAGCCGACGCTCTGCACGCGGGTGCGAACGTCGTTCAGGTCCATGCCCAGCGTCGGCTGGTCCACATAGAGACCCGAGGCCGCCAGAATGTCGGCCTGAGCGGCCGAGGACGCGCCCCGGATATGCACCGTCTTCAACTTGAAGCCGGCCGAGGCGAAACTGTTGTCGACACCATGGACCATGGACATGCCGATGCGCTCGGCCCGATGGCCGGTCGCCAGCATCACCACAAGACCGAGACCCAAGGCCGCGCCTGCAACCGTCAAGGCGACCGTGGGCGACAAACCCACGCCCTTGGCGGCGTGCAACTTGGCGGCCGGCTGCGCCCCCCGGGGCGCCGGCTTGCCTTTGCTCGGACTTGCGGGCGCTTCGGCCCGGGGTCGCCTAGGCTTAGGCGGTCCCCCCCGCACTACAGCGGGCATAAGCGTCCTCCACGATCCACAAAACTAACTGGTCAAACGGGATCCCGACGTGATCGGCCTGCTCGGGAGCGAGCGAGGTCGGCGTCATGCCGGGCTGCGTGTTGACCTCTAGAAGGACCAGAATGTCGTTAATGTCGTCATAACGGAGGTCCGATCGGGTTACGCCTTGGCAACCAAGAGCCGAGTGCGCCAATTCGGCCATCCGCATGGCGCGATCCCTTACGCCATCAGGGATTGGGGCGGGTAAGACGTGGATGGACCCCCCCTCCGAGTACTTGGCTTCGTAGTCGTAGAAACCTGTGGATGCACGGATATCCGTTACCGCCAGCGCCCTGGGACCATTTGACTCACCCATGACCGCTACGGCCAATTCCAACCCTCGGATGTAGGGCTCAACCATGACTTCCTCGCCGAAAGTCCAGGTCGGAGAGGCAAGTTCTTCCGGCGGACGGTTCGCTCCCTCCAAAATAATGAAGACGCCCACGGACGATCCCTCGGCATTGGGCTTCACGACATAGGGGGGCTGCAACACATGGTCGCGCGCGACATCGTGTCGGTTGTAGAGACCACCGCCCGGAACGACCACGCCGGCGGCCGCCAGCACGGCTTTCGCCTTGGCCTTGTCCATCGCCAGCGCCGACGGCAGCACGCCCGAGTGGGTGTAGGGCACCTTCAGGGTTTCCAGGACGCCCTGGACGCAGCCGTCCTCGCCCCATTCGCCGTGCAGGGCGTTGAAGACGAGGTCGGGCTTGGTGGCCGTCAGCACCTGGGCGACGTCCTTGCCCGGGTCGATCCGCGAGACCTTGGCCCCCAGCCGCTCCAGCGCATCGGCGCATTCCCGGCCCGACACCAGGCTGACCTCGCGTTCCGACGAAGGGCCGCCGAGCAGGACGGCGATGTGGCGGCCGGACAGGGGTTGGGTCATGGAGGCGCTCTATAAGCCCTCCCCCTTGATGGGGGAGGGTTGGGTGGGGGTGCCGCGCCGCATCGGACGCTTGAACCCTTCCTAGAGAGGCGGAAAGGCCGTGCCAACACCCCCATCCCTACCCTTCCCCCATCAAGGGGGAAGGGAGAGCTGAAGTTGTGAGTTTAGTGCCCAGCCGCCGCCGGAGCCGCCGCCTTGATCACGCGGAAGTCGACGCCCGTCTCGGCCACCAGGTAGATGAAGCTGGCCCAGGCGGCGACGTTCTGCGCCAGTTCGTCGGGACGCACCTTGTTCAGGGTGTCGTCGGCGGTGTGGTGGTAGTCGAAGTAGCGGGTGGCGTCCTGCTCCAGCTCGATCGACGGCACGCCGGCCTCTTCCAGGCCCTCGATGTCGGCGCCGCCATGGCTGGCGGGCGCGCGGTTCACATAGATCTTCAGCGGGGCCAGGACGTTGGCGGCGACGGTGGCGAACGGATGGGTCGCAGCGCCCGCCGGGAGCTTCAGCGAATAGATGCGGTCAGCGCCGGTGTCGCTTTCACCGGCCAGGACGATCTTGGCGACCTCGTCCTTGTGGGCGGCGATATAGGCTTCCGACGAGCCGCCGCTTTCCTCCGAGCCCCACATCACGACGCGGATGGTGCGCTTGGGATGCTTGGGCAGGTCGCCGATCAGCTTGGCCGCGGCCGTGTTGATGGCGATGCCGGTGGCGTCGTCGAGAGCGCCGGTGCCGACGTCCCAGCTGTCCAGGTGGCCGCCGATGACGATGACTTCGTCCGGCTTTTCCGAACCCTTGATCTCGCCGGAGATGTTCCAGGCCACGTCATTGGCGTCGGTGGTCGAGGCCAGCTTCAGCTTGATGCGCAGCGGCTTGCCTTCCTTGGCCAGGCGCTCCAGCTGCTCGGCTTCCGGCACGCCGATCGCCGCGGCCGGGATGGCCACGACGCCGTCGCCGAAGGCGGTGACGCCGGTGTGCGGCACGGTCGAGTCCGAGGTCGAGATCGAGCGGATCAGCAGGCCCACGGCGCCGCGCTTGGCGGCTTCCACCGGACCCGAGCGACGCGAGATGCCGGCGATGCCGTAGCCCGAACCGTCCTGAGCCTTGACCATCGGCTGGGTGATGACGGCGATCTTGCCCTTCAGCGCGCCCTCGGGGGCGGCCATCATCTCGGCATAGGTGCGGAACAGGGCGACGTCGGCCTCGATGCCCTCGGCGGGAGTCGGCACGGTGCGGCCCAGGCCTACGATGCCCAGCTTCATCGGATAGGGACCGACCAGTTCGGCGCTCTCTTCACCCCGCGTCCACGACGGCTTGGCGAACTGCTCGACCTTCACGTCGGTGAAGCCCAGGGCCTTCAGCTTGGCCGCGCCCCAGTCCTTGGCGCGCTCCATGGCCGGCGAGCCGACCAGGCGCGGGCCGATATTGGTGGTCAGGTCCTCGGTGATGTCCCAGGCCAGGCGGTCGAGCAGCGCCTTGTCGCGCAGGGCCTCGGCGGTCGCGACGGGATTGGCGGGCGCGGCGGCGGCCGGCTGCTCCTTCGCGCCCTTCTTAGGGGCGGTCTGAGCATGGGCGACGCCCGAAACCAAAGCGAGGGCGGCGGTGGCGACCAGAAGACGACGGTACATGAGCAAGGATTCTCCCCAATGGCGGGGGAGTCATAGCACCGGTTCCTGACATGGGGAGTCAGCATCCGCGTGAACTATGACAGGCGCCTCTAGGCGGGGCGCCCGATCCGCTTGATCTCCCAGTCCAGCTGGACGCCGGTCTTTTCCAGCACGTCGGCGCGGACGGCCTCGCCCAGGCCTTCCAGGTCGGCGGCGGTGGCTTCGCCGGTGTTGATCAGGAAGTTGCTGTGCAGCGGCGAGAACATCGCCCCGCCAAACGGCTTGCCGCGCCAGCCGGCCTCGTCGACCAGCTTCCACGACGAGTGGCCCGGCGGGTTCTTGAAGGTCGAGCCGCCAGTCTTTTCGCGGATTGGCTGGGTGGTCTCGCGCCGGCTGGTGATCTCGGCCATGCGGGCCTTGATCGCCTCGGGTTCGTCGGCGGTCCCCTCATAGATCGCATCCAGCACGATCAGGTCCGCGCCCATCAGCGCGCTGTGGCGATAGGTGTAGCCAAAGCCGTCGCCGGCGATCTCCGACACCTCGCCCTGGCGGCTCATCACCCGCGCGGACTTGATGACGTTGACGGTCTCGGAGCCATAGCAGCCGGCGTTCATGATCACCGCGCCGCCGATCGTGCCGGGGATGCCGGCATAGAACTCCAGCCCCGCGATGCCGGCCTCGGCCGCCTTGCGGGCCAGGATGGCGTCCGGCACGGCCGAGCCGGCCTTGATGCGGTTTTCGCCCAGCGGCTCGACGCCGTTGAAGCCCTTGCCCAGCCGGATGATCACGCCTTCGACGCCGGCGTCGCGGACCAGCAGGTTCGACCCCACGCCGATGGCCAGCACCGGCACGCTCGGATCCAGCGCCTTCAGGAAGTCGGACAGGTCCTGCTCGTCGGCCGGCAGGAACACCACATCGGCCGGACCGCCCACGCGGAACCAGGTGAACGGCGCCAGGGCCTCGTCGATCAGCAGCTTGCCGCGGACGGTCGGGAGTTTGGTTTTCCAGCTCATGCGAGGGCTCTAGCGCGTCCTGGATCGTTTCTCAAAGTGCTCGACCGTCCACCAGGCCAGAACGAGCAGGATGCCAGCGACGATCAGGGCGAGGTGCGCCCAGTGCTCGGCCGGCGTGACATAGGTGACGCCGCCAGGCTGCTTCAGCGCCACGACAAACGGGTCTTCGGGCGCCTTGGGCCGCTGGGTGGTCAAGAGCTTGGTGAACCACCAGCTGCCGACCAGGTACGCAATCACCGCGACGACGATCGCGGCCTTGGTCGCGAGCCAGCGGTTCAGCTTCACTTGCTCAAGGCTTCCAGCTGACCGGGCAGAGCATAGGACCACGACGTGATGTCGCCCGCGCCCAGCAGCACGACCAGGTCGCCGCTGGCCGCCTCGGCCGCGATCAGCTCCGGCAGGGCCGCCGGGCTCTCCAGGGCCAGGGCGCGGCGGTGGCCGAACTTCTTGAGGCCTTCGACCAGGTGGTCGCGGTCGACGCCCTCGATCGGCTGCTCGCCGGCCGTATAGACGTCGGCGACGATCACTGTATCGGCGTCGTTGAAGCAGCTCGAAAACTCGGTCATCAGGTCGCGCAGGCGCGTGTAGCGGTGCGGCTGGACCACGGCGATGACCTTGCCTTGCGTCACCGCGCGGGCGGCCTTCAGCACGGCGGCGATCTCGACCGGGTGATGGCCGTAGTCGTCGACGACGCGGATACCGTTGGCGACGCCCGTGGTGGTGAAGCGGCGCTTGACCCCGCCGAAGCCGGCCAGGCCCTTGGCGATCGCCTCGGCGTCGATGCCCAGCTCGCGGGCCACGGCCACGGCGGCGGTGGCGTTCAGCACGTTGTGGTGGCCGGCCATCGGCATCTTCAGGCCGTCATAGCGGATCGGCTCGCCATTCAGCGGCGACACGACGATGTCGAACTTGGCGCCCTCGGGACCCATCTCGATGTTGGAGACTCGGACCTCGGCCTGCGGGTTGGTGCCATAGGTCACCAGGCGGCGGTTCTCGATCCGCGAGGTCAGGGCCTGCACTTCCGGGTGGTCGGTGCAGACGGCCGCGAAGCCGTAGAACGGGATGTTCTGGATGAAGTCCTGGAAGCCCTTCTTCACCGCGTCGAAGTCGCCCCAGTGGTCCAGGTGCTCGGCGTCGATGTTGGTGACGATGGCCACGGTCGACTTCAGCTTCAGGAAGCTGCCGTCGCTCTCGTCGGCCTCGACGACGATCCAGTCGCCCTCGCCGACCTTGGCGTTGGTGCCGTAGGCGTTGATGATGCCGCCGTTGACGACGGTCGGGTCCAGGTCGCCGGCGTCCAGCAGGGCCGCGACCATCGAGGTCGTCGTAGTCTTGCCGTGCGTGCCGCCGACGGCGACCGAGAACTGCAGGCGCATCAGCTCGGCCAGCATCTCGGCGCGGCGCACCAGCGGCAGGCGCTTGTCGCGGCCGGCCGCCATCTCGACATTGTCGGCCTTGATGGCGGTCGAATAGACGATCGCCGACGCGCCTTCGACATTGGCCGCGTCCTGGCCGATGAAGATGCGCGCGCCCAGCTTCTCCAGCCGTTCGGTATTGGCGCTGGCCTTGGCGTCGCTGCCCTGAACGGTGTAGCCGATACGCAGCATGATCTCGGCGATGCCGGACATGCCTATGCCGCCGATGCCGATGAAGTGCACGGGGCCGAGTTCGAAGGGGACGGGGCGTCGACGCTGGATCATGAAAAGCCGATTAGACCAATTCCGCGCGGTGGGAAACGCCCTCATGGCGCTCGTCGTGTGCGCAACGCCCGCAGCGGCTCAGGCCCAGCTTGAACTGCGCCTGGCCGACGTCGGCCGCTTCGCCGTGTTCGTGGACATGGGGAGCGTGCAGTGGACCGGCCGGACGGCTAAGCTCCGCGTGCTCCAAGTGACCGAAGGCGGCTTCAAGGCCGGCGCCGAGGAGTTCTGGGGCGGCTGGCGGCACGAAGTCATCGACTGCGAAGCCCGCACCATCGCCCACGCGGGCTTCGGCAGCATCCGCGCCGGCGGCCGCGAGGGTCCGGTGACGGGTGATCTCCGTCCGGCCGCGCCCCTGCCGGCGGGCAGCGCCGACGACGCGGTGGCCAAGGTGGTGTGCGATGGCTGGAAGTCGTTCGCCAAGATCCCGGTCGCGACCAGCGTCGAAGCGGCCGTCGGCATCGGCCGCCCGCTGATCGAGACCGGCGCCGAGCCCTAAGCCTCCCAGTCCAGCCATTCGCCGGGCTTGAGGGCGCGGACGGTCACGCCGCGCCGCCTCCCCTCGCCCTGCGTGCGCTGCAGGGCGTCGGCGATCTCCTCGTAGCCGTCGGCGCCGCGCACGCCGTAGTGGATCGGGACCAGGACCTTGGCGCCCAGCACCTTGGCGGCCGCGACGGCCTGGTCGGGGTTCATGACGCTGGAGACCTCGGCGGCGGGCTGGCGCCAGGCGAAGCGCGCGCCGTTGATCGGCAGGAATGCCGCATCGAACGGCCCCAGCTTGGCGATCTGCCACCAGGCGCCATGCCACAGGGTGTCGCCGCCATGCAGGATGCGCTTGCCGCCGCCGCTGATCACCCATGAGACCTGCGGGTCGCCATAGCCGTCGACGGCGGGCACGGCCGTGGCCACGAAGTCGCCGCCCAGGATCTGCGGCTCCCACATCGGCGCGCTGCGGATGCGGGTCACGCCCGGCGCGACCAGGGCGCCGGCGCTGGCCGGATAAAGCAGCAGCCCCTGGTCGCCCAGGGCCTTGGCCACGGCCTTGGCGTCGAAGTGGTCGGAGTGGCGGTGGGTGATCAGGGCGTAGCGGTCGCCCTTGAAGTCATCCAGGGCCGGCAAGGCGTCGGGCAGACCGTCACCCCAGACCGCGCGATCGGCCAGCAGGTCGACGCCCAGGGTGGCGGTCGGCAGCGACAGCTTGATCCCCGCCCAGGCCAGGCGCTGGACGCGGAGCGTGGCGGGCTCGGCGGCACGGGCTCGCGAGGCCAGCAGGGTGGCGGCGCCGAGCAGGCCGCGACGGGTCAGGGCGCTCACAGCGGGTTGAAGCCAAAGAGGCGCACGCCCGTCTCCGAGCGCGGCTGATGGCGGCTGTTGGCGTCGAAGAACAGGTAGCTGCCGGGGCCGTAGCGATCCTCGCCCTCGATCATCTCGCCCGAGATCACGAACACCGACTCGCCGAACACGCCGTGCTGGTCGACATGCGGCCACTGGGCGCCGGCCTCGATGTCGACGAACCAAGCCCGCACCGCGCCCAGGGTCGGCACGTCGCGCCGCCAGCAGCCGGGGCCGACCTTGACGGGCGCGATGTCGTCGGGATTGAGATGGGTGAGCATGCGTACGTCGCCTCCGTTGGGTGTCAGACCCTAGGAAGCGGCGGCGCCGGAATGGACCGTGATTGTGTCGCGTAGGCCGGCGGTTCGCCGGTTCGGAGGCTTAGGTGCAGGCGCTGGACGACAAGGACGAGACCCTGCTGCTGGCCCTGGAACGCAACGCTCGCGCCAGCGTCGTGGCCCTGGCCCGCGAGATCGGCCTCTCCCGCAGCGCCACCCAGGAGCGCCTGGCCCGCCTGGAGCAGAGCGGCGCGATCGCCGGCTACACCGTGCTGCGCGGCCGCGCCGACGTCCGCGCCCGCCTCAGCGCGTGGCTGATGATCCGCCACGGTCCCGGCGGCACCTGCGCCCGCACCACCGCGCCGCTGAAGAAGATTCCCGAGGTGAAGGGCGTCCAGGCCCTGGCCGGCGATCCCGACCTGCTGGTGCAGATCAGCGCCCTGGACGCCGCCGACCTCGGCCGCATCGCCGACACCATCCGCGCCCTGCCCGGCGTCGGCGAGGTCACCACCCACGTGGTGCTCGCCGATCATCTGCGGCGTTAGCGGGCGGTCCGTTCCACCAGGTCCGCCAGGGCCTCGGCCGCATTCGGCGTCGCCACGCTGCGCGCGCCTTCGGCCATTCGCGCCAGGCGCTCGGGGTTCTTGAGCAGCGCGTTGAGGGCGCCCGCCATGGCGTCGACGGTCAGTTCGTCCTCAAGGCACACGGCCGCGCCGCCCGCCTCTTCCAGGAGCTTGGCGTTGAAGCGCTGGTGGTCGTCGGCGGCGATCTTCAGGGGGACCAGGATCGAGGGGCGGCCGGCGACGGCCAGCTCGGTGCAGGTCGAGGCGCCCGAGCGGCCGACGACCAGGTGCGACTGGCGCAGATAGCCGGCCATGTCGCGGAAGAACGGCGCGACCTCGCAGTCGACCATGGCGTTGCGATAGGTCTTGCGCGCGCCTTCCATGCTCTCGGCGCGGGCCTGCTGGAACACCTTCAGGCGGCCGCGGATGTCCTCGGGCAGCTTGGCGATCGCTTCGGGGATCAGCTCGGACAGCAGACGGGCGCCCTGGCTGCCGCCGGTCACCAGGATGCGCAGCTGCACTTCCGGGGCGATGTAGGGCACGTCGTAGAGCGCGCGGACCGGCGGGCGCACGGGATTGCCGACGACATGGGCGCGGGCCTGCACGGCGGGTTTGGCCAGCTGCAGGGTCGGGAAGGCGCAGGCGACCTCGTCGACGCGCGGAGCCAGGAAGCGGTTCACGCGGCCCAGGACCGCGTTCTGCTCGTGGATCACCGTCGGGCGCTTCTGGCTGAGCGCGCCCAGCAGGGCCGGCAGGGCGGGATAGCCGCCGAAGCCGACGACCACGGCCGGGTCCAGGCGCTTGAAGGCCGCGCGGGCCTCCAGCACGCCCTGCATGACGACGAAGCCGGCCTTGATCATGCCCAGCGGATCGTTGGACTTGGCCGTGGCGGCCGACAGCGCCAGGCGCTCCTCGGCCGGGAACTTGTCGGCGTACATCGCGCCACGGTCGTCCGTGGCCAGCACGACGCGCCAGCCGCGCGCGGACAGGGCCTCGGCCAGCGCCTGGGCGGGGAACATATGGCCGCCGGTTCCCCCGGCGGCGACGACTGCCAGCTTGCTCATCTTAAGCGAACGCGCCGCCCAGGCTGAACTCGCCCGTCGCCCCATAGGCGCCGGGGCGCTTACGCACCAAGGCCAGGGCCATGCCCAAAGTCAAACCCATCGCGAGCATCGAAGAGCCCCCGTAACTGATGAACGGGAGCGTCATGCCCTTGGTCGGGATCATGTTCAAGTTCACGGCGATATTGATGATGGCCTGCTGGCCCACCAAAACGAACAAACCGGCCGCGGCGACCTGCTCGAACGGCTCGTTCAGCTTCATGGCCTTGTACAGGCCGCGCACCACCACGAAGGCGAACAGAGCGATCAGGGCCCACGAGAAGATCAGGCCATATTCCTCGGCCGCCACGGAGTAGATGAAGTCGGTGTGCAGGTCGGGCACGTGGCGTTTCATGACGCCCTCGCCCGGACCGCGCCCGAACAGGCCGCCGGCCCGGATGGCCTCGGCGGCGCGGGTGATCTGGTGGGTGTCGGCCTGGTCGGGGCTGAGGAACTTCTGCACGCGGGCGTGCACGTGGTCGAACAGGAAGTAGGTCGAACACAGACCCGCCAGCGCCACCGCGCCCAGGCCCATGATCCACGAGATCGGCACCCCGGCCATCCAGAAGGCGGCCCCGAAGGCGATGGTGATCAGCACCGTCTGGCCGACGTCGGGCTGGATCAGCAGCAGGGCCACGGCGATGAAATAGAGCAGGAAGGCGATCGAGACGCCGGGCACGCCCTCGCCCTTCTGGCCTTCCGAGAACATCCACGAGACCAGCACGATCAGGGCCGGCTTCATGAACTCGGACGGTTGCAGGGTGAAGCCGCCGAATTGCAGCCAGCGGGTGGCGCCCTTGGCGTTGTGGCCGACGAACGGCAGGGCGATCATGATGGCGATCGCGCCGATATAGATGAAGAACGCCGCCCTTCGGATGCCCTTGGGCGACAGCATCGACACGCCCAGCATCAGCACCGACGAGGCGCTGGCGAAGAAGCACATGCGGATGGCGAAATGGAACTGGTCGTCGATGCCGATCCGCTGGGCCGCGGCCGGGCTGGAGGCGAACGACAGCAGCATGCCCAGCGTGACCAGCAAGGCGGTCGCGCCCAGCAGCCAGCGATCGGTCGTCCACCACCAGATGCCGAGCGCGGTGCGGTCGGTGCGGGCGAAGGCATGTGTCGCGTTGGAGGCCATGGCCGGAGAGTCGGACCGCAGGGTTAATCAAAGCTTGCTGCGCCGTTGTACGCCGGTGGACATGCGGCGAAAAGCGCGTGGATGACGACCCGATCCGGGCTAGGAAGACGCCATGTCCGCCACCAACGACCTCCGCACCCTCGAAACCGCCACCGACGACGCCCAGCGCAACAGCCTGGCGCTGAGCCTGGCCGAGCAGAAGACGCCGGGCCTGGACGCCGTCCTGGTCCGCCTGATCCAGCGCCCCGAGCTTGCCGACAAGCGCGGCACGCTGGTCCACGCCCTGGGCTATCTGGACTGCTCGGACCATGTCGGCCTGCTGGTCGGGCTGGTCCTGACCGGCGGCTTCGAGGTCGCCCACGAGGCCCTGCAAGCGCTGGAGACGGTGGAAGAAGCCGACGGCGACGACATCGAGGAAGCTTTCGACCTGTTCCAGAAGGTCCAGGCCGATCCGAACCTGCCGCCGTGGCGCAAGGAACTGATCGAAGACCTCGCCCAGATGTTCGACTAGCCCAGCACCTGATTGGTCCAGCCGACGATCTGGGCCGTGCTCATCGCCCCGGCCTGGCGCGCGACCGGCACGCCGTCCTTGAACAGGATCAAGGTGGGGATGCTGCTGACGTTCAGCGCGCCGGCCGCCGCGGGCTCGGCCTCGGAATCCAGCTTCAGCAGCCGCACGGCCGGCTCCAGCTGGCGGGCGGCGGCCTCGAAGTTCGGGGCCATGGTCCGGCAGGGTCCGCACCACGGCGCCCAGACGTCCAGCAGCAGGGCCGTTCCCTTGGTCAGGCGGCGATGACGCGCCAGGTCCGCGCCGGTCACGGCCGTGGGCTTGCCGGTGAACAGCAGCGCCTTGCACTGTCCGCACTTGGCCGACAGCGGATCGCGGTCCTGCGGCAGGCGATTGCCGGCGCCGCACGCGACGCAAACGACTTGTGACATCGGCATGGGCCTCCTTCGCCCTTCCAACCCGCCCCCTTGGAAGGCTGTTCCCCTGAAACACGAATGGCTCAGCTTGAATTCGCCGGCCAGCCGGTGATCATGGTCAGGGTTGTAGGGGCGTATGTGTGGCTGACGAGGGTTCCGACAAGACCGTGCTGGAAGGCGCCGGGGTCTATTTCCTCAGCGTGGTCGAGGCCAGTCAGGACTGTATTCGCGTGATCAGCGCGGATGGCGCGGTCGAATACATGAACGCCCAGGGCCAGTCGCTGTTCGAGATCGAGGATTTCGACGGCCGCAACCGCCAGCGCTACTGGCCTGACATGTGGCCGCCCGAAAGCCGCGACGCCGTCGAGCAGGCCCTGCACGCCGCCCAGGCCGGCCATGCCGTGGCCTTCCGCGCCTATTGCCCGACCGCCAAGGGCTCGCCGCGCTGGTGGGACACCACCGTCTCGCCGATCCTGGAGGACGGCCGGGTGACCCGCGTCCTCGCCACCTCGCGCGACGTGACCGGCGAGCGCACGGCCGAGGCTCACCGCCAGCTGCTGGTCAACGAGCTGAATCACCGGGTGAAGAACACCCTGGCCACCGTCCAGTCGATCGCCAAGCAATCGCTGCGCAACGCCGGCGTCGGCCTGGACGTGCGCGACGCCCTGGAAGGCCGGCTGATGGCCATCGCCGCCACCCACAACGTGCTGACGGACCAGAACTGGTCGGCCGCCAGCCTGCGCCAGATCGTCGACGGCTCGGTGGCGCCCTACAGCGCCAATCCCAGCCAGCTGACCATTACCGGCCAGGACCTGCAGGTGTCGCCCAAGCCGGCGGTGGTCATGGCGCTGGCCTTCCACGAGCTGGCCATCAACGCGCTGAAGTACGGCGCCCTGTCGGCCCCCAGCGGCCATGTCGACATCCGCTGGTCGATCCAGTTCGGCGACCAGCTCTATATAGAATGGGCCGAGCGCGGCGGTCCGGCCGTACGCCCGCCCGAACGGCGCGGCTTTGGCTCGCGGATCGTCGAGATGGCCCTGCCCAACGAGCTGGGCGGCGCGGTCAAGGTCGACTACCGGGCCGACGGCCTGCGCTGCTCGATCCGCTCGCCCCTGGCGGCGCTGGACAAGGTCGACGCCTTCATGCCGCTGGCGTGACGTCCTTAAGGCCGCATCAACGACACTTCCCGTAGGCTGACTGGAACAGCCATGGGGTTTTCGGTGCCTGACGACGGCGGTACGCCTTTGAAATCCTTCGGCGCCGCCATGGCCGCCGGGCGCACCACGGGCTTTGACTATCTGCGCCTGGGCCTGGCCACGACCGTCCTGTGCAGCCACAGCATCGACGTCTCGTACGGCCTGCGGTTCGCGAGCGATTTCGAGAACGGCCCGATCCGCCCGTTCATCGCGCTGATCCTGCCGATGTTCTTCGCCCTCAGCGGTTTCCTGGTCGCCGGCAGCCTGGAGCGTTGCCGCTCGCTGATCTCGTTCATGGGCCTGCGCCTGATCCGCCTCGTGCCGGCCCTGGCGTTCGAGACCGTGCTGGCCGCCCTGACCCTGGGTCCGCTGCTGACCAGCCTGCCGCTGGCCGCCTATTTCAGCGACAGCCTGCTGGCCCGCTACTTCCTGAACATCGTCGGCGACATCCAGTACCTGCTGCCCGGGCTATTCGAGGGCAATCCGTGGGCGCGAACCGTCAATGCCCAGCTCTGGACCCTGCCCTACGAGCTGATCTGCTACACCGCCCTGGCGACGCTGGCCCTGTTCGGCCTCCACCGCCATCGCCGGCTCTTCGCGCTGGTGGTCGTGGCCGCCAACCTGATCCTGCTCGCGCACTACGTCATCAGCGCCGCGAACGCGGGCTGGAACGCGCAGCCGGTGGCGCCCGGGCCGGCGCTGGTGCTGGCCTTCCTGTATGGCATCGTCCTCTATCTCTATCGCGACAAGATCGTGCATTCGGCGCGCCTGGGCGTGGTCGCCGCCGTGCTGGCGCTGGCCCTGCTGATCCATCCCGCGACCGACTACCTGGTCCCGCTGCCCGCCGCCTATGTCACGGTCTGGCTGGGCTTGATGCGCCCGCGCCCGTCGGTGCTGACCGAGCATGGCGACTATTCGTACGGCATCTTCCTGTTCGGCTTCCCGATCCAGCAGGCGGTGACCCAGCTGGTGGGGCCGTCGTTTCAACACTGGCACTGGAACATCGCCATCGCGCTGCCGCTGACGATCCTGTTCGCCATGGTCTCGTGGCACGCCGTCGAGAAGCCCTCGCTGGGGCTGCGCCATCCGCTCAAGCGTCTCGAAGCTCGCCTGCTGGCCGTATCCGAAAAGACCGACGCGGCGGCCAAGCAGCCCGCCTAGGCGACCGCCGACTTATTGCCGCCCGCGACCAGTCCGTTCACCGCCGCGCGGAACGCTTCGCCGCGCGCCTCGAAATCGCTGAACTGGTCGAACGACGCACAGGCCGGCGACAGCAGCACGATGGCGTCCTCGCCGCTGGCCTGCGCGTCGGCATAGGCCTGCTGCACGGCCTTCTCCAAGGTCACGCTCAACGAGATCTCGGCCTTGCCGGCCAGGGTCCAGGAGAACGGCTGGGCCGCCTCGCCGATCAGATAGGCCTTGGCGATGCGCGGGAAGAGGTCCTTCAGGTCGTCGATGCCGCCGGCTTTGGCGACGCCCCCGGCGATCCAGTAGAACTTCGGATAGGACGACATCGCCTGGCGGGCGGCGTCGGCATTGGTGGCCTTGCTGTCGTTGACGAAGCGGACCTTGCCGATCTTGCCGACCGTCTCCATCCGGTGGGCCAGGCCCGGGAAGGTCATCAGGCCGTCGACGGCGTCGTGGGTCGGGATGCCGATGGCGCGCGCGGCGGCGTAGGCGGCGGCGGCGTTCTGCCAGTTGTGGCGGCCCGGCAGGCTGCGGGCGCGCAGCAAGTCAGCGACCTCGACCACGCGCTCGCCGGTGGCGTCGTACAGCACGCCTTGCAGGGCGTAGACGCCCCGGCCCATCGCCTTGCCGGCGCTGATCGGCCAGATCGTGCGGCGGTTGGCGGCGGTGATCTCGGTGCAGATCTGCTGGCACCAGGCGTCGTCGACGCCGATGATCGCGGTGTCGCCCTTGCCCTGGTTCAGGAAGATCCGGCGCTTGGCGGCGATGTAGCCTTCCATGCCGCCGTGACGGTCCAGGTGGTCGGGCGAGATGTTCAGCAGCACCACCGCGTCGGGATGCAGGCTGGAGGTCAGGTCCAGCTGGTAGGACGACAGCTCCAGCACGTAGACCGCGCCGCCGTGCATGTCTTCCAGGCCCAGAACACCCTGACCGATATTGCCGCCGATGCGGGTGTCGCGGCCGGCCGTGGCGCACAGGTGGCCGATCAGGGCGGTCGTGGTCGACTTGCCGTTGGTGCCGGTGATGGCGATGATCTTCGGGCGCTTGTGGGCCGGCGCGGCGTTGACCGTGCGGGCGAAGAGCTCGACGTCGCCCAGGATCTCGACGCCGGCGGCCTTGGCCTTGTCGACGGTCCAGTGGGGCTTGGGATGGGTCAGCGGCACGCCCGGCGACAGCATCAGGGCGGCGAACTGGCTCCAATCGGCGGTCTGCAGGTCGACGACGGGGAAGCCCTCGGCGGCCGCGGCTTCGCGGCTCTCCGGCTTCTCGTCCCATAGGGCGACCTTCGCCCCACCCGCGATCAAGGCGCGCGCGGCCGTCAGTCCGGTGCGGCCCAGGCCGAACACCGCGACGGTCTTGTCCTCGAATCCGCGGACGGGGATCATGCTCTCAGGGCTCCTAGCGCAGCTTCAGGGTGGCGAGGCCGACGAAGGACAGCATCATCGCCACGATCCAGAACCGGATCACGACGGTGGATTCAGCCCAGCCCAGCTTCTCGAAATGGTGGTGGATCGGCGCCATCAGGAAGACCCGCTTGCCGGTCTTCTTGAAGTAGGCGACCTGGATCATGACGCTCAGCGCCTCGGCCACGAACAGGCCGCCGACGATGCCCAGGACCAACTCGTGCTTGGCGCAGACGGCGATCGCGCCCAGCGCGCCGCCCAGGGCCAGCGAGCCGGTGTCGCCCATGAAGATCTTGGCCGGCGGGGCGTTGTACCAGAGGAAGCCCATGCCGCCGCCGATGATGGCGCCGCACAGCACCGCCAGCTCGCCCACGCCCGGCGCGAAGTGCAGGTTCAGATAGTCGGCGAACTTGTAGTTGCCGACGAGGTAGGCGATCAGGCCGAAGGTCGAGGCGGCGAACATCACCGGCACGATGGCCAGGCCGTCCAGGCCGTCGGTCAGGTTCACCGCGTTGGAGAAGCCGGCGATCGTGACCGCGGCGAACACCACGTAGAACCAGCCCAGATTGATCACCAGCGCCTTGAAGATCGGGAAGACCACGCTGGTCTCCATCCCCGGGGTCATCGGCGACTTGGGCGCGAAGACGATCAGGATGACGGCGGCGATGATGGCCACCGCGAACTGGGCGACCAGCTTCTGCACGCTGGAGAGGCCGGCCGTGGTCTGCTTGGTGACCTTGGCGTAGTCGTCCATGAAGCCCAGGATGCCGTAGCTGCCGGTGATCAGCAGCACGACCCAGACGTGGATGTTGCGCAGGTCGGCCCACAGCAGCGAGCCGACGAACAGGCCGGCCAGGATCATGAAGCCGCCCATGGTGGGCGTGCCCGCCTTTTCGGTCACGTGACGGGCGATGCCGTCCGTGCGGATCGGCTGGCCCTTGCCCTGCTTGGCCTTCATCCAGCGGATGAAGCGCGAGCCCATCGCCACGGCGACGACATAGGCGGTCAGCATCGCCATGCCCGACCGGAAGGTCAGGTATTTCAAGAGGTTCAGCGCCGGGACATGCTCTTGCGAGCGCGCCAGCCATTCGTACAGGAAGTACAGCATCAGCCCTGTTCCCCAAGGTCGAGCGCGGCCAGGGCCCCGGCGAGAACGCCGGCCCTGGAGCCATTCGACCCCTTCACCATCACCACGTCGCCAGGACGGATTGCCCCCGCCAGCTGCGCCGTTAACTTTTCAGTAACTTCCGCGTAGCCGCCTCGCCGAGTCGGCGGAAGCTGCTCCCACAGCGATTTCATGTGGACGCCTGCGAGAAAAACCACGTCAACGTTTGCACGCTCCAGAGGGCCTGCAAGCTCGGCGTGAAACGCCGCGCTGCCCTCGCCCAGTTCGAGCATGTCGGTCAGCACCGCGACCCGGCGACCGGCGACCTTGCGCGCGCCCAGGGTCTTCAAGGCGGCCTGCATCGAGACCGGATTGGCGTTGTAGCTCTCGTCCACCAGGGTGAAGGCGCCGCCGTCGATACGGACCGTCTTCTCGGCCCCGCGCCCCTCGATCGGGGCGAAGGCGGCCAGGGCCGCCAGCGCCGTTTCGCGCGGCACGTCCAGGGCTTCCAGCATCAAGAGGACGCACAGGCTGTTGGGGCCCCAGTGCACGCCGGTCTGGCGGATCGGGAAGCTCAAGGGCTCGCCGCGCAGATTGACCGAGACGATCGCGCCCTCGCCGTCGACCGCGAAACCGGTAAGGCGCGCGCTGGCGCCTTCGGCTTCGCCAAAGCTCCACACGGTGGCGCCGGCCTTCTCGGCCTCAGCCTTCAGCAGCTCGAACCACTTGTTGTCGGCGTTGAGCACGGCGATCCCGCCGGGCTCAAGCCCCGCGAAGATCTCGGCCTTGGCGAGCGCCACGCCCTCTTCGTTCGGGAAGTTCTCCAGGTGGACCGGGCCGACCGTGGTGATGGCCACGGCGTGCGGACGGACGAACTGGCTGAGCGGGGTGATCTCGTCGGCGTGGTTCATGCCGACCTCGAACACGGCGCGCTGCGTGTCGCGCGGCATCCGGGCCAGGGTCAGGGGCACGCCGATGTGGTTGTTGTAGCTCTTCACCGAGGCGTGGGCCTTGCCCGCCAGGCGCAGGCCGGCCTCGACGGCGCGGGTGACGCTGGTCTTGCCGACCGACCCCGTCACCGCGCCGCGCTTGCACTGTGGGGCGCGTTCGCGGGCGGCGACGCCCAGCAGTTCCAGCGCCTTGAAGGTGTCCTCGACCATCACGGCCGGCGCATCGACGGCCTTGGCGGCCAGGACACCGGTCGCGCCGTTGGCCACGGCCTGGGCGACGAAGTCATGGCCGTCGCGCACGCCGACCAGCGGCACGAACAGGTCGCCCGGCTCGACGCTGCGGGTGTCGATCGAGACGCCGGTCACGGCGAAGTCGCCGGCGACCTTGCCGCCGACAGCCTTGGCGATTTCCTCAGCGGTCCAGAGGGCTTCAGGCATCGACGCCCTCCAGCGCTTCCAGGGCCTCGGCCACGTCGTCGAACGGGTGGACGACGCCGGCGACGATCTGGCCCTGCTCGTGACCCTTGCCGGCGATGACCAGCACGTCTCCGTCGCCCATCAACTGAACGGCGGCGCGGATGGCGGCGCGGCGGTCGCCGATCTCGCGGGCGCCCGGCGCGGCTTCCAGGATGGCGGCGCGGATCGACGCGGGCTCTTCCGAACGCGGATTGTCGTCGGTGACGATGGCGATGTCGGCCAGGCGCGCGGCGATGGCGCCCATCAGCGGGCGCTTGCCGCGATCGCGGTCGCCGCCGGCGCCGAACACGGCGATCAGCTTGCCGCGCGTGTGCGGGCGCAGGGCTTCCAGCACGGTCTCCAGACCGTCCGGCGTATGGGCGTAGTCGACATAGGCCTCGCCGCCCTTGGGACCGCGACCGACGCGCTGCAGGCGGCCAGCGGCGCCTTCCAGGGCCTCAAGGGCCTTCAGCACGGATGCGGGATCCTCACCGGCGGCGATGCACAGGCCGGCGGCGACCAGCACGTTCGAAGCCTGGAAGGCCCCGGCCAGCGGAAGCTGGATGTGGTGCACGTCGCCGTCGATCTCCACCGCCATGTCCTGGCCGGCCGGGGTCGGGGTGCGCGAGATCAGGCGCAGGCCCTGGCCGTCCTCGCCCACCGAGAACACGCTCTGGCCAGAGGTGACGGCGGCGGCGGCGAAGTTCGGGAAGGCCTCGCTGTCGGCGTTCAGCACCGCCGTCGCGCCACCGGGCGTCAGGGTGTCGAACAGGCGCAGCTTGGCGGCCCGGTATTCTTCCATCGAGCCGTGATAGTCGAGGTGGTCCTGGGTGAAGTTGGTGAAGCCGGCGGCGCGCAGCTTGACGCCATCGACGCGGCGCTGGTCGACGCCATGCGAGCTGGCTTCCAGGGCCAGGTGGGTGACGCCCATGTCGGCTAGGCGCGCGACCATCTCGGCCACGTCGCCGGCGTCCGGCGTGGTCAGGCCTGGCGGGGTCAGCTGCTGGTCGGGCTGGCCCTTCTCGCTGACCACCACGCCCAAGGTGCCCATGCTGGCGGCCTTGTGGCCCAGCTTGGCGAAGATCTGGCGGGCGAAGCCGGCGACCGAGGTCTTGCCGTTGGTGCCGGTGACGGCCACGCACATGGCCGGCTGCTTGCCCCAGAAGGCGGCCGAGGCCAGGGCGTAGGCGCGGCGGGCGTCTTCCGAACGGACCACCGGCACGCCCAGGCCTTCCAGCCCGCCCTCGGGGGCCAGCACGGCGGCGGCGCCCTTGGCCACCGCGCCCGGCGCGAAGTCGCGGCCGTCGACCTTGGTCCCCGGCAGGGCGGCGAACAGCCAGCCGGCCGTGACCTTGCGGCTGTCGGCGGTGACGCCGGCGATCACCGGGTCGGTCTCGAAACGACGGTTGAACAGTTCCGACAGCTGCCTGGTCATAGCCCCGCCTCCGGTACGGCGTTTTTCGTTGGGCTGGCGATGGTCACCAGCTGCGTCTTGCGTTGCACGCCGAGGAACGGCGCGATGCGTTCGATCACCTTGCCGGCCGGCGGCGCGCCGACCCAGCCGCCGGTCGAGAAGCCGAACGACTTGGCGTTGCCATGCGGCTCGTCCATCAGGATCAGCACGAAGTAGCGGTCGGCCTCCAGCGGACCGTCGGTCGGGAACACCGCCGCGAACGACGAGACCTGGCGCTGGTGGTTGTAGCCGCGGATCGAGGGGTCGTACTTCTCGCCGGTGCCGGTCTTGCCGCCGACCGACAGGCCGGGCACGTCGGCCTTGCCGCCGCTGCCGCCCTGGCCGGGGATGACGTTGGCCCGCATGATCTTCAGCATCTCGGCCGAGGTGTTCTCGGAGACCACCCGCACGCCTTCCGGGCGCACGCCCGTGGGCAGCTTCCGGATGGTCAGGGGGATCGACTCGCCGCCGTTCAGCAGCGCGCCCATCGCCTGGGCCAGGGCCAGCGGGCTGACATTGATGCCGTGACCGAACGAGGTGGAGGCCACCGCGTCCATGTCCCACTTGCGCGGGGTCAGCGGACGGGCCGACTCCATCAGCTCGACCTTGGCCGGCTTGGTCAGGCCCAGGGCCGTGAAATACTTGCTCAGTCGCTCGCCGCCGACCCGCTCGGCCAGCATGGCCGTGCCGATGTTGGACGAGTGCTGGAAGACCTCGATCAGGTTCAGGATGGCCTTGGCGGCGTGGTAGTCGTGGATCGTGCGGTAGCCCAGCTTGTAGGGCTCGCGCGCGTCGAAGGTCGAGGCGGGGGTCGCCACGCCGGTGTCCAGGCCGATCGCTACGGTGAAGGTCTTGAAGGTCGAGCCCATCTCATAGACCGAGGCGGCGGCGCGGTTCAGGCGCTGCTCGTCGCTGGCGTCGCCGGCCTTGTTGGCGTCGTAGTCCGGCCAGCTGGCCATGCCCAGGATCTCGCCGGTGTGGACGTTGGTGACCAGGCCCACGGCGCCCTTCGGCGTAAAGTCGGCGACAGCCTTGCGCAGCTCGTCCTCGAGCGCCGCCTGCACGCGCACGTCGATCGACAGCGGGGTCGGGCCGCCTTCCCCACCAGCCGCTTTACGGATGGGATCGTCCAGGGCGCGCTCGGCGCCGGCCAGGCCCTTGCCGCCGCTGTCGACGAAACCGATCAGGTGCGCGGCCGTCGGACCCAGCGGATACATCCGCCGCTCCTGTTCCTCGAACGAGATGCCGGGCAAACCGAGATTGAAGATGTCGTCCTTCTCGTCGGGCGTCAGGCCGCCCAGCACGAAGGCGCGGTGGTCGCCGAACACGGCCTTGTCCAGGCGCTTGGCCGGCACCTGCGGCAGGGCCTTGCCCAGCGCCCGGCGCACTTCCTTGGCGTCCCAGACCTCGCGCGGGTCGACGTAGAGAGCGTAGTGGGCCAGGTCGACGGCCAGCAGCTTGCCGTTGCGGTCGACCAGGTCGCCGCGCGCGCCTTCAGCGCCTTGGGCATAGCCGTTGCCGCGCCCGGCGTTCGAGAACAGCGCCGCCCAGCCCGCGCCCAGGCCCACGCCGACGAAGCACAGGCCAAAGAAACCCATGACCAGGAAGATGCGGATACGGGTGTCGTCTTCGGGCTTGGCCTGGGCGCGCGAGCGCTCGAAGGCGTGCTCCAGGCGCCAGACGCGCTCGATCAGCCAACGCCAGAACGGCGACTGGAAACCGCCGGGACCGAGGTTCGAGAGGCTCATCGCGGCGCCCTCGGGATCTGGGGCGGCGGCGGGGGCGGAGGCGGCGGGGGCAGCGAGGCGTCGTCCGGCAGGGCTTCGGGGCCGTCGGCGGCCAGGTCCTCGGGCGCGACCGGCGCGGCGACGATCGGCGCGCGTGGCAGTTCGCGGCGACGCGCGACGTCGATCAGGGCGTCCTCGCTGATCTCGTGGTCGGGCGCGATCGGCTTCAGCTGCATCATCTGCGCCAGCTGTTCGATGCGGCGCGGTTGCTCCAGGTGAGCGACCTCGGCTTCCAGCAGGCGCTTGCGCACGCCTTCGTTGTCGATCTCCTGCTCGATCCGGCCGATCTCCTGCAGCTCGCGACCGGCGAAGGTCTTGGCCAGGTAGACGCTGGTGAACAGGGTCAGCAGGATGCCCAGGCCGACGACCTCGACGACACGGAAGCCCCGGACCCGGCGATTGAAGACGCCCGAGACGCTCATGCCGAAACCTCCCAGACGGGGGCCTCGGTGCGGACGGCGGCGCGCAGCTTCGACGAACGCGCACGCGGATTGACGGCCAGCTCGGCTTCGCTGGGCGCGATGGCCTTGTTGGCGATCAGCTGGAAGCTGGCCGGCGCGCCGGCGGCCATCTGCGGCAGGTGGCGCGAACCGCCGGGCGTACGCCCTGCCCGCTCGGCCAGGTAATTCTTCACGATGCGGTCCTCCAGCGAGTGGAAGGTCACCACCGCCAGACGGCCGCCCGGCTTCAGGATCCGCTCGGCGGCGGCCAGACCGGCCTCCAGTTCGCCCAGCTCGTCATTGACCGCGATGCGCAAGCCCTGGAACGAGCGCGTGGCCGGATGGACCTTCGCGCCCTTGCGGCCGCCCAGGGCGCGCTCGATCACGTGGGCCAGGTCCAGGGTGCGCTCGAACTTGCGCTCTTCGCGACGACGCACCAGGAAACTGGCGATCCGGCGGGAGGCATGCTCCTCGCCGTAGACATAAAGAATGCGCGCCAGCTCGGTGTGGTCCAGCTCGTTGACGAGGTCGGCGGCGGTCGGGCCGGTGTCGCTCATCCGCATGTCCAGCGGACCGTCGCGCATGAACGAAAAGCCGCGCTCGGCCTCGTCCAGCTGCATGGACGACACGCCGATATCCAGCACCACGCCGTCGACCGACTGCGGCGCGAAATGCTCGGCCATCTGCGAGAAGCGGTCCAGGATCAGGCGGAAGCGGTCGGTCGGCAGGCCTTCGGTGAAGCGCTGCACGGTGGGATCGCGATCGAAGCCGACGACGGTCGCGCCGGTGGCCAGGATCGCGCGCGTGTAGCCCCCGGCCCCGAAGGTGCCGTCGATGATGGTCTCGCCCGGGGCCGCACCCAGGGCCTCGACCACTTCATCCAGCAGGACCGAGACGTGCGGGGCGTCGCTCACGAGGCGCTCCCCAGCTTGGCCTGGCGCTGCTGGACGCGCAGAGCGGCCAGGCCTTCCCGGGCCAGATCACGCTGGGCCGCGCGATGGGCCTGGAAGGCCTCGCGGGACCAGATCTGAAAACGCTCACCCATACCGACGACGGTCACCCAATCCGTGAGACCGCACATTTCGCACAGGTGATCCGGGAGCGTAATGCGACCAGCTGTATCAAACGACAGCTTGGACATGCCGCCCAGGATGCTGACCTCCAGGGCCGAGCGCGTCGGATCGCCAAACGGCAGCTCCTCGATCACGCCCAAGTAACGGTCGAACAAGGCTTTTCCGCCAGCTTCCAGGCAATCGGCCTCGATCGCGGGGAAGCAGAAGATGCCGTCGAACATGCCGGAGACAGCCGCGCGGAATTCCTGCGGCACAACGATGCGCCGCTTGCTGTCGAGCTGTTTCTCGAACGTCGAGAGAAACACTGAAGCCGAACCCCGCCAAACCCAAGTCGGTCGGCGACCCAACACATCGCCCCGATGGCAATTGGGTTAACATGGGATGAATTGGGAGACAATGACACCAAGGCCGGTTTCATCGAGAATTCAAAGGTGTCGCACCCCTTGTTCACGGGGCGTGATAGTTAATCCACAGAACATACACAGAACTGATTGAGTGCAGATGCGGCGCGGTGTCATCGCAGCCCATCGAAGGTCAGTTTTGGGGACGGTGCGCGCAGGCGCGCGCCCTCCCCCGCCAGGGGGAGGTGCGGACCAGACAGTCTGTAAGCCGGGTTCTGTTCCATCCCGAAGGATGGCGACGATCATTCCTCTAGGCCGGCCATTGCTGGACGGCTCTCGCGACCTACCCGGACCCTCTCAGCCAGTGACGGCCTATCCGACGCGAGGCCGGCGCGGGGTCCCTATTCGGTCTTGCTCCAGGCGGGGCTTGCCATGCCGTCCCTGTCGCCAGGTCCGCGGTGGGCTCTTACCCCACCCTTTCACCCTTCCCGCCCCGTAGGGAGGAGGTTTGCTTTCTGTGGCGCTTTCCCTGGGATCGCTCCCGGTGGGCGTTACCCACCGCCTTGTCACCGTGGAGCCCGGACTTTCCTCGGCGTCCGAAGACGACGCGACCGCCCGACCATCTGGTCCGGGACGGTGTTTGACGGGACGGAGCCCAAAGGTCAACGCCTCAAGCGTTGCGCATCCTCTCAGCGATCGGATGATCGCCCAGGCCCTTGGCCGCGCCCAGGCGATCGGCGTCGGTCTTGTTCTGCGAGAGCTTGAACGTGCCTTCCAGCCGCTCGACGAACAGCCGGCCGCCCTGGATGCCGCGCAGCAGGTTCTCGAACTTGCCGGGCTTCATCTTGTGACGGGTCCAGGACTTCTTCGGGAGAAGCCGCGCCTCTTCCTGGGTCGAGAGGTCGTCGAGCAGCGCGATCAGCTCTTCGTCGTTCAGCGGCGCGACCGAGCCCTCGGCCTCGACGGACTGGTAGTTCCAGGTCGGCACCTGGTCGGCGCTCTCGTACCAGTCGGGGCTGATATAGGCGTCCAGGCCCGTGGCCAGCGCCACCGCCCGAAAGCCTTGCGTCAGGTGCGGCGTCAGCAGGTTGCCGCGCGACAGGTGGAAGTCGAGGGCGATCTCGCCGTCCAGGTCGCGGATCACGACCGGGCTCTGCGCCACGAACGGCCGACCACCGACGGATGCGGCGAAGGTCACGAACGGATGGGCGGCGATGAAGGCGAGCAGGACCGCGCGATCCTCGACCCGGAAACGGCTGTCGGGATGCATTACTCGGCCGCCGCGCGCAGCAGGCCCACCAGTCGGGCTCGGGTCTCGCCGTCGGCGATGCCGTCGAAGCGGCTCTGCAGCCAGTGGCGCTGGAAGGCGCCGACCACGGTCGTGGTCCACTCGTCGTACTTGCCGGTCGGGGCGCAGTCGAAGCCCAGGCGGGTCAGGCCGGCCTGCAGGGCGAAGACGCCGGTGCCCTCCTCGCCCTGGCCCAGCGGCGCGCCGGGCGACGGGGCCGGCTCGATCCACAGACCGTGACCGCTCTCGGCCAGGCGCTTCCACGGGAAGAGCTCGCCCGGATCGATCTTGCGGGCGGGCGCGATGTCGGAATGGCCCAGGATACGGCTGTCGGGGATCATCCAGCGCGAGCGTACGTCGGCCAGCAGGTTGATCACCGACGCGATCTGGGCCTCGGGGAACGGGCGATAGCCGAACTCGTGGCCGGGATTGACGATCTCGATGCCGATCGAAGCCGAGTTGATGTCCTTGACGCCCTTCCAGAAGGCGGCGCCCGCGTGCCAGGCGCGGCGCTCCTCGGCCACCAGGCGGAAGATGCGGCCGTCTTCTTCCACGCAGTAGTGGGCCGAGACCTTGGCCTCGGGATCACGCAGGCGCTCGATGGCCGCCTCGCCGGTCTCCATGCCCGTGTAGTGCAGGACGATCGTATCGGGCACGGCCTTGCGGGCGTCGAAATTGGGCGACGGGGCCTCGATGATGGATAGGCTCATTGGGCGCGGTTCCGGATCGACATCAGTAGCGGCATGACCTGATTCCGCCGAAGCGCGATGATCAGAACACCCAGCAAGGCCAGCGCCGCGCCGATCCCCATCCGCAGATCGAAGTGGTCGTGGGTGACAAGCACGCCCAGCATGATGGTGAAGAGCGGCGTCAGCAGGGTGAGCGGAGCGATCAGGTTGGCCTCGTAACGCTGGATCAGCCCGTAATAGGCCGTATGGGCCACGACCGAAACCACCAGGGCCGAGAACACCACCGCCGCCACGAACGGCCAGCCCGCGCCTATCGCCGCCGAGACCTGGCCCGGCTCGGTGAAGGCGCTTAAGCCCGCCAGCGGCCAGATCGAGCAGAAGCCCACCCAGGCCTGGAACTGCAGGGGCTTCACGCCCTCGACCTGCTTCATCATCACCGCCCCCAGCGAACCGGCGAAGGCCGCCGCGACGATCAGCCAGAGGCCGGGCGACAGCACGAAGCCGTGCGGGCTCCACATCACCGTCACCGCGCCGGCCAGGGTCAGGGCGATGCCGAGGCCCCGCCGCCAGCGGATCTTCTCGCCCAGCATCAGCATCGACAGCAGGGTCGTGAACGGCACGCCCAGCTGGATCACCACCGAGGCGGCCGACGGCGAGGCAGTCTTGAAGCCCATGAACAGCAGGGCGAAGTTGCCCGCTCCCATCAGCAAAGCCACGGCCACGATCCGCCAGGTCGGCCGCGGCGCGGGCAGCAGCCACGGCAGGGTCGCCAGCGCCACCAGGCTGAAACGCACGGCCGCATAGAACAGCGGCGGCACGCCCCAATGGGCGACCACGATCTTGGAGATGATATTGTTCCCGGCCCAGACCAGACAGATCAGGACCAGGACGCCGAAGTCGCGAAGGGACATGAGGTATCCGATAGGCCGCAGTTGACGTTCGGTCAAAACGGTCGTTTGTTGGTGAACACTGTTCACATAGAGCCACGCCGGGTCAACCGGCGGGCAAGACAAACGGGCGGAAACGGATGACCATCGAACATGTCGACGTCCTGATCGTGGGCGCGGGGCTTTCGGGGATCGGCGCGGCCTATCACCTGAAGAAGCACTGCCCCGGCAAGACCTACGCGATCCTGGAAGGGCGCGAGGCGATCGGCGGCACTTGGGACCTGTTCCGCTATCCCGGCATCCGCTCCGACAGCGACATGTACACCCTGGGCTACAGTTTCAAGCCGTGGAAGGCCGCCAAGGCCATCGCCGACGGCCCGTCGATCCTGGGCTACGTCCGCGAGACCGCCCGCGAACACGATGTCGACCGCCACATTCACTTCAAGCACCTGGTCAAGCGCGCCAGCTGGTCGACCGAGACGGCGACCTGGACGGTCGAGGCCGAGCACGACGGCCAGACCGTCAAGTTCACCTGCGGCTTCCTCTATATGTGCGCCGGCTACTATCGCTATTCGGCCGGCTACACGCCCGACTTCCCCGGCGCCGACCGCTTCAAGGGGCGGATGGTCCACCCGCAGCACTGGCCGGAAAACCTGGACTATGTCGGCAAGAAGGTCGTGGTGATCGGCAGCGGCGCCACCGCCGTGACGCTCGTGCCCGAAATGGCCAAGACCGCCAGCCACGTCACCATGCTGCAGCGCTCGCCGACCTATGTGGTCTCGCGCCCGGCCGAGGATGGGGTGGCCAACTGGCTGCGCGCCAAGCTGCCGGCCATGACCGCCTATGGCCTGACCCGCTGGAAGAACGTCCTGTTCCAGATGCTGTTCTTCAACATGGCGCGCAAGAAGCCGGAGAAGGTCAAGGAGCGGCTGCTGGGCATGGTGCGCGAGCACCTGGGCCCGGACTACGACATCGGCACCCACTTCACGCCGCGCTACAATCCGTGGGACCAACGCCTGTGCCTGGTGCCGGACGCCGACCTGTTCGCCTCGATCAAGGCGGGCTCGAGTTCGGTGGTCACCGACCATATCGAGACCTTCACCGAGACCGGCATCCAGCTGAAGTCAGGCAAGACGCTGGACGCCGACGTCGTCGTCACCGCCACCGGCCTGCAGTTGCAGCTGATCGGCGGCATGGAGGTCGTGGTCGACGGCAAGAAAGCCCAGCTGTCGGAGTCGATGAGCTACAAGGGCATGATGTTCAGCGACGTGCCGAACCTGGCCTCGGCCTTCGGCTACACCAACGCCAGTTGGACCCTGAAGGCCGACCTGACCAGCGAATATGTCTGCCGCCTGCTCAACAGCCTGGACCGCGCCGGCGCCGACTACTGCGTCCCGCGCATCGACGGAGCGATGGAGGTCGCGCCGTGGCTGGACTTCTCCTCGGGCTACGTCACCCGCTCGATGGATCAGTTCCCCAAGCAGGGCCTGCGCAAGCCGTGGAAGGTGCACCAGAACTACGCCCTGGACCTGGTCGCCCTGCGCTTCGGCAAGGTCGAGGACGGGGTGATGGAATTCGGGCGCAAGACCGGGGTGAAGGCCCAGCCGGTGAAGGCGATGGAGGCCGCCTGAAGCTTCCCTATCGGATTCGATAGGTTGCGAGCGCCGGCCATGCCCCCGACCTTTCCTCGGGAAGGAGATCCCCATGGCCGACACCTATCTGGGCTGGAAGATCGACTATGCCAACCCGCTGGGCGAGCCGGCCTATCTGGATCCGGGCTCGATGCACTGGCGGGTCTACAAGAACCCCATTGCGCTAGCCGTGGGGGGCGTGGCCGCCGTGCTGCTGGAGTTCGCCGACGCGCGGATCCGGTCGGGCGTCTGGGACCACTCGACCTACAAGGCCGACCCGATCGGCCGCTCCAAGCGCACCGGCATCGCCGCCATGGTCGGGGTCTATGGCCCCCAGGCCGCCGCGCGGCGGGTGATCCAGGGCGTTACCAACATGCACACGCGTGTGGTGGGCCAGACACCGACCGGCGAGGCCTACAAGGCGTTGGACGTGGAGCTGCTGGACTGGGTCAGCGCCACGGCTGGCTACGGCTTCCTCAACGCCTATGATCGTTTCGTCGAGCCCCTGACCGAGGCCGAGAAGACCCGCTTCTACGAAGAGGCCCATCCGATTGCCCGGCTCTACGGCGTGAAATATTCGCCCTCTTCCCAAGCCGACTTCATGGCGATGATGGACAAGCTGGCGCCCCGCTTCGAGCCGCATCCGATCGTCGAGGAGTTCCTGGCCATCATCCAGTCGGGCAAGGCCGCGCCCAATGCGCCCAAATTCCTGCACAAGGCCCTGGCGCGGGCGTCGGTGTCGCTGCTGCCGCCGATCGTGCGCGAGAAGCTGGCCCTTGGCCGCGAGTACGACCTGACGACCTTCGACCGCCTGGCCCTGAAGGCCGCCGGCCGGCTGGCCGAGAAGATCCCGGTGAAGAGCTCCCCGCCCAGCCAGGCCAGCGTGCGCCTGGGGCTGCCGTACGACTTCCTGTACCGCGGCCGGGCCGAGCAACGGAGGTTGTTGGCGGAACGAGGACCCGGGACCGAGCAGACCATGGCCCCGGTGGCCTAAACCCACCACCGCTCATCCCCGCGAAAGCGGGGACCCAAGCCGAGTCAGAAGATCAAATCCCGACCGCGCCAGATCTGACGCGCCGATTGGGTCCCCGCTTTCGCGGGGATGAGCGGATGAGGGGTTACTTCTTCAGGTACTTATCCAGGAACGCCACATACGCATCCGACGCCTTGATGCGGTTGTCGCGCTTGAGGAAGCCGTGGCCCTCGTCGGGGAACACCACGTACTCGACCGGCGTGCCGCCCGCCTTCACCTCGGCGACCAGCTCGTCGCTCTCGACCTTGAGCACGCGCGGGTCGTTGGCGCCCTGGATGACCAGCAGCGGCTTCTTGATGTTCTTGGCGTGGAACAGCGGCGAGATGGCGCGGTGGCGCACGCCGTCGGTGGCCGGGTCGCCCATCTCGTCATAGAGCGACTCCTTGAACGAGGCCCACCACGGCGGGATCGAGGTCAGGGTCCGTACCCAGTTGGTGACGCCGAAGATGTCGATGCCCGCGTCGAACACGTTCGGCTGGAAGGCCAGGGCCGCGGCGGTCATGTAGCCGCCGTACGAGCCGCCGACCACCGCGATGCCGTCGTCGGCGATCCAGTCCATGCCCTGCAGCCAGCCCTTGGAGGCCACCACGTCCTTCAGGTCGACGTCGCCGTGCTTCTTGTCGTCGAGGTGGAAGAAGGTCTTGCCGTAGCCCGACGAGCCCCGGTTGTTGATCGCATAGACCGCGTAGCCGTGGTTCACCAGGTGCTGGACCATCGGGTTGTAGCCCTTGCGGCTCTGACCGCCGGGGCCGCCGTGGACCAGCACGATCGCCGGCACCGGCTTGGCGGCCGAGGCGTCCTTGGGCCGGTACAGCACGCCCGGCACCTCCAGCCCGTCATAGCTCTTGAACCGCGCCACGCTGGCCTCGACCAGGTCGCTCTCGGCGATGGCCGGGTTCTGGGCCTTGGTCAGGCGCTTGGCCTGGCCGGTCTTGAGGTCGGCCACGAAGATGTCGTTGGGCGAGGTGTCGGACGCCACCGACACGGCGATGGCGCTTTCGTCGCGATTGAAGCGCACCGCGCCGATATCGCCGTCCGGCAGGCCGGTGAGCTTCACCGCCTGGCCGGTCTTCTGGTCGAGCAGGGTCAGCTGCGTCGACGCGTCGGCGTTCAGGGCCGAGACGCGATAGCGGCCCGACTTGGAATAGCTGACGTCCTGGACGTCCCAGTCGGCCTTGATCAACGGGGCCTTGGCGCCGCCGGCCAGGGCGTAGGTCCAGGCCTGGTTGAACTCGCCATGCTCGTCGGTGGCGAAGACCAGCGCCTTTCCGTCCGGCGTGAAGCCGTAGACGTTATAGGAGACGTTGCCGGTGTGCGGCGTGATCATCCGGGGCTCGCCCTTGCCCCGCAGATTGACCAGATAGAGATTGCCGTCGGCGCTGGTGCGCGGCTTGGACAGGGCCAGGGTCGCGCCGTCGGGCGAGATGTCGCCCAGTTCGTAGCCCGAGTTCTGGAACACAAGCGTGCGGGCATAGGTCTTGGCGTCATAGGCGTAGACGTCGAAGGTCTTGGCGTCGCGCTCGTTGGTGTAGAGCCAGAAGTGGTCGCCCGAGGCGTTCCAGCCGACGAAACCGGCCTTGACCTTGTCGCCCGGCGTCAGGTCCTTCACCGCCCCGTCCAGCCCGCGCACATAGACGTGGCTCAGCTCGTTGCCGCCGCCGTCGGCGCTGAACAGCACCCGGCCGTCCTTGGGGAACCAGCTGACCGCGAAGGTGGCGTTGGTGGTCGAGGTGGTCAACGGCGTCGCCGCCCCGCCCGCCACGGGCAGGGCATAGACGTTGTAGACCCCGGTCTGGTCGCTGGAGATCAGCAGGGTCTTGCCGTCCGCCGAGAACGCGAAGCCCGCATCGGGCGCGGTCCGGTAGGTGGTCGTCTCGTAGAAGGTCTTGGCCGAATAGGTCTTCACCTGCGCCAGGGCCGCCGGAGCGACGCCGCCCATCAGCAGCGCCGCGCACAGCGCGATCGACATCGAACGAAGCTTCATCGCCGTCCCCCGTTGGTTTGCAGGCGGCGAGCTTAACCCTTGGTCGGCGGCTGGCAACCGCTCAACCGGAGACCTCGAAATCCGCTCATCCCCGCGAAAGCGGGGATGAGCGGTGGTTGGTTAGTCTTCGTCGTCGAATGGTTCGTCAGGTTCGGCCGCCGGCTTGGCCGCGACCTTCGCCGCCTTGCGCTTCACGAACCGCAGGGCCGTGTGGCTCTGAGAGAACGCGCAGACCTTGGTGTCGACGAAGCCCAGGCCGCGCACGGCTTCCAGGATCTCGACGTCCTTCAGCGGCGCGCCCTTGCCCTTCTGGGCCACGATCCAGATCGCGCCCTTGGGCCCCAGCGCGCCTTGCCAGTCCTCGATGCGGTCGAAGTCGGCCAGATCCTCGACACCCAGGAACAGCAGGTCGACGCCCTCCTCGGCCTCGCCCAGCTCGACGCGGGTTTCCAGCTCGGCGATGAAGGCCTCGTCCTCGACGCCGTCGACGACCACGGTCATGCCCGGCTTCACGCCCAGCTTGTCCAGGCGCGAGGGCGGGTTCTGGATGGCGTGCAGCCACTTCTCGGCCTGGCCGGGCTCGAGCGTGAAGCGCGTGCCGTCGCTCAGGACCAGATCGTCGCTCTCGACACGCAGGTTGCGCAGGGCGTGGCCCTGATAGATGCCGCGATAGGCCCCGCGGAAGATCAGCTTGGGCGGCTCCCACAGCAGCTTGCCCTCGCTATCGCCGTCGGACAGCTGACCCCAGACGCCGCTTGCTTCCTTGCCCATTCTTACTTGCCCTTGAACGTCGGCTGGCGCTTCTCGAGGATCGCGTCGACGCCTTCCATGTGGTCTTCGGTGTGGTGAGCGATGGCCTGGGCGGCCGCGCTCATTTCCATCAGCGTGTCGTAGCTGGCGGTCTGGCCGTGCTTGAGCAGGCTCTTGGCCATGCGCAGGGCGTGCGGCGGCTGCTGGGCGATGCGATTGGCGAGCGTCAGGGCCTCGTCCATCAGCGTCTCGGCGGGGACGGCCTTGCTGATCAGGCCCCAGTCGGCAGCCTTGGCCGCATCGATGACGTCGCCGGTGAAGAGGAGTTCAGCCGCGCGGCTCATGCCCACGGTGCGCGGCATCAACCAGGCGCCGCCGTCGCCGGGGATCAAGCCCAGCTTCAGGAAGGTGACCCCGAATTTGGCGGTGTCGGCGGCGATGCGGATGTCGGTCATGCAGGCCACGTCGCAGCCCAGGCCGATCGCCGCGCCGTTCACCGCCGCGATCGACGGGACCTCCAGGCCGTAGATGGCCCGGACCACGCGGTGGATGTTCTTGCGATAGCCGTCGCGGACGGCCACGCCGTTTCCGCCGAATGCGCCCTCGCGGGCCTTCATCGCCTTGACGTCGCCGCCGGCCGAGAAGGCCTTGCCCGCGCCCGTCAGGATCACGCAGCGGATGTCCTGGTCGTCGTTGATCGCCTCGCAGGCGGCCGCCACCTGGTCGCCGTCGCCCGGCGCGCCCAGGGCGTTCATCGCCTCGGGGCGGTTCAGGGTGAGGATGGCGACGTGGCCGCGTTTCTCGGTGAGGATGAGGGACAAAGGACGCTCCTGCTGTGCTTCTTTTGATTTTCCCCTTCCATAGCCTGCTTTCCGCCGCCGCACAGCCGAAGCCGGCTCCGCGACCGAGCCGATCGGGGCGATCACGAAAACGCGATTGGCGCGGCGGCTCGACCCGACATTGAAATGACTTCTGGGACGATGACGAGGCTGCGGCGAATGACCGAGCACGCGAAGGCCCGACACGTGTTGATTATCGAGGATGAAATCCTCGTCGCGTTCGAGGTCGAAGCTCTTCTGGCGGAGATGGGCTTCACAAGTTTCGATATAGCCGACAGCGCCGCTGACGCGCTGCAGCTGGCCATCGCCAATCCTCCAGATCTCATAACCGCCGACTACCGCATCGTGGGTGGCACCGGGCTGGAGGCTGTCGAGGCCATCGAGAGCCGGCTGGGGCGCATTCCCGTCGTCTATGTCACCGGCAACGCCGACCAGCTGCGTGGACGCGTCCAGCCGATCGTCGACAAGCCGATCTCGCCGCGGGTGCTGGCCGAGGCCTGCGCCAGAGCGGCCACGTCCTAGAGGTTGTCCCCTCCCCGTCCAGCGCCTAGAAGCCCAGGCACGGGAGGACGCGATGCACGAGATCACCACCGTCGAGGCGCTTGAGGCGCTGTACCAGCCCCAGCCTGTCGCGGCCTCGACCGTCAAGGTCACCGACCACATCACCCCGCACTATGCGGCCCTGATCGAGGCCTCGCCGTTCATCGCCCTGGCCACCGTGGGTCCCGAGGGCCTGGACTGCAGCCCGCGCGGCGACCTGCCGGGCTTTGTCCGCATCGCCGATCCCAAGACGCTGATACTGCCCGACCGGCGCGGCAACAACCGCATCGACAGCCTGCGCAACATCGTCCGCGACCCGCGTGTGGCGCTGCTGTTCCTGATCCCGGGCTCGGGCACCACCTTCCGCGTCAACGGCCGCGCGGTGCTGAGCGCCGAACCGGCCCTGCTGGACAGCTTCGCCGTCGACGGCAAGCCGCCACGTACGGTGACGGTCGTGACCGTCGACGAAGCCTATTTCCAGTGCGCCCGCGCCATCGTCCGCTCGGGCCTATGGAAGCCCGAGAGCCACGTCGACCCGGCCGCCCTGCCGACGCCCGGCGCGATGCTGGCCGCCGTCACCGCCGGCGAGGTCGGCGGCGAAACCTATGATCGCGAATGGCCCGGCCGCGCCGCGAAGACGATGTGGTGAGCGCGCCTAGCTCTCCTCGATCTGGCGCTCGTCCTCGCGGCTGATAGAGACCTCCTCGAAGTCCAGCTCCTCCTGCAGGATCAGGAAGGCGTCGGCGCCGACGTCGCCGTCGCGGCGCAGCTCCTCCAGGCGCAGGCGCTCGTGGCGGATGGCCTTGAGGCCGATGGTGCGGCGGGCCTCCAGCGGGCCGGTCGCGGGCGGGACACCCGTGGGCACGGCGGCGAAGCGGTAGCGCCAGTGGTCGACGGCCTCGCCGCTCTTGCCGTCCAGAGCACGCAGGGCGGCGGCGGCCAGGTCGGCGCGCAGGCGGACCAGCTCCTCGTCCAGCCCATCCTCGCGATCAAGGCCCAGCAGGCGGACCAGCGGCGACAGGGTCAGGCCTTGCAGGACCAGGGTGGCCAGCACCACGGCGAAGGCGGTCAGCACCACCAGGTCGCGCTGCGGGAAATTGGCCGGCAGGGCGAAGGCCGTGGCCAGGGTGACCAGGCCGCGCATGCCGCACCAGCCGACCAGCACGGCGTGCTTGAGGTTCGGCGCCGGATAGCCGCCGCGCAGGCTGGGCACGCTCTGGGCCGTGCGGATATAGACCAGCACCCAGACCATCCGCACCACGATCAGACAGGCCACCACCGCCCCGGCGAAGGCGGCCGCCTCCATCAGTCGGCCATGGTCCATGGTCGCGACGATGGTGCGGGCCTGCAGGCCCATCAGCAGGAATGCGACGACGTTCAGCAGGAACACCGCCGAGGTCCAGACGGCGAAGCTGTGGATGCGCATGCGCGGCGGCGTGCGCATGGCGGCCGTGCTGGCGACGGTCATGGCGAAAGCCACCAGGCACAGCACCGGCGACACGCCCAGTCGCTCGGCGATTACCCAGGCCCCGAAGGCGGTGACGAACTCCATCAGGTTGCCGCCCAGGGTGCCGGTCACAAACGGGCTGAGGTAGCGCAGCACGCGGGCCAGCACGATGCCCATCAGCACCCCGCCCGGCGCGGCCAGGGTCAGCTTCACCGCCAGGGCCTGGTCGATGCCGCCTTGCGCCTGGAAGGCCAGGGCCGCCGAGAACAGCAGCAGGGCCGAGGCGTCGTTCAGCAGGCTCTCTCCCTTCAGCACCGCGATCGAGCCGCGCGGCATGCGCACGCTGCTGAGCACGGCGGTGGCGGCGGCCGCATCCGGCGGGGCGACGATGGCCCCCAGGGCGATGGCGGCGGCGATCGGCAGGCCGGCCATGGTCACGCCCAGCCAGGCCACCGCCCCGGCGCTGAGCAGCACGGCCACCACGACCAGGGCGAACAGCGGCCGCCACAGCTTGCGCACGTCGGCGATCGGGAAGTCGAAGGCCGCGTCGACCAGGGCCGGGGCCAGGAACAGGGCCAAGGCCGTGTGCGGCTCGATCGAGATCTTCGGCGCGCCCGGCAGCAGGGCAAAGCACACGCCCGCCGCCGCCAGCATGGTCGGATACGGCGCCTTGATGCGGCGCGACACCTGCAACAGCAGCACCGCCGCGGCCACCAGCGCCAGAAGGCTTTCGAAGAAGCTCAAGAGGTCATCCCTGCAAAGATGACCGAGCTTAATCACACAACAAAGTTCGCCAGGAAGACAAAAGCGGCCCCGGAGTCTCCTCCAGGGCCGCTCGAAAACACATCAGTCCCCCGTGGAGGGCCGCTTAGTCGTCGCGATGGACGCGTTCGCGGCGCTCATGCCGTTCCTGGGCTTCGACGCTCATGGTCGCCGTGGGGCGAGCATCCAGTCGAGCCAGGCCGATGGGCTCCCCCGTCTCCTCGCAATAGCCGTAGGAGCCGTCCTCGACGCGGCGCAGGGCCTGGTCGATCTTGGAGATCAGCTTCCGTTGACGATCGCGAGTGCGGAGCTCAAGAGCCCGATCGGTTTCCGAGGACGCGCGATCGGCCAGATCGGCGTGGTTCTCGGTTTCTTTCTGGAGATGGGTGACCGTCTCGCGAGATTCGCGGAGGATCTCTTCTTTCCATGCCAGCAGCTTTTGCTTGAAATACTCAAGCTGCCGTTCGTTCATAAAAGGCTCGTCCTCGGAAGGACGGTAACCAGACTTCTCAACAAGAACAGTGGCCGTTTGCATCAACGCCTCACGCCCCAATGAACTCAGCCCTAAAAGGCTGCGTGCTTATATCAAAAGGTGAGCCGCGTTCAATGAACCTCGCGTGAGTGGCGCGTTCAGGTGGCGCCCCTCGCTCGAAAGGGTCACTTCCACGACATGGACGGGTGTAAAACGCGCGAAATGGCCAAGCGTGGCAGGGAAGAACGACGTTCTTGCTCCCTGCCCGCGCCATATCAGCCGCCCCGGGTCTGAAGCTTGGCCAGCTCGACGGCGGCGCGCGTCTCGATTTCGTTGAGGACCCCTTCCAGTTTGGGGTCGTCGGTATTTTCGCGCTGCTCGCGGATGGCGCGGCTCAGGCGCTCTAGGGTGCTGGTCGAGATGTCGCCGTCGATCAGGGCGACACGGACCTCACCCAGAATGTCCAGGATCTGGTCGGCGCGGCGCACTGCGCGCTTCTTGCGTTCCAGGGGGCTGCCGACGGCGCCGGTCTCCTGCAGGGCCAGAAGGGCGTCGACCGAGCCGACCCCCGACAGGCCGCCGACCGAAGCGGTGCTGGCCGCGCCGCTGGCGGCGTTGACCGAAGGCAGCGAAAAGCTCGACTGTCCGCCGGCGGGCTTGGCCCGCGACGCGCCGGTCGAGGAGACGCCTCCCGTGCTGGAAACCTTCATCCGACCGCTCCAAAAGCTCTCATGCGCGAGTCACTCTTCTCATCGCACGAAACATAGTGAGCCCGCGCGCTTGAAGTATGGTTAATGCCGGGCAGATTCTGCCGCCGGGCGCCGGGCGGACCACCGCCGAATGCGGAATCCCTTGAGTCATAAGGCCTTCAAAGTGGCCCGCTTCTGGCAAGAGGCGGCGCGGGGATCCTCCCCCGCTACGAGATTGCCATGTCGCGTTCATTCTTTCGCACCCTTCTGACCGCCCTCGCCGTCGCCTCGGCCTTCGTCGCCGCGCCGGCGATCGGCAAGTCGCGCATCAAGGACATCGTCGCCTTCGAGGGCGTCCGCGAGAACCAGTTGATCGGCTACGGCATCGTCGTCGGCCTGAACGGCACGGGCGACAGCCTGCGCAACGCGCCGATGACCAAGCAGAGCCTGGAGGCGATGCTGGAGCGTCAGGGCGTCAACGTCCGCGACGGCAATCTCAACACCAAGAACACCGCGGCCGTCATGGTCACCGCCAGCCTGCCGCCGTTCTCGGCCGCCGGCTCGAAGCTGGACGTCACCGTCTCGACCATGGGCGACGCCAAGAGCCTGCTGGGCGGCACCCTGCTGGTCACCAGCCTGCAAGGCGCGGACGGCCAGACCTATGCCGTGGCCCAAGGCACCGTCCAGACCGGTTCGGTCTCGGCCGGCGGCGCTTCGGGCAGTTCGGTCACCAAGGGCGTCCCGACCGCGGGTCGGATCGCCGGCGGCGGCGTCATCGAGCGCGAGACCGGCTTCCAGATGGTCAATATGGACATCATGCGCCTGACCCTGCGCAATCCGGACTTCACCACCGCCCGCCGCATCGCCGACGCCATCAACGCCAAGTTCCCCGGCTGCGCCCAGGCCCAGAACCCCACCGTCATCGCCACCCGCGCTCCTCCCGGCACGGACATGATCACCTTCATGACCAACATCGAGAACCTGGAAGTCGAGCCGGACGGCCCGGCCAAGGTGGTGATCGACGAAGTGGCCGGCGTGATCGTCATGGGCGACGACGTCCGCATCAGCCAGGTCGCCATCGCTCAAGGCAACCTGACCATCTCGGTCCAGGAGAGCCCGGCCGTCAGCCAGCCGGCCCCGTTCAGCCAGGGCCAGACCGCCGTCGTCCCGCAGTCGACCGTCAATGTCGACGAGGAGAAGGGCAAGAAGCTGGTCACCCTGGGCGGTTCGCCCTCGCTGAAGAGCCTGATCGGCGGCCTGAACGCCCTGGGCGTCACGCCCCGCGACATGATCTCGATCCTGCAGGCCGTGAAGGCCGCGGGCGCCCTGCAAGCCGACATCGAGGTGATGTGATGAGCGCGCTCGACACGATCTCCACCTTCGTCCCGCAGTTCGGCGCGGCCGCCGCCACGGTCAAGACCGCCGCCAAGGCGGTGCAGACCGCCGGCGCCGCCATCCAGGGCGCGGTCGAGGACACCACCAAGGAAACCGCCACCCGCAAGAAGATCGCCGAGACGGCCAAGACCTTCGAGGCCTCGTTCATGTCGGTGATGATGCAGCAGATGTTCGAGGGCGTGAAAACCTCCGAACCGTTCGGCGGCGGCAACGGCGAAGAGATGTTCAAGTCGGTCCTGACCGACGCGATGTCCAAGGAAGTGACCAAGTCCGGCGGCATCGGTCTGGCGTCCACCGTCCAGCGCGAAATGCTGAAGATGCAGGGTCTGAAGGAACAATAAGCATGGCCATCGCCGCCCTCGACGCCGACGACCGCGTCCACCAGCTGACCCTGCTGACCGAGCGCCTGACAGACCTGATCGCCAAGGAAGCCACGGCCTTCGAGAACCACCGCCCACACGAGGCGGCGCAGTACGTCGAAGAGACCGCCAAGCTGGCCAATGTCTATCGACACGAGTCGATGCGGGTCCGCCACAACGTGGCCCTGGTCGAGGCCGCCAAGCCCGAACTGCGCCAGCGCCTGCTGCGCGCCACCGAGGCCTTCGACGCCGTGCTGGCCCGTCAGGCCCGCGCCGTGAACGCCGCCAAGACGGTGACCGAGGGCCTGGTCCACGCCGTGGCCTCGGAAATCGCCAACCAGCGCGCCGCGCCCTCCACGACCTACGGCGCCGGCGGCATGGTCAACGACCGTCCGGCCATGGGCTCGGCGATCACGCTGAACCGCAAGGCCTAGGGCTTCAGTTCGAAGACGGCGGCAGCCCTGGTCGCCCCGTCCGGATCCCCGAAGTCGGCCACCGGATACTCGGCCACGACCGCCAGGCGGTCTGTCGGCAGGGGCGCGCGGAACGGGTCGCCGATCAGCACCAAGATCCCCGCCGCCACGCAGCGCCGCAGGAAGGCCTCGACCCGCGTCGCCAGGTGCGGGTCGTAGAACAGATCCCCCACCAGCATCAGGTCGACGCCCGGCGGATCGCCGTCCAGCAGGTCGGCCTGCTCCACCGCGATCGCCACGCCGTTGGCGTCGGCGTTCAGGCGCGTAGCGGTGATCGCATACGGATCGACGTCGACCGCCCTCACCTCGCCCGCGCCGGCTAGAGCGGCGGCGATGGCGACGAGGCCCGAGCCCGCGCCGAGATCCAGCACCCGCTTGCCGGCGACGACTTCCGGGTGATCCAGGACGTGCCGCGCCAAAGCCAGACCTCCGCCCCACGGCCGCGCCCAGTAGGGCGAAGCGAAGTCCGGGTCGGCGTCGGCCAGTCGCATCAAGCCGCTGCTGGGCCCTGCACGATGCAGGCGGATCTCCGACACGCCGGGCACGGGTTCGAGCGGCAGGCGCTGCTGGATGAAGGCTTCGAGGTCCACGCGCGGACGTAAGCGTCAGTGAGCGCCGTCGATCAACCGCTTCTTGCGCCGATGCAGGCTGGCGGCGACGGCGATCAGCACCAGCGGGACCAGGCCCGATAGCAGGAGCTCGGCCACACCGTGCAGCCAGGGCTTAAGCAGATAGCCCAGCAGGCCGAGCACGTAGTAGCCGACCGCGAAGATCGACAGCCCCTCGACCAGGCCCTGCAGCTTGGTCTGCAGCTGCAGGCTGGCGTCCATGCCGCGCAGGGTCTCCTGGTTCTGGCGGTCCTGGGCCAGGCCCAGCTTGGTGCGCAGCAGGTCGCCGCTGCGGGCGATGCGCAGGGACAGGTCGTCCAGTCGCCGGTCGGCCGCTTCCCGCGTGCGCATGGCCGGCAGAAGGCGCCGGGCGATGAACTCGCTCATGGTCGAGTGGCCGGGCACGCGGCGTTCGCGCAGGGCTTCCAAACGATCCAGGGTCAGGCGGTGGTAGGACTCCGTCGCCCCGCGCCGGAACCGGCTCTTGGCCGCGCGCAACTCGACCTCGGCCGACAGGGCCAGCAGGTGGTCCAGAACGCTCTGGCTGTCCTCGCCGGCCGCCAGACCACTGGTGATCGCCGCCAGCCGCGCCTCGGCCCCGTCCAGCCAGGCCAACAGCTCGCGGGCCGGCGGGAAGCCGATCAGGGCCAGCTTCCGATAGTTGCCGATCTCCAGCAGGGTCTGGACAAGGCGCGAGACCTCGTCATTGGCCAGGGTCAGGTTCTGGACGTGGATGCGGCCCGTGCCGCCCTCGCGCAGCCGGAAGTCGGTCCAGATCCGCGCCGCCCCGTCGAACACCTCGCACGAGACGCAGCGGGCCAGGTCGATATGGCGGCCCAGGTCCGTCTGCGTGGGCGGCTCGGCGCCGGGGGCCGAGACCGAGATCTCGACGCCCCGGAACACCTGGCCAGGCGCGCCGTCCAGCCAGAAGGCGCTCGCCTCGGGCTGAGGCTGGAAACCAAGGTCGCGCCCCAGCGGCCCGTAGGCGAACCAGGTCCAGGTCGAGAACTCCTGGTGACGCTCCCACAGCCAGCCGCCGTCTTCGTTCGCGACGACAACACGGCCCAGCGCGGAGTCCTGCCCCGGAGCGAACAGGGAGACGAAACCCGCCTCCGCCGCCCGCATGTCGGGCTCGACCAGATAGACCCACTGGCGCAGCCGGACCGGCGCGCGGTCCAGCGGCAAGGCCCGCAGGTGCATCAGTTCGCTCAATGTCACCCGAAGCGGGTGGTCCCGACCGCCGTCCATATCATCCTCGCCCTGCGTTGCCGGGTCATCGAGTCAGGCTCAATGTTACCGGTCACATAGACTTAACCGAGGGCGATCCGTCGTTCAATGCCGATCGCTTCCAGGAAGTCGGCGTCGTGGCTGACGACCAGCAGCGCGCCGTCATAACCCGACAGCGCCGCCTCGACGGCCTCGATCGAGGCCAGGTCCAGGTGGTTGGTCGGCTCGTCCAGGATCAGCAGCTGCGGCGGCGCGGCGGCGCTGAGCACGCAAGCCAGGGCCGCCCGCAGACGCTCGCCGCCGCTCAGGGTTCCGGCCACCTGGTGCGCGGCGGTATTGCGGAACAGGAACCGGGCCAGGGCCGCATGGGCGTCGTTCTGGGTGGCGCCGGGGTTCAGGCGGCGGAAGTTCTCCAGGATGGTCTCGTCGTCGTTCAGCAGCGCCGCCCGCTGGTCCAGCAGGGCGACGGGGACGCCCAGGCGGACCTCACCGACAGTTGCTGTCAGGTCTCCGGTCGCCAGGCGGATCAGGGTCGTCTTGCCCGTCCCGTTCGGCCCCGACACCGCCACGCGCTCGGGCCCGGCGAGGCGGAACGACAGGCCGTCGATCACCCGTGTTCCGTCCGGCCAGGCGAAGCCGACGTCGTCGAAGCTCAGCACTGTCCGCCCATCCGGCAATCCGGACGATGGCAGGTCGAAACCCAGGGTCCGGGCGCGTTCGACACGGGCTTCCGCGCTCGCCTTTGCCTCCGCCGCCTGGGTCGCCAGCTTGTCGGCGAGCTTGCCCTCGCGCGCGCCGCTCATCTCGGCGCGCTCGGCCATCATGCCGAGCACGATCTTGGGCGTGCCGCCGCGATCGGCGAACTTGCGACCGGCGGCGTCGCGGCGGTCCTTGCGCTCGCGGGCGACCTGGGCCTCGCGGGCGACGCGGCGGACCTCCTTCTCGGCGTGGTCGAGGTCGCGCTGGGCGGCCTGGGCCTCCTCGGCCTTGCGCTCGGCATAGAGGTCCCAGCCGCCGCCGTACGAGCGCGCGCCCAGGGACGACAGCTCGACGATCCGGTCCATGCCGCGCAGCAAGGCGCGGTCGTGGCTGACCACCACCGCCCCGCCGCGCCAGCGCGACAACACGCGGGCCACGATCGCCTTGGCCTCGACGTCCAGGTTGTTGGTCGGCTCGTCCAGCAGCAGCACGTCAGGTCGCGCGATCAGCAGCCTAGCCAGCCCCGCCCGCGTCGCCTGGCCGCCCGACAGCGCCGCCGCGGGTCGCTCAGGATCGAAGCCTGAAAGACCGACGTCGCCCAAGGCCTGGTCCAGCCGCGCCGGCAGGTCCCAGTCGGCCTCGGAGAGGTCGGTCTCGTCGCCCTCCCCGCGCTCGATGCGCGACAGGCGATCCCAGTCGCGGCCGACGCCCAGCAGGTCGACCAGCCGCGCGCCGTCCGAGACGTCCGGCGTCTGGTCCAGGGTCGCGACCGTCCCCGTCCGCGCGACGGTCCCGGCCAGCGGCGGACGCAGGCCGGCGATCAGCGCCAGCAAGGTCGACTTGCCCGCGCCGTTGCGCCCGACGAGGCCGATGCGCTCGGCCCCGATGGACAGGTTCAGATTTTCGAAGAGCAGCCGGCCGTCAGGCGTGGCGGCGGAAACGGCGTCCAGAGTGACGAAGGACATGCGAACTCACGGTCAGGGAAACGGGAAGGACGAAGCGGTCTTCCGTCTTGCTGATCATGAGGGCCTCCATCAGTTGAGAGCGCGGCTTCTACGCCCGCGAACGCGGTTCGGCAAGACCGCAAGGATCGGGTGTCGTCGCCGATTGAGAAGAGGGAAAACGCCTCAATAGAGGAGTTCTCCATGGCCTACGCCGTAACCAGCCTGCCCGCCGAACCGTTCGCCCCGCTGTTTGCGATGGACGACGAAACCCTGGCCGCGCACGGCGCCCGCCGCGTGGTCGCCGACGTGGCGCGCGGCTTTCCCTGCCGCGTCAGCCTGGATGACGCCGAGCCCGGCGAGACCCTGATCCTGGTCAATTACGAGCACCAGCCGGCCCCGACGCCGTTCCGCGCCAGCCATGCCGTCTTCGTGCGGGAGAATGTCGAACCGGTCGCGACCGTCGACGCGATGCCGCCAGCCCTGCGCCGTCGCCTGCTGTCGCTGCGGGCCTTCGACGAAACCGACATGATGATCGCCGCCGACATCACCGAGGGCGCGGCGGCCGACGCCCTGATCGCGACGTTGTTCGAGGATCCGAAGATCGCCTATCTGCACGCCCACTACGCCAAGTGGGGCTGCTACGCGGCGCGGATCGACCGGGCCTGAGGCTAGGGAGCCATGTTCCGCAGGACCCAGACCAGCGAGCCGATCCCGCCGCAGAACACCATCATGTCGATGATGATCGAACGCGGCTTGGGGCCCTTCAACGCGTCGAACGCGTCCTGCTTGGCTTCCTGCTTGCTACTTTCGGCGGCGGCCTTCTTGGCCATGGCTCGGTCCTTCTGACGTCGAGCCCCCGCCCGATCGTGGCGGTTTAATCATGCGTGGACTGAAGAACCCGCTTCCAAACAGGGTTTAGGGAATCCGAACGGCCAAGGTCAGAAGCAGCCGCCTTCGCTCAGCCTGGGCGCCGGGCCGCCGGTGGACAGGTTCCGCTCGGCGAAGCCCGGCGTACGGCCCCGACGGTAGTCGCGGCAGCGTTGCCGGCGTTGCTCGTCGTAACGCGGCGGCGGCTTGGGCTCGGGCGTCTCCCACTTGGTCTCGTCGATCGGGCCGATGAAGTTGGGCGACGGACGCTTGTCGGGCCTGTGGCCCCAGCTGTTGTAGCAGGCCTCCTTCTCCTCCGACGTCATGTGCTCGTTGCTGAGGCCCAGGCACGCGCGCTTGAGCCGGCCGGTCCCCATGGAGGCGTTACCCTCGATAAGCCGCCAACGGTCGACGACTTTGGGATCGACCGTCCACGCGGGATCGACGACGGGTGCAGACGGCGCTGTCGGAGCTGAGACGACCGGCGGTCCCTCGTCTTCCGACGTCGTCGCCTGAGCCGGCGCCGCCCGCGCCGCCGATCGCGCTCCGGCCGCCGCCTGGCGTTGCGGCGAGGCCCGCTTCTCCGGCTTGTCCAGCTCCAGGACAATGACCGGCGGCTCTTCCAGCAGCGGCGGCGGTTCCTCGATCAGCACCAAGGCGCCTAGGATCAGACCGTTGACCAGCACCCCGCCCGAGGCGGCGAGCCACCGCCTGGTCCACACGCCCCGCCCCATCCCGCCACCTCTGGTTAAGCTGGGAGAGGACGACGCGCGCGGATGGCGCCGCTTTCGGGGCCGCGCGATGGCTGGCAAGTGTCCAAGCGGCGCCTTATTGGCGGCAGGTCTGCTGACACTGACTGTCAGCAGAAACGGCCCCTCGCGGGCGCGACATTTGTTCACACCTTGTTCTTGTGTTAATTCGCGCGTCGAGCCCTACATATAGCCGCTGCGCTGCGACCAATGTCGCGGCCCAACGTTCCGGAAAACATGGCTGAGCAACTGAACTTCATCCGCGTTCGCGGCGCCCGTGAGCACAATCTGAAGAACGTCAGCGTCGACATTCCGCGCGGCGAGCTGGTCGTGCTGACCGGCCTGTCGGGGTCGGGCAAGTCGTCCCTGGCCTTCGACACGATCTATGCCGAGGGCCAGCGCCGCTACGTGGAAAGCCTGTCGGCCTATGCCCGTCAGTTCCTGGAGCTGATGAGCAAGCCCGACGTCGACCTGATCGAGGGCCTGTCGCCCGCGATCTCGATCGAGCAGAAGACCACGTCGCGCAACCCGCGCTCGACGGTCGGCACGGTGACCGAGATCCACGATTACATGCGCCTGCTGTGGGCGCGGGTCGGGATCCCCTATTCGCCGGCCACCGGCCTGCCGATCGAAAGCCAGACCATCAGCCAGATGGTCGACAAGATCACCGCCCTGCCCGAAGGCACGCGTCTCTACCTGCTGGCCCCCGTCGTGCGCGACCGCAAGGGCGAGTACCGCAAGGAGATCGCCGAGTGGCAGAAGGCCGGCTTCCAGCGGCTGAAGATCGACGGCGAGTACTATCCGATCGAGGACGCCCCGGCGCTCGACAAGAAGTTCAAGCACGACATCGACGTGGTCGTGGATCGCGTGGTGACCAAGCCCGAGATGGAGCAGCGCCTGGCCGACTCCATCGAGCAGGCCCTGCGCCTGGCCGATGGCTTGGCCGTGGCCGAGTTCGCCAATATCGAAGAGGGCGAGAAGGAGCCGAGGCGCATCCTGTTCTCGGAACGCTTCGCCTGTCCGGTCAGCGGCTTCACCATCGCCGAGATCGAGCCGCGCCTGTTCTCGTTCAACAATCCGGCGGGCGCCTGCCCGGTTTGCGACGGCCTGGGCGCCAAGCTGGCCTTCGACGCCGACCTGGTGATCCCCGACAAGGACAAGAGCCTGCACAAGGGCGCCGTCGCCCCATGGGCCAAAGGTCCTTCGCCACTCTACACCCAGACTCTGCAGGCTTTGGCCCGTCACTACGGCTTCTCGATGGACGAGCCCTGGTACAAGCTGTCGGCCGACGCGCGTGACGTGGTGCTGCAAGGCTCCAAAGGCGTGAAGATCAAGTTCACCTACGACGACAACGCCCGGAAGTACGAGGTCGAGAAGCCCTTCGAGGGCGTGCTGCCGAACCTGGAGCGCCGTTGGCGTGAGACGGACTCGAGCTGGGTCCGTGAAGAGCTGGGCCGCTACCAGTCCGACACCCCGTGCGAGACCTGCCACGGCAAGCGCCTGAAGCCCGAAGCCCTAGCCGTCAAGATCGACGCCATGGACATCGCCGAGGTGTCGATGCTGGCCATCCGTCCGGCGCGCGACTGGTTCGCCAGCCTGGAAGGCAAGCTCTCCGACAAGCACATGGAGATCGCCCGGCGGATCCTGAAGGAGATCAATGATCGCCTGCGGTTCCTGGTCGATGTCGGCCTGGACTACCTCAACCTCTCACGCGGTTCGGGCACCCTGTCGGGCGGCGAGAGCCAGCGCATCCGCCTGGCCAGTCAGATTGGCTCGGGCCTGACCGGCGTGCTGTACGTGCTGGACGAGCCGTCGATCGGCCTGCACCAGCGCGACAACACCCGCCTGCTGACCTCGCTGCAGGGCCTGCGGGACCTGGGCAATTCGGTGCTGGTCGTCGAGCACGACGAGGAGGCCATCCTCACCGCCGACTACGTCATCGACATGGGCCCGGCCGCCGGCGTCCATGGCGGCGAGATCGTCGCCGAGGGCAAGCCGGCCGACATCATGGCCAACCCCAAGAGCGTCACCGGCATGTACCTGACCGGCGCGCGCGAGATCGAGGTGCCGGAAGAGCGCCGGCCGATCAGCAAGAAGAAGATGCTGCGCGTCATCGGCGCCACCGGCAACAACCTCAAGAACGTCACGGCCGAGATCCCGGTCGGGACCTTCACCTGCATCACCGGCGTGTCAGGCGGCGGCAAGTCGACCTTCACGATCGAGACCCTGTACAAGGCCGCCGCGCGCCGCCTGAACAACGCCAGCGACGCCCCTGCCCCGCACGAGCGGATCGAGGGCCTGGAGCAGTTCGACAAGGTCATCGACATCGACCAGTCGCCGATCGGCCGCACCCCGCGCTCGAACCCGGCGACCTATACCGGCGCCTTCGGTCCGATCCGTGACTGGTTCGCGGGTCTGCCCGAGAGCAAGGCGCGCGGCTATGGCCCTGGGCGCTTCAGCTTCAACGTCAAGGGCGGCCGCTGCGAGGCCTGCCAGGGCGACGGCGTCATCAAGATCGAGATGCACTTCCTGCCCGACGTCTACGTCACCTGCGATATCTGCAAGGGCAAGCGCTACAACCGCGAGACCCTGGACGTGCTGTTCAAGGGCAAGACGATCGCCGACGTCCTGGACATGACCGTCGAGGAGGCCGCCGACTTCTTCAAGGCCGTGCCGCCGATCCGCGACAAGATGGAGACCCTCAAGCGCGTGGGCCTCAGCTACATCAAGGTCGGCCAGCAGGCCACGACCCTGTCGGGCGGCGAGGCCCAGCGGGTGAAGCTGTCCAAGGAGCTCAGCAAGCGCGCCACCGGCCGCACGCTGTACATCCTGGACGAGCCGACCACCGGCCTGCATTTCGAGGACACCAAGAAGCTGCTCGAGGTGCTGCACGAGCTGGTCGACCAGGGCAACACCGTGGTCGTCATCGAGCATAACCTGGACGTGGTGAAGACCGCCGACTGGCTGATCGACTTCGGTCCCGAGGGCGGCGACGGCGGCGGCGAGATCGTCGCCACCGGCTCGCCCCAGGACGTGGCCAAGGTCGAGGCCAGCTGGACCGGCCGCTACCTCAAGGAGCTGCTGGACCGCCACGAGGAGCGCCGCAAGGCGCGAGTGGCCGAGCTGAAGAAGGCCAAGCGGGCCTAGAAACAAAAAGGCCCCGGAGAGCGATCTCCGGGGCCTTTTCCTTGGATACTTCGAAGGCTTACCAGCCGCCGTTACCCTCGCTGGAGACGCCGCTCTCGCGCTCCTTCAGTTCGCGATAGATGGTCGGGGCCGGGCCGAAGACGATCAGGGTGGTCAGCACCGAGATCAGGCCCGAAAACAGCGCCTGGACGATGCCGGCGGGCGTGAAATAGGCCTGCAGCGAACTGGTGTCGGCGCGCATCATCTTGCCGGTGGCGGCGAAGTCGCCCGAGGCGATCAGGCCGACGGCCGAGACGATCGTCCAGATCAGCAGCACCACGATCACGCTCATCACCCCCGCCAGCAGATAGGCGCCCAGCAGCGGCCAGAAGAGGCCCTCGGTCTTGGGCATGGCGCGGAACAGGGTGACCTTGCCGGTGTCGAAGGTGACCGACGAGGCGAAGGACAGGCGCACGGCCAGCCAGACCATGGCGCACATCGAACCGACGACGCACAGCAGCGCCAGGAACGCCCCCGTCGGGCCGCCCAGAGCGCCCAGGAAACCGCCCAGGGCCGAGCCCAGGAACAGCACGCCGATCAGCACCAGGCAGAGCAGCAGCCACACGGCGGCCTGACGCAGTTCGGCCGCGCCGATGCGCAAGTAAGCGAAGCGGCTTTCGTCATGACGCAGCACCACGCGGTTCAGGGTGGCGAAGATGATGCCGTTCAGCAGCAGGCTGTAGGGCAGCGACCACAGCGCCAGCGGCGCCAGGTCCGACATCAGGCGCGCCATCTCGCTGATGTCCGGCGTGTTGTTCTCGGAGGTGTAGCTGATGAAGGCTTCCAGCTGCGGACCGAAGAACGCGATGGCCAGCACATTGGAGATGATCGACAGCACCGTCATGGCGCCCGCCCAGACGCCGACGGTCTTCAGGTTCTCCCGCACCAGGCGGAAACCGGAGAAGGCCGCGTCGGAGGCGGAGAACTTTGACATGTCGGGCTCTTGAGGCTGGCGTGCAGAGCGACAGCCCTAACAAGGTTCGCGCCCCTTCGACAGTGCCGAACGCGGCTTTATTCGCCGGGGTTGCGGCGACGGCGAACCCGCCTCTAACATCTGTTTGAAAGACGGCCATCAGCGCCGTCTCACGGGAGGCGACTATGAAGCTCTATGGCGAGGCCATGCCGGCGCCCAATCCGCGTCGCGTGCGGATCTTCCTGGCCGAAAAGGGCCTCGAGGTGCCCGAGATCCAGATCGGCATGCGCCAGGGCGGACACCGCAGTCCTGAACACCTCGCGCGCAACAGCCTGGGCCAGGTGCCGACGCTGGAGCTGGAGGACGGGACCACGATCAGCGAGACCGTCGCCATCTGCCGCTACTTCGAAGTGCTGCACCCCTCCCCGCCCCTGTTCGGGGTCACGGCGCTGGAGCAGGCCCATGTCGAGATGTGGATCCGCCGGGCCGAGTTTCGGCTGATGGTGCCGGTCGGGATGTTCTGGCGTCACGCCCATCCGCTGACCGCGCGCCTGCTCAAGCAGAACGTCGAGTTCGGCGAGTCCAACCGCGAGGTCGTCGAACGGGCCCAGCTGTGGCTGGACAAGGAGCTGGCCGATGGCCGTCCTTACCTGACCGGCGACACCTACACGATGGCCGACATCACCGGGCAGACGACCCTGGACTTCGCCGACTTCACCGGGCTGCACACGCCGGCCGAGGCCAAGCACGTGATCGCCTGGCGTGAGCGGATGGCGGCGAGACCCTCCGCGTCAGCCTAGTCGTGCAGGCCCGCGTCGATCTCGTCCTGGTTCAGCTGGGCGAAGGCGCGGGCCGGGGCGGCGACCAGGATCACGGTCTGCAGGGTCAGGAACACCGGGGCCAGCAGCAGGTTGGCCAGCAGCACCAGGATCAGGCGCGGGTGGCTGGCGACCACGTCGCCGCCGCTCAAGGGGTCGACGCCACCGCCGACCACATTGCCGATGATGCTGGAGATCGTCGTCCCGATCAGCGAGACCAGCGCCGCCAGGATGATGGCCATCACATACATGCCCAGCAGGCGCAGGAATTGGCCGTGGGTCTGGACCCACGCTTCCCGGATGTCGATGTGATGGTGCGAGAAGGCGTGCGGGCCCAGCAGCGACAGGCGCACGGCCACCCATAGGGACAGGCCGATCACCGCCAGGGCGCCCAGGGTGCCAAACCAGCCGGCCGCCGCGCCCGACAGCAACGACGTGCCCAGCACCACCGCGCCGGACGGAATCACCGTCACGCCCAGGGCCGCGGCCCAGGTGATCAGCGACACGACCAGCAGCTGCAGCTCTTCCTTGCCCAGGCGCAGATAGGCGAAGCGGTTGTTGTTGGGCTCGATCACCGAGCGGATGATCGCCGCCTGCAGCACCGAGGCCAGGACCAGGGCCACGGCGATCAGCAGCACCATGACCCCGCCCAGGTGGGTGATCAGGTCGAGGATCTCGCGCGGGTCGGCCGAGCCGGCGCGTCCGGCCAGGGCCGCGCGGCCTTCGTCGCCCAGCACGATCTTGGCGAACAGGCCCAGGATCGGCAGCATGACCAGCGAGAAGGTCGCCCAGGCCAGCACCGGCAGCGGCTTGCGCCGCATGGTGCGAAGACCCTCGAGGGCGGCGTCGACGGGACGGACGGACATCTAGACTTCCTGCGAGACCGCGTGGCGGCGGTAGAAGTGGGCCAGGGCGCCGGTCCAGGCCGGCATGGCGTAGAAATAGGTGCACAGCGCCAGCACCGCAGCGGTGACCGGCCCTTGCGGCGCCAGGCTCAGCCCCGCGCTGACGACCAGCACCGGCACGGCCACGGCCAGACCGACGACCAGCAGGGTCGGCACATGGCCGCGCGTCAGCGGAAAGGCGCTCAGCACCCGCACGCCCGACTGCTCGACCGTGGCCGGGGCCGACAGCGACAGGCGCAGGCCCAGCCAGACCAGGACCGCGAAGCTGGCCAGCGGCGCCAGGCCCACGAGGAAACCGGCCGGACCGGCGCTGGCGAAGGCGGCCTTCCAGCCCTCGGTCGTGCCGGCGTTGAAGTCCGGAGACGCGGTGCGGGCCACGCCCAGGGCGATGGCGCCGACAATGACCATCAGGATCGCGCCGATCAGGAACAGCAGGCCCAGGATCATCAGCTGGGCGGCCAGCAACCGCCACTCGTCACGGCCCCAGCGCAGGCCCTTGAATCCGCCCTGGCGATCGAACGCCCGGCGAAACAGCGCGCCCTGGGCGATCACCCCGGCCAGCAGCGTGGCGACGAAGCGCAGGCCCGGCGGCAGCAGACCGCCGGCGACGCTGATCACGGCCGCCAGCGCCAGGGCGCCCCAGCAGTCGCGGGCCGCGTTCGTCACGTCGGAAAGGCCCGCGCGCAAGGTCGCGCCGATGCTCGCCGATCCGTCCGCCATCCGATCAAGTCCCTCTTACGCTGGCCGCGCCACGAGTCGCCGCGAGCCTTGGCAATCTATGGCCTGACCGCGGTTCTGGCGATGGCGTCGCGCGGACGCAACCGGATTTAAGCCTCCGCCGGCGCCGCATCGCGCAGCGCCCGGTAGGACGCCGCCCACGGGGCGCAGAACACCGTCACGACCACCGTCGAGAACACCACCCACAGCGCGCCGGCGACGGCGATGGCCGGGCCCAGCTTGCGGACGATCTCCAGCGGCGGCTCGCGCAGCAGCGCCTGGGCCGCGCCCGGCTCGAACAGCCAGCTCAGCTGGCCGCCCAGGGCGAACACCCCACCGATCACCATCCCGACGAACAGCACCTCGATGCCGATCAGGAAGACGAACAGCAGCAGGGACACGCCCAGCAGCTTGCCGACATGGCCCTTGGTGAAATTCCACGACTCGAACAGCCGGAACTGACGGTCGGCGAAGGTCATCGGCGCGGCCATCGACAGCTTCAGGGCCAGCCACAGGAAGAGGACCAGCACCAGCAGGCCGATCACCAGCCCGGTCCCGACCATGGCGCTCGCCGAATTGCCGCCGGCCCCGACCCCGACGATCGCCACCAGCACCATGGCCAGCAGGGCGACGACGAAGAAGGCGATGTAGGCCAGCACGTACTCGACCAGGAACAGCAGGGTCAGCCAGCCCTCGCGCGCTCCCAGCCGCAGATAGCCGAAGCGCGAGTCCTGCGGCTCCAGCACGGCGCGGAACACCGCGCAGCAGATCACCGCCTTCACGGCCGTCGACCACATCCAGAACAGCAGCTGGAACAGCATCATCCCCGACTGCATCCGCATCAGGCGGCCGAACATCTCGGGATCGTTCGCCGGGCTCGCTTGCGCCCCCATCTGCATCAGCAGCGCGAAGTCGGGTCGCATCAGCAGCAGCAGGAAATACATCGGCGCCGCCGTCGCGACGAACATCACCAGCCCCCAGCCCAGCACCGCCAATGGGTTGCGCCCGATGACGCCAAACCCCGCGGTGGCCGCGTCGGCTACGGAAAACCTCGCCATGCTCCCTCCCATGCTCGCGAAACGCGAAGCAACAGTCCCCTATCGTGAGCCTACACGCAGGTTTCGCCGAGCGACAGCCGGGGGTATAGGGCGCCCCATGACCACGAACTCGACCTATCAGCCCGTCCACGTCATCGGCGGGGGCCTGGCCGGCTCCGAAGCCGCCTGGCAGATCGCCCAGAGCGGCGTGCCCGTCATCCTGCACGAGATGCGCAAGGACGACGCCACCGGCAAAGTCATCACCGACGCCCACCATACCGACGGCCTGGCCGAGATGGTGTGCTCCAACTCGTTCCGTTCGGACGACTGGCAGTTCAACGCCGTGGGCCTGCTGCACGCCGAGATGCGCAAGCTGGACAGCCTGATCATGGCCTGCGCCGACCAGCACCAGGTGCCGGCCGGCGGCGCCCTGGCCGTCGACCGCGACGGCTTCTCGGGCGAGGTCACCCGCCGCCTGGAAGCCCATCCGCTGGTCACCATCGTCCGCGAGGAGATCGCCGGCCTGCCGCCGGAAGCCTGGGACAACGTCATCGTCGCCACCGGCCCCCTCACCTCGCCGGCCCTGGCCCAGGCGATCCTGGACATGACCGGCGAAGGTCAGCTCAGCTTCTTCGACGCCATCGCGCCGATCATTCACTTCGAGTCCATCAACATGGACGTCGCCTGGCGCCAGTCGCGCTACGACAAGGAAGGCCCCGGCGGCGACGCGGCCGCCTACATCAACCTGCCTATGAACAAGGAGCAGTACGAGGCCTTCATCGACGCCCTGCTGGCCGGTCCCAAGTCTGAGTTCAAGGAGTGGGAGAACGTCCCCTACTTCGACGGCTGCCTGCCGATCGAGGTGATGGCCGAGCGCGGCCGCGAGACCCTGCGCCACGGTCCGATGAAGCCGGTCGGCCTGACCAATCCGCGCGACCCGACCGTGAAGTCCTACGCCATCGTCCAGCTGCGCCAGGACAACGCCCTGGCTACGCTGTGGAACATGGTCGGCTTCCAGACCAAGCTGAAGCACGGCGTCCAGGCCGAGACCTTCCGGATGATCCCGGGGCTGGAGAACGCCCAGTTCGCCCGCCTGGGCGGCCTGCACCGCAACACCTTCATCAACTCGCCCAAGCTGCTGGACCGCTCGCTGCGCATGAAGGTGCAGCCGCGCCTGCGCTTCGCCGGCCAGGTCACGGGCGTCGAGGGTTATGTCGAGAGCGCCGCCATGGGCCTGCTGACCGGCCGCTTCGCCGCCGCCGACCGCAAGGGCGCGCCGATCGACGCCCCGCCGCCGACCACCGCCCTGGGCGCGCTGGTCGAGCACATCACCGGCGGCCACCTGGAAGCCGGCAACGGCCCGGGCAGCTTCCAGCCGATGAACATCAACTACGGCCTGCTGCCGCCGCTCGAGGCCCCGAAAGTCGACGAAGAGGGCAAGAAGATCCCGCTCAAGGAACGCGGCCGGGCCAAGAAGCGGCTGATGAGCATCCGGGCGTTGAAGGATCTGGAGGCTTGGGCGGGGCTGTAGAAGAGACAGGGCGGCTGGCGCGCCTCAAACTTTCCGTTACATTATAACAATGAAACAGCCAAAGTCCGCCGCCGCCGCCAACTTCTTCAGTCAAGAGATCGCCGACGCCTACGATCGGCGGAACAGCGCGCTCGCCCCCATCTCCGACAACCTGCATTTCCTGCTGCGGCTGGTTCTGGCGGACCTGCCGGCCGATGCGCGCGTACTGTGCGTCGGCGTTGGGACTGGCGCTGAAATCCTGTCCTTGGCCAAGGCCTATCCGGGCTGGTCGTTCGTCGGCGTCGATCCGTCCGAGGAGATGCTGGCGGTGGGGCGACACCGGCTCGAACAGGCCGGCGCGCTGCAACGTTGCGAGCTGCTGCAGGGCTATGCCCAGGACGCTCCCCGCGACGGATTTGACGGCGCGGTCAGCTTGCTGGTCGCCCATTTCATCAAGCGCGAAGACCGCCCCGCCTTCTACGCGGCCATTCATGATCGCCTGAAGCCGGGAGGCCGTTTTGTCAGCGCCGAGATCAGCGGCGACCTGGACGCCCCAGCGTTCCCGGAGATGCTGGAGGACTGGAAGCGAATCCAAACGCTCATGGGCGCAACGCCAGAGTCACTGGAGAAGCTCGGCGGCATGATGCATGACGTGCTGGGGGTTCTGCCTCCAGCGGAGACGGAGACTCTGTGGAAGGCCGCCGGCTTCCAGAAGCCGGTACCATTCTTCCAGGCCTTCATGATCCGAGGTTGGCACGCGGTGAGGACTTGATGGCCGCGCGGCAGGAATGATGGATGTCTTTGGACGGGTTCGGGCCGAATAATCGGCAATACAACCCCTTAAGGGCCTTCGCCGCCCACGGGCCCAAAACCACCTCATTCGAATTCCGGGTATCACGGCCCCTCGCCGGCTTCCATTAGAAGTTTCAACCCGTTGACCACCTAACAACCGGTTATTTCCACCGTTCCGAACGCGGCCGGATTACGGCGCTCATTTTTCGACAAAACTGACAAAGTTTCAAATGACACCGGTTTCTCTTGCGTATGACACCGGTCGCAGTTAGCGGTACCAGCGATTTCTGGGACCGGCCGACCATCAATAAGAGCCGGGCCCTTTTCCAACTTTCCGGGAGGGAACCGTGCAAAATCATTCCAAGCATAGCCGCGCCTGTGCGCTTCTGACTCAGGCCTCGCTGGGCGCCCTGACGGTCGCCGCCGCGCTGTCGCTGACCGCCGGCGCCGCCTTCGCCCAGGAGCAGGCCGCACCGCAGCCCGCGCCGGCCGCTGAACCCGCCCCGGCCGCCGAGCCCGCCGCCGAAGACAGCTCGGTCGAGGCCATCGTCGTCACCGGCTACCGCGCCGCCGTGCAGAGCGCGCTGAACCTGAAGCGCAACTCCAACACGATGGTCGACGCGATCAACGCCGACGACATCGCCGACTTCCCGGACGCCAACCTCGCCGAGTCCCTGCAGCGCCTGCCGGGCGTCTCGATCGACCGCGAGAACGGCGAAGGCCGCACCATCACCGTTCGCGGCCTGGGCAGCGACTTCACCCGCGTCCGCCTGAACGGCCTGGAAGCCCTGTCGACGGCCGGTCCGTCCAACTCGGGCGACAGCGCCAACCGCTCGCGCGGCTTCGACTTCAACACCTTCGCCTCGGAGCTGTTCAGCGCCCTGAAGGTCCAGAAGACCGCCTCGGCCGAGACCGACGAAGGCTCGCTGGGCGCCACGGTCGACCTGGAAACCGGCAAGCCCCTGAACTTCAAGGGCCGTCGTCTGGCCCTGTCGGTGCAGGACGCCTACTACAAGAACGGCGGCACCCACTCGCCGCGTTTCGCCGGCCTGGTCTCGGACCGCTGGGAAACCAACTGGGGTGACTTCGGGGCACTGTTCTCGGTCGCCTACAACAAGCGCAACCAGATCATCGACAGCTATCAGCGCCAGGCTGGCCAGTCGGACTACACCTATCGCCAGGCCACGTTCCTGGGCACGGGTTCGACCACAGCCACCCCGCGTCGCCAGGGCTTCGCCGCCCCGACCGGCACCTCGTGCAACAACGGCGTGATCCCGGGCGTCAACATCACCAACGCCGCCGTCTGCTCGGCGCTGACGGGTTCGAACCCGACCGCCTACAACCTGATCAACAACCCCTCCAGCGCCACGGTCGTCGGCTCGGGCATCACCGCCCCCGGCGCCCTGACCCGCATCCCGGCCCTGGCCACGCTGAACCAGCAGGACCTGGACCAGAAGCGCACGGGCCTGACCGGCGCCGTGCAATGGCGTCCGACCAGCCGCACCACGATCTCGCTGGACTGGGTCTATTCGGAACTCGAGCAGTCGTCGGTGAACTATCAGGTCCAGACCGTCGGCCTGAACCGTAACAACACCAACGCCGCCCTGAACACGATCACCGCCGGCGACACCGCCGCGGCCAAGCGCGCCCTGTACGCCAGCTGCACGGCCCGCGCCGCCAGCGCGATCCAGGACGCCATCGACTGCGGCCAGTCCATGAACGGCGGCGGCCTCGTCGCCGGCATGACCAACAGCTACAACCCCAACAACCTGGATCCGTACGACTACTACAACAATCCGGGTTCAGTGGGTTACGTGGCCGATCCGACCGGCACGGCCATGCTGACGCAGTTCATCGGCCGTCCCTCGGTGCGCCTGATCGACGCCGCCCTGTCGCCCAGCGGCGCCAATGCCGACTATCTGAAGCTGGGCAATGTCGACCTGCGCTCGGCCGCCGACGCGTCGTTCTTCACGACCTACTTCCGCCAGTCGTCGCTGAAGCTGGAACACGAGTTCAACGACAACCTGTCGATGACCGCCGTCTACGGTAAGTCCTCGTCGAACAACAAGACGCAAGGCCTGCTGGCCGACTTCATCCGCCTGGACAGCGGCCAGGGCGTGGCCGGCAACGACTACGTCACCTATGACGCGCGCGGCGGCGGCGACATGCCGGTGCTGAACCTCGGCTTCGACGCCACCCAAGCCAATGCCTGGGACTTCGTGAAGGGCTACTCAGCCCTGCGCAACTACCAGCGCTACACGCGCAACGACTACGAGACGATGCGCGTCGACTTCAAGTACCACCTGGACAACAGCACGGACGTCAAGTTCGGCATCAGCCAGCGCAAGTACGGCTTCGGCACCTCGGAATATCGCCGCCTGACCGGCGAGACCCTGAACCCCAGCCTGAAGGAAGCCGGCTCGAACGTCGCGGCCGTCAGCAAGGTCATCAACTGGGGCACCGGCCTGAAGGTCCCGGAAGGCACGACGACCGCCTTCCTGGCCCCCGACCTGAAGAAGATGACCGAGCTGTTCGGCTTCGACTGCAACTGCATCAACAAGTACGGCGACTGGCGTCTGTCGTACCTGGCCAGCGCGGCCAACCGCTATTCGGTCGACGAGAAGGACACCAGCGCCTACGTCCAGTTCGACTTCGACACCGAGTTCCTGGGTCGCGAGCTGCGCGGCAATGTCGGCACGCGCTACGCCCTGACCGAGGTCAATTCGGACGGCCTGACCAACACCTCGCGTCCGATCTCGGGCTCGAACAAGTACCACGACATCCTGCCGTCGCTGAACGTGTCGTACGAGGTCTATGACGACGTGCTGCTGCGCTTCGGCGCGGCCAAGGTCATGGCCCGTCCGCTGCTGGCCAACTTGGCCCCGAACGTCACCGCCATCAGCGTGCCGACCAACGGCGCCACGGTCGGCGGCTCGCTGACGGTCGGTAACCCGAAGCTGGATCCGTTCCGCGCCACCAACCTGGACCTGAGCCTGGAGTGGTACTTCGCGCCGGGCGCCCTGGTCTCGGTGGCCGTGTTCAACAAGGACATCTCGAGCTTCCCGCAGACCCTGGTGTCGTCGGCCAGCCTGAGCTCTTTGATGGACGCCGACGCCATCGCGGCCCTGCGCGCGGCCCAGACCAACGCCCTGGCCGTGGCCTATATCGACAACAACAACCCGTTCGACGTCCGCCAGTTCGGCAACGCGCCGGGCGGCTACATCCGCGGCATCGAGTTCAACTACCAGCAGAACCTGACGTTCCTGCCCTGGTACTTCAAGAACCTGGGCGTCCAGTTCAACGCCACGCACCTGGAGTCGGAGCTGGAGTACATCGTGACCCCGGCCAACGCTCGCCTGAACCAGGCGGCGGTCACGGCCAAGGGTCCGTTCACGGGCGCCTCGCCGGACGCGTTCAACTTCACCGTCTTCTATGAAGTCGAGAAGTTCAGCGTGCGCCTGTCGTCGGCCTACCGCGCCAAGTACCGCACGCAGTACCCGATCGCGACCGGCACCTGCGAGCCGGGCTTCTGCGACAGCCCGCTGGTCAACGACTTCCTGGGCAACAGCAGCACGTTCAACCTGGACGGCTCGGCGACCTACAAGTTCAACAAGTACCTGACCCTGTCGGTCGACGCCCTGAACCTGACGAACCAGGCCGAGAACCGCTGGGCCTACCAGAACGACCCGGTCACCACGCGCTACGCCGCCGTGGGCCGCTCGATCTTCGCGGGCATCCGGTTCGTCTACTAGGAGCGTGGCAGCCGAAGGTGGCCACCGGTTTCGGCGGCCGCCACGCGACCAAGCAAAGTTTCCTCCCAAAGCGTTATTTCCTCCCAACGCTTGACTTGGGCCGCGCCGGATCACCGGCGCGGCCCTTTCTTTTTGGCCAAATCCAAAAGGGGAGCCTTTCGCGGTTGCGAGACGTTCGGGCGGGGATGACGCAACTCCAGACCTGGATCGCCACTTTCAGCTGGGCGCCGCCCTGGTTGGTCAGCACGGTGCTGATCACCGTGGCCGTCGTCGTGGCCATGACGGTCCACGCTGTCGTCGTGCGGATCGTCCGACACACCATCTCGCGCCACAGCGACTTCTGGCAGCCGCTGATCGCCCGCACGCGGCGGCCGACGCGGCTGGCCTTCATCGCCGCCGCCCTGGGCCCCACCGTCTCCGTGGCGCCCCTCACCGTCGCTCAAGCCGCGGGCGCCAAGCACGTGCTGCTGGTGCTGTTCATCCTGCTGCTGGGCTGGATGGCCATGACCGCGCTCGATATCGGCGCGGCGCTCTATCTCCGAGGCTTCAAGGTCGACGTCGAGGACAACCTGCTGGCCCGCAAGCACGTCACCCAGGTGCGGATCCTGCGGCGGGCCGTGGCCATCCTGGTCGGCATCTTCACCCTGGCCCTGGCGCTGATGACCATTCCCGGCGTGCGGCAGTGGGGCGTCAGCCTGCTGGCGGCCGGCGGCGCGGCGTCGCTGATCGTTGGCTTGGCCCTGCAGCCGCTGCTCACCAACCTGATCGCCGGCATCCAGATCGCCGTCACCCAACCGATCCGCATCGACGACGCCGTGATCGTCGAGAAGGAGTGGGGGAACATCGAGGAGATCAACGCCACCTACGTGGTCGTGCGCCTGTGGGACTGGCGGCGGATGGTGCTGCCGCTCAGCTACTTCATCCAGACGCCGTTCCAGAACTGGACCCGCGAGAGCGCCGCCCTGATCGGCACGGCCATGCTGTATGTCGACCCCGCAGCGCCGGTCGATCGGCTGCGCGCGAAGCTGGAAGAGATCGCCAAGGCCTCGCCCCTCTGGGACGGCAAGGTGGTCAACCTGGCCGTCACTGACCTGACCGCCGAGGTCATGGAAGTCCGCTGCCTGGTCAGCGCCCGCAACGCGCCCAAGACCTTCGACCTGCGTTGCGAGGTCCGCGAGAAGATGATGGCCTTCCTGCGCGACGAGTTGCCGGAAGCCTTCCCGAAGCGGCGACTGGCCCTGGCGGCCGGCGAAGCCTGAACGGCTCGCCCTTCCGCGCGCCAACCCTTCCTCAAGTAAGCGAATTATGACTTAACAGGAGGCGCCGCCGTCTCGACATGGCGCGCACGCGGGCGCCTGGGCGGATCCTTTCCCTTCGGCGCTTGTCGCGGATGAATGGCGGGCGCAGCCTGCTAGGGTCTTGGGATGGAAGCGGACGTGACCGTGGGTTTCGACATCGGCGTTCGGGCGAAGGCCCGCTGCGATGCGCTGGGCGTCCCGCCCTACAGCGAGGTCGAGGGCCAGCTGACGCGCCGGTTCCTGACGCCCGCGCACGAGGCCGCCCTGGTCGCGTTGACAGGCTGGATGCTGGAAGCCGGCATGAGCGTGCGCCGCGACGCCGCCGCCAATCTGATCGGCCGCTACGAAGGTGAGTTCCCCAACGCCAAGGCGCTGATCATCGGCTCGCATATCGACAGTGTCCGCAACGGCGGACGTTATGACGGGCCGCTGGGGATCATGCTGGGCATCGACGTGGTCGAGGCCCTGAACCGCGCCGGCCGCCGGCTGCCGTTCGCGATCGAAGTGGTCGCGTTCGGCGACGAGGAAGGCTCGCGCTTCCCCGCCTCGATGAGCTGCAGCCGGGCCATCGCCGGGACGCTGAACGCCAACGCGCTGACGATGAAGGACGCCGACGGCGTGTCGGTGGCCGAGGCCCTGGCGTCGTTCGGCGGCGATCCCACGAACATCGCGAGCGCGGCGCGCAAGCCCGAGCAGGTGCTGGCCTTCTTGGAGACGCATATCGAGCAGGGGCCGGTGCTGGAGGCCGAGGGCCTGGCCCTGGGCGTCGTCACCGCCATCGCCGCCCAGAAGCGCCTGATGGTGCGGATCGAAGGCATGGCGGGCCATGCCGGCACGACACCGATGCACCTGCGCAAGGACCCCGGCCCCGCCGCCGCCGAGTCGATCCTGGCCCTGGAGCGGATCTGCCGCGCCGGGACCGATGGCCTGGTGGGCACGGTCGGCCGCATGACCGCCCTGCCCGGCGCCTTCAACGTCATCCCTGGCGCGATCGAGTTCTCGATGGACATCCGCGCCGAGACCTCGGCGACGCGCGACGAGGCCGAGCTGACCATCGGCGCCGAGATCCACGCCATCGCCGCCAAGCGCGGTCTTTCGGCCAGCGTCACCCTGATGCAGAGCCTGGCCGAAAGTCCCTGCGATCCGTCGCTGATGGACCTGCTGGAACAGGCCCTCAGGGACCTTTCCCTGCCCCTGCGCCGCCTGCCCTCGGGCGCGGGCCACGACGCCATGGTGATGGCCGACCTGTGCCCCGTCGCCATGTTGTTCGTGCGCTGTGAGGGCGGGATCAGCCACAATCCGGCCGAGGCCGTCGCCGAGGCCGACTGCGCCTTGGCGGCCCAGGCCATGCTCCTTTTCATCGACAAGCTAGAACGACGCGAACGCGCATGACCGAGACTTTCAAAGAACTGGACCACCCCGCCCGCCTGCTGATGGGTCCCGGCCCGATCAACGTCCATCCGCGCGTGCTGCGGGCCATGTCGGTGCAGCTGCTGGGCCAGTTCGATCCCGAGTTCACCGGCTACATGAACGAGGTCATGGCGCTCTATCGCGGCGTGTTCGAGACGAAGAACCAATGGACGTTCCTGATCGACGGCACCTCGCGCGCCGGGATCGAGGCGGCGCTGGTCTCGACGCTATCGCCGGGCGACGACGTGGTGGTCATCAACGCCGGGCGCTTTGGTCTGCTGCTGGCCGAGATCGCCGAGCGCTGCGACGCCGAGGTCACCTTCGTCGAGGGCGAGTGGGGCAAGGTCGTCGATCCGCAGGCGGTCGAGGACGCCGTCGCTCGCGTCAAGCCGCGCCTGGTCGCCTGCGTGCACGGCGACACCTCGACCACCATCGCCCAGCCGATCGAGGCCATCGGCGAGATCTGCCGCCGCCACGACGCCCTGCTCTATGTCGACGCCACCGCGACGCTGGGCGGCATGAGCGTGCCGGTCGACACCTGGCAAGCCGACATCGTCACCGCTGGCCTGCAGAAGTGCCTGGGTGGCCCCTCGGGCTCGGCCCCGATCACCATCAGCGACCGCGCCGCCGACCACATCTTCGGCCGCCGCCACGTCGAGAAAGGCATCGCCACGGCGGGCTTGGCCAGCGGCGCGGGTCGCCGCATCGCCTCCAACTATTTCGACCTGGCGATGATCATGGACTACTGGTCCGACAAGCGCCTGAACCACCATACCGAGGCGGCCAGCATGCTGTTCGCCGCCCGCGAGTGCGCGCGGATCGTGCTGGAGGAAGGCCTCGAAACCCGCTTCGCCCGTCACAAGCAGGCCGGCGCGGCCATGGTCGCCGGGATCGAGGCGCTTGGCCTCCAGGTCTACGGCGACCAGGCTCACAAGATGACCAACGTGACCGGTGTGATCGCCCCAAGCGGCGTCGACTACGACCGCGTCAAAGCCCGCATGCGCACCGAATTCGAGATCGAGATCGGCGCGGCGTTCGGCCCCCTGGCCGGCAAGATCTGGCGCATCGGGACCATGGGCGTGAACGCCCGCAAGCATGCGGTTCTCCAGACGCTCGCGGCGCTGGAGGCGGTGCTGCGTTGGGAAGGCTTCAACGCCCCCGCCGGCGCCGGCGTCGACGCGGCGGCGAAGGTGCTTGGATGAGCTATCCGAGGGACCTGATCGGCTACGGCGAGCATCCGCCCCAAGCCAACTGGCCGAACGGCGCCCGCGTGGCCGTGCAGTTCGTGCTGAACTACGAGGAAGGCGCCGAGCGCTCCATCCTGCACGGCGACCCGGTCTCCGAGTTCTTCCTGTCGGAGATGGTCGGGGCCCAGCCCATCCAGGGCATGCGCAACATGTCGATGGAGAGCCTGTACGAATATGGCTCGCGCGCCGGCTTCTGGCGCATCCGGCGGCTGTTCGAGGAATACCAGCTGCCGCTGACCGTGTTCGGCGTCGCCCAGGCCATGGAGCGCCACCCGGACGCCGTCGAGGCGATGATGACGTCGGGCTGGGAGATCGCCACCCACGGCTATCGCTGGATCGACTACCAGCACTTCACGCCCGAGCAGGAGCTGGAGCACATCCAGCAGGCCATCGAGATCCAGAAACGTCTTACTGGAGAAAGACCGCTCGGCTGGTACCAAGGCCGCACCAGCCCCAACACCGCTCGCCTGGTCGCGCAGGAAGGCGGCTTCGTCTACGACGCCGACAGCTATGCCGACGATCTTCCGTACTGGGACGATCAGCACGGCCACGCTCAGCTGATCGTGCCCTACACCCTGGAAGCCAACGACATGCGCTTCACGGCGGCGCAAGGCTTCAATACCGGCGAGCAGTTCTTCACCTATCTGCGCGACGCCTTCGACGCTCTGTACCTGGAGGGTGAGACCGCGCCGAAGATGATGAGCGTCGGTTTGCACTGCCGCGTCGTCGGCAAGCCGGGACGCATCGGCGCCCTGCGGCGGTTCCTGGAGCACATCACCCAGCACGATCGTGTGTGGGTGGCCAAGCGCATCGACATCGCCCGCCACTGGATCGAGCAGCATCCCTACGAGGTGAAGGCATGAGCGGCGCCCCGCCCCTGACGCTGTCGCGCCTGAACAGCATGAACCAGACGGGCTTCACCACCGCCCTGGGGTTCGCCTTCGAGCTGTCGCCCTGGGTGGTCGAGCGCGCCTGGGACGAGCGGCCCTTCGCCGACCTCGAGGCCATGCACCAGGCGATGATGGCCGTGCTCGACGCCGCGCCCCTGGCCGACAAGCTGGCCCTGATCCGCGCTCACCCTGAGCTGGCTGGCAAGGCCGCGATCGCCAAGCAACTGACCGCCGAGAGCAACGCCGAACAGGCCAGCGCCGGCCTCAACCGCCTGACGCCGGAAGAATACGCCCGCTTCCACGAGCTGAACGCCGCCTATGGCGAGCGCTTCGGCTTCCCGTTCATCATCGCCGTGCGGCTGAACGACAAGACCTCGATCCTGGCCGCCATGCAGGCGCGCCTGGCCCACGACGAACCGGCCGAGATCGCCGAGGCGATCAAGCAGATCGGCCTGATCTCAAAGCTTCGACTGCGCGACGCGGTGACCTGACTGATGGACTACGACCTTCCCGGCTGGCTGAACCTCTCGCTTCGCTGGCTGCACGTGATCGCCGGCGTCGCCTGGATCGGGGCCTCGTTCTACTTCGTCTGGCTGGACAACAACCTGCGTGCGCCGGTCCCCGAGAAGGACGGCGTGAAGGGCGAACTGTGGGCCGTGCACGGCGGCGGCTTCTACCATTCGCAGAAGTACATGGTGGCTCCGGCGCACATGCCCGACCACCTGCACTGGTTCAAATGGGAGGCCTACACCACCTGGCTGTCGGGCTTCGCGCTGTTGATCGTGCTCTACTACTGGCAGGCGCCGGTCTATCTGATCGACGCGGCCAAGCACGCCTTCAGCCAGCCGGCCGCCATCGGCACGGGCCTGGCTTTCATCTTCGGCGGGCTGGCGATCTACGAGGCCCTGTGCCGCTCGCCGCTAGGCCAGCGCGGCCTGTGGTTCGGGATCGTCTGGTTCGGCGCGCTGACCGGCGCCGCCTATGCGCTGTCGAAGCTGTTCAGCGACCGCGGCGCCTTCATCCACGTGGGCGCGATCATCGGCACGGCGATGGTCGCCAACGTCTTCCTGGTGATCATCCCCAACCAGCGCCGGATCGTCGCCGACATGCTGGCCGGCCGGCCCGTCGATCCGCGCCTGGGCGCGATGGGCAAGCAGCGGTCGGTGCACAACACCTACATGACCCTGCCGGTCATCTTCATCATGATCAGCAACCACTATCCGCTGGTAACCGGCCATCCGCTGAGCTGGCTGCTGCTGGCGATGATCAGCGCCGGCGGGATCTCGATCCGACAGTTCTTCCTGCTCAAGCACCACGGCAAGATCCGCCACGACTTCCTGTTCTATGGCGCGATGCTGATCTTCGCCGCCACGGTCGTGGCCAGCATGAAGCCGAAGGACAAGGTCGAGATCACCACCACGGTGCCCTTCACCACCGCCCAGGCCATCGTCCAGAAGCACTGCGTGACCTGCCACAGCGCCGCGCCGACTCACCCCGGCTTCGCGGCGCCGCCGCTGGGCGCGAGCTTCGACAACCCTGAGCATATCCGCACCTATGCGGACAAAATTCGCGAACGCGCGGTGACTTCCACCAGCATGCCCCTTGGCAACGAGACCGGCATGACCGTAGAGGAGCGAGCCCAGCTGGGCGCCTGGATCAATCAGGGAGCCAAGATCCCGTGACCGACGCCGTCCTGGACGCGAACAAGACCGAAAACGATAGCGCACCGCGCAAGCGGAACGCCGAGCGGACCCGCAAGGCCATTCTCGCCGCGGCTCTGAGGGAGTTCGCCCAAGCCGGCTTCGCCGGGGCCCGGATCGAGAAGATCGTCAAGGCCGCCAAGTGCAACATCCGGATGCTGTACCACTACTTCGGGGACAAGAAGGGCCTGTACATGGCCGTCCTCGAAAGCGCCTACATGGACCTGCGGGCGCGTGAGGCCGAGCTGAAGATCGACTTCGACAAGCCGCTGGAAGGCTTCTTCGAACTACAGCGCTTCACCTTTGACTATTTCGAGAAGAACCCGCGTTTCGAGGGCCTGCTGCGCAACGAGAACCTGCAGCACGGCAAGTTCGCCGCCCAGTCCAAGGTGGTGACCGAGACGGCCTTCCCCCTGCGCCACACCATGGAGCGACTGATCGAGAGCGGTCAGAAGCAGGGCGTGTTCGGGCCGGACCTGGATCCGGTGCAGATCTACGTGACCATCGCGGCCATGAGCCGCTTTCACCTGGCCAACGGCTATTCGCTGTCGGCGACGCTGGACACCGACATGGGCGCCCCCGAGTGGCGCAGGGCGCGGCTGGACCACGCCCTGGCCTTGCTCGAAGGCTATCTCACGCGCGGCGCGCGCTAGGTCGCGGGCGGGGTCGCCGGAGCCGGCGCGGTCGCCAGGGCCGGACCGCTGAACTCCGACTCGATGATCACCTGGACCTCGTCGCTGACGCCCATGGTCGTGCCCGGGGCCGGCACGCCGTAGGCGATGCCGAAGTCCGAGCGCTTGAACGTGCCCTTGGCCGAGAAGCCGACGCGGGCGTGCGGGTCCATCGGATGGCCGGCATAGCCGCCGTTGTAGGTGACATCCAGCACGACGGGCTTGGTGACGCCGTGCAGGGTCAGGTCGCCGGTGACCTTGCCGGTGTCAGGACCAGTGGTCTCGACCTTGGTCGACTTGAAGGTGATGGCCGGATAGGTCGCCGTGTTCAGCCAGTTGTTCCCGGTCAGCTCGGCGAGGAAGCCCTCGGGCGGGGCCGGCAGGGTCAGCGACTTGGGATCGATCGTCGCCTCCAGCGCGCTGACGCCGGCGTTGTTCTGGTCGAACTTCAGCTTGGCGTCGAAATTGGCGAAGGCGGCGGTGTAGTTCGAGAAGCCCAGGTGGCTGACGCGGAACACGAGCGTCGAGTGGGCCTTGTCCAGGGTGTAGTCGCCCGCCGGGATGTCGGCCTTGGGCGGCTTGGACGCAGTGGCCGTCGGCGTCGCGGCGGCGGCGGGCGTCTCGGCCTTCTTCTCGGCGGTCTGGGGCGAACAGGCGGCCAAGGCCAGCAGCGCCACGACAGGCAGGATCGATCTCATACGCTTCCCTCCGATGGAGCCGGTCTGAACGCCGGCGTTCTGGCGGAAGCAATGCACGCCCCCACACTGACTGAACGTCAACGTGGGGGCGCGGTGGAGGTTGCGGAAGGGGTCAGGCCGCCGTGAACAGGTCGGCCGTCACCAGGGTCGAGACGACGTTCTTCAGCAGCACCACCTGGTCGAAGCCGCCGACGCCATCGGTGTCGGCGACGACATAGGTGTCCGCGCCCGCCCCGACGATCACGTACTTCTGGCTCATGGCGCCGGTCTGGATCTGGTTCTCGTAAGCCTGGATCGTCAGTTGCGCCGCCGCGGAGACAGCGCCCGTGTTCGGGTTGACCGGCCCGACATCCCCCAGACGCAGGAAGTCGCCCTCCTTGAACACCGCCGGCCCGCCGGCGAAGGCCAGCTTGTCGCCGGCGCCGAAGTCGGTGATGACGTCGGCCGTGGTCAGCCCGGGATTGAACGTCCCTTCGCCGGCCAGGAACTTGAAGACGTCCGCGCCCGCGCCGCCGGTCAGCGTGTCCTTGCCCCAGCCACCGGTGATGACGTCGTTTCCGCCGCCGCCGCTGATGGTGTCGTCACCGGTCGTGCCGACCAGGACGTTGGCGGCGCCATCGCCGGTGACCGTCGAGCCGACCGACTGGAAGTTCGCCAGGCTGATCTGGTCCAGCGTCGCGCCGCTCAGCTGGACGACGTCCTGGTTCCAACCCAACCCATCCAGCGTGACGGAGAAGAGGTAGACGCTGCCGCCAACCTGCACGGCCAGGTGGGTCAGCTTTTGTTCGACCATCTGCGACGCCAGTTCCATGGCCGCTTTCAAGCTCGCCGCCGTCTTTTCCGCGTAGCTGATGGGATCGGACGTCGTGAACAGCAGACGGTCCTCCACCTGCCAGTCCTGGATCGTGTCGATGGAATTGCCGTAGCCGAAACCCCAGGAGGAAGCGTCGCGGGCTCTGAAGACGAAGGTGTCCGCGCCCTCGCCGCCGATCAGGGTGTCGGCCCCGCGGCCGCCGACCAGGATATCCGCGCCCTCGTCGCCGAAGAGGATGTCGTCGCCGCCACCGCCGCGCAGGACGTCGACGCCCTTGCCGCCGTTCAGCACATTGATCTCGGCGTTGCCGGTGAGCGTATCGTCACCCAGGCTGCCATTGATGTCCTCGACCGAGGTCAGCGTCATGGTCACGCCGGCCGCCACCTGCTGCTTGTCGGTCCGGCTCAGGTCGACCGTAACGCCTGACAGGAAGTCCATCCCCATGTCCACGCGATAGTGGAACTGGATCATGTCGCGGTTGGCGCCGCCGTCGACGATCTTGTCGCCCGCCAGGTTGTTGATGAAGAACCAGTCGACGCCCGCGCCGCCTTCGGCGCGGTTGTCGCCGAGCCCAAGCTCTAGCCAGTCCGCGCCGTCGCCGCCCAGCAGCGTCGTGCCCGTGGAAGACACCACCTTGTTCCCATCCGTCTGGTCGACGTAGTAGGCGGTCAGGACGTCATCGCCATCGCCGCCGTCCAGGATGTCGGCCCCGCCGCCACCGCTCAGGCTGTCGTTGCCCAGCCCGCCCCTGAGGATGTTCGCGCCGGCTGAACCCAGGAAGCCGTCGCTGTAGTTCGAGCCGATGACGCCCTCAATCGACACGAGCGTCTTGGTCCCGCGCAGGGTGAGCTGGCTCATGTCCTGGACGCGGAGGCTGACATTGGCCCCCTGTTCGGCGCCGTCGTTCAGGTAGCTGATGTAGTCGAACCCGGCGCCGCCATCGACCTTGTCGTCGCCGAGGCCCATGACGAAGATGTTGTCCTTGGCGTCGCCGATCAGCGTGTCGGCATAGGCCGTGCCGCGCACGCCCTCGATCGAGATCAGAGTGTCCTTGCCGCGACCGCCCAGCTCGGTCTGGAGCGCGTTGCGCAGGTCGACCTTGACGCCCGTCTGGAACGCCGCGTCGTCATAGCTGACGAAGTCGAAGCCCACGCCGCCGTCCAGCGTATCGTCGCCCGCGCCGCCCTGCAGCCAGTTGTCGGCGGCGTCGCCCTTCAGGACGTCGTTACCGGCCCCGCCCAGAACCTTCTCGACGCCCTTGATGTCGAGGAAGTGGCCGCCACCGATGTCCTGCCGCCCGGTCAGCGACAGATCGACCTTCAGGCTGGCGGTCGCCGCGCCCAGGTTCAGGGTGTCGACCCCGGTTCCGCCGCTGACGACGGTCGTGCCGGTCATGGCCGGGACGTGGGTCACGACGAAGAGATCGTCGCCGTCGCCGCCGTCCAGGGTAGCCGCGGCCTTCTGGCTGATCAGGGTGTCGTCGCCCGCGCCGCCAAACAGGCGGTCGCCGGCCTTGTTGTCCTTGTTGGCGGTCAGGATGTCGTTGCCCGCCTCGCCTTCCAGCACGTCGCCGCCGCCGACCGCGATCAGCTTGTCGTTGCCGGCGCCGCCTTGCAAGCGGTTCACGTCGGCGCTGCCGGTGATCTCGTCATCAGCCGTCGAGCCGATCACGTTCTCGATCGACATGAGCGTGTCACTGCCGCGATTGCCGCTCAGGACCTGGACGCTCTTGCCCAGGTCGATGACCACGCCCAGGTAGTTTTCCTCGGCGTAGGACACGGTGTCCGAGCCGCCGCGACCGTCCAGGATGTCGCTGCCGAAGCCGCCGGACAGGACGTTGTCCTTGCCGTCGCCGATCAGATGATCGTTGCCGCCGCCGCCGGCCAGGTTCTCGATGTTGCTCAGGTCGGCGGTCATCAGGATCAGGGGCGGCAGGTTCAGCAGCGCCCTGGACGAGATCGTCTGCATGCCCGTGATATTGAGGTCGATCGTGACGGCCTCGGTCGTATCGACCTGGAAGGTGTCGACGCCTTCGCCCCCGTCGATGACAGCCGAGCCCCCGCTCTTCACGAAGCGGTCATCGCCCGCGCCGCCCAGCAGCAGATCATCGCCGACGCCCACCAGCCCGCTGCTGTAGATCACGTCGTTCCCGTCGCCGCCATCCACCGTGTCGTGGCCGCCGAAGGCGCGGATGATGTCGTCGCCGGCGTCACCGAACAGATAGTTCTCAAAGCCGTTGGCGATGATCTCGTCGTTATAGGCCGAGCCCATCACCGCCTCGATCGAGACCAGCCAGTCGCTGGCCACCGGAACGCCCACCGGCGCGGGGCCCTGGCCCAGGTCGATCCGGACGCCCTTGTCGCTGAACGAATAGTCGACCGTGTCGAAGCCGTCGCCGCCATCGATGATATTGGCGCCCGCGCCGCCCGACAGGTGGTCGTCGCCCGCGCCGCCGTACAGCTTGTCGTTACCGTCCGAGCCCCACAGGTAGTTGTCCTTGGCGTCGCCGGTCAGCACGTCGTCGAACTTCGACCCGTACAGCAGCTCGACGCCAGTGATGGTGTCCTTGCCCGCGCCGATCGTGTCCTGGGCCGTGGTCTTGGCCAGGTCCACCGTGACGCCGGCCGTGGCGTTCTCGTAGGAACTCCAGTCGTCGCCCGCGCCGCCTGTGATGATGTCGTCGCCCGCGCCGCCGACCATGTAGTCGTCGCCGTCGCCCCCATCGAGGACGTCATTGCCGGCGTCGCCCCACAGGGTGTCGTTGCCCTTGCCGCCGCTGATAGCGTCGTTGCCGGCGTCGCCGACCAGCATGTTGTCGCCGGCGTCGCCGGTCAGGGTGTCGTTGAAGGCCGAGCCGTAGACGTTCTCGATGCCGGTCAGCTTGTCGGTCCCGCCGCCGAGGGTGTTCTGCGCGCCGGTCAGGTTCAGGTCGACCTTCACGCCCGCCGTGGCGTCCTCGTAGGCCGCCCAGTCGTTGCCGGCGCCGCCGTCGATCGTGTCGTTGCCCGCGCCGCCCAGCAGGTAGTCGTCGCCCGCCCCGCCCTGCAGGGTGTCGGCGCCATCGTGCCCGGCCAGGACATCGTCGCCCGCCAGGCCCTTGAGCGTGTCATTGCCGCCGAAGCCGTAGATCGTGTCGCTGTCCGCGCCGCCCGTCAGGGTGTCGCCGTTTTGCGTGCCTTGCAGATCCATCGTCGAACGTCCCCAAACCTGAACACAACCGAAGCGTGACCTAGGGACTGCAAGCCCGGCGCCGAATGCCTTTCAGCCTTTTGGCGAGAATTAACGATGAAAGCGGTCGCGCGCGGCGCGAACTGTGCCGCTTCGGCACAGCAAGACCTTACAACGCAAGGCGCTCACCTACAGGTTGGCGCATTTCGAGAAAAGCGCGTGGCGCGCGATATCGGCCCTTTTCGGACCACCGCGACACCACGCGCGCAGGTGGAGCTAGAGCCCCAGGATCGAACCGGCGTCGATCGAGGAAAGGTCGGCCCCGGTCAGGATGACCATCTGGTCGTAGGCCATCCCCTCCTCACCGTCGTCGGCGAACAGGTAGATGTCGGAGAACACCTGCATCGCCACATAGCGGACGCCGCTGCTGGCGAACGCGGCGTCGACGGCGAGGAAATCGATCGTCTCCAGCTCGAGATAGTTGCCACTGGTTCCCGCAGGGCCGTCCGCGAACACGATGTGATCCTCGGCCGTGAAGTCGCGGATCACATCCGACGCGCCGTAGACGCTATCGCCCGCGGCGAACACGAAGGCGTCAGCCCCTACGTCGCCATACAGTCCGTCCTGGCCGGCGCCGCCAACGAGATGGTCGTCGCCTTCAACGCCGTTGAGCGCATCGTTTCCGTCACCGCCGTACAGCCAGTCGTCGCCGCCCCAACCATACATGACGTTGGCGTTGGCATCGCCGATCAAGACGTCCCCGGCCTCGGAGCCGTTGAGGTTCTCGACATTGGTCAGGGTGATCACGACACCCGGCGCGATGGTCTGGGTGGTCTTGCTCAGGTCAACGATCACGCCGCCGGTGAAGCTGGGCGAAGAGAATGCCAAGAGGTCGGTCCCGGCGCCGCCGTCGATGATGCGGGTCGTTGCGTAGTTGGTGACCGACAGGGCGTCGTCGCCAGCCCCACCCAGCATGGTGTCGTTGGAATTGCCGCTGCCCAGGCTGTCGTCGCCATCGCCGCCGATCAACAACGAGCCCGGCGCCGCGGCGCCGAAGACGCCGCCCGTCACGATATTGTCGTTGCCGTCGCCGCCATCCAGCACGTCGACGCCGCCCTTGCCGTCGAGCACGTCGTTGCCCGCGCCGCCGGACAGATGGTTGTCGCCGCCGTCGCCGACCATCCAGTCGTCATAGTTCGAGCCGATCGCGTTCTCGATCGAGGCCAGGATGTCCACCGGCGCGCCGCCCGGCCCGATGGTCGAGACGTATTGGCCCGCCAGGTTGATCAACAGGTAGCCAAACATAGGCGGCGGCCCGGCTTCGGCGTAGCTCACCGTGTCGCTACCGGCGCCGCCGTCCAACGTGTCGTAGCCGGCGCCGCCAATCAGCAGGTCGTCGCCGTCACCGCCTTGCAGGCTGTCATCGCCGTCACGGCCGAGCAGCGTATCGGCCCCCGCTCCGCCGTTCAGCACATTGTCGTTGGCGTCGCCGATCAGGGTGTCGCCGGCGTTGGAGCCGGTCAGGTTCTCGACGTTGCTGATCGTCAGCGCCACGCCCGAGGCGACCGTCTGGCTACCCGTCTTGCCCAGGTCGACGACAACGCCGCCGGAGAAGCTCTTGAAGATGTCGTCGGTAAAGGACAGCGTGTCCACGCCCGCCCCGCCGTCGACGACGCGGATCGTCGCATAGTTCCTGACGCTCAGACTGTCATTGCCGGCGCCGCCCAGCATGGTGTCGTTGGAATTGCCGCTGCCCAGGCTGTCGTCGCCATCGCCGCCGATCATCAACGAGCCCGGCTGCGTCGGATCGAAGTAGCTGTCGGTGCTCAACGCGTCATTGCCGTCGCCACCGTCCAGCACATCGGCGCCGCCCTTGCCTTCCAGCTTGTCATTGCCCGCGCCGCCATAGAGCTTGTTGTCGCCGGTCGTGCCGACCATCCAGTCCACGCCCGTCGAGCCGATGGCGTTCTCGATCGACACCAGCTTGTCCGACCATGGACTGGGGGTCGGACCAAGCTCCCAGGCCGAGCCGCCAAGATGGATCATCAGGAAGCTCATCGCCCCCACGGGATCGGCGTCTTCGTAGCTGACCGTGTCGCTTCCCGCGCCGCCGTCCAGCGTGTCGCTGCCGGCCCCGCCGATCAGCAGGTCGTCGCCGTCGCCGCCTTGCAGCTCGTCATTGCCGCCCAGGCCCAGGATGGTGTCGTCATCGGCCGTGCCGATCAGGATGTCATCGCCTTCGGTTCCGGTCAGATACATGCGTGGACCTCCAAGCCCCCGGATCGGGGCGAGGTCATTGGCGATCAACCCAAGATCGCAGACAAGTGAATTTTTCTCGCTCTAGACGATAATCATAAAAAGCAACCCTGAGTTAATATTACTCAGAACAGCAGCCCCTTGGCCAGCAGCGCGTGGACGCCCTTTTCGCCGTTGACGGTCTGGGTGATGCGGAAGTCCACGGCCAGGGAGCAGAACTGATAGGCCTGCACGCGGGTCAGGCTCGAGCGCGCCGTGATGAAGTCGATGGTCTGGCGCAGGGCCTGTTTCATGGCCAGGTCCAGGTCCTCGTTGAAGCCCATCAGGATGTAGTGGGTCGGCGTCTCGGCGCGGGGCCAAACGAACTGCGCCGCCTTGTGCAGGACGAAGGTGAAGGTCCCCGTCAGCCCCATCTCCAGCGCGTTGACGCAGACCTCGCCGTCGCCCTGGCGGCCATGGCCGTCGCCGACCGAGAAGTTGGCGCCGGGGACCCAGACCGGCAGGTACAGGGTCGAGCCGGCGACCAGCTCCTTGTTGTCCATGTTGCCGCCGTGCTCGCGCGGCTCGCGGCTGGAGAGGCGGCCGTACTTGGCCGGCGGCGCGACGCCCATGGTGCCGAAGAACGGGGCCAGCGGCAGCTCCGGACCCCACTCCGGCTTGCAGACGCCGCGCGCCTTGTCGACGGCGATGTGGCTGACATAACGCTCGGGGAAATCCTCCGGCAGCGTGCCGGCCAGCGGGCGGACGGCGCAGTAGCCCCAGTCGTTGTTCGGCTCGATCGCCTCGATGCGAACCTCCAGCGTGTCGCCCGGCTCAGCGCCGGCGATGGCGACGGGGCCGGTCAGGATGTGCGGGCCGATGCGCTCGGGCTTGCTATCGTGGATCGCCTGCAACGCCGGGGGTACAGCGTAGGGCGAGCCGGGCGGTGGCATCACCTCGACGCCGCCCGAGACGCACTCGAAGGTGACGCTGTCGCCGGAACTCACCGTCAGCACGGGATCGAACGCCGCGTCGAACATGCCGAAGCGAACGGTGTCGGGGGCCGAAGCCAGTCGGTGATGCGCCATCAAGTAAGCCTTTCCTTACAAGCGCATCTCGCGCCGACGCGGGCGCGGACCCAAGGCGTGGCGGGTCATTCGATGTACGATCGCCCTTCCCTGCCCGATGCGCGGGCGATCGGGCCGCCGAGTGACGCCGCCTTGGGCGCTCGTGCGTTCTGAACCCAGCGGGACTGGCGCGGTCGGCGAACCCGGGTGTATGAAGTTTTTTCTTACTTATGCAGTTGGGGACCGCATGACGTTGGACGCGGACACACAGGGCTTTCTGAACCTGAAGGACGTCGAGATCGGCCCGTGGACCGCGGCGCGCGCCGCCGAGCGCGAGCTGGCCATTCCGTCCGCCATCCTGCCGGGCGTGATCGACAACGTCGCCCTGCTGCGCGTCCAGGCCAGCCTGTTCGTCTCGGTGCTGGGCGAGGCCGCCGGCGAGCCTCCGGAGGCGTTCGAACCGTGAGCTTCTGCAGCGTCGTCGAGATCGCCGGCGAGATCCGCGCCGGCCACGTCACCGCCAGGGCCGTGACCGAGGCCACCCTCTCGCGCATCGCCCGCCTGGACGGCGGGATCAACGCCTTCACCGCCGTGACCGCCGAGCGCGCGCTCGCCCAGGCCGAGGCGGTCGACGCCGGCCGCGTCACCGGCCCGCTGGCCGGCGTGCCGTTCGCGGTGAAGAACCTGTTCGACATCCAGGGCCTGCCGACGATCGCCGGCTCGAAGATCCGCCGCGACGCCGCCCCGCCCGCCCACGACGCGACCCTGGTCCAGCGCCTGGAGGCCGCCGGGGCGATCCTGGTCGGCGCGCTGAACATGGACGAGTTCGCCTATGGCTTCGTCACCGAGAACGCCCACGACGGGCCAGTGCGCAATCCGCACGATCCCAGCCGCGTCGCCGGCGGCTCGTCGGGCGGATCGGCGGCGGCCGTGGCGGCGGGGCTCGTGCCCCTGACCCTGGGCTCGGACACCAATGGCTCGATCCGTATCCCGGCCGGCCTGTGCGGGGTGTTCGGCCTGAAGCCCACCTATGGCCGCCTGTCGCGCCAGGGCGTCTTCCCGTTCGTCGAGAGCCTGGACCATGTCGGCCCGTTCGCGCGGTCGGTCGAGGACCTGGCCCTGGCCTATGATGTCCTGCAGGGCGCCGATCCCGCGGGCGACGCCATCTGCGTGCGCGAGGCCGAGCCGCTGTCGGCCCGCCTCGACGAACTGGCCGATCGCCCCTTGCGTGTCGGCGTGCTGGGCGGCTGGTTCCAGCAAGGCGCGTTCCCCGAGGTTCTCGAGGCCCTGGGCCGCGTCGCCGTGGCGCTGAAGGCTGAAGACCTGGTCCAACTGCCCGGCGCGGCGGCCGCCCGCGCCGCCGCCTTCAGCCTGACCGCCTTCGAGGGCGGCGAGCTGCATCACGCCGACCTGGCCGCGCGCGCCATGGACTATGACCCCGCCGTCCGCGACCGCCTGCTCGCCGGCGCCCTGCTGCCGCAGGGCGTGCACCGCGCGGCCCAGCGCTATCGCACCGTCTTCCGCGACGAGGTCCGCGCGGCCTTCCAACGCTACGACATCCTGCTGGCCCCGGCGTCGGTGTGCCCCGCCCCGCCGATCGGCCAGGCGACCATGGAGGTGGACGGCGTCCCGGTCTCGGTGCGCAAGAACCTGGGCGCCTTCACCCAGCCGATCAGCTACATCGGCCTGCCGGTCGTGGCCGCGCCGGTGAACCGCCCCGGACAGTTGCCGATCGGCGTGCAGATCATCGCCCCGGCCTGGCGCGAGGACCTCGCCTTCGCCGCCGCGCTGCGCTTGCAGCGCGACGGCGTGCTCGCGGCCCATGCCCCGAAAGGCGCCCTATGATCGTCAACGATCCCGCTGTGTTGGCGCAGGTCACCGCCCTGGTCGACGCCTATGAAGCGGCGCTGATGAGCAACGACGTCGAGGCTCTGGACGGCGCGTTCTGGAACTCGCCGCACACCGTGCGCCTGGGCGTCGCCGAGAACCTCTGGAGCTTCGACGAGATCGCCGCCTTCCGCGTCGGCCGCGCCGGCGGCTCGCCGCCCCGCACGCGACTGCGTACCGAGATCACCACCTTCGGCGCCGACTTCGCCGTGGCCAATGTCGAGTTCCGCCGCGACGACACCGGCAAGATCGGCCGCCAGAGCCAGACCTGGATCCGCACCGACGACGGCTGGAAAGTCGCCTCGGCCCACGTGTCCCTGATGCAAGGCGGGGCTGATCAGCGCCTCGCTTCAGACGTAGAAAAGCGCTAGAGCCTCCGAATGACGACCAAGATCATTTTCGACACCGACCCCGGCATCGACGACGCCATGGCGCTGCTGTTCATCGAGGCGAGCCCCGCCCTCGACCTGATCGCGGTGACGACCATCTTCGGCAATTCCGACATCGAGACCACGACGCGCAACGCGTTGTACCTGAAGGACCGCTTCGGCCTGAAGGCGCCGGTCTACAAGGGCACGGACAAGCCGTTGACCCGCCCGCGCAACCCGTCGCCGACCTTCGTGCACGGGATCAACGGCCTGGGCGACGTCGAGCTGACGGGCCTGGCGCCCGCCCAGCCGGAGGCCAAGCCGGCCCACCAGGCGATCATCGACCTGGCCCGCCAATATCCGGGCGAGGTGGTGCTGTGCGCCGTCGGTCCGCTGACCAATCTGGCCCTGGCGCTGAAGGCCGATCCGGAAGTGGCGACCTTGCTGAAATCCGTGGTGATCATGGGCGGCGCGTTCGGCGTGGCCGGCAAGCCGGGCAACGTCACCCCGGTTGCCGAGGCCAATATCTGGAACGATCCGGAAGCGGCGGACCAGGTGTTCACCGCGCCGTGGGATCTGACCGCCGTCAGCCTGGACGTGACCACGCAGGTGGTGATGTCGCCGGCGTTCATGGAAGCGTTGGCTGCCGGTGGTTCTGATGCCGGCGGGTTCCTGAACGAGATTTCGAAGCCCTATGCGGCGTTCTACGGCGGTCGCGACGGGATCGTCGGCTGCTGCGTGCATGACGCGGCCGCGGTGGCATTTGTGATCGATCCGACGCTGTTCGAGGTACGCCGTGGGGCGGTGCGGGTGGTGACCGAGGGCATCACGCTTGGCCAGACCTGCCAGAGCCCTGAGGGTGAGCTGTTCGGGCCGAGCGCCTGGGATGATCAGCCGATCCAGGCGGCGACCGTGGCGGTCGATGGTGAGCGGCTGCTGAAGCTGTATGCCGACACGATGAAGGCGGCCCACGGGTAACTTCCCCCACCTGACCTCGCTCCGCGAGGTCGTCCGCCCCCAAAGGCGGGCGGAAGGATGGCGCCGCGCCCTTCTTCCCCCTCCGGGGGAGGAGCGCGAAGCGCGGAGGGGGCAAGTTACCGCCGATACCGCTCCACGCCCGCCAGATACGTCCGCGCCACCACCCGGTCATCCCCCAGCACCGTCAGCGCGAAGAGCTTGTTCTCCAGGCTCTTCGTCTCCGCCAACCGCCGCGCCAACAGCGGCGTCGCGGCCAGGTCCAGCACCACGAAGTCGGCCTCTTTCCCCGGCTCCAGGTTGCCGATCACCTTGTCCAGGTCCAGCGCCCGCGCCCCTCCCAGGGTGGCGAGATACAGCGCATGGAACGGATCCAGCGAGTCCCCCCGCAGCTGGCCCACCTTATAGGCCTCGCCCAGGGTGTGGAGGATCGAGAAGCTGGTGCCGGCCCCGACGTCGGTGCCGATGCCGACCTTCACGCCGTGCGAGCAGGCCTCCTCCAGCGGGAACAGGCCCGAGCCCAAAAAGAGGTTCGAGGTCGGGCAGAACGCCACCGCCCCGCCCTTGGCCGCCATGCGCTGGAACGCCTCGCCCTTCAGGTGGACGCAGTGGGCGAACACCGAGCGCTGGCGCAGCAGGCCAAAGCGGTCATAGACGTCCAGATAGTCCTTGGCCTTGGGGAACAGCTTGGCCGTTTCCTTGATCTCGTGGACGTTCTCCGACAGGTGGGTCTGCATCCAGACGTCCGGATGCAGAGCCAGGAGATCGCCGGCCATCTTCAGCTGGGCGTCGCTGCAGCTGATCGCGAAGCGCGGGGTGACGGCGTAGCCCAGGCGCCCCTTGCCGTGCCAGTCGGCGATCAGGGCCTCCATGTCGGCAAGACTGCTCTCGACCGTGTCGGTCAGGCCGTCGGGCGCATTGCGGTCCATCAGCGACTTGCCGGCGATCAGCCGCATGTCGCGATCAAAGGCCTCGGCGAACAGGGCGTCGACCGAGACCTTGTGCACCGAGCCGAACACCAGGGCCGTCGTCGTGCCGTTACGCAGCAGCTCGTCGATGAAGAACGCCGCCGTCTCCGTCGCGTGCTTGGGATCGGCGAAGGCCGCCTCGGCCGGGAAGGTGTGCTGCTCCAGCCAGTCCAGCAGTTGCTTGCCGTGGGCGGCGATGACGTCGACCTGCGGGAAGTGGATGTGGGTGTCGATGAAGCCGGGCGTGATCAGGTGGCCGCTCAGGTCGTGCAGCTCGGCGTCGCCCAGCCATGGTGACAGCTCGGCATACTCGCCGCAGCCGGCGATGCGGCCGTCCTCGACCAGCAGGAGGCCGTCCTTGTGGAAGGCCACCGCGCCTTCCTCGTTCTTGGTGGGATCGTCCAGCAGGTGGAGGATCGACGCCCTATAAGCTTGCACTGGTCTTCTCGTCATTACGGGCTCGCGCCGCTTCCTGGCGCATCAGCAGGTCGGCCGCCACCGACACCGCGATCACCTCCGGCGCCTTGCTCTTCAAATGTGGCAAGCCGATGGGGCAGGTCAGGCGGGTCAGCACGGCTTCCGAGAAACCATCATCGCGTAACCGGCGCATGAACCTGGCGCGTTTGGTGCCCGAGCCGATGACCCCGAAATAGCTGAAACCGCCGCCGGCCAGCCCGGCCGCGACCAGAGCGTAGTCCAGGGCGTGGTCGTGAGTGAGGACGAGCCCATAGGCGTCGGGACTGGCGCTCGTCGCCTTGGCGGCCATCGCGTCGGGCTCCAGTACGGTGACGCCGGGGATGTCGGCGGTCTCGGGGCGGGTGTCGTACCAGGCCAGGCGGAACGGCAGCGGCTCGAAGGCCTTGGCGATCGCTTGGCCGACATGGCCGGCGCCGAACAGCAACAGCGGCGGACGCGGGGCGTCGGCGCGCTCGACCATCACGTCGCCCAGTTCGGGTCGAGCGCCACGCGCGGTGGCGGGCGCAACGCCGAACGAGACGGCCGGCCCTTCGCTATCGGTGGACAGGATCGGCGCGACCACCTTGTTCAGCAGGCCGGGATCGAAGCGGGTGCGGACCTCGAACGGCTGGGCCGCGTCCATGCGCTTGGCGGCCTCGGTCAGCCAGTCGCGGCTGTTGTCGTTCAAGCGCTCGAGGAACAGGCGCACGCGGCCGCCACAGCACTGGGCCAGCAGCGGGCCCAGCGGATAGTCCTGGATCGCGAAGTGGGCCTGACCGCCGTCCAGCATCCGCCGGGCTTGGTCGGCCACGCGGTACTCCAGATTGCCGCCGCCGATGGTGCCGGACTGCCCGCCGCGCCAGACGACCATCTTGGTCCCGGCCTCGCGCGGGGCCGAGCCTTCGGTCGCCAGCACGGTGACCAGGGCGGCCTCGTCATGGGCGTCCAGGCGAGCCAGGGCGGCGCGGGCCCAGTTACGCATCGGCGGCTCTCCGCCGCACATCCTCGCACGCCATCAGGATCGCTTCGGGCGTCGCGGGCGCGTCCAGTTGCGGGAAGACCTTGTGGTCGCCGACGCTGGCAACGGCGTGGTTGATCGCCGAGTGCACCGAGATCGCCAGCATCAGCGGCGGCTCGCCCACGGCCTTGGAGCGATGCACCGTGGCCTCGACATTGCGGCCGGCCTTCCACAGGCGGACATCCAGATGCGCCGGCCGGTCGCCGCAGGTCGGGATCTTGTAGGTCGAGGGCGCGTGGGTCCGCAGGCGGCCTTGGGCGTCGTAGACCAGCTCCTCGGTGGTCAGCCAGCCCATGCCCTGGACGAAGCCGCCTTCGATCTGGCCGAGGTCAATGGCGGGATTCAGCGACTTGCCGACGTCGTGCAGGATGTCGGCGCGGGTGACCTTCATCTCGCCGGTCAGGGTGTCGATCAGCACCTCGCTGCAAGCCGCGCCATAGGCGAAGTAGTAGAACGGCCGGCCGGTATGGGTGGCGCGGTCGTAGTGAATCTTGGGCGTGGCGTAGTAGCCGGTCGAGGATAGCGACACCCGCGCCAGATAGGCCTGGCGGATGAACCAGCCGAACTCGAACACCTCGCCGCAGACCCGCACGCCGTCGGGCGTGAAGGCGATGTCGTGCTCGGGGCAGTTCCACTTCTTGGCCGCGAATTCGACGAGCCGCGCCTTGATGGTCTCGGCCGCGTTCAGGGCCGCCATGCCGTTCAGGTCCGCGCCCGACGAGGCGGCGGTGGCCGAGGTGTTGGGCACCTTGTCGGTGACGGTCGAGGTGATCTTCACGCGACCGATCTCGACCTGGAAGGCGTTGGCGACGATCTGGGCGATCTTGACGTTCAGCCCCTGCCCCATCTCGGTGCCGCCGTGGTTCAGCATGATCGAACCGTCGGAGTAGAGATGGATCAGCGCCCCGGCCTGATTCAGGAAGGTCGTCGTGAACGAGATGCCGAACTTCACCGGCGTCAGGGCGATGCCCTTCTTCAGCACCGGGCTCTGGGCGTTGAACGCCTCGATCTCGCGGCGGCGGGTCTCGTAGGCGCACGAGGCGGCCAGCTCGTCGATCAGCTGCGGCGCGACATTGTCCTCCACCACCTGGTGGTAGGGCGTCAGGTTGCGGCCCTCGCCGCCATAGAGGTTGCGGCGACGCACTTCCAGCGGGTCGAGGCCGATGGCGGCGGCCACGGCGTCCATCACCCGCTCGATGGCGATCATGCCCTGCGGTCCGCCAAAGCCCCGGAACGCTGTGTTCGACACCGTGTGGGTTCGATAGCGGTGCGAGACGATCTCGATGGCCGGCAGGAAGTAGGTGTTGTCGACGTGGAACATCGCCCGGTCGTTGATCGCCATCGACAGGTCGGTCGTCGCCCCGCAGCGCGAGGCCAGCTCCAGCGACAGGCCGGTCAGGCGCCCCTCATCGTCGAAGCCGACGTCATAGGCGGCCTCGAAGTCATGCCGCTTGCCGGTCATGACCATGTCCTCGTCGCGGTCCGGCCGCGCCTTGGCCGGGCGGCCGGTCTTCACGGCGACCAAGGCGGCGGCGGCGGCGAACAGCGAGGCCTGCGTCTCCTTACCGCCGAAGCCCCCGCCCATGCGGCGCACCTCGACGGTGACGCTGTGGTCGGGCCGGCCCAGCACGCGAGCGATCAGGTGCTGTACCTCGGTGGGGTGCTGGGTCGAGGACCAGACGTGGACGTCACCGTCCTCGCGCGGCGTCGCCAAGGCGATCTGGCCTTCGAGATAGAAGTGATCCTGGCCGCCGATCGTGAACTTGCCCTGCACGCGGCGCGGCGAGGTCGCGAGCGCGGCCTGGGCGTCACCGCGCGCCATACGCTGGCTGGCCTCGATCTTCAGGTCCATCTCGCGCGCGGCGACGATGTCGATGGCGGCCGGCAGCTCTTCGTACTCGACCACGGCCTTGGCGGTCGCGGCGCGGGCGGCGGCGAGCGAGGTGGCGGCCACCGCGAACAGGCTTTGGCCAACGCAATAGACCTCGCCAGCGGCAAACAGCTTGTCGTCGTGGATGACCGGGCTGACGTCGTTCTCGCCAGGGATGTCCTCAGCGCTCAACACGAGCACCACGCCGGGGGCGGTGCGCACCGCCGACAGGTCCATCCGGGTAATCTTCGCATGCGCCTTGGTGCTCATGCCGAAGGCGACGTGCAGCAACCCGGCGGGCTCGGGCATGTCGTCGATATAGACCGCCGAGCCCGCCACGTGCCGCGCGGCGCTGTCATGCGGCAGCGGCGCAGACACGCCCTGGAACGGCGCGGTCTCGACGGGGGCGGTGGCTGCGGAGTCAGCCATGGGCGCTCTCCGGCATCACTCGGGTTTCGATGTCCTGGCTCTCCAGGAACACCTTGCGCAGCATATTCCTCACCGCCAGAGACCGGTAGGCCGCCGAGGCGCGCATGTCGCTCATCGGCTTGTAGTCGGTATCGAGCGCGGCCATCGCCGCTTCGATCGTCGCCTCGATCCACGGCTGGCCAATCAGCGCCGCCTCGCAGGCCTCGGCCCGCTTGGGCGTGCCCGCCATGCCGCCGAACGCGATACGGGCGTCCGTGACGACCCCGCCCTGGACCGCCAGCGAGAACGCCCCGCACACCGCCGAGATGTCCTGGTCGAAACGCTTGGACAGCTTGAAGACCTTGAAGATCCGGCCGGCGTCCAGCTTGGGCGCGATCACCGCCTCGACGAACTCGCCGGGCCGGCGGTCCTGCTTGCCGTAATCGAGGAAAAACGCTTCCAGCGCCATTTCGCGCCGCTCATCGCCACGCCGCAGGACCAGCGTCGCGCCCGCCGCGATCAGGGCCGGCGGCATGTCGCCGATCGGCGAGCCATTGGCGATGTTTCCGCCGATCGTGCCGCTGTTGCGCACCTGGGTGGAGCCCAGCCGCCGCATCATCGCGCCAAGATCCGGATAGAGCTTCGCGACCGCTTCGATCGCATCGACATAACGAACGCCGGCGCCGATGCGAAGACCGTCAGCCGTCTCCTCCAGCGCCTTCAGCTCGGCGACCTCCGACACGCTGATCAGCGTCGGCAGCGGCCGGCGCTGCTTGGTGACCCACAGACCGACATCGGTGGCCCCGGCCACGATCGTCGCGTCCGGATGTTCCAGATAGGCTTGGGCCAGTTCATCCACCGTGCGCGGCGACAGCCAGGTCCGGGTGACGCCGTGGATCTCATCCTCGTAGCGCAGGCTCAGCATGGTCTCGTCGCGCACCGCCGACAGGTCGACCTTCGGCGCGGCTTCAGCCGCCACGCCCTGCGCCACCTCGATGATCGGGCCGTAGCCGGTGCAGCGGCACAGGTTCCCGGCCAGCACCTCGCCGACCGGCGCCGCCGCGCCCTTGGCCGCGATGGCGCGGGCGTACAGCGACATGACGATGCCCGGCGTGCAGAAGCCGCACTGCGAGCCGTGCTTGTCGACCATGGCCTGCTGCACCGGATGCAGCGCGCCACCCTGAGCCAGGCTCTCGACCGTCATCAGCGCCTTACCGTGCAGCATCGGCAGGAACTGGATGCAGCTGTTGACCGCGCGCCAGGCGACACCCTCGCCGTCCTGTTCGCCGACCAGCACCGTGCAAGACCCGCAGTCGCCCTCGGCGCAGCCTTCCTTGGTCCCGGTCCGCCGCATCGGGCCGCGCAGGTGCTCCAACAGGGTCGTCGTCGGGTTGGCCCCTTTGACCTCCTGCGCGTGGCCATCCAGCAGAAAGCGGATCGTCTCGCCCATCAGCTGCCCCGATAGGTCGAATAGCCGTACGGCGAGACCAGCAGCGGCACATGCCAGTGCTGCTCGACGTTGGACACTGCGAAATCGATGACCACGACGTCCAGGAACGGCGGCTCGGCGACTGCTAGCCCGGAGGCCGTGAAGTACTCGCCGATCGCGAACTCCAGGCGGTAGCCGCCGACCCTCAGGTCCTCCACGGCGAGAAGCCGCGCACGGCCGTCGGCGTCCGTGCGGAATTCCGCCAGCAGATGGACGTTCCCGCCCTCGCGCCGCGACACCCGCATCACCACGTCGGCCGCCGGCCTACCGGCCGCCTGGTCGAGGACGTGTGTCGTCAGTCCGCTCATGCTCCGCCCTCGGATGTTCTTGCCGCTCTGATCTCGGTCGCTCCGGGCGCCTTTGTCCAGCGCCTTGCCCCACACGGGTCGCGCCGGAAGGGCTAGCGCCGAACAAGGGGGCGTAAGGCGCCCGAAGCAGAGGCATTATATAATAGATTTATTACTTGTGAGAGCCGGAATCCATCGTTCGCGCAGGCGAAACCTGGTACCGGTACCAAGAAAAATCGCCCGACAGGCGGCGAAGGGTTGGAATTGCCGCGCCAACACCGCTAGCAAGGTTCCCGACGCTTCACGCTGAGATGAAGCCGCCTAGATGCGCCGCGCAGGCCGCCCAGAGGAACGATCGATGGACGAGGATTTCCGTAAAGCCGCCCTGGACTACCACCGTCTGCCGCGGCCCGGGAAGCTGGCGATCGAGGCCACCAAGCGGATGGCCACCCAGCGCGACCTCGGCCTGGCCTACTCCCCCGGCGTCGCCGCGCCCTGCGAAGCCATCGCCGCCAATCCCGACACCGCCCGCGACTACACCGCGCGCGGCAACCTGGTGGCCGTGATCTCGAACGGCACCGCCGTGCTGGGCCTGGGCAATATCGGTCCGCTGGCCAGCAAGCCGGTGATGGAGGGCAAGGCCGTCCTCTTCAAGAAGTTCGCCGGCATCGACGTGTTCGACATCGAGGTCGACGCCGAGGATCCCGACAAGTTCATCGAGGTGGTCGCGGCCCTGGAGCCCACCTTCGGCGGCGTCAATCTCGAGGACATCAAGGCCCCCGAGTGCTTCATCATCGAGCGCACCCTGCGCGAACGGATGAACATCCCGGTCTTCCACGACGACCAGCACGGCACCGCCATCGTCTGCGCCGCCGCCGTCCGCAACGCCCTGCTCGTCCAGGGCAAGACCCTGAAGGACGTCAAGCTGGTCACCTCGGGCGCCGGCGCGGCCGCCCTGGCCTGCGTCGACCTGCTGGTCTCGATGGGCCTGCCGGTCGAGAACGTCACCCTGACCGACATCAAGGGCGTCGTGTACGCCGGTCGCGACGACGACATGCTCGACAACATGGCCCGTTATGCGCGCCAGACCGACGCCCGCACCCTGGCCGAGGTGATCTCCGGCGCCGACATCTTCCTGGGCCTCTCGGCTCCGCGCGTGTTCAAGGCCGAGTGGCTGCCGCTGCTGGCCCCCAACCCGCTGATCCTGGCCATGGCCAATCCCGAGCCGGAGATCCTGCCCGAGCTGGTCGAAGCCGCCCGCCCCGACGCCATCATGGCCACCGGTCGCAGCGACTACGCCAACCAGGTCAACAACGTCCTCTGCTTCCCGTTCATCTTCCGCGGCGCGCTGGATGTCGGCGCGTCTGAGATCAACGAGGCGATGAAGGTCGCGGCCGTCGAGGCCATCGCCGAGCTGGCCCGCGCCGAGGCTTCGGAAGTGGTGGCGTCGGCCTATGGCGGCGTCGCGCCGATGTTCGGCCCGCAGTACATCATTCCCAAGCCCTTCGACCCGCGCCTGATCCTGCAGATCGCGCCGGCCGTCGCCAAGGCGGCCATGGATAGCGGCGTCGCCACCCGGCCGATCGCCGACTTCGACGCCTACCGCCAGGAGCTGGAGCTGTTCGTCTACCGCTCGGGCCAGCTGATGCGGCCGGTGTTCGAGCGGGCCCGCAAGGCGCCGGTCAAGGTGGCCTATGCCGAGGGCGAGGACGAACGTGTGCTGCGCGCCGTCCAGACCGTCGTCGACGAGGGCCTGGCCCTCCCCGTGCTGATCGGCCGCCGCGAGGTCATCAAGGCCCGCATCGCCGAGATGGGCCTGCGCCTGGACATCGGCGGCAAGGTCGAGATCGTCGACCCGCAGACCGACAAGGACCTCTTCGCCCCGCTGGTGGCTGAGTACCAAGGCCTGGTCGGCCGCCGGGGCGTGCCGCCGATCGCCGCCCAGCGCCGTGTCGAGGGCCGCCGCACGGTGGCCGCCTCGATGCTGCTGTCGTCGGGTTATGTCGAGGCCGCCCTGGTCGGCGGCAGCGGCGACTGGTGGCAGCACATGACCTATGTGCTGCCGATCATCCCGCGCCGCGAGAACGTCAGCCGGGTCTACGCCCTGTCGACCCTGATTCTCGACAACGGCACGCTGTTCTTCTGCGACACCCACGTCAATGTCGACCCGACCGCCGAGCAGATCGCCGAGTGCACCCAGCTGGCCGCCGAGGCCGTCCGGCGCTTTGGCCTGACACCCAAGGCCGCCCTGCTCTCGCACTCTTCGTTCGGGGCCAGCAACTCGCCGACCGCCCGCAAGATGCGCGAGGCCCTGGCCATCCTGCGCGAGCAGGCGCCGGATCTCGAGGTCGATGGCGAGATGCATGCCGACGCCGCCCTCAGCCAGCACCTGCGCGAGCGCATGGTCGCCGACAGCCCGCTGAAGGGCTCGGCCAACCTGCTGGTCATGCCGACCCTGGACGCGGCCAATATCGGCCTGACCCTGCTCAGCGCCGCCACCGAGTCCCTGCTGGTCGGCCCGCTGCTGCTGGGCATGAGCAAGCCGGTGCACGCCCTGGTGCCCAGCGTCACGGCGCGCGGCATCGTCAACCTGACCGCCCTGGCGGTGAACCAGGCGGCCTCGGAACGGGCGCGCGCGGAGGCCTAAAGCGCCTCGCACGGGCTAAGCCCGGAACGCAAGAAAGCCCCGCGACGCACGAGCGTCAGCGGGGCTTTTCTTTGGCGTTTGGAAGCTTCGGAACGGCCTGGGAAGGCCTATCCCGGAATGCCAAGAGACCCCGTCCGACACCTCAGCGTCGGCGGGGCCTCTCAAAAGTCTCTGAAAAGACCGTCCCTCCGGGGCGGTCTTTCCTAGGACGTGCGCTTAGAGGATGCGCAGGTTGCCGGCCGAGGTCTTGCCCGAGCGGCGGTCCTGTTCAAGCTCGAAACCGACTTGCTGGCCTTCGTTCAGGCCGCGCAGGCCGGCGCGTTCCACGGCCGAGATGTGCACGAAGATATCGCCACCGCCGTTGTCCGGCTGGATGAAGCCGAAGCCCTTGGTGGTGTTGAACCACTTCACGACGCCGGTGCCGCTCTCGCCGGTGCCGGCCGAGAAGCTGCCGCCGCCGCCACCGCCGCCGCGCGGACCGTCGAAGCTGCGCGGGGGACGAGCGCCACCACGAGCGCCACCGCCGCCACCAGCCGGAACAGCGCCTTGGCCCGTCACGCGCAGGTTGCCGGCCGAGGTCTTGCCCGAACGGCGATCCTCTTCCAGCTCGTAGTTGACTTGATCACCTTCATTCAGGCCCGCCAGGCCCGAACGTTCAACCGCGGCGATGTGGACGAACACGTCCTGGCCGCCGTCCTCGGGCTGAATGAAACCGAAGCCCTTGGCCGGGTTGAACCACTTAACGACACCGTTCGCCATATTATCCTCAAACACCTCAATCGACGGGCTGATAGTCGGCCCGCGTCCTTCCGACGGAAGTCATGACGCAAAACCGCGCCATGCGCTATGGGCTTTGAACGGAGAATATCGACGGGAAGGCGGCGAAAGGCAGAAAAATTCGCGTTTGACGCGGCGAGCGTTGCGCGAATGCCACTCTAACTTGCACGTGCAGATACAAAAAGACCCCGACCACAATCGGACGGGGTGCGTACAAACTTTGGACCTTGGGTGCGGGGACAGGATTTGAACCTGTGACCTTCAGGTTATGAGCCTGACGAGCTACCGGGCTGCTCCACCCC
>NZ_JBXARO010000014.1:0-109912 GCF_058808315.1 Caulobacter sp. GW821-FHT11E11
ACCCCGGCCAAGGGCGTGAAGATCAAGGATATCGAGCTGCAGTTCGGATCGTTCTCCGGCGGCGCCAAGCAGGCCGGCGGAACCACCACCTTCGCGGACGGGGCGGTGCGCCGCTTTGCGGTGGAAGGCCTGAAATCCTGCCAGTCCGGCCCGACCGGGCAGGACAAGGAATACCGATCCGCGACGGGCGCCATGACGACCAAGGTCGTCTGCCAGGGCGCGCCGACTGACCTAGCGACGCCGTTCAAGATCACCTGGCGTCTGGACTACCGCTGAGGGGAAGGCCTTGGCGAAAACAACCAAAAAAGGAAGGGGAAACCACAAATGAAATCATCATTCTATCGCAATCTTCTGCTGACCGCCGCCATCGTGCTGCCGGCCCAGGCGCTGGCCCAGGCCGCGCCGGCGCCCGCGCCCGCCGACGACACGATCGAGGCGATCGTCGTCACCTCGGCCCGCGCCACCCAGCGCAGCTCGATCGAGACCAAGCGCAATTCCAGCGTCATCGTCGACGGCATCGTCAATGACGAGATCGGCGCCCTGCCGGACAACTCGGTGGGCGACACGCTGGAGCGCATCACCGGCGTCACCGCCGACCGCTTCAAGGGCAACGCCAACGAGCTCAGCGTCCGGGGCCTGGGTCCCGCGCTCAGCTTCTCCACCTTCAATGGCCGTGAAGTCTCGACCGCCGGTCCCGACCGTTCGGTGGCCTTCCAGCAGTTCCCGTCGGAACTGGTCAACGGCGTGCTGGTCTACAAGAGCCAGCAGGCCGACTTCCTGGACGGCGGCATCGCCGGCGTCATCGAGCTGAAGTCGATCCGCCCGATCGACTACGGCAAGCGTCGCATCCAGATGGAAGTGCGCGGCGCCTATCTGCCCAAGGACGACGACATCCGCGGCCACAACGGCCTCGGCTATCGCGGCAACATCTCCTACACCGACAGCTTCGACACCAAGTTCGGCGAGATGGGCGTCAGCCTGGGCTATCAGCGCCTGGATCAGGCCACGCCCGAGGACTACTACATCACCAACTCGGCCTTCGTGCCGTGCACCACCTATGCCGGGTCCCCGGGCACTGCGACGGCCAACTGCTCGAACGCCACGACCGCGCCGGCGGGTTCGACGATCGGTCCGCGCTACTTCGCCACCAGCTCGCGCACCTTCCAGTCCAAGGTCACGGACGAGAAGCGCGAAGCGCTGATGGGCACCTTCCAGTGGAAGCCGACCTCCAACCTCGACATCAGCATCGACGGCCAATACTCGACCCGCAAGAGCGGCGAGTACCGCAACCAGCTGGCCATCACCGAGGGCCTGCGCGGCATCCAGCCACTGGTCGTCGGCGGCGTGTCGAACGACGACAGCGCCGGCGCCCTGCTGAAGTACAGCGGCAACTCGAACCTGGAGATCCAGGTCGAGGACCGCCAGCGCAACGAGAAGTACATCGGCGGCGGCGGCGCGGTGACCTGGACGCCCACGGACCGCCTGACCGTCAGCGGCGACCTGTCCTACTCGCAGTCGCACCGCACCGAGCTGCAGAAGGCGACCAACATGCGCTCCAAGTCGCGTGTGGCCTATACGCTGGACGGCACGGGCGACGAGGTGCCTTCGGTCACCTTCACCAATTTCGACGTCACCGATCCGGCCAATTTCCTGTTCGGCGCGCCGACCAGCAACAGCAACTATGCGCGCTATCGCCAGGTCACCGACCGCTTCGACAAGATCGGCGCGGTGCGGGCCGACGTGACCTACGAGCTGGGCGACGGCTTCTTCCAGAGCATCAAGGTTGGCGGCCGCCTGTCGGATCACCGCCGCACCCAGGACGCCAACAACAACAGCGACCAGCCCATCCCGGTCGCCTATGACGGCCGCACCCCGACCCAGCTGGTCGCCGACGCCAACGCCAGCTGCCGCGTGCCGTTCTCGACGTCCAACTTCATGGACGGCAAGACCAACGTGAAGTCCTGGGCGCTGTTCGACAACGACTGTCTGTTCCGCGCCTATACCGGCAAGGACAGCTTCACGCTGCCGTCCAACGCGCCGGGTCCGGAAGACTCCAACATCCGTGAGCGGATCAGCACCGCCTATGTGATGACCAACTTCCGCACCCAGCTGGGCGACACGCCCGTCTCGGGCAACGCCGGCGTCCGCTACGTCCGCACCCGCGTGCTGTCGAAGGGCTTCCGCGGTGAGCTGACCGTGACGCCGTCGGTCGGTGGCGCAGCCGCGACCGTGGTCCGCACGCCGGGCACGCCGCTGCAGGAGATCGAGGGCACGGGCGGCTACGAGTACTTCCTGCCCAGCGCCAACGTCGCCTTCGACCTGACCGACGTCGTGAAGCTGCGCCTGGCCGGCTACAAGGCCCTGTCGCGGTCGGGCATCGAGGACTTCAACGTCGGCATCAATCCGATCGCCGACACCACCGCCACGACGGTGCAGGGGGTGCTGGCCAACAGCACCACGGGCAACCCGAACCTCAAGCCGATCCGCGGCTGGAATCTGGACGCCTCGCTGGAGTTCTACGTCAACCGCGACACCTCCTTCGCGATCGCCACCTACTACAAGTGGCTGAAGGGCGCGGCCTTCGACGCCCAGGAGCCGCGTGAGACCAGCATCATGGCCAACGGCAGCCTGGTGACCTTCAACGCCATAGCCCCGGCCAACGACCCGGAAACCCGCAAGCTCTATGGCATCGAGTTCTCGGGCAACCACGCCTTCACCTACCTGCCGGGCCTGCTCAGCGGGTTCGGCGTGCAGGGCAGCTTCGCGGTCACCGAGGCCGATTTCGAGATCCCCGACCCGTCGACCGTCAGCCCCTACACGGGCGCGGCCAACCTGAACGGCCTGTCGAAATATACCGGCAGCGGCTCGGTCTACTGGGAGAACGAAAAGCTCTCGCTGCGGGCCTCGTACCGCTACCGTTCGGACTACTTCAAGCCCAACAGCAGCACCAACCGCAGCGCCAAGGGCTCGGGCTATCTGAACCTCTCGGCGTCCTATGACCTGACCAAGCAGGTGCAGTTGAAGCTGCAGGCCCTGAACGTCACCGGCACGCGCGACGTCATGTACAAGGCCGGCGAGGACTCGATCACCGAGGTCTCGGACAACGGTCCGCAGATCTACTTCGGCGCCCGACTGCGCTTCTGATCCTACTCGGTCGGCGGGTCCTTCTTTAAATCCCCCGCCGACCGACACCTATCCCGCCGCCATCGCGGTCGGCCGGTCGCCAGGATTCCCCCATCGCCTCCCAAGCGCGGAGCTCCTGACCGGCAGATGATCCCCCAGCCAAGGCGCTGCGGGGACGCGGGATCCCTTTATCCGCTGCGTCCCTAGGGGCTGAGCCTTTCTGGACGGAGCAGGGCAGCGCTCGCGAAACCCTTCCAGCGCGGTCGCCGATCAAAAAGGAAGGGGGGAGAGAAAACATGTCCTGCAAATCCATCCTGCTGGCGTCGGCGGCTCTGGCCAGCCTCGCTGGCGCCGCTTACGCCCAGGACGCCGCGCCCGCGACGTCCACCGTCGAAGAAATCATCGTCACCGGCACCAAACAGGCCCAGAACATCCAGAATGTCCCGTCCTCGGTGCTGGTGGTCACAGCCGCCAACCTGGAACGCGGCAATGTCCGCGACTTCGACGACCTGCCGCGCGCGGCGCCGTCGCTGACCATCTCCAAGACCACCCAGCCGGCCAACAACTCGATCAACATTCGCGGCATCGGCACCTACGCCTTCTCGATCGCCACCCAGCCCAGCGTCGCCGTGGTCATCGACGACGTGCCGCAGGCCTTCCAGGCCGCCGCCTTCGCCGCCCTCGTCGATGTCCAGCAGGTGGAAGTGCTGCGCGGTCCGCAAAGCACCCTGTTCGGCAAGGCCGCCTCGGCCGGCGTCGTCAACATCACCACCGAAGCGCCCAGCAAGGTCTTCACCGCCAAGGCCGACGCCCTGGTCACCGACGACCACGAGCGTCGCCTGCAGGCCAGCGTCTCGGGCCCGGTCAGCGACACCGTCGCCGTCCGTGTCGCCGCCAACTACAGCCACTATCGCGGCAACATCCTGAACCTGACGACCGGCAACTGGCAGAATGGCACCACGGACTACACGGTGCGGTCCAAGATCGCCTGGAGTCCGACCGATCGCTTCACCGCGACCCTGTCGCCGTACTACACCAAGACCGAAGGGACCTGCTGCGCCCCAGCCCAGTACTTCCTGAGCCCGGGCGTCACCTTCAGCCGCGCCAACCTGCCGGCTTCGACGATCCTGGCGGGCATCACCCCGGGCAAGAACAACCGCCTGACCCGCCTGGATCTCGACACCGAAGGCTTTGCCGAGGACTACGGCACGGGCCTGCGCCTGGTCTATGACCTGCCGAATGGCGGTTCGCTGATGTCGATCTCGTCGTACGACAAGTACCGCCTGGAGGACTTCAAGGACTCCGACTCCAGCGACTTCGACTTCAGCACCCTGACGGTCGGCGGCGTGAACTTCGCGACCGCGCCCAAGGGCGGGGTGGGCGACGGCGGCTCGTTCGACGTCAAGACCATCACCCAGGAACTGCGCCTGACGTCGTCAAACAGCAGCGCCTTCCGCTACGTGGCGGGCCTGTTCTACAGCAAGACCGACAGCACCCGGGACTATGTCCGGGGCTCCAACACGCACGGCAGCTTCAACGGCGTGATCTTCAACGGCCAGCAGCAGCTGCCGACGACCAACTCGCTGGTCTATTCCAGCTACCTGACCAACTCGACGTCCAAGACCCACGCCGCCTTCGCGCAGGGCTCGTACGACATCACGCCCAAGCTCACCGTGATCGGGGGCCTGCGTTACCACCACGAGAAGCTCAGCTACGACTTCCTGGATCGTGACACCGGCGTCACCTACGGCAAGCCCGGCTGCTCGACCAACACGCCGACCCCGTCGCTGAAGATCTCGACCTGCGACAGCGACAGCGTCGTCACCGGCAAGGCCGCCGTGCAGTACCGGTTCACGCCGGGTTTCATGGTCTTCGCCAACGCCGCCAAGGGCTACAAGGGCTTGGCCTATGACCTGACCAGCATCCTGACCACGCGCACGGCGACCACCGCCGCCGGCTCGTGCTTTGGCCTGCCGGTCGCCGACTGCGTGGCCTCTCGCCAACCGGTTCCGCCCGAGACTAGCAAGTCGTACGAGGGCGGCTTCAAGGGCTCGTTCTTCGATCGTCGCCTGACCTGGAACATGACGGCCTTCTTCGAGGACTATCGTCACTTCCAGGCTCAGAGCCGCGACCTGGATCTTGGCCAGAACATCCTGCAGAGCTTGGGCAAGGTGACGTCCAAGGGCGTCGAGACCGAGGTGGCGATCTATGCCGGCGGCCTGACCCTGAACGCCAACGGCAGCTACAATATCGCCAGGATGGACGAGTTCCTGAACGCGCCCTGCTACGCGGCCCAGACCGCGGCGGAGGGTTGCGTTGGCGGTCGCCAGAACCTGTCGGGCAAGAGCCTGCCCAACGCGCCCAAGTGGACCGGCACGCTGACGGGCCAATACGACTGGCGCCTGAACGCCGAATATGGCGCCTTCATCCAGGCCTCGTATCGCTGGCAGTCGGACGTCAGCTTCAGCCTGGTCCAGGACCCGGACGCGGTGCAGGAGGCCTATGGCATCTTCAACCTCGGCGCCGGCGTCCAGAAGGACAACTGGAAGGTCAGCGTCTTCGCCAACAACCTGTTCGACAAGAACTACGCCCTGACCAAGGGGCGCGATAACGCCTGGAACTTCAGCCGCACGGCGACCCCGGCCACCCTGGCGGTGAACTGGAAGCCGGGCCGCGACAGCGAGCGCTACTTCGGCGTTCGCGCTCAGGTGAAGTACTAGTCAAATCCGCGAGGGCGGCGTTGCGCGTCGCCCTCGTTTTTCGTTCGGAGCGTACTCATGAACCGACGCGACTTCTTCCTCGGGACGGCCCTGGCGCTGACGGCGTTCGGGACCTCGACGGCGGCCCCGCTGGACATCGCGGCGATCGACCGTGCCCGCATCCTCAAGGCCGCCGATCGCTATCTGGCCGAGAAGCCGGTGACGATCACCGCCTTCGCCGCGCCACGTAGCCCCGGCAGCCGCCAGGACTACTATTCCGAGGCCGACTACTGGTGGCCCGATCCGGCCAATCCCAAGGGGCCGTACATCCGCAAAGACGGCTACTCCAACCCTGACAAGTTCACCGCCCACCGTGACGCGGTGATCCGCCTGGGCGTCCAGCTGCCGGCCCTGGCGGCGGCTTACAAGGTGACCAAGGACACGCGTTACGTCGAGCATGCCGAGAAGCACCTGCAGGCCTGGTTCGTCGCGTCCGACACCCGGATGAACCCGAACCTGGAACACGCCCAGGCGATCATCGGCGTGAACACGGGCCGGGGGATCGGCATCATCGACACCCTGCACCTGGTCGAGGTCGCCCGCGCGGTCTCGGTGCTGAAGGCGGCGCGGCCCAAGGTCGCCGTCTACGCCCCGACCGTGGCCTGGTTCGACGCCTACCTGACCTGGATGAGCACCTCGGCCAACGGCGTCGACGAGCGCGACCAGAAGAACAACCACGGCACCTGCTGGGCGCTGCAGGCCGCCGCGTTCGCACAGCTGACCGGTCGCAAGGCCGAGCTGGACGTGGCGCGCGGCAGGATCAAGACGCTGGTTCCTGGCCAGATTGCCTCCGACGGCTCCCAACCGCTGGAGCTCTCCCGCACCAAGCCCTACGGCTACTGCCTGTTCAACCTGGATGTCCTGGCCGCCTGCGCCCACGTGATGTCGACGCCGGGCGATGACTTCTGGACCTACAAGGGCGCGACGGGCGGCTCGATCGCCGACGCCCTGGCCTACATGGCCCCGTTCATCGCCGATAAGAAAACCTGGCCCAAGCCGCCCGACGTCGAGGCCTGGGACGGCTGGCCGGTCCGCCAGCCCAGCCTGCTGTTCGGCGGCCTCGCCTTGAAGCGCCAGCACTATCTCGACCTCTGGCGCAAGCTTGATCCGGACCCGACCCAGGCCGAGATCATCCGCAACTACCCCCTCCGCCAACCGGTGCTCTGGATCGATGCGTAAACTGTTCCTGGCGGGCCTCGTCGCCTTGCTCGCTTTCTCGGCCCAGGCCGCCGACATCAAGCGCGAGCCGTTCGGTGCGACCAAGGTCGGCGTGCCGGTGGAGAAGACGATCCTGCGCAACGACTTAGGGATGACCGTCGCGGCCATCGACTACGGCGCGACCCTGACCATGATTAGCGCCCCCGACCGGGCCGGGAAGTTCGAGAACGTGATCCTCAGCCTACCCAGCGTGGCCGCCTACGAGGCGACCTCGCGGCGCTGGGCCTCGGTGATCGGCCGCTACGCCGGGCGGATCACGGACGCCAGGATCACGGTCGACGGCAAGCCCTACACGCTGCCGGCTGGCAACAACCACATGACCCTGCATGGCGGTCCGAACGGTTACGACAAGCGGGTCTGGACCAGCCACGCGGTCAGCGACGCCAAGTCGGTGGGGGTGGCCTTCGAACTGCACAGCCCGGACGGCGACCAGGGCTTCCCCGGCACGCTGGACGTCACCGTGACCTATCGGCTGATGCGCAAGGCCAATGAGCTGCACATCGACTACGCCGCCAGGACCTCGGCGCCGACTGTGCTGAACCTGACCAACCACGGCTTTCTGAACCTGGCCGGCGCCGAGAGCGGCGACGTCCGGGACCAGACGATCTGGCTCGACGCTGACCGCTATGCCGAGGTCGACGCCCGCAAGGCCCCGTCGGGCAAGCTGCTGCCGGTCGAGGGCACGGTGCTGGACTTCCGCAAGGCCCGTCGCGAGGGCGAGGCGATGAAGCTGGACGATCCGCTGCTGTCGCCCTCCCAGGGCTTCGACCACAGCCTGGTGTTCCGCGCGGCCAAGCCCGGCGTGCGCGCGGTCGCCTGGATGGAAGACCCCGCCAGCGGCCGCCGCGTCACCGTGCTGACCGACCAGCCTTCGATCCAGATCAACAGCGGCAACGGCTTCGACGGGACCGAGAAGGGACCTGGCGGCGCGACGTATCCGAAGTATGCCGGCTTCGCCTTCGAGACCCAGCACCTGCCCGACAGCCCCAACCAGCCGGCGTTTCCCTCGACCGAACTGCGGCCGGGCAGGGTGTTCAAATCGACCACCATCCTGAGGTTCACGAAATAGCGCGCTCACAATACTGACTGTCGAATAAGTCAATATTGACATGCGCGTCAGTGTGATGCGACGGTGAACGCTGTTCGCGGAATAGCGCCGAAAAGGCGCGGCCGGCGACAGGGAGGGAACCATGAAACGCATCGCCTACACGGCGTCGGCGCTCGCGCTGACCATCGCCGCGCCCGCCATGGCGCAGACCGCTTCCAAGCCGAACTCGGGGACGGAGCAGGTCGACGAGATCGTCGTCACCGCCACCCGGCGCAGCGAGCGTCTGCAGGACGTGCCGCTCAGCGTCACCGCCTTCTCGCAGGCCGAGCTGACCAAGAAGGGCATCGTCAACTACGAGGGCATCGCCCGCGAGACGCCCGGCGTCGTGCTGAACCGCGCCAGCGACAACAATGTCCGCTTCACCGTCCGGGGGATCTCGACCAACGGCTGGGGCGCGGGTCTGCAGACCACCACGACCATCTATATGGACGAACTGCCGCTCACGACGATCGGCAACACCGTGACGCTGGATCCCAACCTCTACGACGTCGAGCGGGTCGAGTTCCTGCGCGGACCGCAGGGCACGCTGTTCGGCTCGGGCTCGCTGTCGGGCGCCCTGCGGGTGCTGACCAAGAGCCCGGACCTGACCGGCTACGATTCCTCGGCCCTGGCCGACATCGGCTACACGTCCGACAGCGAGGGCTGGCGCCAGCGCTACAACGCCATGGTCAACCTGCCCCTGATCAAGGATGAGCTGGCGGTCCGGTTGGTCGGCTTCTATCGGGACGAGGACGGCTACGTCGACAACCTGGGCACCGGCGTCAAGAATTCCAACGCGCTGAAGAACTGGGGCGGTCGCGGCATCCTGCTGTGGAAGCCGAACGACCGGCTCAGCGTCCGCCTGCTGGCGTCGTACGAAGACAGTAATCCCAAGGACTCCTCGCTGACCTCGCCCAACCTCGGCGACCTCAAGCGCTACAGCACCGTTCCGGACCAATATACGTCCAAGACCCAGGTCTATAACGGCACGGTCGAGTACCAGTTCGACGGCGCGCGCCTGACCAGTTCCTCGACCTATTCGGTCGCCGACAGCCTGTTCAATGTCGACCTGGCCGGCACCTTCGCCCTGGCGGTGCCGTTCTACCTGTTCGACAGCTTCACCTCGAAGACCTTTGTCCAGGAGACGCGGCTGGCCTCGGACGGCAGGGGCAAATTCGACTGGGTGGCGGGCGGTTTCTACCTGCACCGCGACACCGACCTGAACGGCGAGAACCGCTCCAACGACGCGTTTCTGACGGCGCGCAAGCTGACCGGCCTGCCGGGCGCGACCTTCTCGAAGTTCGGCAGCGACACCCGCACCTACGAGCTGGCCGGTTTCGGCGAGCTGACCTATCACCTCAGCGACAAGCTCTCGGCCACCGGCGGTCTGCGCTACGGCAAGTACGGCGGCGAGGTCGACACCTATGCCGGCTTCAACTCGGCCTATTTCACCTATGCGCTGCTGAACCTGTCCGGGCCGCTGGCCCTGACGCCCAACGCCCCTGCGACGACCAAGTACCCGTCGGCCTCGAAGGCCTCGTGGAAGGTCAGCCTGACCTACAAGCCGTCGCGGGATCTCACGACCTACGCCACGGCCTCCACCGGCTACCGCACGCCCGTCTACAACGCCCGCGCCGGCGGCGTCAGCACGGTCAATCCCGCCGACCTGATCATCCCGGCGGGCGCGGGTTCGGACAACCTGACCAACTACGAGGTCGGCCTGAAGGGCCGCTTCCTCGACGGCCGTCTGACCGCGGCCCTGGCGGCCTATTACATCGACTGGAAGAACATCCAGGTGCAGGCCAACCGCCAGTCGGACTCGATCCAGTTCGCCACCAATGTCGGCCGCGCCGCCTCCAAGGGCATCGAGGCCGAGGTCAGCTTCACCCCGGTCAAGGGCGTGCTGCTGGGCGTCAACGGCTCGCTGAACGACGCCAAGGTCACCGAACTGAGCACGTCGGAGGCCACCATCTCCGGCGCGGTGGACGGCTCGCGCTTGGCCTCGCCGCACGTGCAGGGCTCGTTCTTCGGGACCTTCAGCTATGACCTGCAAGGCGGGGCGCAGGGCTTCACCAGCTTCCAGATCCAGCACGTCGGATCGTTCCCGAACGGCTTCCCCAACACGCCGGGCAAGGCTGGGATCCAGAGCCCGCTCTACGGCTTCACCGACCGCTATACCTATGTGAATCTGCAGACCGGGGCGCGGTTCGGCCGGACCACGATCACGGTCTATGGCGAGAACCTCGGCAACAGCCGGGCCACGACCTACATCCATCCGGAAGCCTTCGTGTACAGCCGCTTCGCCGTTCTGCGGCCGCGCACCTTCGGCATCCGCGTGGGCTACAACCTGTGAGCCGCCTTTGGGCCGGCCTGGGCCTGGCCGTCGCCGTCCTGGCGGCGGCGCCGATCCGGGCCGAGGAAGCGCGGGTCGTGATCGGCCAGGGCGTGCTGCAAGGCGTCTCCGAGGCCGGGGTCTCCGCCTACAAGGGCGTCCCGTACGCCCAGCCGCCGGTGGGGCCGTTGCGTTGGCGTGCGCCGGTCCCCGCCGAAGGCTGGAAGGGTGTGCGTGACGCCAAGGCGTTCGGTCCTGCCTGCCTGCAACCGCCGCAAGCGCCGAACGGGCTCTATTCCGGCGGCATGGCCCCGATGGCCGAAGACTGCCTGAGCCTGAACGTCTGGGCGCCGGCCGGGGCCAAGAAGCTGCCGGTCATGGTCTGGATCCACGGCGGCGCGCTGCTGAGCGGCGGCAGTTCGGAACCGCTCTATGACGGCGCCAAGCTGGCCAAGCAGGGTATCGTTTTCGTCTCGATCAACTACCGCCTGGGCCTGTTGGGCTACTTCGCCCACCCGGCGCTGAGCGCGGAGTCGCCACAGAAGCTCTCCGGCAACTATGGCCTGCTCGACCAGATCGCGGCGCTGAAATGGGTGCGCGACAACATCGTGGCGTTCGGCGGCGATCCTGCCCAGGTGACGATCGCGGGCGAGTCCGCCGGCGGCCTGAGCGCCATCGCCCTGATGGCCAGTCCGCAGGCCAAGGGGCTGTTCCGACGAGCGATCGTCCAGAGCGGCTACATGCCGGCCTATCGCGCACTGCATGATGCGACCCTGGGCCTGCCATCCGCCGAGGCCGGCGGCGAAGCGCTGGGCGCGGCGGCGGGGGCCAAGACCGCCGAGCAACTTCGCGCGACCGACCTCGTCACCCTGTTCAAGGCAGGCCTGGCCACCGGCTGGCAGCCCGAGCCGGTGATCGACGGCGTGGTGCTGCCGCGCCAATTGGTCGAGACCTTCGCGCGCGGTGAACAGGCCAAGGCCGATGTGCTGGCCGGCTTCAACGAGGGTGAGATCCGCTCACTGCCGTTCCTGATGCCGCCCGCGCCGGCGACGTCCGAGGCTTATGTGGCGGACGTGCGGAAACGCTTCGGCCCGAAGGCCGACGCCTATCTCGCCGTCTATCCGGGCGTTGATCCCAAGGCCGACGTCATGGCCTCGATCCGCGACGGCCTCTACGGTTTCACGGCCCAGTATCTGGTGCGCCAGCAGGCCGCGGCCGGGCAGGGCGCTTACCTCTACTATTTCCGCCACAGCACGCCGGCGCAGAAGGCCCGCGACCTGGCGGCCTTCCACGCCAGCGAGCTGCCTTACGTCTTCGGCCAAGTCGGGGAGGGGGCGAAGCTAGGCCCGAACTGGCCGCGTCCGCCGCTGACGCCTGAGGAGAGGGCGCTGTCGGACGCCATGCTGAACTACTGGGTCTCGTTCGTCCGAACCGGCATCCCGGCCGCGCCGGGCGAGACGGCGTGGCCGCGCTTCACAGCCAAGGAGCGCGGCTACCTCGACATCGACGACCGGCCCGTGGCCGCGCGCGATCTGCAGCCCGCCGCCTACGGCTGGGCCGACGCCCTGGTCGCCGAGCGGCGCGCGCAGGGCAAGGCCTGGCGGCTCGACCTCGGCTTCTCGGCTTTTCCGTCCGTTGACGCCCCGGACGCAAAGCGGCAACCAGGGACGCGATGAGCACCGAACACACCCAAGAACCCAAGGCTCCGGGCAAGCACAAGGCGCGCGCCCGTGAGCAGTCGATCGAGCGGATCCTGGACGCCGCCGAGCAGCTGTTCGCCGAGTTCGGCTATCACGGCGTCACCTTGAAGGACGTGGCCGCGCGGATCGGGGTCAGCTCGACGCTGATCCACTACCACTTCAACGGCAAGGAGAGCCTGTTCGAGGCGGTGTGGGCGCGGCGGGCCCCGGTCTCGGCGCAGAACCGTCTCGACGCGATGCGGCGCTATGCCGAGGAGGTCGGTGACAAGGTTACGGTCGAGGGCGCGCTGCACGCCTGGATCGACACCGACCTGAACGTCCAGATCCACGACACCGAGCAGTGGCTGGCCTTTGGCCAGATCAGCGCCCAGGCCAACAGCGCCGCCGGCTGGGGCGCCGAGAAGATGGGCAAGTACTTCAACCCCGTCGTCCTGGCCCTGATCGACCTGCTCAAGAAGGCCATGCCCGACTGCGACGAGGCGACGATCTTCTGGGGCTATCACTTCGTCTCGGGGGCCATGACCCACAACATGGCCCGCACTGGCCGCTTGGACGACCTGTCCCACGGCCTGTGCTCGTCCAACGACTTCGAGTCCATTCGCCAGCACATGGCGACGTTCATGGCCGCGGGCTTCAAGGCGATCTGCCAGTGCCCGTCGGCGGAAAGCACGACATGACCAAGACCCTGGGCGGCCTGTTCGACCTCACCGGCCGCGTGGCGATCGTCACCGGCGGCTCGCGCGGGCTGGGGCTGCAGATCGCCAGCGCGCTGGGCGAGTATGGCGCCTCACTGGCCCTGGCAGCCCGTAAGCAAGCCGAACTGGACGCCGCTGTCGCCGAACTCGCCGCCAAGGGCATCCAGGCCGAGGGCTTCGTCGCCGACCTCGGCGAGCCGGACGCCGCCGTGCGGCTGACCGAGCGGGTCCTGGCCCGCTACGGTCGCATCGACATCCTCGTGAACAACGCCGGCACGGTCTGGGGCGCGCCGGCCGAGGACTATCCGCTGGAGGGTTGGACCAAGGTCATCGACCTGAACGTCACCGGCCTGTTCCTGCTGACCCAGGCGGTGGCGCGCGAGGCGTTCCTAAAGCAGGGCAAGGGCGCGGTGGTCAATGTCGCCTCGATCGAGGGGCTGCTGGGCCACCATCCCGACCAGCTGGGCACCATCGCCTACAACACCGCCAAGGGCGCAGTGGTGAACATGACCCGTGCGCTCGCCGCCGAGTGGGGGCCGCGCAACATCCGGGTCAACGCCGTGGCCCCGGGCTATTTCCCGTCGAAGATGACGGCCGTGACCATCGGCGAACACGGAGAGCGCATGCTGCGCGACACGCCGCTGGGCAAGCTGGGCGGCGAGACCGACCTGATGGGACCGGCCCTGCTGCTGGCCTCGGACGCCGGCGGCCACATGACCGGCCAGATCCTAGTGGTCGACGGCGGGGCGACGATCATCTGAGGTTCTCGACCATCGTTCTTTAAATGATTTTGCGAGTCACTTGCATTTAGGCCGAAGAGCGACCACAAAGCGGCGCTGTTCGGCGGGGCGGATCCTAGGGGCTCGATCTCGCCGATGTACGCGAATGATTCTTATTCGCATATATTGGGGATATTTCGATGCGCACTATTCATTTCACGCGCGGCCTGCTGCTGGCCGGCGCCGCCCAGATCATTCTCGCGGGTGTGGCCCATGCTCAGGCCACGACCTCGGCGCCGCCGCAGGAAGGCGCGACCGCCACGTCCAGCCAGCTCTCCCTGGGCAAGGTCGTCGTCTCGGCCGGCCAGGAGAAGGTGGCGATCGACACGCCCCAGGCCGTGACCACCCTGGACCAGGACGACATCGACCAGGCCCAGGCCTCGACCATCGGCGACCTGCTGACCGCCATTCCCGGCGTCTCGACCATGGGCGGCGTCGGCGCGCTGGGGCAGGGCTTCAACATCCGCGGCATGGGCACGGGGCTGGCCGACAGCGACAGCCGCATCCTGATGCAGATCGACGGCACGACGAAATTCTTCGAGCAGTACCGGATGGGCTCGTTCTTCAGTGACCCGGAGCTCTACAAGCGCGTCGAGGTGCTGCGCGGCCCGGCCTCGTCGACCCTGTACGGCGCCGGCGCGCTGGCGGGCGTGGTCAACTTCACCAGCAAGGACGCCTCGGACTTCCTGACCGGTGACGACCGCTTCGCCGTGCGCCTGCGCGGCGGGCTCGAGACCAACGCCGACGCCTATTTCGGCTCGACCGTCATCGCCGGCAAGCCGGTGGAGAACCTGGACGTCCTGGCCATGTACACCGTGCGCCGCAGCGACGAGTACAAGAACGGCGCGGGCGCCGTGGTCCCGACTTCCAAGGCCGAGTCCGACAGCTACCTGTTGAAGACCCGCTACTATTTCGGCGGGAACAAGAAGCACAACGTCTGGGCCTCGTACCAGAACTGGAAGAACGACAGCACCCAGATCTACGACCAGGCCGAGGCCTTCGGCACGACGCCGGTGCACCGCATCACCACCGATCAGACCGGGGTGATCGGCTACGAGAACGACTTCGCCGGCAACGACCTGCTGGATCTGAAGGCGCAGGTTTCCTACGCCAATACCAAGGTCAACCAGACGGACACGACCTTCCTGAGCGGCGTGATCGAGAGCCAGTTCTCGTACAAGACCCGCCAGGGCCGGATCGAGAACGTCTCGGAGTTCAAACTGGGCGGCGAGAACGTGGCTTTCCTGACCATCGGGGCCCAGGCCAGCAAGCAGGAGCGCCGCAACCCGCGCCGCACCGCCACCGGCACGAACCACGGCGCGGCCACCCACCCCGAAGGCGATATGGAGAAGTACGGCCTGTTCGCCCAGGGCGAGATCCTGGTCGGCAAGCTGACCCTGATCCCCGGCGCCCGCGTCGACTGGACCAAGCTGCAGCCGGGCCTGGGCGTGACCACCACCCAAAAGGTCAATGACAGCGCCATCTCGCCCAAGATCGCGGCCATGTACGCGGTGACCGAGGCCTTCTCGGTGTTCGGCTCGGTCGCCCATACGGTGCGCATGCCGGTGCTGGACGAGATCTACAGCCGCACGGCCACGGCCTCGACCAACTACAGCCTGAACCTCAAGCCCGAGGAGTCGGACAACTACGAAGTCGGCGGCACGCTGCAGCTGCGTAACCTGTTCAGCCAGGGCGACCAGGCGCGGGTCAAGACGACGTTGTTCCAGAACGACGTCGACAACCTGATCGCCCGCGGCACGGCGACCTCGGCCTACTTCATCAACATCGGCAAGGCCCGCTACAAGGGCGTCGAGGTCGAGGCCGAATATGGTGCGCGGCAGTTCTTCGCCCGCGCGGCCGTGTCGATCATCGATGGCGAGAACCGCCTGAACGGCCAGCCGCTGAACACCATTCCGGCCAACACGCTGAACCTGACCCTGGGCTATATCTTCCCGGCCGAGAACCTGACGGTCGGCTGGCGCGCCGAGGTCACCGACGACCAGGACGAGGTGACGACCGCCTCGCTGCGCACGCCGGGCTATGACGTGCACAACGTCTTCCTGAACTGGCGTCCGCAGGACGGCGCCCTGGCCGGGCTGAACGTCCAGGTGGCCGTCGAAAACCTGTTCGACCGCACCTTCAAGCGTCACCTGATGTCGCTGGACGCCGAGGGCCGGACCTTCAAGCTGACCCTGGCGCGCACCTTCTAGCATGCGCGCGCCCTGGCAAATTCGCGCCTGGGCCACGGGGGCGTCGTTGGCGATCAACGGCGCCCTGGCGCTATGCGTCATGCAGATGGCGCCGACCATGGCGACGGTCGCCCAGGACGAGGAGGCCATGCTGATCTCGCTGGGCGATCCGTCCCTGACCCAGACCGACAACGCCGCCTCGCCGGACGCCCGGTCCGCGCCGGAGCCCGAACAGGCAGAGGCCTCGCCGTCGCCGGTCACGCCGCCGGAGAAGGTCCGGATCACGCCGCCCGCGCCGGACGCCTGGACGGTGGTCGCGCCGCCCTCGAAGCCTTCCGCGCCGACCGCCGCGCCGGCGGACGCTGACGCCCGCTCGGCCTCTGCCGCGCCCGCCGCGACGCCCGCCGCCGCCAAGGCCATGGCGGCCACCGCGGCCAAGCCGCCGGCTGGCTCCGAGAAGGCCGACAGCGTTCAGGCGCATGCCGGCTCCAGTTCGAGCTACATCACCCGTGTTCGCGCCTGGCTGGAGAGCAACAAGGCCTATCCCAAGGCCGCCCGCATGCGGAAGCAGGAGGGCGTGGCGCGGGTGGTCTTCGTCATCGACCGCTCAGGGCACGTGCTGGACTGCCGCCTGACCGGTCCCACCGGCCATCCGCTGCTGGATCAGGAGGTCCTGGCCATGGTCACGCGCTCGGATCCGTTTCCGGCGCCGCCCCACACGATCAAGGGCGACCGGATCGAGATGGAAGCGCCGGTGGAGTTCTCGTTGGCGCGCTAGGGCGCGTCCTAGGTCTTCGCCCGCTGACGATTGCGGTCCAGGGTCAGGGCGATCAGGGTCGCGATCGAGCCGGAGGCCAGGTAGAGGCCGATGGCCGGCAGGCCCCAGACAGAGGCTAGGCCCAGGGCGGCCAGCGGCGCGAAGCCCGCGCCGATCAGCCACGACAGGTCCGAGGTCAGGGCCGCGCCGGTGTAGCGATAACGCTTGGAGAAGCGCGAGCTGACCGTGCCGGCGGCCTGGCCGAACGACAGGCCCAGGATCGCGAAGCCGACGACCACATAGAGGGTCTGGCCGAGCGAGCCGCCGTCCAGCAGGCGTGGAGCCAGCAGGCTGAAGCCCAAGATCAGCAGGGCCGACAGGGCCAGCTGGTTCTGGCGGTTGATGCGGTCGGCGATCCAGCCCGAGGCCAGGATGCCCAGCACGCCGACCACGGCGCCGACCAGCTCGATGCGCAGGAAGGTCAGGGCCTGGGCGTCGTCGTGCAGCGCTACCCACGACAGCGGGAAGACGGTGACCAGGTGGAACATGGCGAAGGTGGCCAGCGGCGCGAACATGCCGATCAGCACATTGCCGCCCTCGGCCCGCAGCAGCGAGGCGACCGGGGAGGGGCGCAGTTCGCGCTTCTCGAACAGGGCGCCGTATTCCTCGGTGGCGACGATGCGCAGGCGGGCGAACAGGGCCACGACATTGATCGCGAAGGCCGCGAAGAACGGATAGCGCCAGCCCCAGTCGAGGAAGTCGGCCGAACCCAGGCTGGCGACGAAATAGGCGAACAGGCCGCTGGCCAGCATGAAGCCGAACGGCGCGCCCAGCTGCGGGATCATCGCGTACCAGCCGCGCTTGGTCTCGGGCGCATTGAGGGCCAGCAGCGAGGACAGGCCGTCCCAGGCGCCGGCCAGCGCCAGGCCCTGGCCGATGCGGAAGGCCGCCAGGGCCCAGATGGCCAGGGGCCCCGCGACCGCATAGCCCGGCAGGAAGCTCATGGCCGCGGTCGAGCCGCCCAGCAGGAACAGCGCGACCGTCAGCTTGGCCCCGCGGCCGAACCGCCGGTCGATCATGCCGAAGATCACCGAGCCGATGGGGCGGGCGATGAAGGCCAGGGCGAAGATCGCAAAGGCGTACATGACGCCGGTCAGGCGGTCGACGAACGGGAAGAACAGCTGCGGGAACACCAGCACCGAGGCGATGGCGTAGACGAAGAAGTCGAAGAATTCCGAGGTGCGGCCGATGACCACGCCCAGGGCGATCTCGCCCGATCGGACGCCGTGGGAATCGGCGTGCATCCGGCGCGCATCGCGCTCCAGGCCGGATGAGGTGGGTACTGTGAACTCTTGAGCCATGAACTGACGCGCCTATTCCTCGTTTCCGTCCCAACTTCCAACTGTCGCGCCGCCTAAAGGGCGGTCTTGAGGCGAGCATGGGGCCAAGGGACGCGATCTGGCAAACGCCTTTGCGGCGCTTCCGCTCCGGACCGGGGAGGGGGCTAGGACAAACGGTCCAATGTCGCACTGCAGCAGAACGCCCTATCGGCCGCGCTATGCGTCCGAAACTCCTTCCGTCGCCCCGTGTTTTGGCCAAGTTGGCCCTGCTGCCCGCGCTCCTGGCGCTGGGCGGTTGCGACTGGGTGGTGATGAACCCGTCCGGCGATATCGCCATGCAGCAGCGCGACCTGATCATCGTCGCCACCGTGCTGATGCTGGTGATCATCGTGCCGGTGATCGCGCTGACCCTGTTCTTCGCCTGGAAATACCGGCGCTCCAACGAGGAGGCCGAGTACGATCCCGACTGGCACCACTCCACGCGCCTGGAGATCGTGATCTGGGCCGCGCCGCTGGTGATCATCACCATCCTGGGCGCGGTGACCTGGACCAGCACCCACCTGCTGGATCCGTATCGTCCGCTCGACCGCCTGGCGCCGGGCCGCAGCGCCGAGGGCGTCAAGCCGCTGAAGGTCCAGGTGGTGGCGCTCGATTGGAAGTGGCTGTTCATCTATCCCGAGCTGGGCGTCGCCACGGTCAACGAACTGGCCGCGCCGATCGACACGCCGATCGACTTCCAGCTGACCAGCTCGTCGGTGATGAACTCGTTCTACGTGCCCGCCCTGGCCGGCCAGATCTACGCCATGCCCGGCATGACCACCCAGCTGCATGCGGTGATCAACAAGCCTGGCACCTTCGACGGCTTCTCGGCCAATTTCAGTGGCGAGGGGTTCTCGCACATGCGCTTCAAGTTCCACGGCATGAGCCGGGCCGACTTCGAGCGCTGGGCCGCCGAGGTTCGCAAGGGCGATGAGCGCCTGGACGGCCCGCGCTATCTCGTTCTGGAGAAGCCCAGCCAGAAGGCCCCGGTGCAGAAGTTCTCCTCGGTCGATGCGGGCCTGTTCGACAAGGCCGTCAATCGCTGCGTCGAGCCGGGCAAGATGTGCCAGCACGACATGATGCGCATCGACGCCAACGGCGGCCTCGGCATGGCCGGCGTCTACAACGTCACCACCCTCGAATACGACAAGCGCGTGCGGCGCGGCCAGGAGGGCGGCCTGCGAGCCTTCGTCGCCGCGCTCTGCGCCCCGAAGCCTGCTGAAGCGCGCTGAGCCAAGGTTAGAGACCAGCATGTCCCCGGACCTCGTCAAATTCATCTTCGGCCGTCTCACCTGGGACGCCATTCCGCTGCACGAGCCCATCCTGCTGGGCACCTTCGTCATGGTCGCCCTGGGCGGCCTGGCGACCCTTGGTCTGCTGACCCGCTACAAGCTGTGGGGCTATCTGTGGCGTGAGTGGCTGACCTGCGTCGACCACAAGAAGATCGGGGTGATGTACATCATCCTGGCCATCGTCATGCTGCTGCGCGGTTTCGCCGACGCCCTGATGATGCGGGCCCAGCAGGCCATGGCCTTCGGGGCCAACGAAGGCTACCTGCCGTCGCATCACTACGACCAGATCTTCACCGCCCACGGCGTGATCATGATCTTCTTCGTGGCCATGCCGCTGGTCACCGGCCTGATGAACCTGGCCGTGCCGCTGCAGATCGGCGCCCGCGACGTGGCCTTTCCGTTCCTGAACAACTTCAGCTTCTGGATGACGGTGGGCGGCGCGCTGACGGTGATGCTGTCGCTGTTCGTCGGCGAGTTCGCCCGCACCGGCTGGCTGGCTTATCCGCCGCTATCGAACCTGGCCTACAGTCCGGATGTCGGGGTCGACTACTACATATGGGCGCTACAGATCGCCGGGGTGGGGACAACGCTCTCGGGCATCAACCTGGTCGTGACCATCATCAAGATGCGGGCCCCGGGTATGAGCCTGATGAAGATGCCGGTCTTCACCTGGACCTCGCTGTGCACCAACGTCCTGATCGTGGCGACCTTCCCGATCCTGACCGCCACCCTGGCCCTGCTGACCGCCGACCGGTACCTGTATACGAACTTCTTCACGAACGACTTCGGGGGCAACCCGATGATGTACGTGAACCTGATCTGGATCTGGGGCCACCCCGAGGTCTACATCCTGATCCTGCCGGCCTTCGGCGTGTTCTCTGAAGTGGTCTCGACCTTCTGCGGCAAGCGCCTGTTCGGCTACAGCTCGATGGTCTACGCGACCGTCGTCATCACCATCCTGTCGTACCTGGTCTGGCTGCACCACTTCTTCACGATGGGTTCGGGGGCGAGCGTGAACTCGTTCTTCGGGATCACGACGATGATCATCTCGATCCCGACCGGGGCCAAGATCTTCAACTGGCTGTTCACGATGTACCGCGGCCGCATCCGGTTCGAGGTGCCGATGCTGTGGACGCTGGGCTTCATGGTCACCTTCGTGATCGGCGGCATGACCGGCGTTCTGCTGGCCGTCCCGCCCGCCGACTTCGTCCTGCACAACAGCCTGTTCCTGATCGCCCACTTCCACAACGTGATCATCGGCGGCGTGGTGTTCGGCATGTTCGCCGGCATCACCTACTGGTTCCCCAAGGCCTTCGGTTTCAAGCTGGATCCGTTCTGGGGCAAGGTCTCGTTCTGGTGCTGGCTGGTCGGCTTCTGGGTCGCCTTCACGCCGCTGTACGTGCTGGGCCTGATGGGGGTGACGCGCCGCGTCAGCCACTTCGAGGATCCGTCCTTGCAGATCTGGTTCGTGATCGCCGCCCTGGGCGCGGTGATCATCCTCGGCGGCATCCTGGCCTTCATCGTCCAGATCGTCGTCAGCATCCGCAACCGCGAGGCCCTGCGCGACGAGACCGGCGACCCCTGGGGCGGCCGGACGCTGGAGTGGTCGACCTCGTCGCCGCCGCCGGCCTATAACTTCGCCTTCACGCCGGTGGTTCACCAACTGGACGCCTGGTGGGACATGAAGGCGCGTGGCTATGAACGCCCGACGACCGGCTACATCCCGATCCACATGCCGGCCAACACCGGCGCGGGCGTGATCCTGGCCGGGATCAGCACGGTGCTGGGCTTCGCGCTCATCTGGCACATCTGGTGGCTGGCGGCGGTGTCGTTCGTCGCCCTGATCGTCACGGCGATCGCCCACACCTTTAACTTCAAGCGCGACTACTACATCCCGGCCGAGGAGGTCGTCCGCGTCGAGGACGCGCGCACCCAAGCCCTGCGGAGCCTGACCTGACCATGGCCTCGAAAGCCCATGCCTTGACGGAAGTGGACGCCAACAGCTTCCACATGACCGAGGAGCACCATCCGGAGAACGGGACCCTGCTGGGGTTCTGGATCTACCTGATGAGCGACTGCCTGATCTTCGCGGTGCTGTTCGCCACCTACGCCGTGCTGGGCCGCAACTACGCGGCCGGGCCGTCGGGCGCGGACCTGTTCGACCTGCCGCTGGTGGCCGTGAACACCGGCCTGCTGCTGTTCTCGTCGATCACCTACGGCTTTGCGATGCTGTCGGCCCAGGCCGGCCGCAAGACGCCGACCCTGGTCTGGCTGGCGATCACCGGCCTGTTCGGTTTGGGCTTCCTGTCGCTGGAACTCTACGAGTTCGCCCACCTGATCCACGAGGGCGCTGGCCCGCAGCGCAGCGCCTTCCTGTCGTCGTTCTTCACCCTGGTCGGCACCCACGGCCTGCACGTGACCTTCGGCATCCTGTGGCTGGTCACCCTGATGGTCCAGGTCGGCCAGCGCGGTCTCGACGAGGCCATGAAGCGCCGGCTGATGTGCCTGTCGATGTTCTGGCACTTCCTGGACGTGATCTGGATCGGCGTCTTCTCGTTCGTCTACCTGCTGGGATCGCTGAAATGACCGCCGCTGGCCACGACACCCACCACGCCCCCGGCGCCCACGAGGGCCATGGCCACGACGCCGGCCACGGCTCGTTGAAGGACTATGTCATCGGCTTCGTACTGGCGGTGATCCTGACGGCGATCCCGTTCTGGCTGGTCATGGGTCACGTCCTGCCGACGCCTCAGATGACCGCCGTGGCCGTCATGGGGCTGGCGGTGATCCAGGTGCTGGTCCACATGATCTATTTCCTGCACATGAACTCGCGTTCGGAAGGCGGATGGACCCTGCTGGCCCTGATGTTCACCCTGATCCTGGTGGTGATCACGCTGAGCGGCTCGCTGTGGGTGATGCACAATCTCAACACCCACATGATGCCGCTCGATGCGCACGACATGAAGCAGATGCCGTGACCTCGGGAAGGCGCGCACGGTCGATCGCCCTGATCGGGCTGTGCGCCACCTTCACCGTGGTCTTTGTGTTGCTTGGCGCCTGGCAGGTCCAGCGCCGGGCGTGGAAGCTGGATCTCATCGCCAAGGTCGAGCAGCGGATCCACGCCGAGCCGGTTCCGGCTCCGATGGGCTGGTCGAGTGATGACGTCTATCGCCGTGTCCGGGTCTCAGGCGTCTTCGACCATGGCGACGAGACCCTGGTGCAGGCCGTCACCGAGAAGGGCCCGGGTTTCTGGGTCCTGACACCGCTGAAGACCGATCGCAGCTTCACCGTGCTGGTCAATCGCGGTTTCGTGCCGGCCGAGCAAAAGGGCGCCGCTTCACATCCCGCTGGTCCCGTCGCGGTGGTAGGCCTGCTACGAGCGACCGAGCCCCACGGCGGCTTCCTGCGAGCGAACCAACCGGGGCAGGGGCGGTGGTATTCCCGCGACGTCCAGGCCATCGCCGCCGCGCACAAGCTCACCGAGGTCGCGCCTTACTTCGTGGACGCGGACGCCGCGCCCAATCCGGGCGGCTGGCCCCTAGGGGGTCTTACGGTCGTGCGTTTCCCCAACAGTCATCTAGTCTACGCCCTGACCTGGTTCGGCCTGGCCCTGCTGACGAGCGGCGCTGGTCTCTACGTCGCGCGCGACGCGCGGCGGAACCCAGGTGTAGGAGACGCATGAGCCCGACCGCCAGCATCCTGTTCTCCGGCGTGGCGGGCTGGCTCTCGGGCGCGCGGGCGGCGGACAACGCCAGCGGCCCGGCTGACGCCATCGCACGCCAGAACATGCTGCAGCTGATCCACCTGCGCTGGATCGCGGTGCTGGGGCAGGTGGTCACCATCCTGGCGGTGCATTTCAGTCTGGGCTTCCGCCTGCCGCTGGCGGCGATGATGCTGGTGCTGGTCGCGCTGGTGGCGCTGAACCTGTTCAGCCTGGCGCGCCTGAAGCGAGCGACGCCGCTGGGCCGCTACGACCTGTTCGTGGCCCTGGCGCTGGACGCCCTGGCCCTGACCGTCCAGCTGTATCTGAGCGGCGGCGCGACCAATCCGTTCACGACCCTCTACCTGCTGCACGTGATCCTGGGGGCGGTGCTGCTGGAGGCCTGGGCGACCTGGGCGATCGTGGCCCTGACCAGCTTCTGTTTCGTCATGCTGGTGGCCTTCAACCGGCCGATCGTCGCCACCGGGCTCAGCGACCAGACCTTCTTCGACCTGTTCCTGATGGGCATGTTGGTCGGCATCGTCCTGGACGCGGTGCTGCTGGTGACCTTCGTCGCCCGCATCAACGCCAACCTGCGCCGCCACGACGCGCGCCTGGCCGAGCTGCGCCAGCTGGCGGCGGAAGAGACCCACATCGTCCGCATGGGCCTCCTGGCCTCCGGCGCCGCGCATGAGCTCGGCACGCCGCTGGCGACGCTGGACGTGATCCTGGGCGACTGGCGGCGCATGCCGATCTTCGCCAGCCAGCCCGACCTGGCCCAGGAGCTGGAAGACATGCGCGGCGAGGTCCGACGTTGCAAGACCATCGTCACCGGCGTCCTGCAGTCGGCCGGCGAGGCGCGCGGCGGCGAGGTGCGGGCCAGCACCTTGCGGGCCTTCATGGACGAGGTGGTGAGCGACTGGCGCGCCACCCGCAACGGCGAGGCCCTGGTCTATGAGACCGACCTGATCGCCCCGACCCCGATCGTCGCGGAATCGACCCTGAAGCAGGTGATCCACAACGTGCTCGACAACGCCCTCGACGCCTCCGCCGGCGCGGTGCGGCTGTGGGCCGGCGTACGCGAGGATCGGCTGCTGATCGAGGTCGAGGACGACGGCCCCGGCTTCACCGCCGAGACGCTGGAAAACTTCGGCACGCCCTACAACTCGACCAAGGGCCGGGCCGGCGGCGGGCTTGGCCTGTTCCTGGTCGTCAACGTCCTGCGCAAGCTGGGCGGCCGCGCCGACGCCGAGAACCTGGCCGAAGGCGGGGCGCGTGTGGTGCTGGACCTGCCGCTGTCGTCCCTGGAGATCAGCCGTGCCGACTGACCGCAAGCTGATCATCATCGAGGACGACGAGAAGTTCGCCGCGACCCTCAAGCGTTCCTTCGAACGCCGCGACTACGAGGTCGTCCACGCCCGCGGTCTGGACGAGGCGATGGCGGCGCTGGAGACCTTCGCGCCGCGCTACGCTGTCGTCGACCTGAAGCTGGCCGGCGAGTCCGGCCTGGCCTGCGTCCGCGCCCTGGCCGAGCGTGACCCGACCATGCTGATCGTGGTGCTGACCGGCTTCGCCAGCATCGCCACCGCCGTCGAGGCCATCAAGCTGGGCGCCCGCCACTACCTGGCCAAGCCCTCGAACACCGACGACATCGAGGCGGCCTTCCACAAGGGCGACGGCGATGTCGACGCCGCCATCGGCGAGCGGGCGACCTCGATCAAGAACCTGGAGTGGGAGCGGATCCACCAGACCCTGGTCGAGACCGACTTCAACATCTCCGAGACCGCCCGGCGTTTGGGCATGCACCGCCGGACCCTGGCCCGGAAGCTGGAGAAGCGCCGGATCACCTGACCTTGGGCAGGGTCTTGATCGGCTCCAGCACGATGTCGCGGAAGAAGGTCTCGGCGCCTTCCGACTGCAGCTGGATCGCGCCGTGGGTCAGGGGCTGGCCGCCGGCCTTCAGGTCGCGGACCTCCAGCACGGGCACGCCGTTGACCACGTGCACGGCCCGGTCGCCCAGGACGTAGAGATCCAGGGTGTTCCATTCGCCGGCGGGCTTCTCGGCGTCGCTATAGGCCTCGACGTTCCAGTCGGCCGTGCCGCCCTTGGCGGTGACGGCGCGGCCGGTGGGGGCGTAGCGCAGGTTGGGCTTGATCAGGGCCGGATCGTCGACGGCGTTGGTCACGACCGAGATCGCCTCGCCGACGGGCACGACCATGCCGATCGAGCCGGTCATGATCTCGAACTCGACCGCCTGGCTCCAGGTGCCCCAGACGACGCCGGGCGCGCCATGCGAGTGGTAGAGCAGGCCGTTGTTGGGCGCCTGCGTCTCGCGCGGCGCCCAGCGGCCCTTGCCCCACTTGTACTGCAGGCGCAGGTGATAATCCTTGAAGTCGCCCTTGTGGACCAGGCTGCCCCAGGTCTTGCCGTTTACGTAGAGGGCGGGGCGACCGTCCTCCTGCACCACCTTGAAGATCTCGGCGCTCTGGGCCGTCACGCCGATCGGGGCGACGGGCGGGCGCTTGTAGGTCAAGGCGGGGTCGGCATAGCCCAGCCAGGCGTCCCAGGCCTTCAGGTCCTTACCGTTGAACAGCGAGACCTTCGGGCCGGTGGCCTTCGGCACGTCCGTCAAGGTCAGCGGAGCGGCGAGGGCGGGCGCGGCGACGGCCAGCGCCAGGGTGAAGGCCAGGGTCTTGAGCATGCGTCCTCGCACTCGGGTTTCGAGCGCACCCTATCTGGCAGCGCTGTCACGGCAAGGCCCGCGTGGTCGTAGGCCTAGATCGCGTTGGCCCTGGCGATCCGGCCCAGGTGCAGGGCGCTGGGACGCGGCGTGCGCTTGAAGGTCTGGCGGTCCACGGCGACGAGACCGAACGGCACGGCGTAGCCCGAAGTCCACTCGAAATTGTCCAGCAGCGACCAGTAGAGATAGCTGTGCACCGGGGTGCCGTCGTCGATGCATTGCCGCACGCCGGCCAGGGCCTGATCGATGAAGGCGATGCGCCGCGTGTCGTCGTTCACGGCCACGCCGCTTTCGGTGACGTAGACCGGCTTGCCGATCGCTGCGTGCGCCCAGCGGATCGTGTTGGCTAGGGCCTGCGGATAGAACTCGTAGCCCGACAGGGTCAGCTCCGCGCCGGGCGGCGGCGCCTTCACGCCGTGCTCATCGACCACGAACCGGGTGTAGGTCTGGACCCCGAAGAAGTCGGCATGGGTGCGGGCGACCTCGACCCAGTCGCCATAGAGTTTGCGCTGATAGAGCTCCACCAGCTTGGGATCGTCCGACTGGATGTCCTGGGTCGTCAGGGTGATGCCGACGGGCAGGGACGGGCGCGCCTGCTTGATGGCGTCGTAGGCTTGGCGGTGGGCCTCGATCATGATCGGCGTGACGATGGCCGGATCCGCATAGGCCAGGCGCGAGAAGCGCGGCGAGTCGGTGGCCTTGGCGGCCGCGGCGATGGCCGCCTTGACCACGGGGACCATCGTCTGGATCCCCGGCATCAGGTCGACCAGCAACCGGATATTGGCCTCGTTGAACGTGGTCGCCATGTGCATCAGCCGTCCCAGGCGCTCGACCACCTTGCGGCAGAAGCGGGCGAACAGGGCCGGGGCGTCGGCGACCTCGAAGCCGCCGCGCTGGGCGAACCATAAAGGCGTCGTGAAGTGGTTCAGGGTGACGATGGGCTTGAGGCCCCGCGCGCGGCAGGCCTCCAGCACGCGGGCATAGTGGTCTAGCTCGGCATTGGAGAAGAAGCCCTCGCTGGGCTCGATGCGCGCCCATTCCACGCCCAGGCGGTAAGTGTTGAAGCCCAGGCCGGCGGCGAGCGCGAAGTCCTCGCCGTAGCGGTGATAGCTGTCGACGGCGTCGCCCGAGCGCTCCTTGAACATCGAGGGCGTGAGGTTCTCCATCAGCCAGGCGTCGCTGTTGGTATTGCCGCCCTCGCTCTGGTGGGCCGAGATCGCCGTGCCCCACAGGAAGTCCTTGGGCAGGGCGCGCTTCGGCTGGGCGATGGCCGGAGACGCCAGGGCCGCAGCGGCGCCCGCGATGAGAAGGTCGCGTCGGATCATGCTTTGCTCTGGAGAAAAGATGGCGGGCGACCCGAAGGCCGCCCGCCAGTCGCGAGGTAGACCTTAGAACGCCTTCTTGACGCCGATCTCGATGGTCCGGCCCAGCGGGTTGCCGGTCCACGGGTCGTAGCCGAACTCCTCCTGCGCGGGCGGCGGATCGCGGTCGAAGATGTTGGCGACCGTCGCCGTCAGGGCCATGTCGTCACCCAGCTGCAGGCGATAGGTGAAGTCGGTGGTGATCCACTTTTCGCCGTTCTCGCCGTACTGCACGCCGACCCGCTCGTCCTTGACCGCCGAGACGAAGTTCACGCCCAGACGGAAGTTCTGGTTACCCAGGCCGTAGTTGACGCCAAGGTTGGCGCGCCACTTGGGCGCGGCCTGGGCGAAGGTGGCGAAGTTCAGCGTGCCTAGGCGGTTGTCACCGGTCGAGATGGTCACGCCGTCCAGAGTGGTAGGGCCGGTGCGCAGCTCGGTCACCCGGGTGGCGGTGAGGTTGACGTCCAGATCACCCGGACCAAGCGGCAGGCCGTACTTGGCCTGGATGTCGAAGCCCTTGGTCGTCTGGCCGGGGCCGTTGCCATAGCGGGTGGAGACGGCCGAGAAGGTCCCGACGCCGCTCATGCCGACCGTGCAGCCGTTGTTGAACGAGATGCGGGCCAGCAGCGGCTGCTTGGTCGCGTCGCAGGTGGTGATCGTGCCGCCCGCGCCGTTGAACACCAGGCTGGCGATCTGGTTCGGGTCGGCGACCTGGCCGATCTGGTCCCGCGTCTTGATGTCGAAATAGTCGACGATCAGGCGGAAGCTGTGATCGTCGGCCAGGCCTCGGCTCTGCCAGATCGCGCCGATGTTCGAGGTCCTGGCGGTCTCGGGCTTGAGGTTGGCGTCGGTGATGAACTGCGCCGCCAGCCAGTTGCTGGCCGCCACCGTGTAGGTGCGCGCGGCCACCGTGATGGCGCCCGGCGTCACGCCCAGGGGCGGGGTTTGGTAGTTGGTGCCGTACGAGGCGCGGAAGGTCAGGGGACCCCAGACGTTCCACTTGCCCGACACCTTGTAGACCGTGGCGCCCAGGTCGTTGGAGAAACGCTCGCGGCGGGCGGCCAGCTGGATGTCGACGTTCGAGAACAGCGGCACCTGCAGCTCGCCGAACAGCGAGTACTGGCTCTGCTCGGCCTGGCTGGGCAGGGTCGGGGCGAACAGCACGAACGGACCAGGCGCGTCGGGCGTACAGCCTCGGAAGTTGGCGCTGGTGGTCGGGGTCGGCGTGGGGCTGAGATTGCCCGAGCCCGCGCCATTGGCGCTGGTGGTGTTGCTGGGCCACTCGCACTGGATCGAGCCGTTGTTAAACGCGCTGGGCACGTTCACACGGTTGGACAGCGAGCGGTACTGGGCGCCCAGGGCCCAGCCGATCTCGCCGCCGGGCAGCTTGATCCCCGAGCGGCCGTTGAACACCAGGTCGGCGGTGAAGTTGTGGCTCAGGGTTTCGACCGCGCGCGGGTCGAACATCCACAGGGCCAGGTCCTCGGGGTTCTCCTTGCCCGCGACATAGTTGGGATTGGCCAGGCCCCGGACCGGCTGGCCCTTGAACGAGCTGGAGAAGGGGTTCCAGTACTGGCAGCCGTTCTTGCCGGCGGCGGCCGCGTTCTGGGTGCCGAAGCGGCTGGGATCCAGGTCCACGGCCTGGCACTTGGGACCGCCGAAGCCGTTCATGGCTTCCTGCAGGCGATAGCCGATCGTGTCGGCGTGAGTGTTGTAGTTGTAGGCGTCGTTATAGGTCAGGGCGAAGTCGTAGCCGACCTGCTTGGCGAACGGCGCGAGGTCGCCCAGGTCGCCGGTCAGCCCGGCCGAGATGCGCCAGACCTTGTTGTCGATGCGGTCGGCCACACCGAAGCCGTCGCCGCCGGAGTAGTAGGGGTTACCCCCGTGGCCGAACAAACGGTAGGTGATCGGCGTGAAGCCCGAGGCGCCGACGATGCCGTTCTTCGCCGCGAACTCGGCCGCGAATGGATTGCTGATCGGCACGTAGAACTGGTTGACCGCGCCCGTCGTCAGGGCCGGACCGCGCGACACCGGTTGGGCCGGCGAGCCCATCACCTGCGGCAGGTTCACCCGGCCGTACGAGGCGTCCAGATGGAACTTCATCGTGTCGGTGATCTGCGCCTTCAGCTGCGCGTAGAGGCGGTAGGTGTCTTGGTTCTCCACCAGCCGGTAGTAGGGAATGTAGTTGTAGGCGCAGGTGAAGGCGTTGTCGTAGCGACCGCCCACGGCCGCGCAGCTGGCGGGCGTGAAGTCCGAGACGATGCCGCCCAGGTTCGGACCCCATTCGCCGACGTCGGTGGCGGTGGGCGTGGCGGGCAGGGGCCCGCGAGGCTGCCAGCCGGTCAGGTTGGTCAGGGTCGACCACGGCGCGGGGTTGTAGCCGGTCACCGGGTTCAGCGAGGCCTCGGTGAACTTCCGCTCCAGGGTGTTCAGGCGCGAGCGATGTTCGTACTCGGCCGAGACCAGCAGGTTGACGCGGTCCGCGCCGATGCCGCCCATCACGCCGACCGAATAGTCGCCCTTCGAGCCCTTGATGTGCTTGTACTGGGCCTGGGCCTGCAGGCCGACATAGTGGTCCAGGGTGATAAAGTTGACGACGCCGCCGGTGGCGTCCGCGCCATAGATCACCGCCGCGCCGTCCTTCAGCACCTCGGTGCGGGCCAGGGCGATCGACGGGATATTGGCGGTGTTCTGGTTCATCCGCCGGCCGTTCAGCAGGGTCAGCGTCTTGTCCGCCCCGAGGCCCCGCAGATTGTAGTTCACCGAGCCGACCAGGGCCGGACCGCCGAAATAGTAGCTCTCGCCGGTCGTCGGGCCCGAGATGGTCAGGCTCTTGGCGAACTCCAGCGCCGTGGGCGAGCCCTGCTTCTCCAGATCCGCCTGCGAATAGACCTCGACGGGGAGGGCGGCGTCGAGCGCCGAGCCCCGGATGTTGGAGCCGGTGACGACGATCTCTTCGACTTGGGTCGATTGATCCTGAGACCAGGCAGGCGCGCCGAAGCCCGCGATCCCGATGAGCAGCGCGACGCCCGACGCGCCGGATAGCCCGATTTTCATGTGGCGAACCCTCCCGTTGAATGAGTCTCTTAACGCTCATTCTCACAAGAGTGAGTGTTGTAGCATCGCCGTTACGGCGTCAATGATCATTGTTCGACCATTTGGTCGTAGGCCCCGGATGGGGTGGTTGCCGCTATGGGAACGATTGACACGAGCGCGCCGCGCCCCGACTACGCGGCGTACGGAATGACCAGGAGGACGGCTTGGCGGGAGCGACGGCGGAGCAGGGCAAGGGGCGGCGCACCAAGGCCGAGCAGCGCGCCCAGAGCCTGGAGCAGATCCTGGACGCGGCCGAGTACCTGTTCTCGCAGAACGGTCTCTATGGCGTGACGCTGCGCGACGTCGCCGTGCGCGTCGGCATCCACACCACGCTGCTGAACTACTACTTCAAGGACAAGACCAACCTGTTCGAGGCCGTGTTCGCGCGGCGGGCCGGGGTCACGTCCGGCCGGCGGATGATCGCCCTGGAGCAGTACGAGCTAGTGGCGGGCGACAAGCCGACCGTCGAGGGTGCGCTGCACGCCTTCCTCGATACGGACCTCGACCTCTACTGGGAGGGCGGCGAGCACTGGATGAACTACGCCGCTTTCTGCGCCCGCGTCAGCAACACGCCCGAGGGCGCGGCGCTGATGGACGAGCACTTCGACCCGGTGGTCCTGAAGCTGGTCGGCATCCTCAAGCGCGCCCTGCCGGACTATGCCGACGAGGAGATCTTCTGGGGCTACCACTTCGTGTCGGGCGCCCTGATGAACACACTGGCGCGGACGGGCCGGATCGACCGGCTGTCCAGCGGCCTGTGCCACTCGGACGACTTCCCGGCGATCAAGAAGCGGATCGCCCGCTTCATGGCCGCCGGGTTCATCGCCCTAAAAGCCTAGATGAAGGCTTAGGCCTTCTCGGCCTTGGCGAAGATCCGGGCCAGCCACAGGAACAGGCCGATCGCCAGCACGTAGAACGGCGTCAGCGTGTAGAGCGCCATCTGCAACGAATTGTGTGGATGGCTGGCTTTGAAGAAGTCGCTGGCGGCGCCAACATAGGTCGGGCCAAGGCCCAGGCCGATGAAGTTCATGACCAGCAGCAGCAGGGCGCCGGACATCACGCGCTGCTCGGGCCGCACCTCCTCCTGGACCAGCGCCACCGCCGACGACAGGTAGAAGTAGTTCAGGAAGGTCGGGCCGATCAGGAACGCCAGCGCCAGAGGCCAGGTCGGGGCCCAGACGAAGCCCAAATAGAACGGGATCGCCAGGGTCAGCGAGATCACCGGGGCCAGGGCATAGACCGTCTTGGACTTGCGCGCGAAGCGGTCGATGACCCGTCCCGAGATGTAGATGCCGCCGCTCATGCCGATGCCGACCACCAGGGCGTACCACACGGCGACTTCGCTGAGCGTCATGCCCTTCTCGCGCATCAGGAACAGGGTGGTGAAGTTGCCCAGGCCATAGGTCACGAACTGGGTCGCGCCGCTGCCCAGCGAGGCCAGCACCAGGGTCGGACGCGAGAAGAACATCCGCAGCGTCGACCAGAAGCCAGCCTTCTCGAGCTTGAGGCCCGCGCCGTCCAGGCCGCCGCGCTTGGGCTCCTTGACGATCAGCGGCAGGACGGCGGCGGCGATGACGCCGACGACGCCCAGGATGATGAAGGCGTAGCGCCAGTTGAAGGCCGCGGCGATGGCCGCGCCGAAGGCGATGCCCAGCGCCGCCCCGACTGGCGGGCCCAGATTGTAGATGCCCAGCGCCGTGCCACGCCGGCCCGGTGGGAAGTAGTCGGTGATGATGGCGTAAGAGGGCGGTACGCCGCCGGCCTCGCCGAAGCCGACGCTCATCCGCGCGAAGGCGAACTCGCCATAGCTGCGCGACAGGCCGCAGGCCACCGTCGCCGCGCTCCAGATCCCGCAGGCTAGGCTCAGCACCGCCACGCGGTTGGTGCGGTCGGCCAGCCAGCCGACCGGGATGGCGATGAAGCAGTAGAACATCGCGAAATAGAGCCCGCCGATCAGCCCCAGCTGACTATCGGAGACGTGCAGCGTGTCCTGGATCGGCTTGGCCAGGATCGACATCAGCTGCCGGTCCAGGAAGTTCAGGACATAGACGAACCACAGCATGCCCAGCACCAGCCAGGCGCGGCGATCCGGAGTGGGGTGAGGGTGGTCTGGACGCGCGGATAGAACCGCGGCGCCATCGCGCTCGAGGTCGTTCAAGGGTTTCCTCCCAGCTGCCCGTTCTCGAGCTTTGCTTGGGTGGAGGATGACCTCAATCCCGACCGCTCGTCAATATTCACACGCGTGTGAGTGAGTGTTGACAGCGGCGCGGTTCGCCGCCACCGTAAATCCCACAACGTCGACGCAAACGATCGACGCTCACTGGGGAGTGAACGCCATGAAGTCTGGGCTGCTTGCGTCGGCGTGCGCCGTCGCGCTCGTCGCGTTTTCGTCAATACCGGTGCTGGCCCAGACGGCCGGCGCGGATCAGGGGAGGGGCGACCGCAAGGACGCCGATCTGGTGGGGGAAGTCATCGTCACCTCGACCCGCCGTCCCGAGAAGCTGCAGGACGTGCCGCTCAGCGTCACCGCCTTCGACCAGAAGGAGCTGACCGCCAAGGGCATCGTCGGCTTCGAGGGCCTGGCCCGCCAGACGCCGGGCGTCGTGCTGAACCGCGCCACCGCCAATTTCAACAATTTCACCGCCCGCGGTATCGCCACCAACGGCTACGGCGCCAACCTGCAGAGCACGGTCGCCGTCTATATTGACGAGCTGCCGATCTCGACCATCGGCAACACCACGGTGCTGGATCCCAACCTGTTCGACGTCGAGCGGGTGGAGTTCCTGCGTGGTCCGCAGGGCACGCTGTTCGGCTCGGGCTCGCTGTCGGGCGCGCTGCGGATCCTGAACAAGGCGCCGAACCTTTCCAGCCGCGAGGGTGCGGCCCTGGTCGACGTCGGCCTGACGGGCTCGGACTCGCTGCGCCAGCGCTACAACGGCATGGTCAACCTGCCGATCATCGAGGACAAGCTGGCGCTGCGCGTGGTCGGCTTCTACCGGCACGAGGAAGGCTATCTCGATAACGTCGGCACCAAGGTCCACAACTCCAACACCCTGGTCGACTGGGGCGGCCGCGCGAACCTGATGTGGAAGCCCAACGACCGCCTGACGGTGAAGGCGCTGTTCTCGTACGAGGACAGCAATCCCAAGGACTCGTCGATGATCAGCCCGGCCCTGGGCCGTGAGAAGCGGATCTCGGACCGGCCCGACCTGTTCGTCGGCAAGCTGCGCACCCACAACGTCACGATCGACTACCAGTTCGACGGCGCGCGCCTGACCAGCTCGTCGACCTATTCGAAGTTCGACCAGAAGTTCTTCGTCGACCTGGCCGGCACCTTCGGCGGGGGCGTGGCCTTCGCGCTGGACGCCGGCGGCTTCCAGAAGACCTTCGTCGAGGAGGCGCGGCTGGCGTCCGATCCGGGCGGCAAGATCGACTGGGTGGTCGGCGGCTTCTACATGGATCGCCGGCTGGACGTGGATTACTTCTACCGCTCCAACCCGGCCTACCTGACCGCGCACGGCATCACCGGCCTGCCGGACGAGTACTATCAGCGCCAGTACACCCACTTCCTGTCGCACGAGAAGGCGGCGTTCGGTCAGCTGACCTATCGCTTCAGCGACAAGGTGTGGGCCACCGGCGGCATCCGCTACGGCAAGGTCGACAGCCAAGGCTTCACCGAGGCCGGCGGCTATAACAGCGCCTACTTGACCTACGCCCTGCTAGGAATCCGGGGGCCGTTGGCCCTGACCCCGATCACGGCGGCCACCGGCGTGAAGGCGACCGGCAGCAAGCCGTCGTTCAAGGTCAGCCTGTCGTACAAGCCGTCATCGGCCCTGACGACCTACGCCACGGTCTCGACCGGCTTCCGCACCCCGGTGATCAACGCCTTCGCGGGCCGGGCCAGCACGGTCAATCCGAGCGACCTGATCATCCCGAACGGGGCCTCGTCGGACGATCTCGTGAACTACGAGCTGGGGGCCAAGGGACGGTTCCTGAATGGCCTGGTCTCGGCCAATGTCGCCGTCTACCTGATCGACTGGAGCAACATCCAGGTCCAGGCCAACCGCGTCTCCGACAGCGTCCAGTTCGCCACCAACATCGGCGCGGCGCGCAGCAAGGGCATCGAGCTGGAGCTGCTGGCCTTTCCGGCCAAGGGGCTGACCATCGGCCTGAACGGCTCGCTGAACGAGGCCAAGGTCACCGAGCTCACCCCGGCCGAGGCGGCGATCTCGGGCGCGGTTGCCGGCGCGCGGCTGGCCTCGCCCAAGGTGCAGGGCTCGCTGTTCGTCAACTACGGCTGGGACCTGACGGCGAAGGCCAAGGCCAACCTGTCGGTCTCGCTGCAGCATGTCGGCTCGTATCCGGGCTCGTTCCCGCACGTGCCGGGCCAGCCGACCGTGACCAGCCCGACCTACGGCTTCACGGACTCGTACCAGAACGTCAACGCCACCTTCGCCGTGGCCATGGGCCAGACCACGATCGGGGCCTATGTCGAGAACCTCTTCGACGACCACTCGATCACCTATGTCCACCCCGAGGCCTTCCTCGCCAGCCGGTTCGCGACCATGCGGCCGCGCACGGCCGGGGTGCGGCTGGGCTATGCGTTCTAGGGGCGGGCGATGAGCAAGCGTCTTCTCGTTTCGGTCCTGGCGGTCATGGCGCTCGCGCCGGCCGTCTATGCCGAGCCCGTCGTCAAAGCCCCCGCCGGCGCCGTTCGTGGCGTCGAGGCGAGCGGTCTCCAGGTGTTCAAAGGCATCCCGTACGCGGCGCCGCCCGTCGGCGCGCTGCGCTGGAAGCCCCCGGTCGCCGCGCCGGCCTGGACCGGCGTGCGCGACGCGCTCGACTTCGGCCCGGCCTGCCTGCAGCCCAAGCCGCGTCCGGGCAGCATCTACGCCTCGCCGCTGAAGGCGTTCAGCGAGGACTGCCTGTCGCTGAACGTCTGGGCGCCGGACAAGGCCAAGAAGGCTCCGGTGCTGGTCTGGATCCACGGGGGCTCGCTGATCGCCGGCTCCAGCGCCGAGGGCATGTACGACGGCGCGGCCCTGGCCAAGCAGGGCGTGGTGGTCGTCTCGATCAACTACCGCCTGGGCGTGCTGGGCTACATGGCTCACCCGGAGCTCAGCGCGGAGTCGCCCGACCACGTCTCGGGCAACTACGGCCTGCTGGACCAGATCGCGGCTTTGAAGTGGGTGCAGACCAACATCGCCGCCTTCGGGGGCGATCCGGCCAATGTCACCATCGCCGGCGAGTCCGCCGGGGCGCTCAGCGTCATGTACCTGATGGCCTCGCCGCCGGCGCGCGGGCTGTTCCACAAGGCCATCGCCCAAAGCGCCTACATGGTCTCGACCCCGCAGCTGCGCGACCCGAAGTTCGGCCACATCCCGGCCGAGACCATGGGCGCGGCCACCGGCGCCAAGCTGGGCGCCAAGAGCCTGGCCGAACTTCGGGCCGTGGACGCCGAGACGATCACGACCTCGGCCCTGATGGCCGGCTTCCAGACCTTCGGCGCGGTCGACGGAAAGATCCTGCCCAAGCAGTTGGTCGATGCGTTCGACGCCGGCGAGCAGGCGCATGTGCCGATCCTGGCCGGCTTCAACAGCGGCGAGATCCGTTCGCTGCGGTTCCTGGCTCCGCCGGCGCCGGCCGACGCGGTCGCCTACGAGAAGGAGATCCGCGCCCGCTACGGCGATCTCGCGGACGACTTCCTGAAGCTCTATCCGTCCACGGATGTTCCCGAGAGCGTGCTGCTCGCGCCGCGCGACGCGCTCTATGGCTGGACGTCCGAGCGGCTGGTCGCCAAGCAGACGGCGGCCGGGTCGCCGGGCTATCTCTACTATTTTGACCACAGCTATCCGGCGGCCGAGGCGGCAGGCCTGCACGGCTTCCACGCGAGCGAGCTGCCCTATGTCTTCGGCACGCCCGACAAGACGCCGCCCGCCTGGCCCAAGAACCCCGACACGCCGGCCGAGGCCAAGCTGTCGGCGGCGATGATCGGTTACTGGACCTCGTTCGCTCGTGACGGCGCTCCCAAGGCGGCCGGCGAGCCCGCCTGGAAACCTTACGGGACCGCGCGCGCCTACATGACCTTCGCCGACGGTCCCCAGCCTGGCGCGCACCTGCGCCCGGGCATGTACGAACTCAACGAGGCCGTGATGTGCCGACGCCGCGCCCAGGGCGACACGCCCTGGATCTGGAACGTCGGCGTGGTCTCGCCCCCACTTCCCCCTGGAGTGACCCAGTGTCGATGATTGACGGCGAGATGCAGGCCTTCGCCCTGACGCTCGAAAAGTTCCTGGACCACGCCGCCAAGTGGCGACCGAACGGGGAGGTAGTGACGGCCCGCGAGGACGGGCGGATCGACCGCATCGGCTATGCCGGCCTGCGCGACCGCGCCCTGCGGGTCTCGTCGGTGCTCGAAGGCATGGGCGTGAAGACCGGCAGCCGGGTCGCGACCCTGGCTTGGAACAGCCAGGACCATGTCGAGGTCTGGTTCGCGATCATGGGCATGGGCGCGGTCTGCCACACGCTGAACCCGCGCCTGACCGCCGAACAGCTGGCCTCGATGGTGGTGCAGTCGGAGGCCGACATCCTGATCGCCTCGGCCGACCTGGCGCCGCTGGCCCGCAAGATCATGGACGCGGCGCCCGGCGTGACGCGGCTGCTGGTCATCGACGGCGAGGCGGTCGAGGGCCAGACGCTGGCGCCGCTGGTCGACGCCGAGACCCGCCACGCGGTGTGGGGCCAGTTCGACGAGACCGCGCCGTGCGGCCTGTGCTTCACCTCGGGCACCACCGGCGCGCCCAAGGGCGTGACCTACACTCACCGCTCCAGCTACCTGCACACACTGCGGGTGCTGCAGGTGGACGGCATGGCGATCTCGGGCGCGGATGCGGTGCTGGCGGTGGTGCCGATGTTCCACGCCAACGCCTGGGGCCTGCCGTTCGCGGCGCCGGCGGTCGGGGCCAAGCTGGTCCTGCCGGGGCGCAATGCCGACGGCGCCAGCTTGGCGCGCCTGATCGCCGCAGAGAACGTCACGGTCTGCGTGGGCGTGCCGACCGTCTGGATTGGCCTGATCGAACACCTGGAAGCGACCGGCCAAACCCTGCCGTCGCTGAAGCGCATCATCGTCGGCGGCGCGCCGATGCCGCCGGCCCTGATGGAGCGCATCGAGCAGCGCCTGGGCGTCCGCGTCCAGACCAGCTGGGGCATGACCGAGCTGTCGCCCTGCGGCACGCTCGCGCCGCTCAGCGCCCCGGCTGAGGCGGCGGTGTCAGGCCGTCCGGCCGTGGGTGTCGATCTCCTGCTGACCGACGCAGACGGCGTGGCCTTGGCCCAGCAGCGCGACGTCGAGGGCCATCTGCGGGTGCGCGGGACCTCGGTGATCGAGCGCTATTTCGGCTTCGAGACCTCCGCGACCGACGCCGACGGCTGGTTCGCGACCGGCGACCTGGCGCGCATCGACGTCGAGGGCAATCTGATCATCACCGGTCGCGCCAAGGATCTGATCAAGTCCGGCGGCGAGTGGATCAATCCGGCCGAGATCGAGGCCGTGGTCTGCGCTCTGCCGGAAGTGTCCCTGGCCGCCGTGATCGGCCGCACCCATCCCAAGTGGGGCGAGCGGCCGATCCTGCTGGTCGAGACGCAAGGCGAGGTCAGTGACGAGATCCTGTTGGCCTCGCTGAAAGGCCGGGTGGCCAGCTGGTGGATCCCGGACGCGGTCTTCCGCCTGGATCGCATGCCTCTGGCGTCGACCGGGAAGATCGACAAAATTCGGCTGAGGACGGAATACGGCGCGGGCTGACGCCCAGCCGGTCCGCAACAAATGGAAGTCCAAGTGCCCGAAGCCGCAGCCCCGCGTCGTCCCAACACCAAGGCCGAACAGCGCGCCGAGAAGATGGAGCAGATCCTCGACGCGGCCGAATACCTGTTCTCCAAGCACGGGCTGCACGGCGTCACGCTGAAAGACGTCGCCAAGATGGTGGGCGTGCACCACACGCTGATGAACTACTACTTCGACGACAAGAAGACCCTGTTCGACGCGGTCTTCGCGCGGCGGGCGGTGATCACCAGCGAGCGGCGGATGCGGGCGCTGGAAGACTATGAGACGACCTGCGCGGGCAAGCCGACGGTGGAGGGGGCCTTGCGCGCCTTCCTCGACACCGATCTGGACCTCTACATCGAGGGCGGGGAGGGCTGGAAGAACTACGCCGCCCTCGGCGCCCAGGTGGCCAACACGCCCGAGTGGGGCGCGGACCTGATGGACCAGCACTTCGATCCTGTCGTGCTGCGCTTAATCGACCTCTTGAAGCGGGCTCTGCCAGACTGCGCGGAGGCAGACATCTTCTGGGGCTACCACTTCGTCACCGGGGCGCTGATGCTGACCCTGGCCAGGACGGGGCGGATCGACAAGCTGTCGGGCGGGGTCTGCCGGTCGGACGACTTCCACGCCGTGAAGGAAAGGATGGCCGCGTTCATGGCCGCCGGGTTCCTGTCGGTGTGCGGCCGCAAGGGGGCGCCGGTCTAGAGCCGGCGTCTCCGCCAGGCAGTGTTCCGTCAACAATATTCACTGTCGAGTTAGTGAAGAATTGTGCGAACCTGGGTTCGCGAAACGAGAAGGGGATTTCCATGTTGCTCGAAGGACGTGTCGCCATCGTCACTGGGGCTGGCGGCGGCCTGGGCCGCGCCCACGCGCTGTACCTGGCCAGCCAGGGCGCCAAGGTGGTCGTCAACGATCTGGCGCAGGAGGCGGCCGACCGCGTCGCCGCCGAGATCGCGACCCTGGGCGGCGCGGCGATCGGCGTGGCGGCCTCGGTCACCGACGAGGCGGCGGTGGCGCAGATGGTCGAGCAGGTCGTGGCCCGCTGGGGCCGGGTCGACATCCTGATCAGCAATGCCGGCATCCTGCGCGACAAGACCTTCGCCAAGATGAGCCTGGACGACTTCCGCCTGGTGGTCGACGTGCACCTGATGGGCGCGGCGGTCTGCGCCAAGGCTGTCTGGGGGATCATGCGCGAGCAGGGCTATGGCCGTATCGTCATGACGACCTCGTCCTCGGGCCTGTACGGCAACTTCGGCCAGGCCAACTATGGCGCGGCCAAGATGGCGCTGGTGGGCCTGATGCAGACCCTGGCCATCGAGGGCGAGAAGTACAATGTGCGGGTCAACTGCCTGGCCCCGACGGCCGCCACGGGCATGACCGAGGGCGTACTCTCGGAAGAGAGCCTGCAGCGCCTGAACCCTGCCTTGGTCAGCCCAGGCCTGCTGGCCCTGGTCGCCGACGATGCGCCGACCCGCGCCATCCTGTGCGCCGGCGCCGGCCACTTCGCCACCGCCCACGTCACCCTGACCGAGGGCCGTTATGTCGGCGGCGGTTCGGATGCGGGCGAGCAGGTGATCCGCCAGTGGGATGGCGTCGCCGACCGCGCGGGAGAGATCGTGCCGGCCTATGGCTTCACCCAGGCCGAGCGCGAAGTCGCCAGCGCCGGGCTGATGAGCAAGGTCGCGGGAGGCCGCGCGTGATGCGTCAGGCCGTCATCGTCTCTACGGCGCGCACGCCGATCGGCCGCGCCTATCGCGGGGCCTTCAACGACACCCCGTCGCCGACCCTGGCCGCCCATGCCCTGACCCACGCGGTCGAGCGCGCCGGCGTTGATCCGGGCGAGGTCGAGGACTGCATCCTCGGCTGCTCGCTGCCGCAGGGCTATCAGCAGACCATCGGCCGCACGGCGGCGCTGCGGGCCGGGCTGCCGGTCACCGTGCCGGGCATGACCATGGACCGCCAGTGCTCTTCGGGCCTGATGACCATCGCCACGGCAGCCAAGCAGATCATCGTCGACCGCATGGACGTGATCGTGGCCGGCGGCGTGGAGTCGATCTCGCTGGTCCAGACGCCGGAACTTCGCGTCGACCAGGATCCCGGCCTGCTGGCCCTGCACCCCGACGCCTACATGCCGATGCTGGACACGGCCGAGACGGTCGCGACCCGCTACGGGATCACGCGCGAGGCCTGTGACGTCTATTCGGCGGCCTCGCAGTACCGCGCCGCCGCGGCACAGCAGACCGGCCGCTTCGACGCTGAGCTCGTGCCGATGACGGCGACCATGAAGGTGGTCGACAAGGCCACCCAGGAAGTCTCGCATCGCCAGGTCACCCTGGACCGCGACGAAGGCGTTCGGCCCGAGACCACGTTGGAAGGCTTGGCGGCGCTGAAGACTGTACGGCCGGGCGGCGTGGTCACGGCGGGCAACGCCAGCCAGCTCTCGGACGGCGCCTCGGCCTGCGTGGTCATGGAGGCGGGCCTGGCCGAGAAGCGCGGCCTCTCGCCCTTGGGCCGCTATGTCGGCATGGCCGTCGCCGGGACCAAGCCGGACGAGATGGGCATCGGCCCAGTCTTCGCGATCCCGAAGCTGCTGGAGCGCTTCGACCTATCGATCGACGACATCGGCCTGTGGGAGCTGAACGAGGCCTTCGCCTGCCAGGTCGTCTATTGCCGCGACCATCTGGGCATCCCGGACGAGCTGCTGAACGTCAACGGCGGCGCCATCGCCATGGGTCACCCCTATGGCATGTCGGGCGCGCGCCTGACCGGCCACGCCCTGCTGGAAGGCAAGCGGCGGGGCGCCAAGCACGTCGTCGTCACCATGTGCGTCGGCGGCGGCATGGGCGCGGCGGGGCTGTTCGAAGTCCTTTGATCGGATAGCGCGCCGACAGAGCGCGCGGGGGAGAGAACCATGGCCCGCAAAAGGCCGCCTTCGGGCTCGTCGATCATCAAGATCGCCGTGACGGCTTCGGCCGGCGCGGCGATCGAGTGGTACGACTTCTTCATCTACGGGACCGCCGCGGCGCTGGTGTTCCCCAAGCTGTTCTTCCCCGCCGACCTGCCGCCGTTCGTGGCCCAGATCGCGGCGTTCAGCACCTTCGCGGTCGGGTTCCTGGCCCGGCCGATCGGTGGCCTGCTGTTTGGCCACTTCGGCGACCTGTTCGGCCGCAAGAAGGCTCTGGCCGTCGCTCTGCTGATCATGGGCGCGGCCACGACCTGCGTGGGTCTGCTGCCGACCTACGCGACGGCGGGCGCCTGGGCGCCGCTGCTGCTGGTCATCCTGCGCTTCGTCCAGGGCCTGGCCGTGGGCGGGCAGTGGGGCGGGGCGGCGCTGCTGGCGATCGAGAGCGCGCCGCCGGGCAGGCAGGGCTTCTTCGGCAGCTTCGTGCAGATCGGCGTGCCGCTGGGCGTGGTGCTGGCCAATGTCGTCTTCCTGCTGGCGGGCGTGCTGCTGCCGGCGGACCATTTCCTGGACTGGGGCTGGCGCGTTCCGTTCCTGCTGAGCGTGGCCCTGGTGATGATCGGCCTTTACGTGCAGTTCGCGCTGGAGGAGCCCGAGACCTTCGAAACCGCCAAGGCTGAGGCCGGACCCAAGGCCCCGCCGCTGGTGCGGATACTGAAGGATCACCTGGGCGACGTCCTGCTGGCTGGCGGCGCCTTCGTAGCCAACAACACCTGCTTCTACGTCGCCATCACCTATGCGGTGGCCTATGGCGCGACCAGCGTCGGGGTCTCCAAGGAGACCATGCTGTCGGCGGTGATGATCGGCAGCGTGGTGATGGTCCCTGTGCTGGTCGCCTGTGGCGCTGCCTCGGACCGTTACGGTCGGCGCGGCATCTTCATGGCCGGCGCGGTGCTGTGCGGCCTGTGGGCCTTCGCCATGTTCCCGCTGATCGACACGGGTTCGCCTGTGGCCATTACGGTGGCGATCACCGTGGCCCTGGTGCTGATCAGTCTGATGTACGGACCCCAGGCGGCGCTGTTCGCCGAGCTCTTCCCGGTCGAGGTCCGCTATTCCGGCGCGTCGCTGGGCTACCAGATCGGCTCGGTGTTCGGCGGCGGTTTCGCGCCGATCATCGCCACGGCGCTGTTCGAGCGTTTCCACTCCAGCCTGTCGATCGCGATCTACATGGCCGCCATGTGCCTGGTGTCGCTGGCCAGCACCGCGATGCTGGCCAGGCGAGCGAAACGCTAGCCGAGCGCCTCGGCCAGGCGCAGCCACAGCTGCTGGTCGAAGTCCTTGTCCAGCGCCGCCTGGCCCGTGCGGACGACGATCAGCTTGCGCCTGGGCACGACATAGAGCCGCCGATCCATGAAGCCGAGCGCCGCGACCAGATCGGCCGGGGCGGCGGGGATCAGCTGGCCCGGCGTGCGGACCCCGCCGCTCCTGATGGTCTCGGATCCGCCGTTCAGCCACCACAGGCGGCCGTACGACGGATTGGTCGCCGAGCGCTCGAACAGCGACTTGAGCGCCTTCTCCGAGACGATGCGGCGGCCGTCCTTGGCCTCGCCGCCGTCCAGCACGATCTGGCCGAAGGTCGCGATGTCGCGCGGCGTGGTCACCAGGCCCGTGGCGTTGCCGACATTGCCCAGGGCGGCCGGACGTTGTCGCCAGGCGGTATCGGCCATGCCGGCCGGAGCCGTCAGCCAGTCGCGGGTGATCGTCTCCAGCGAGGCCTTGGCGGCGGCGGCGACCAAGCGCTTGGTCACCGCATAGACGGGGGTGTTGTAGAAGAACCGGTCGCCAGGCGGGGCCACGAAGGCAAAGCCCTCGTTCAGGCCCGACGACATGGTCAGCAGGTGGATCACACGGATCGCCTGCTCCTGCTCGGGCGAGGCCTTGGACCAACCCTTGCCGACATAGTCCGAGACCGGCTTGTCGACGTCGATCAAGCCCTTGTCGATTGCCACGACCACCAGCATGGCCACGAAGCTCTTCTGCTGCGAGGCGACATCCTCCAGCAGCGAACCATCCGGCGCGGTCCCGTAGGTGAAGGCCGCGCGGAAGTCATTGGCGTCGGCGGGCAAGGGCCAGTTCTTCTCGACCAGGGTCTTGCGGTCCTGGACGATCAGGAAGCCTGTGGTCCGCTGGCTTTGCACGTAGTCCAGCACCGGCTGGAGATCTGGTGAGGCCAGGGCCGGCGAGGCCGCCAGGGCGCCTGCGCCGGCCAGCAGGCATCGACGTGAGATCGCGAACGACATGTCGGTTTCCTCTCAGGCCTTGCGCGCCGGCGCGGGCCGGATGTCGTCGGCCGGCATCAGGCCGTAGCCGCGCGAGATCATCAGCCGCATGGCCTCGTTCTGCATGTGGTAGAGGATGTTGCGCGCGCCCTCGGCGGCCACGGCGCCGTCGCGCTTGGCCAGGCCCGCGCGCACCACGCGCCAGTGGTTGAACGGCGCGCCGCCGGCGCTCTCGGCCAGGCTGACATAGGAATAATGCCAGCGGGTCTTGCGGCGGATCGACTCGATCATTCGCTGGGCGTCGGCGCTGGAGACGCTGGCCAGGCGGCTGAAGATCACCTCGCTCTGGTGGATGAGGTCCTCGGCCGAGGCGCCGCTTTCGGAGGCCGTCAGCAGGGTGTCGACCAGCTCCAGCGTCTCGCCCATCTGCTTGGGCGTGGCGCGGATGCAGGCGAAGCGGGCGGCGCAGCCATAGAGGGCGGCGCGCACCTCGTAGAGGTCGAACACCTCCTGCACGGTCGTGGCGGCGACATAGGCCCCGCGGTTCTCCTCGATCACCACCAGGCCGTCGTCGGCCAGGATGCGCAGCGCCTTGCGGGCGATCGAGCGGCCGACGCCGAACTCGTTGCAGATCCGCGCCTCGCGCAGCCACTCGCCCGGAGAGATGACGTCGTCCTGGATCTGGCGACGCAACGAGGCCGCGAGATCGACGGCGCTCGGCGGCTCTTGGGGTTCAGGCATGGAGACTGGGGCCTCGGCGATAACGGTGACGATCATCTTGGCGATTCAACAGGGTTCCGGAAAGCGGGGACTGGATCAATCCCTACGACATTGATAGAAATTCGGATCAGCGATCGAGAGAATATTGTTCAGCAATCTGTCTAGCATCGTCATACGGTCTGTGTATCCTTTTTATCAACGGCGCACAAAAGCGTCAGAAGGAGGGGGGTATGCGACACCTGTTTTTATCCGTGGCGTCAATTTCGCTCGCGGTTGCGTCTTCGGCAGCGGCCCAGACCGCGGCCAAGGGGCCTGACACCATCCTGGCGATCGAGGAGATCGTCGTCACGGCTCAGCGCAAGGAAGAGAGCCTCAAGGACGTTCCGGCGACGATCTCGGCCGTGACTGCCGAGCAGCTCGAGGCCATGGGGCCGACCACCAGCACTGGTGACCTGCTGCGCACCATGCCGGGCGTGCGGTTCAACGACCTGCAGTCCAACAATCTCAGCGAGATCTCGATCCGGGGCTCGGGCACCCAGCGCGCCACCGGCGCGGACTCAGGGGTCGGCCTGTTCGTCAATGGCGCCTATGTGGGCTCCAGCACCCTAGGCGGCCGCAACTTCCGCCACATGGACTTCTTCGACCTGGAACGGGTCGAGGTGCTGGAAGGCCCGCAGGGCGCGCTGTACGGCCGCAACTCCGAATACGGCGTCGTCAACATCATCTCGGCCAAGCCGAAGTTCAACGACAGCGGCTATATCAGCGCCAACTACACGGGCGACCTGCAGCAGACCAAGCTGACCGCCGTCATCAACGAGAAGGTCAATGACGAGGTCGCCGTCCGCGTCGGCGTCCAGGGCATCTCCCAGGGCAAGGGCTTCTTCTACAATCCCAACAGCAACAAGTACTACGACCACACCGACGGCTGGATCTTCCGGGGACAAGTCCGCTACCGCAAAGGCCCGCTGGACATCGACTTCCTGGTCGACGCCCAGGACCTGAACCTGCCGACCTTCCTCAACACCTATGTGCTGCCGCCGGGCGTCAACGCCGCGATCCCGCAGGGCCTGACCCAGGACCGCTTCGTGGTCCCGCACGATGGCAAGGACGGCGTCCACCAGCAGGCGCAGCGGGCCATGATCCTGGCCGACTACGACCTGGGTTGGGGCAAGCTGACCTCGACCACCATGGCCACCCACTGGATCTCGCGGCAGAACTACGCGGCGGCGATCGACTTCGCCAAGGAGTCCGAGCTGCAGCGCAGCGGCCAGCTGGGCCTTTATCCCTTTGGCCAGACCTCGACGGTGGCCAAGGACCGCACCTTCTACCAGGACTTCCACCTGGCCGGGCAGGCGCTGAGCGGCGACCTGGACTGGCTGGCGGGCGCGGACTACCTGCTGCAGCATGACCTGAACGGCACGGACTCGGCGACCTCGCCCTGTACGTTCCGCTTGAACGCCGGCATCTGCACGGGCACGCCCAACCAGCCGCAGTGCTATCTGCCGACCCCAACCTCGACGGCCTGTCCAGCGGTGTTCCCGGCCGCCTTCGGGACCTCGGCCCGCGCGCCGCTGCGCAACGAGTCGGTGTCGGGCTATGGCCTGGTCCGCTACCACACCGGCGGCTTCACCTTCGCCGGCGAGCTGCGCTATTCGCACGACAAGAAGAAGGCCAGCCAGGAGACGGTGCTGCTCTACACCAGCACGGCGGCCTCGCCGCGCGCGGCCTATGTGTTCGGCTCCGAGCGGGTGAACTACACCCTTACGGCCAGCTACAAGATCCCTGGGGCGATGCAGTCGCTGGTCTATGCCAAGGTCGGCACCGGCTATCGCGCCGGCGGCGTCAACGCCCGGACCTCTTCGCCGGCCGCGCCGAACCCGTTCCGCTCGACCTACGACAACGAGGACACGACCAGTTACGAGGTCGGCTTCAAGGGCAACCTGGCGCACAACATCTATCTGAGGCTGGCGACCTATCGCTCGACGACGGATGACGCGATCACGTCGATCACCGATGGCTGCACGGTGCTGAACGCCTGCCAGAAGGCCGGGACGATCTTCAACATCAACGGCGGCACGGTCCACGCGCGCGGGATCTCGGCCGCGATCGACGGCCGTTTCCACGTGGCCGATGGCCTGCTCAGCGTCAGCGTCAACGGCGCCCGCCAGCGGGCCCGTTATGTCGAGACGCCAAACAACTATTCGGGCCTGCCGGTCGTCGGCTCGTCGGTTGCCCAGATCCCGAAATGGACGGCCTCGACGACGATCGACTACCGCCACCGCATCACCCAGACCATCACTGGCTTTGGCAATGTCACCTACAATGGCCAGGACGGCGGGGTGCAGGATACGGTGACGGTGGCGACGCCGGCGATCTACTTGCGACCAGTCGACCTGATCAGCCTGCGGGCCGGGGTCGACATCGGCAAGGTCCAGGCGGCGGTGTTCGTCCAGAACCTGACGGACAAGACCATCGCGCTCCTGCAGTTCCAGAACGCCGGCGCGCCGTTGGCCAACCGGTACAATGCGCCCCGGACCATCGGCGCCAACATCACCTATCGTTGGTAAGGAGATCGGCATGAAGGCGTCGCGGCGGGATCTTCTGGTGGGGGCGGGCGTGCTCGCGGCGGCGTCTCAGGCGAAGGCGGCTCCGGTCGCTCCGTCACAGGACGCGGCCTGGTTCCAGGCCGTGCTGGAGCGCTTCGCCGGCTTTGGGGTGAAAGCCTCGGGCGGTGCGGGGGATGCGGCCAGCGGCGCATGGCTGGAGGGGGATCTGAGCGCCCTCGGCTATCGTTGCGAGCGGCAGGCGTTCGACGTGCCTTATGCCGAGGTCCGCAAGGCGACCCTGGTCGTCGGCGACAAGGCGGCGACCGTCTCCCCGCAGGCGATCGTCAAGACGACCGGCGCGGACGGCCTGACCCTGCCGCTCAAGCCGGCCGGCGCGGGCGGCAGCCTGGGCGGGGCCATCGCCCTGGTCGTGCTGCCGTTCAGCCGCTGGGTCAGCATGGCTCAGCCGGCTATTGGCGCGGCGCTCAAGGACGCGTTCGATCGCGGCGCGGCGGCGGCGGTGGTCGTCACCACCGGCCCCACGGGCGAGGTGATCGGCCTGAACGTCAGCCCGTCGCAGCCCGGCTTCCAGAAGCCGGTCGTCCTTCTGGCCCCCAAGGACGCCGAGCCGTTCGTCGCCGCCGCCAAGGCCGGCGCGACCGTGACCCTCACGGTCGACGCCGAGGTCGGTCGCCGGCCGGCCTACAACCTGATCGCTCGCCTGGATCGCGGCGCGGCCAAGACCATGATCGTCACGACGCCGCGCTCGGGCTGGTTCACCTGCGCCGCCGAGCGCGGGGCCGGGGTGGCGGTGTGGCTGTCGCTGGCCCACGCCCTGGCGGCGGCCAAGGCCGGCGTGAACCTAGAGTTCGTCGCCACCAGCGGCCACGAATACATCTATCTGGGCGGCGAAGAGTACCTTGAGCATCACGCGCCCAAGCCTGCCGACACCAAGCTGTGGTGCCACATCGGCGCCAGCGCGGCCGCGCGGGACTGGCACGAGCTGGCGACGCTGCGGCCTCTGCCCAGCGCCGATAGCCAGCGGGTGCTGACCGCCACGCCGGACCTGCTCGCGCCGACGAAAGCCGCCTTCAAGGGGCTGAACGGCCTGGAAGCGGTCTATGAGGCCAACAAGGCCAATGCCGGCGGCGAGCTGGTGAACGTGATCGAGGCCGGCTACCCGTCGGCGATCGGCCTCTATGGTGGTCACCGCTTCTTCCACACCGCGGGCGACGACATGCGTTGCGTGTCGGGCGAGCTGGTGCTCCCGGTGGCCAAGGCCTTCCGGACGGCGATCGACGCGGCGCTGAAGGCCTAGGCCGGCTTCTGCGCGGCCTTGGCCGCTTGGAAGCCGGGGCGCGCGGCCAGGCGCTCCCAATAGGCCGCCACCTCGGGACTGAACTTGTGGGCGAGGCCCAGGTCGCGGGCCAGCAGCAGAGCGTAACCGACGCAGATGTCGGCCATGGTGAAGCGTCCGGCGCACAGCCATTCGCGGTCGGCGAGAGCCCGGGTCAGGTGGCGCAGTCGCGACAGGAACCACTGGGCGTAGTCGTCGGCGGCCTGCTTCAGCCGGCGCTCCTCGGGCTCCAGCCGGGTGTAGCGCAGCACGATGGTCTGCGGGAACGTCAGGGTCGCCTCGCTGCGATGCAGCCAGTCCAGCCACAGGCCATAGTCCGGCTCGCCGACATCGACCGCTAGGGGCGAGGGGCCATGACGCGTGGCCAGATATTGCGGGATGGCGGCGCTCTCGGTCATCCGCGTGTCGCCATCGATTAGCAGCGGGATGGTGCCGAGCGGGTTCTGCTCGAGGTATTCGGGCTGCAGGATGCGGGGCGGGAAGGGCAGCAAGTGCAGGCGATAGGGCAGGCCCATTTCTTCCAAAGCCCACAGCGCGCGGAACGAACGAGCGTCATGGCAGTGATAAAGCTCGATCATGCGTAGGCCTCCCCAGGGCTTGATGCGACCACGGGTGATCGCTGGATGATTGTTGAACAATCATTCCATTATTGATCAACGAAAATCTTGCCGCCGGAGCGAAGCGGCCATACGCTTGTATCAAACAACAAGATCGGGGAGAGCGCGATGAAGATCAAATCGCCTGAAAAGCACGGCTTCGATGCGAGCCGACTGAACTTCGTCGATGCGTTCCTCAAGGAGCGGTACATAGACTCGGGCAGGCTGCCGCACGCTCAGCTCCTGATCAGCCGCGACGGCGAGGTCGTCCACTTCAGCAGCCAGGGCCGGGCGCGCGAGGGCTCGGACAAGGTGATCGACGAAGGCTCGCTCTTCCGCATCGCCAGCATGACCAAGCCGGTCACCTCGGTCGCCTTCATGATGCTGGTCGAGCAGGGCAAGGTCGCGGTCGATACGCCGGTCAGCCATGTCCTGCCCGAGTTCAAGGGCGTGGGCGTCCATGCTGGCGGTGGCGGCGACGCGCCGTTCATGACCAAGCCGACGGCCGAGCCGATGCGCATGCTGGATCTGCTGCGCCACACCTCCGGGCTCACGTACAGCTTCCAGAACCGTACGAACGTCGACGCCGCCTATCGCAAGGGCAAGATCGAGGACTGGCACGACAATCTCGACCTGGACGGCTTCGTCGGCGCGCTGGGCAAGCTGCCGCTGGAGTTCTCGCCGGGCGAGGCCTGGAACTATTCGGTGTCGACCGACGTGCTGGGCGCGGTGATCCAGCGCGTGTCGGGGATGCCGCTGGACCAGTTCTTCGCCGAGAACATCTTCAAGCCGCTGAAGATGCACGACACCGCCTTCGTCGTGCCAGAGGACAAGCGTGACCGGCTGACCGACTGCTGGGTCTGGAAAGGACCGGACCAGCCGCGCGGCATCCTGGATCGCGCCGAGGAAAGCGCCTGGCGCAAGCCGCCCAAGCTGCTGTCGGGCGGCGGAGGCCTGGTCTCGACCACCCTGGACTATCACCGCTTCTGCCAGATGTGCGCCAATGGCGGAGAGCTGGACGGCGTGCGCCTGTTGGGCCGCAAGACGCTGGAGCTGATGACCCTGAACCACCTGCCCGGCAAGTCGGACCTGTCGACCCTGTCGCGTTCGCTGTTCAGCGAGACCCAAAACGGCGGCACCGGCTTTGGCCTGGGTTTCGCCGTCACCCAGGATCCCACGCGCGCGATGATCCCGGGCTCGGTCGGCGAATATTATTGGGGCGGGATGTTCTCGACCTCGTTCTTCATCGATCCGGTCGAGAAGCTGCACATGGTGTTCATGACCCAGATGAGCCCGTCATGGATCTATCCCATCCGCCGGGAGCTGAAGACGCTGATCTATTCCGCCCTGACCTAGCTATTCCGCGGCATAGACCAGCGGGTGGGTGTGCGCCCACAGGTGCGCCCGGTAGGTGTCGAAGCACTGTTCGCCGCAGATCAGACGCATGATCGCGCCCTCGGCGATGTGGCGGGCCCGCGAGGGATCCTCCGACACCAGCGGAACCAGGGCCTCGGCATTCCAGGCCTTGGAGTGCTCGATGTCCAACTGGGCGTGCAGGGCGAAATACTTGCGGGCCTCGGGCGAGACGCCGTTGCGCTTGAGGCCCGCATCCACACAGGCCACGCGGGTGGGGGCGGTCAGCTCGACCACGCCCAGCGCGCCGATCGACTGCCAGACATAGCGCCGGGTCGTGGCGAAGGCGGTCATGACATTGGCCAGGCACAGCGACTGCCAAAGGGTGCTGTCGATGGTCGGCGTCAGGCCCAGGGTCTCGGTGGTCCGGGTCAGCATCGGCCCGTGCATGCCCTTGGCGCTGCCGCGACCCATCTCGTCCCAGTAGTTGCGGGCGAGTTCCAGTTTGGCGCGGTCGGGGACCTTGACCTGGGTCATGGCGACCAGATCGTCGAAGCCGGCTTCACCGGCGGCTTCCTGGGTCAGGAACCACTTGAGGTCTTCCAGCGAGGCTTCGCCTTCCAGCCAGTCGAACAGCGGGTCCCATTGTCCGGGGCCGTGTTCCTTCAGCGCCTCGAACCAGGCGATGAAGCCATCTGCATCCTGCGGCACATCTTCGAGCAGCGGCGCGACATGAGCGCGAAACGCCTCGATGAACGCGCCTTCGATCCGGCGCATCCGGATCTCCTGGTCGAGCTCTTCGCGCCAGCTATCTGAAGGCGCGGTTGGCGCCAGGCGCTCGTGGTTCCAGTGCGCCAAGCCCCGATGCAGGGCTTCTGCGTCAGGAAACTGCGGGCTGAACGCGCCCAGGCGCGAAAGACGTTCGCCACCGTACACGGATGACCTCCCTCATGAACCGCGCCGAAGGGCGGGGCGGGAAGGCAAACGGCGGGTAGCGCGATAGCGTTCCTATGTCGGCGAAACGACGCGCGGTACGGCCAAGTCTTTGAATGACGTAGGGTTCAGTCCGCCGGGGTCAGCGAGATGTCGACCATGATCTCGCCGGAGATCGCCTCCAGCGCCGCCTGGACGGCCTCGGCCTTCAGCGACGGCGGCAGGCGCAGGCGGGCGTCCATGTGGAACAGCGGACCGCCGGAGTGGGGCTCGACGCTCAGCCGGGTCTCGAAGGCTTCGATATTGGCGCCCAGATCGCTCAGCACGCCGGTCACCTGGTGGACGATGCCCGGACGGTCGCCGCCGACCAGACTGAAGCGGACGACGTCGCCCTGGGCGCTAGCGGCTTCGACCGTCGGCGCGATGCGGACCTCAAGACCCTCTGCGTCGACCGCACTGACGGCTTCACGCAGGGCCTCGACACGATCGGCGTCCAGCTCGACCAGCACCGAGCCGACATAGAGGCCGCCCAACTGGCTGAGGTGGCTTTCCAGCCAGTTGCCGCCGGCCGACAGCACCCCGCCCGCCAGCGCTTGGGTAAGGCCGGGGCGGTCGCTGCCGATGACGCTCAGGATCAAGGTGGCCATGGATCACTCTTAGGAAAACACGGGTGGGAACGAGCCATGGTCGTCCGCCTCCGTCAATCAGCTAAGACGCGCCGGATCGATCACCACATGGCGGATGCCGCGCCGGTTGACGGTGTAGGTGATGTGCACCTTGCCGTCCCGCGCCTGGATCACGGCGGGATAGGCATAGCCATCCGGCACGACCTCGGTCTCCAGCGTCAGCACTTCGCGCCAGCTGACGCCGTCGTCCGACAGGGCCACATTCAGCGGGACCCGCGGACCCTTGCCAGGCGTGGCCGCCCGGTGGCCCGAATGGTTGTAGACGATCATCTGCCGGCCATCGGCCAGGGTTACCGCGTCGGTGCCGGAATTGGGATTGGGCAGGTCGATGGCGGCCAGCGGGCTCCAGGTCTTGCCGTCGTCCTTCGACCAGGTCTGGGCCAGGGCGCCCTGGCGGGTGCGGGCCACGGCCTCCAGCGATCCGTCGGCGTGGAACAGGATACTGGGTTGGATGGCGTCGACCTTCAGCGGCGAGGGGACGAGGTCGGTCTTGGTCCAGGTCTTCCCGCCGTCCTCGCTGCGTTCGAAATAGAGGCTCCAGCCGCCGCCGTCGGCCTTGGTGACGCCCTCGGACTGCTCGACGCTGACGGGCGACAGCCAGGCGCCGCTCTTCAGCGTCACGGGCTTGTTCTTGATCGGGCCCAGGATGCCGTCGGGCAGGCGCTTGGGCTGGCTCCAGGTCTTGCCGTCATCGGCCGAGGTCATGACCATGCCCCACCAGTCCTGCGGACTGGGGCCGACCTTGTAGAACAGGAAGAGCTCGCCGCCGGGCGGCTGGAACAGCACCGGGTTCCAGGTCGGCAGGCGCGGCTTGCCGTCGGGCTGGACGCCATTGGCCAGCTCCTTGGCCTCCTGCCATTTGCCGCCGATGTTGCGGGCGAACCAGATGCCGACGTCGGGATTGCGCTCGTGCGTACCGCCGAACCACGCCGCCGCCAGGGTCCCGGCCTTGGTCTCGACGATCGTCGAGGCGTGCGACTGCGGGTAGGGGGCGTTGGTGTAGACGGGCTGAGAAACCAGGATCGCACTGGGCGCCGCCTTGGCCGGCACGCCAGTCAGGCTGGCGACGCCGCCGAGGCCCAGACCGGTCAGGAGCGAACGCTTGGAGACGACGGCCATGGGAACCTCACACGCTTAAGGACTTTCGAGAGCTTGCGTTTGCGCTCGAATGCTTCTGGTATCGCGACCGCGTTCGGGCGGGAACAGGGAAGTGCGTATGAGTACCAAGGTCAGTCGCCGCACGGTCGTCGGGCTCGCCGCTAGCATGGGTCTGCTGCCGTCCCTGGCCGACGCTCGCGAGCCTGGCCTGACGGCGCGGGACCTGCGCGTGGAGTGGCTGACTGATCCCGTTGGTGTCGACACCCGCCGCCCGCGTTTTCGCTGGCTGCTGGAGGCTGGGGAGGGCGCGCGCGACATGCGGCCAACGACGCTGCGAGTGATCGTCGCCAGCTCGCCCGAGCGCTTGGCCGCGCGGGTCGGCGACGTCTGGGATAGCGGCCGGCGCAAGTCCGGCAAGCTGGACATCGCCCCGCCCAAGGACCTGCAGCTGGCCTCGCACACGCCCTACGTCTGGGCGGTCGAGATTGATGGAAGCTGGAGCGCCCCGGCGCGGTTCGTGACCGGTATCCTCGATCCCACCGAATGGCGCGCCCACTGGATCATGGCCAAGCTCGAGAAGGTGCGCGCCAATCATGTGCGTGGTTGGAGCAAAGAACTCACCGATCCGGCGCAGACCGCCCCGCCGCTGTTGCGCCGGGCGTTCGACCTGAAGCGTACGCCGCGCCGGGCGGTGGTCTCGGTCTGCGGGCTGGGTCACTTCGAGCTGACGGTCAACGGCGCGCCGGTCACGACCAGCGTACTGAACCCCGGCTGGACGGCCTATAACAAGACCGCGCTGTACACGACCTACGAGGTCGAGGGCCTGCTGCGGCCGGGCGCCAACATGCTGGGCGTGCGGCTGGGTGGCGGCATGTACGACGTGGAGAAAGTCGCCGGCCGCAAGTCCAAGTTCGTCGACAGCTACGGCCGGCCTCGGCTGCTGCTGCAATTGAGCCTGCGCCACGACGACGGTTCGGTGGAACACGTGGTCAGCGACGAGGCCTGGCGTGTGGCCGAAGGCTCGATCGTCTTCGCCTCGATGTTCGCCGGCGAGGATGTCGACGCCCGCCGCGACCGGCTCGGCTGGGACCTGCCTGGCGCCAGCGAAGACGGTTGGCGGCCGGCCTTGCCGGCGCCGGACCGCAAGCTACGCCTCAAGGCCCAGGGCGTGCCGCCGATCGCTACCCATCAGCGCTTCGAGACCGTGGCGATCACTGAGCCCAAGCCCGGCGTCTTCGTCTACGACCTGGGCCAGAACTTCGCCGGGCGGCCGGAGATGGTCGTGCGTGGCCCCGCCGGTTCCGCCGTGAAGCTGACGCCGGCCGAGGTGCTGGGCGAGGACGGCCTGGCCTGGCAGCGCAGCTTCAACGCGGGTCCCGACCGCTGGGTGCTCTACAACTACACGCTGGCGGGCCAGGGCGAGGAGCGGTTCGTGCCGCGCTTCAACTATCATGGCTTCCGCTACCTGCAGGTCGAGGGCGCGGTTCCGGCGGGGCGTGCCAATCCCGACGGCAAGCCGGAGATCGTCTCGCTGGCCGGCCAGTTCCTGTACGCCGACTTGCCGCAGGTTGGGACGTTTGCCTGCAGCGACAAGCTGCTCAAGCGAACACATCACCTGATCGAGCGGGCGGTGGCCTCCAACGCCTACAGCGTGCTGACCGATTGTCCGCACCGCGAGAAGCTGGGCTGGCTGGAGCAGGCGCACCTGAACGCGCTGACGGTGATCTACAACCGCGACGCTTCGACGATGTACGAGAAGATGATCGGCGACATCGTCGACACCCAGCAGTCCGACGGCATGGTCCCGGGCATCGCGCCCGAATACACCGCCTTCCTTGAACCCGACGGCCGCGACCAGGACGCTCGCAACTCGCCGGAGTGGGGCTCGGCGGTGGTACTGGCGCCGTGGGCGGCCTATCGCGCCTATGGCGATACGAAGGTGCTGGCTGACGGCTATCCGGCCATGAGGCGGTATGTGGACTACCTGGCTACGCGGGCGCAGGGGCTGATCGTCGATTTCGGCCTGGGCGACTGGTACGATATAGGCCCCGGCAAGCTGGGCGCCTCGCAACTGACCAGTCGAGCGCTGACCGGCACGGCGACGTCCTATCAAGCGCTTACGACCCTAGCGCTGGTCGTCGAGGTTCTCGGTCGGCCCGCTGCCGAAGCCGCCGACTACCGTATGCGCGCCGAGGCGATCCGGACGGCTTTCAACGCCAAGTTCTTCGACGCCAACGCCGGCTCCTACGATCGCGGCAGCCAGACGGCCAACGCCATGCCGCTGGCGCTGGGCATGGTCCCGAAAGGACAGGAGGGCAGGGTGCTGGACGCCCTGGTCCGCGCCGTACGGGCCAGTCAGAACGGCGTCACGGCCGGCGATGTCGGCTTCCACTATGTGGTGCGGGCCCTCGCCGAGAGTGGTCGCGATGACGTGATCTTTGACATGATGTCGGTCACCGACCGGCCCAGCTACGGCTACCAGCTGGCGCGCGGCGCGACGGCCCTGACCGAGGCCTGGGACGCCGATCCGACCAAGTCGCTGAACCACTTCATGCTGGGCCACGGCGAGGGCTGGCTGTTCGGCGGGCTGGCCGGGATCACCATCGACTTCGCCGCCGCGCCGGATCGGGTGATCACCATCGCGCCGAAGCCTGTGGGGAAGGTGGCGTCGGCGGAGGCGACCTTCCGCTCGGCCCTGGGGCCGGTGCGCAGTGCTTGGCACAGGGAAGGGGGCGTCCTGACGCTGGATGTCGACGTGCCGGCCGGCGCACTGGCGACGGTGCGGCTGCCCGCCAGCGCTCCGGCGCAAACGCGCGAGAGTGGCATCGCGGTCGCCAGCGCAAAGGGCGTGCGCTCGACACGTACGGTCGCGGGCGGTCTGGAGATGATCGTGGGTTCCGGCCGCTACCGGTTCACGACGCCCGTCTAGCGGACGCCGAACGCGGCCATGAAGGTGCTGACGGCCGCCTCGACTTCGGCGTCGACCTCGTCGGGCGTCGGCTGGCCGATATAGTTGACCAGGCGCGCCTTCAACATACGGTTCTGGCACAGGCCGATGAACTGGTGGCCGGCGGCGATCGGGTCGGTGACCTCGATCCGACCCTCCAGCTTCATCCGCGCCAGGAAGCCGCCCAGCAGCCGCGCGCCGCGCAGCGGGCCGGCTTCGTAGAAGGTGCGGCCCAGGTCCGGCGAGCGCTCGGCCGCCGTGGCGATCAGGCGGAAGTGGCGCATGTTGCGGTCGGACATGACGTTGGTGACATAGCGCCGGCCCAGGCGCGTCAGCGCCGCGCGCACGTCGTCGACCTCGTCGTCCAGCAGTTGGAACATCTCCGCGCCCTGCCAGCCGCAATAGCGCTCGATATGGGCCTGGAAGATCTCTTCCTTGCTCTTGAAGTAGTTGTAGAGCGTGCTCTTGGAACCGCCGACCTTGGCGGCGATGGTCGACATCGAGGCGGCGTCGAAGCCTTCCTCCAGGAACACCTCGGCGGCGACGTCGAGGATCGCCTCGCGACGGGCGTCTCGGTCCAGTTTAGGCTTGGCGTCGATCATCGAATTTCTTTCCGACCGTACGGTACGGTCGCCTTGACTGTACAGCAAGAGGAGCCTACTTGCGCTCCTGCATATGACTATACCGTACGGTCACATCAAGGCGCCTCCCCATGCCGACCTTCTCTTCTCGCCTTAGCCTTCCTTTCTTCGCCGCCGCCAGCGCCCTGGTCCTGGCGGCCTGCGCCAGCCTGCCGCCGGCCCAGGCCGCACGCGTGGCCAAGGCTCCGCAAGCCTACGAAACCGCCCAGACCCTCTCAGCGCCGACGGCCGACTGGCCCGCCGACGCCTGGTGGACCGCCTACGGCGACGCCCAGCTGAACACCCTGGAAGACGAGGCCCTGAAGGGCTCGCCGACCCTGGCCGCCGCCGAGGCCCGCCTGCGCCGCGCCCAGTCGCTGGTCGCCCAGGCCAAGTCTGCCGACCTGCCGCAGGTCTCGCTGGGCGCCTCGGCCGCCGAGAGCAAGCAGAGCTACAACGCCGGCATTCCGCCGGCCTTCGTGCCGCACGGCTATAATGACATCGGCCGCCTGGCTCTCGACTTCAGCTGGGAGCTGGACTTCTGGGGCAAGAACCGCGCGGCCGTCGCCGCCGCGACCTCGGAAGCCAAGGCCGCCCAGGCCGACGCCGCCCAGGCCCGCCTGACGCTGTCCACCGCGATCGCCTCGACCTATGCCGAGCTGTCGCGCCTCTATGCCCAGCGCGATGTCGCCGCGGCCGCCGTCAGCCTGCGCGAGCAGACCAGCAATCTGGTCTCCAAGCGCGTCGCCAACGGCCTCGACACTAAGGCCGAGAGCGAGCAGGCCGCGGCCGGGCCGCCGGCCTCGAAGGCGGAGCTGTCGGCCATCGACGAGCAGATCGCCCTGACCCGCAACGCCTTGGCCGCCCTGCTCGGCGCGGGTCCGGATCGTGGCCTGGCCATCGCCCGTCCGGCCAATGCGACGATCAAGCCGTTCGGTCTGCCGGAAAACCTGCCGGCCAACTTGATCGGCCGCCGTCCCGACGTGGTCGCCGCCAAGTGGCGGGCCGAGGCCGCGACCTCGCGCACCAGGCAGGCCAAGGCCGCCTTCTATCCGGACATCAACCTGACCGGCTTCATCGGCGCCCAATCGCTGTATCTGGACAAGCTGTTCTCCAGCGGTTCGGACATCGGCCAGGTCGGGCCGGCCCTGCGCTTGCCGATCTTCGAGGGCGGCCGCCTGCGGGCCGGCCTGCGCGGCGCCGAGGCCGACCGTGACGCCGCCGTGGCCAGCTATGACGGCGCCCTGACCCAGGCCCTGCGCGAAGTGGCCGACGTCACCGCCAGCGAGAAGGCGCTCACCAGCCGTCTCGCCGACGCTCGCGCCGCCCTGACCGCCAACGAGAACGCCTACCGCATCGCCCGCCTGCGCTACGAAGGCCAGCTGTCGACCTACCAGTCGGTGCTGCTGGCCGAGCAGTCGGTCCTGACCCAGCGCCGGGTCGTCGCCGACCTGGAAAGCCGCGCCTTCGCCCTCGACATCGCCCTGATCCGCGCCCTCGGCGGCGGCTTCACCGGCGCCTGAACCCTCACGACATTCGCTCCCTAGGACTTGCACCTATGTCCGATCAACAACCCGCAGCTAACAACAAACGCCGTCGCCAGCTGACCCTGCTGGGCGGCGCGGTCGCCGTCGGCGTCGTCGCCTACGGCGCGTACTGGCTGGCTTTCGAGAGCCACTATGTCGAGACCGACGACGCTTATGTCGGGGCCGAGACCGCCCAGGTCACGGCGCTGTCGCCCGGCCCGGTGGCCAAGATCTTCGTCGTCGAAACCCAGGCCGTGAAGGCCGGCGACCCGCTGGTCGTGATCGATGACGCCGACGCCCGCATCGCTGTCGCCCAGGCCGAAGCGGCCCTGGGCCAGGCCGAGCGCAAGGTGAAGGGCTACTTCGCCAGCGACACCGCCCTGGCCGGCCAGTTCGAGGCCCGCCAGGCCGACGTGGCCCGCGCCGACGCCCAGATCAGCGCCGCCAAGTCCGATGTCGAGCGCGCCCGCGTCGACCTCTCGCGCCGCCAGGCTCTGGTTGGCGAGGGCGCCGTGTCGGGCGACGAGCTGACGACCGCTCAGAACCGTCTCGCCAACGCCCAGGCCGCGCTGAACGCCGCCCAGGCCGGCCGCGCCCAGGCCCTGGCCAGCCGCGACGCCGCCATCGGCACGCGCGAGGTCAACACCGTGCTGATCTCCGGCGTCTCGGTCACCGAGAACCCGGAGGTGAAGGCCGCCCAGGCGCGCCTGGACGCTGCTCGCCTGATCCTGGCGCGCACCGTGGTCCGCGCCCCGACCGACGGCATCGTCGCCCGCAAGTCGGTGCAGGTCGGCCAGCAGGTCGCGGTCGGCTCGCCGATGATGGCCGTGGTCCCTACGACCCAGGCCTATGTCGACGCCAACTTCAAGGAAGTGCAGCTGGACAAGGTGGTCCCCGGCCAGCCGGTGATCCTGACCTCCGACCTCTATGGCGGCGGCGTGAAGTTCCACGGCAAGGTGCGCGGCCTGGCCGGCGGCACCGGCTCGGCCTTCTCGCTGATCCCGGCCCAGAATGCCTCGGGCAACTGGATCAAGGTGGTCCAGCGCGTACCCGTCCGCATCATCCTGGACCCGGCCGACCTCGCCAAGCACCCGCTGCGCGTGGGCCTGTCGATGAAGGCCAAGATCGACGTCGCGAAGTAATCCCTCTTCTTGAGGAGGCGTCCAATGGCGTCCGAACAAGCTCAGGCGGGTCCTCCGCCCATGACCGGCATCCTGCTGGCCGTCACCGCCATCGCCCTGGCGCTGGGCACCTTCATGCAGGTGCTGGACAGCACCATCGCCAACGTCTCGATCCCGACGATCGCCGGCAATCTTGGCGTCAGCTCCAGCCAGGGCACGTGGGTGATCACCGCCTTCGCCGTGGCCAACGGCGTCTCGGTGCCGTTGACCGGCTGGCTGATGGGCCGCTACGGCGTGGTCAAGACCTTCGTGGTGTCGGTGATCCTGTTCACGATCGCCTCGCTGCTGTGCGGCCTCTCCTGGAACCTGGAATCCCTGATCCTGTTCCGGATCCTGCAGGGCGCGGTGTCGGGACCGATGATCCCGGGCTCCCAAGCCCTGCTGATCATGATCTTCCCGCCCGCCAAGCGCGGCACGGCCTTGGCCATCTGGTCGATGACCACCCTGGTGGCCCCGATCTGCGGGCCGATCCTGGGCGGCTACATCTCCGACAACATCAGCTGGCCGTGGATCTTCCTGATCAACGTGCCCGTCGGCATCCTGTGCGCCGTCATCTGCTGGCGGAACATGGCCAGCCGCGAGACCCCGACCCGCAAGCTGCCGATCGACCGCACCGGCTTCATGCTGCTGCTGGTCTGGGTCGGCGCGCTGCAGGTGATGCTGGACACCGGCAAGGAAGCCGACTGGTTCTCCTCGCCCGCCATCGTCGTCGAGCTGTGCATTGCGATCGTCGGCTTCATCGCCTGGGTGATCTGGGAGTTGAACGAGAAGCACCCGATCGTCGACCTGTCGCTGTTCCGCTCCAGCAACTTCACGATCGGCACCATCGCCTTCTGTCTCGGCTACGCGGTGTTCTTCGGCAACAACCTGCTGCTGCCGCTGTGGCTGCAGACCCAGATGGGCTACATCGCCACCTGGGCAGGCCTGGTGGCCGCGCCCAGCGGCGTGGTCGCGGTGCTGCTGACGCCATTCGCGGCCAGGATCATGACCAAGGTCGACGCCCGCTGGACGGCCAGCCTGTCGCTGGCGGCGTTCGGCCTCTCGTTCTTCATGCGCTCGGGCTACAACTCGCAGGCCGACTTCTGGTCGCTGGTCATGCCGATGCTGGTGCAGGGCGTGGCGATGAGCACCTTCTTCATCTCGATGGTGACCATCTCGCTGAACGGCATCCCGCCGCAGCAGACGCCGCAGGCCTCGGGTCTGTCGAACTTCTCGCGGATCACCGCGGGCAGCTTCGCCGCCTCGCTGGCCACGACGATCTGGGACCGGGGCGAGGCCGTGCATCAGACCCGCCTGGCCGAGACCATGAGCTCGGGCAGCCCGGCCTGGATCGACGCGGTGAACAAGCTGCAAGCGGCGGGCATGACCCACCTGCAGGCGGTCGGCGCGGTCACCCAGCAGGTCGTCAACCAGTCCTACCTGCTGGCGGCTCTGGACTTCTTCCGCGTCTCGGCCTGGCTGTGCGTGATCCTGATCCCGCTGATCTGGCTGACCAAGAAGGCCATGAGCGGCGGCGGTCCGGTCGCCGCCGACTAGGATGCGTCTTTCATAATGTGAGATTGACTCCTATAGAATGGAATGGCGGGGCGTTGATCCGAAATGGTCGACGTCCCATCGTTCAACCGCGGTCCACCGCGGACAAAGCGTTCTGGGAGTCATCGATGCGACGCGCGCTTCTGGCCGGTCTGGCCACCCTCGTTCTGGCCGCGCCGGCCTTCGCCCAGCCCATCGACCGCCACGCGCTGGTCAGCCGCCACGACGTCAAGCTGACCAAGGTCGACCCGTCCGCGCCCCTGATGGTCGGAAACGGCCAGATCGGCTTCACCGCCGACATCACCGGCCTGCAGACCTTCCCGGAAGCCTATTCCAAGATCGCGCCGCTGCTGACCGAGGCCCAGTGGGCCTGGCACGCCTTCCCAAACCCGAACAACTACACCTATGCCGACGGCACCACGCCGATCGATGTGCGCGGGACCAAGCAGCCCTACGCCTACATGAAGGACTGGAACGAGGCGCAGAGCCGTCCGGCCCTGGCCTACCTGCGTGAAAACCCGCACCGCTTTTCGCTGGGCCGCGTGGCTCTGGACCTGCGTGACAGGGCCGGCAAGCCGGCGAAGTTCGAGGACCTGACCGCGACCGAGCAGGCCCTGGACCTGTGGACCGGCGTGCTGACCAGCCGCTTCACGTATGATGGCGAGGCCGTGACGGTCCGCACGCGCGTGCATCCGACCCTGGACATGATCGTGGTCGACGTGGACTCGGCGCTGGTCGAGCAGGGCCGGCTGAAGCTGTCGGTGAAGTTCCCGGGCGTCTCCAAGGCCCTGAACCCGGATCCGTCCGATTGGACCCATCCCGAGCTGCACACCACCAAGGTGACCGGGGAGGGCGCATCGCGCCTGGACGTCTCGCGCCAGCTGGACGCCACGAAGTACTTCGCCGCGCTGCAGGCCGATCGCGCCGTCGACTTCACCGCCGCTGGGCCGCATGCCTATGTCGTCGCGCCCAAGGCCAAGGGGCGGGCGCTGGGCCTGGAAGTCGCGTTCTCGCGCGCCGCTGTGGCGAAGCTGCCCACCGTGACGGTCGCCGACCAGGCCACGCGCGCGCACTGGAAGTCCTATTGGACGCAAGGCGCTGCCGTCGACTTCTCCGGCAGCACCGACCCCCGCGCCGCCGAGCTGGAGCGCCGGGTGGTGCTGTCGCAGTACCTGATGGCCCTGAATGGAGCCGGCGAGGTGCCGCCGCAGGAGGAGGGGCTGTTCTCCAACAGCTGGAACGGCAAGTTCCACCTCGAGATGCACCCCTGGCACGCGGGCCACTTCGCCCTGTGGAACAAGCCGGAGTACCTTGAGCGCAGCCTGCCCTGGTATGTGGGCCACCTGAAGGACGCCAAGGCCCGCGCCGCCAGCCACGGCCTGAAAGGCGCCTGGTGGCCCAAGATGGTTGGTCCGGACGGCGTCGACAGCCCCAGCAAGGTCTCGCCCTTCATCATGTGGCAGCAGCCGCATCCGATCTGGATGTCCGAGCTGATCTGGCGCGACAAGCCGACCAAGGCGACCCTGGCCAAGTACGGCCAACTGGTCTCCGAGACCGCCGACCTCCTGGCCAGCTTCCCGCACCGCGACGACAAGGGCCGCTTCGTGATCGGCCCGCCGGTGATCCCGGTGCAGGAGAACTACGACCCGCTGACCACCTTCAATCCGGCCTTCGAGCTGGAATACTACCGCTGGGGCCTGGAGACCGCGCAGCAGTGGCGGGTCCGCGCCGGCCTGGCGCGCAAGCCCGAGTGGGACGCGGTGATCAGGGGCCTGGCCCCGATGGCGACGAAGGACGGCCTGTACCTGCCCACCGAGTCGACGCCGGACTTCTGGGACATCGCCAAGAGCAAGGACTGCTCCAAGCACGCCGTCGGCGAGCAGTGCATGAACCGCGACCACCCGTCGTTCCTGATGGCCTATGGCCTGATCCCCGGGAAGGCCGACCCAGAGACCATGCGGCGCACCCTGCGGGCCGTGGAGAGTGACTGGGACCTGCGCCAGACCTGGGGCTGGGACTATCCGATGGTGGCCATCACCGCCGCGCGCCTGAACGAGCCGGACAAGGCCGTCGACTGGCTGTTCTTTGACGCCAAGAATAACAAGTTCGGCGTCTCGGGGATGACCCCGCGTGTCCACCTCGACGCCCATGCCCAGGCCTTCCTGGCCACGGCCAAGGACGGCGAGCCGGTCGGTCCCGACGGCCCCGGTTACACCCGCGCGGCCGAGACCTATTTCCCGTCGAACGGCTCTCTGCTGGCGGCCGTGGCGATGATGGCGGGCGGTTGGGACGGCTCGAAGGGGCCAGCACCGGGCTTCCCGAAGAACGGCCAGTGGACCGTCCGCGCCGAGGGCTTCAAGCCGATTCCCTAGAGGCGGCCTTTCCTCGAAAACATCGCCGAAAGTCGCTTCGCCCATGTGCATCGAGGGCGGGGCGGCTTCCGTTGCGTCATCTTGGTGGGCTCGACAGCGTTATCATTGGCTGGCGAAGCTGAACTGGTAACGCCAATCATTATGCCAGTGAAAACAAAGCTATAGTGATATTCCGGTCATTCTGTGCGGTCGACCTAGTTAGCCGCTTCCCCTGAAATCGCAGCCAATTGGTAAGACCAGAGTTGCGTTTCTTCGCAACATCTCACAAGATATGGATAGATATCCCACATTCTGAGAAATGTGGTTAGTGAAGACACCGGTGTCACGCGCCGGTAGGGGAGAAACACCGGATGATTTTCAGCACTCTCAAAGCGCGCCTGCTCGTCTCGTGCGCGGCCATGACCGTTGCTAGCCTTGCCAGCGCTGGCGCCGTCGCGGCCCAGACCGCCGCTCCCGAAACCGGCGACACACAGGTCGAAGAAGTCATCGTCAGCGGCTATCGCTCCAGCCTCAGCAAGGCCCTGGGCGCCAAGCGCACCAGCATCGGCGCGATCGACGCCATCCTGGCCGAGGACATCGCCGCGTTCCCCGACCAGAACCTGGCCGAAGCCATCCAGCGCCTGCCGGGCGTGACCATCGACCGCGTCGGCGGCGAAGGTCGCCAGATCTCGGTGCGCGGCCTGAACGCCGACTTCACCCGCGTGCGCATCAACGGCGTGGAAGCCATCGCCACGGGCGGCGGCAACCGCAGCCGCGGCTTCGACTTCAACGTCTTCGCCTCGGAACTCTTCAGCGGCATCACGGTGCGCAAGACCCAGTCGGCCGACGTCGCCGAAGGTTCGCTGGGCGCTACCGTCGACCTGCAGAGCGGCCGCCCGTTCGACTACACCGGCTTCAAGGCCGCCGCTTCGGCCGAAGGCAGCCTGAACAGCATCACCGACCGCATCCTGCCGCGCGCGGCGGGCCTGCTGAGCTGGTCGAACCCGGACAAGACCTTCGGCGTGCTGGCCTCGGTGGCCTATTCCAAGCGCCAGCCGGTGGCCGAGGGCTTCAACACCACCCGTTGGCAGGGCGCCGACGCCAGCGACAACTTCGCCAGCTGCTCCAAGTGCACGACGCCGGAAGAGCTGGCCAAGGTGCAGAACGCCTTCTATCCGCGCATCCCGCGCTACACCGCCTCGAAGATCGACTCCGAGCGCCTGGGCATCACCTTCGCGACCCAGTGGCGCCCGAACGACAAGTCGGAACTGTCGCTGGACGTCCTGTACTCGGACCTGAACCAGTTCACCGAGAGCCCGAACCTGGAAGCCATCTCGTTCAGCCGTTCGAACGCGGCCGGTGTCGGCTCGACCATCGTCCGCGATTACGCCCTGAACGACCGCAACACCTTCACCTACGGCGTGTTCGACAAGGTCGACGTGCGCTCGGAGAACGGCACCCAGCGCGACCACACGACCTTCACCCAGGTGACCCTGTCGGGGAAGTACGAGTTCACCGATCGCCTGCGCGGCCAGGCCCGCCTCGGCATCGCCAACTCGGACTACCGCATGCCCGAGCAGATCTCGTTCCAGCTCGATCGCAACGACGTCAACGGCTACACCTATGACGCCCGCGCCAACGACCGCACGCCGATCATCACCTACGGCTTCGACGTCGCCGATCCGAACCTCTACACCCTGACCGAGATGCGTTCGGCGGTGCAGACCTCGCTGAACATCACCCGCACCGCCAGCGGCAACCTGGAATACGACGTCGACGAGCACCTGAAGCTGCGCGCCGGCGTCGACGCCCAGCAGTATGTGGTCAAGTATCGTGGCGCGAGCCGCAACCAGGTGCTGACCGGCTCGAACCAGATCGTCGGCGTCGGCGCCTTCTCGAAGGTCGTCTCGTTCGGCCGCGACTTCCCGTTCCCGGGCGGCGATCGTAAGTACGTGGTGGCCGACATCGACAAGGCCGTGGCCTACACCAAGCTGCTGAACTTCCCGCTGATCGTGCAGCAGGGCGACACCCGTGACGTCGAGGAAAAGGACTTGTCGGGCTTTGGCCAGGCGGTCGTGGACGCCACCGTGTTCGGCGGGAAGCCGCTGCGCGCCGACTTCGGCTTCCGCGTGGCCCACACCAAGGTCACCTCGCAGGGCTTCATCGGCTCGGGCGTCTATCTGACGGCCAAGAACGACTACACCGACGTCCTGCCGTCGATGAACATCACGCTGGAGCCGCGCGACAACTTCATCCTGCGCGGCGGCATCGCCAAGGTCATGGCCCGTCCGACCCTGGGCAGCCTGACCCCCGGCGGTTCGGTCGGCGCCACGACGCGCACGGTCAACTTCGGCAATCCGGACCTGGAGCCGTTCCGCGCCACCAACTTCGACCTGGCGGCCGAGTGGTACTTCGCCTCGGAATCCCTGATCGGCGTGGCGGTCTTCTACAAGAAGATCGACAGCTTCATCGCCAGCCAGACCACGCGCGCCGTCTATAGCTCGCTGGGCCTGCCGGCCAGCCTGCTCAGCACCAGCGCCGGCGTCTCGGTCAACGACATCTTCGACGTGACCAACCCCTATAACGGCGAAGGCGGCTGGCTGAAGGGCGTCGAGTTCCAGTACCAGCAGCCGTTCAACTTCCTGCCCGACTACCTGCGGGGCTTCGGCTTCATCGGCAACTTCACGTACGTCGACTCGAACGTGAACTACGGCACGACCGCCGCGCCGAAGTACAACAAGCTGACCGGCCAATCGAAGACGACCGCCAACGCCACGCTGTACTTCGAGCGCGGAAAGTTCAGCGCCCGCACCTCGCTGGCCCGTCGCTCCAGCTTCCTGACGGCCTTCCCGGGCTCGAACGGCAACAGCGAGCACGGCACGCACGGCAGCACGTACTACGACTTCTCCTCGAGCTACAAAGTTCGCGACAACCTCGTGATCACGCTGGAAGGCATCAACCTGGGCGACAAGTTCACCGACGCCTATGTCGACACCGCCGACCGCGTTAGCGACTACCGCCACACCGGCCGCGAGATCCTGCTGGGCGTGCGCTGGACGTACTAATCTTCTTTCTCGACTAGGCGCCTCCCTGGGGCTCGGCGTGCCTGCGCCGAGCCCACCTTTTTCGGAGAATAGTGACGTGATCGCTCGTAGAACCGTTCTTGGCCTGGCCGCGGCGGCCCTGGCGACGCCCGTCCTGGCCCAGCAGGCGACCGCTCCGGCGGCCGCCGCAGCTCCGAAAGACTGGATCGATCCCAAGACCGGCCACCGCATAGTGCGGCTGTCGGAGGAGGGCGGGAGCAAGAACCTCTACTTCCACCAGCACGGCTACACGCCGCAGGGCGACCAGCTGGCGATCACCACGCCGTCGGGCATCGCGCTGGTCGATCTCAAGACCTTCAAGCTGACGCCGGTCGCGAAGACCCAGGGCGCGGACCTGCTGTTCTTCCCGCGCAATTCGCGCCGGCTCTATTATTCGGTCACGGCGCCGGGTGAAGGCCAGCCGACCGATCGCGCCAAGACCATCTACGCCCTCGACATCGATAGCGGCAAAGCCAAGGTCGTCGCCAAGCTGGCCCAGGGCGGGATCACCTCGATCAACGCCGACGAGACCCTGCTGCTGGGCGTCGTGACCTATGGCGGCAAGCCGCTGCAGCCCAACACCACCGACGATCGCAAGCGCTTCGGCCAGGCCGAGTACGCGGCGAACGGCCCGGACGGCAAGCCGCTGTCCTTCGCCAAGGCCAAGGGCGTGCGGATGACCGAGCGCTTCGAGACGCCGACCCCGATGGAGATCTTCACGGTCGACCTGAAGACCGGTGAGCGCAAGGTGATCCACGCTTCGGACAAGTGGCTGGGCCACGCCCAGTTCTCGCCGGCCGATCCGGCCCAGGTGATGTTCTGCCACGAGGGGCCTTGGCACCGCGTGGACCGCATCTGGACCATCCGCACGGATGGCACGGCCCTGACCAAGATCCACACCCGGACCATGAACTTCGAAATTGCCGGCCACGAGTTCTTCTCGGCCGACGGCAAGTGGGTCTGGTACGATCTGCAGACCCCGCGCGGCCAGGTGTTCTGGATCGCCGGTCACGAGCTGGCGACGGGCAAGAAGCTCTATCGCCGGGTCGAGCAGAACGAGTGGTCGGTGCACTACAACGTCGCGCCGGACGGCAAGCTGTTCGCCGGCGACGGCGGCGACGCCGACATGGTCGCCCACGCCCCCGACGGGAAGTGGATCTACGCCTTCCGGCCCGAGACCATCCGCGACGCGGCGACCGCCTACTACACAGAAGACCTGATCACCGTGGACAAGATGGCCAGCGAGCGGCTGGTCGACATGTCGGGCCACGACTACCGTCTGGAGCCGAACCTGACCTTCACGCCCGATCAGAAGTGGATCGTCTTCACCTCGAACATGCACGGCGCCAACCACGTCTACGCCGTCGAGGTCGCCAAGCGCTGACCTCGCGCGTCGCGGTCCTTCGTCCCCCCCAATCTTGGAAGGCCTCGTGGCCCCGGCGCATCCCTCCGCGCCGGGGCCTTTTCGTCTCGCTAGAGCCCGGTCACGCCCGTCGAGGCCGACACCTCGGGCGGCTTGCCGTCCAGGGTGTCGACCTTGCTGCGGGTGAAGGTCCAGTCCTTGGCGTTGGCGATGCGGCCGCCCGCCTGGACGTCCAAATCAAGGTTGTCGAACGCGAAGCGCTCCAGCGGCAGGTCGGGGAAGGCGGCGACCTCGAAGCCGGTCTTGGCGCCGATGGCCTTGATGTCCTTGATCCGCACGTCGCTGAGACGGCAGCGGCCCTGTTCCGGCGGCACGTGCTGGGTCATCACCTTCCAGTACGGCGGCACGTCGGTCATGCCCTGGGGGATCTCGGCGTAGCTGTAGCTGGGGTTCCAGTTCAGGTTCACCCGCAGCACGGTCGGCACGTCGTGCAGCAGCATGCCGGCGATGTCGATGTCCTTGACCGTTCCGCCGCGCGTGTGGGCCGACTTGAACAGGATGCCGACCGGGGTCGGGTGGTGCACGGTCAGGCCCGAGACCTTGATGTCGTGGAAGCCGCCAGAGGTCTCGCTGCCGAAGGTGATCCCGGCCGAAGCGTCGCGGATCACGCAGTCGCGGATGACGACGTTGTAGGTCGGCCGGTTGACGCGCAGGCCGTCGGCGTCGCGGCCGGCCTTCAGGCACAGGGCGTCGTCGTTGCAGGCCACGTCGATGCGCTCGACCAGCACGTCGTGCGAGGAGTCGATGTCGACGCCGTCGGTCGAGGGGCCGCGGCCGCCCTCGTTGTTGCGGATCTCGAGGTCGGCGATGTGGATGTCGTGCGAGTAGCAGACGTGCACCGTCCAGAACCCGGCGCGGCGCAGGCGCGGGCCGGCCAGCTCGATCGTCTCGGAGTCGAAGATCTGGATGAGGCGCGGGCGTTTGCAGTCGTAGTCGGCGGCCCAGCGCAGGCCCTTGGGGTCGTACTGGCGGCGCAGCGCCCAGTAGCTGTCCCAGAACACCTTGCCGTCGCCGTCGATGGTCCCGTCGCCGACGATGCGGACGTTCTTCTGCTTGCAGACGTTGATCAGCGCCGCCGGCCAGGTCAGCTCGATGCCGGCCACGCGGGTTGGGATCTCAGGATAGTCGGCCAGGTCTTGCGAGCCCAGCAGGCTCACGCCCTTGTCCAGGCGCAGGGTGACGCCCGACTTCAGGAAGATCGAGCCGGTGCGATAGACACCGGGCTTTAGCGCAACGGTCGCGCCGGTCTTGGCGGCTTCGTCGATGGCGGCCTGGAGGGCCTTGGTGTTCAGCGTCTTGCCGTCGCCGACCGCGCCGTGGGCGTTGGCCAGGATCGCCTTGCCGGCGGCCAGGGCGAGTGTCGGAGCCGAAGCGGCCACGAGGCCGAGCTGGAGAAGGGCGCGTCTTTGCATGGCCTAGTGCTCCGGATTGAAGTCGGGCTTCTGGGCGAACACGTAGGTCTCCCAGTCGGCGCGCGAGTGGAAGTCGAGGCCTTTGTCCCAGGCCGCGCCCATGTAGTAGACGAACGGCTTGCCGGGGCTGACCTTGACCAGCACCAGCCAGTCGCTGTCGGTCTCGACCACGTCGACGATCTGGCGCGGGTCGATCAGCAGCGACACGCCCATCGTGCCCTTGTCCGGGTCGGTGACATCCCAGAACGAGAAGACGCCCTTGGCCTTGTCGGCGCGCAGGTCACCGGCCGTCTTGGTGGTCGGGGCCTTGGTGATGCCGATGGCGACGGTGATCGGGCCCTTGGCGTTCGAGCCGAAGGTCGAGACCATCCGCGTGAAGTTGGTGCCCATCGGCAGGGTGAAGGTCCGGCTTTCCCAGACTTCGCGCCCCTTCTTCGTTTCAGAGCCGCCGACTTTCCAGGGCGCGTAGTTGACCTTGAACGAGGCCGCGTCGGGGCCGTCCTTCAGGATCTTGTAGTCCTTCCAGTTGCGCGACACCCACAGCTTGCCGCCGTCCCAGACGCCCAGGCCGCCCGCGCCGCGGTAGGTCTTGACGTTGTAATAGTCGATGCCTTCGCCGTGATAGGCGTGCTGGTCGCCGGTGCGCAGCTGGCGGGTCATGAACGGGTAGCGGACGCTCTTGCCCCAAGCGTCGACGCCCGAGGTCGAGGGCGGCTCGTACTGCTCCAGGGCCGGACCATAGATGCGGTGGGCCGTGCGGTCGTTCTCCCACAGGATGTCGTCGTAGCGCTCGGGCGCGTAGCGGACCGTGGCGCGGGGCGTCTCCTGGCCGGCCGGGGGCGGGGCCATGCGGAAGATCATCTTGGGCGGCGTCGGCTGACCCGGCGCGGCGGGCGGGACCTGGGCGGGCGCCAGGCCTGGGCCTTCGATCAGCGGATCGTAGGCGAGCGCGGCGACGGCCTTCATCTCGGTGGCGTGACGGGCCTCTTCCTCGGGGCCACGTACGGTGCGCGGCACGGCCGGGACCGACAGGGTGGCGGCGACGAAGGCGGCGTCGTCGGGGGCGGGCTCGGCCAAGGGCAGGGCGGTCGTCGGCTTGCCGAGGTTCATCACCTCAAGTCCCGCCAGCAGGAAGGCGCCGGCGCCGTAGGGGCCGATGTCGTCGGAAGCCGTGGTGACGGGCTGGTCGCCGGTCTTCTGCACCGCGCCCAGCATGCCGTTGGGCAGCACCTGGGCTTCCAGGCCCTTCCAGCCCTTCACGACCACCGGCAGGTAGGTCGCCCGGTCCAGGACGCCGTGATTGATCCCCCAGGCCAAGGCGTAGACGAAGAAGGCCGACCCTGAGGTCTCGGCCTCCGGAAACTTGTCCGGCTGCAACAGGCTGGACGACCACAGGCCATCGGCGCGTTGCAGGCCGGCGACCCGCTTGGCCATCGCCTGGAAGATGGTGACGTAGCGGGGCCGCTGGACGTAGTCGGCCGGCATCGACTCCAGCACGCGGGCCATGCCGCCCATCACCCAGCCATTGCCGCGCGACCAGAAGAGCTTGCGGCCCTGCTCGTCGCGGCGCTCGATGAAGCGCTCGTCGCGGTAATAGAGGCTCTCGTCCGGATCATAGAGGCGAGCGAAGGTGCGCCACCACTGGGTGTCCATGGCCTTGAGGTACTTGGCGTCACCGGTCTGGGCGCTCATCCGGGCCAGGACGGGCGGGGCCATGAACAGGGCGTCGCTCCACCACCAGACCAGGTGCTCGGGGATCGGCTGGCGCGAGAGGTGCGGCAGGGCCCAGTCCAGGCGCTGTCGCAGGGGCATGATCACGCCCTCCTGGCGACGGCGGGCATAGAGCTCTTCATAGAGGTCGCCGATCGCCATCTCGTCGGCGTTCAGCATGGTCTTGCCCGACTTCGCCCCGCGCAGGGCGTAGTTGTAGTGCTCGGCCGCGTCGGTCAGGAACTTGAGGGTGTCCTTGTCCTGGGTCACGCGGGCCAGGCGCGCGGCGCCGACATAGTAGGTGGCCGAGACCCAGTTGGACGAGATCTCGCGCACCGCCCCGCCGGTGGTCAGCGGAATCGGCTCGGCGCGCATGGCCTTCATCTGGGCGGAATTGGCGCGGTTCAATGTGGCGAGCACCGCGTCGGCCGAGGGCAGGGCTTCCTGTTTCGCTGAGGCGGTCTTGGGAGCGCGGGCCGGCGCGGCGTGGGCGATCGCGCCCGTCGTCAGCGCGGTCCCAACCAGAGTGAGGGCGATCAAGGTGCGGTGGTTGGAGACGACTCGAAACATCCGTGATTTCCTCCGCCCAATGCCACTGCAACCGGTGTCATTGTCATTATGTGGAAGCCTATGCCACAAAGTGGAATGGCTGGAAAGGTGATCGGGGAGGATCATATGACGCTCAAGTGGAGCCGGCGCGACGCGCTGGCGGCGGCGGTCGCGCTGCCCGTCCTGGGTCTCGCGACGACCGCCTCGGCCGGCAAGAAGCCGAAGGACCAGGCCGTGTGGACCTTCGACAGCCTCACCAAGATCGGCGGCGTCGCGGCCCATGCCGAGGGCGCGCCTCAGATCATCGACAGTCCCGTCGGCAAGGCGGTGCAGTTCGACGGCGTCCAGGACGTGCTGTTCGTCGAGCAGCACCCGCTGGCCGGCGCCGAGACCTGGACCTTCGAGGCCGTGTTCCGCCCGGACGGCGGCAACGAGGCCCAGCGCTGGTTCCACCTGCAGGAGATCGCGCCGGAAGGGCAGCCAGCCTCGACCACGCGCTTCCTGTTCGAGATCCGAACCGTCGGGACCGTGTGGTGGCTGGACGCCTTCGTCACCGGTCCTGGCTACAAGCACACCCTTATCTTCCCGGAGAAGCGCTTCCCGGTCGGCCAGTGGTTCCACGTCGCCCAGAGCTTCGACGGCAAGATCTATCGCGCCTATGTCAACGGCGTGCTGCAGGGCGAGGCCGAGGTTCCGTTCAAGCCCCAGGGACCGGGCCGGGCGTCGATCGGCTCGCGGATGAACAAGGTCGACTTCTTCAAGGGCGCGATCCACGAGGCGCGCTTCACGCGCCACTTCCTGGGGCCCCAGAAGTTCACCGGCGTGCGCTAACCTTTCGAAAGGTCACGGGAAGCTGCGCCAGGTTGCGCGGCGCGGCGGCCAGGAAATAAGCCAGCCACGCCTGCGCCAAGCGTGGCGGCTAGGCCTTCGGGGATTGTCCTCGAAGGTTCCCAATGCCGCGCAAGCTTCTCGTCGCCACGGCCGCCGCCGCCCCGTTGCTTCTCTATGCCGGCTCCGCCTTCGCCGAGGTCGAGGTCACCAGCAGCACGCGGACCACGCCGATCACCACCGCGAGCCCCAATGACGGGGCCGCCGACGATGTGAAGGTCACCGAGGACGGCGTCATCACGCTGAGCGCCTCGGGCGCGATCATCACCCTCAACAGCGACAACACCATCACCATGAATGGCGGCCTGGCCAGCGTCGGGGTCGACGATTCGGTCGGCATCCTGGTGATCGGCGGCAAGACCGGGACCGTGACCAGCGAGGGCTCGATCAGCCTGACTGAGGATTACGACTACGAGGATACGGACGAGGACGGCGACTATGATGGCCTCTTCGCCAAGGGTTCGCGGCGCTATGGCATCCGGGTGACGGGCGATGAGGCCTTCACCGGCACGATCACCCACTCCGGATCCATCGTCGTCGAGGGCATGGACTCGGCGGGCATCAGCGTCGAGGCGCCGCTGGTCGGCAACCTGGTCCACTCCGGCTCGATCAGCGTCACCGGCGATCGCGGCTACGGGATCCACATCGCCGCCCCGGTGACCGGCAAGGTCCAGATCGAGGGCTCGACCACCGTCACCGGGGCGGGTTCGGTCGGCGTGGCGGTCGATGCGCCGATCGAGGGGGCGTTCGTCCTGCAGGGCTCGGTCTATTCGACCGGCTACCGCGTCACCTCGCGCTACAGCGATCCGGACGACCGGGCGCTGTTGGACGCCGACGACATGCTGGAAGGCGGCGGCGGGGTGAACATCGCCGCCAACGTCTCGGGCGGGGTGCTGCTGGACAAGCCGCCGACCGACACCAATGACGACACCACCGACGACGAGGACGGCGACGGCGTCGCCGACAACGAGGAAGGGACGGCCTCGATCACCGTCTACGGCGGCGCGCCGGCGTTGAAGATCGGCTCGAACACCAGCACGGTGACGATCGGCGCGGTGGGCGAGGGCGACAACGCCTATGGCCTGATCATCAACGGCTCGGTCGGCGCCTACAGCGTCTATGACGGCGTCGAAACCACCGGCGTCCAGATCGGCGGCGACGCGGGCTACGAGACCCTGATCGCCAATGGCGTCCGGGTGACCAATTCGATCTCGGCCTCGGGCTACGAGGCCCAGACCAACGGCCTGCGACTGAAGGCCGGCGCGGTCGCCGACACGATCTGGAACGCGGGCTCGATCAGCGCCTCGACGGTCTCGGAGGGGGCGTTCTCGGCTCGGGCGCTGGTGATCGAGTCCGGCGCCGTGGCCAGCGTGCTGAACAATGACGGGGTGATCAGCGCCACCGTCTCGGGCGAGAAGGGCGACGCCTACGCGATCCTCGACAACGCTGGCACGCTGACGACCATCAACAACACCCGCACGATCGCGGCCTATGTCGTGGCTACCGACGACGAGTACGACACCGACGACGACAATACCGACGCCTCGGACGAGACGATCACTGGCAAGGCCATCGCCATCGATGTCTCCAGGAACACCACCGGCGTCACCATCACCCAGATCGGCGTCAATGACGGGGACGATGGCGACGACGATGTGGCCGACACCGATACGGACGGCGACGGCGTGGACGACGCCGACGAGCCGGCGATCATCGGCAAGATCCTGTTCGGCTCCGGTGACGACACCCTGAACGTCCAGAACGGCACGATCATCGGCGCGATCAGCTTCGGCGACGGCGCCGACACGCTGAAGATCGACGGCGGGGCCTATGTGCTGACCAGCCTGTCCGACAGCGACGGCCGTCTGAACATCAGCATTGGCGACGGCATCCTGGGCCTGACCAACACCGACGACCTGAAGGTCACCAACCTGACCCTGGGCGCCAGCAGCAAGCTGGTGTTCAGCGTCGACCCGGCCGCTGGGACCTGGACGCGCATCGTGGCGGACACGGCGACCATCGAGTCCGGCGCCAAGCTGGGTTTGGTGCTCAACAACCTGCTGACCAACGCCTCGACCTTCGAGGTGATCAAGGCCGGCAGCCTGACCGCAGGCGCCATCGACCAGGACCTGCTGGGCAGCGCGCCGTACCTCTATGTGGCCGACGCCTATCAGTCGGGGAACAGCATCAATATCGACGTGCGCCGCCGCTCGGCCGCGGAAGCGGGCATGACCGCCAACCAGGCCTCGGCCTATGACGCGGTGTTCTCGGCCCTGTCCAAGAACGAGGACATCGCCAGCGCCTTCCTGCAGCAGTCCACGCGCGACGGCTTCTACAATCTCTACAACCAGATGCTGCCCGACCAGGGCATCGGCATGTTCTCGGCCCTGCAGACGGTGAACCAGCAGATCTCGGCCGCCACCGCCGTGCGTCCGGACCTGGGCGACCGCTACGGTCCCGACAGCGTCTGGGTGCAGCAGATCAACACCATGGTGAGGCGCGAGGACGGGACCGACCAGGGCTCGGACACGGCGGCCTTCGGCTTCGTGGCGGGCTACGAAGCCATGGGCGACGCGGGCGGGGCGCTGGGCGTGACCCTGGCCATGGTCAATGTCGAGGAGCACGACACCACCGCCAAGGCGGGCGAGCATACGGTCAACACGATGGTCCAGGCCGGGCTCTACTGGCGACGTGCGGTCGGCGGCTGGCGCTTCAACCTAGGGGGAGGGGGCGGCTATGGCTGGCTGACCGGCGACCGCAGCTTCTACAGTGAGGACGTCGACGGCGACGGCGTGGCCGACGCCTCGGCGACCAATGTCGCCCATTGGAACGGGGCTACCGCCAACGCCTTCGCCGGCGTCGCCTACGAGCAGAAGATTGGCCGCTATTTCATCCGGCCGGAGACGCGTGTCGACTATCTCTACTTCTCGGAAGGCGAACGCAGTGAGACCGGCGGCGGCGACGGGTTCGACCTGATCCGCGACGCGCGGGCATTCAGCAACCTCAGCGGCGATGTCGGCCTGGTGCTGGGCGCCCAGTTCGGCGAGGCGGTGTGGTGGCGGCCCGAGATCCGGGTCGGCTACCGCAAGACGCTGTCGGGCAGTATCGACGACACCGTGGCCCGTTTCCGGGGCGGGGAGGCGTTCACCCTGACCTCGGTCGCCGACAAGCAGGGCGCGGCGACGCTGGGCTTCGCGATCCGCGCCGGCTCGGCCCTGTCGTATCTGGCCCTGGAGGGCGGGGCGGAAGCCGCCAAGAAGCAGACCCGCTACTACATGCGCTTCTCGGGACGGGCGATGTTCTAGAGCCGCCACAATCGCGCCTTAATCGCGAACCTCGCAATACAAACGGAAAGTAATTTCGCCGCTGCGCCTGGTTAAGCCTGGACTCGTACCAGAGAACGGAGAGCGGGCGTGCGGCAAAGGATCTTACTTCTCGATGCGGACCAGTCCGCGCGATCGCAGATGCACGACTTGCTATGTCGGCACGAGTACGAGGTCGTCACCGCGTCCTCGGCCCGCCAGATGGACAAGATCCTGACCACCGTGCCGGTCGATGCGGTGGTGCTGGACATCATGCTGCCGGGCGAAGGCGGCTTTTCGGTCTGCAACCGCCTGCGCAACCAGCAGCCGCAGCCTGGCGTCATCGTGGTCAGCGCCATGGCCGACGAGAGCGACATCGTGGTGGGGCTGGAGATCGGCGCCGACGACTATGTCGCCAAGCCCTATCGCCAGCGCGAGCTGCTGGCCCGCATCCGTTCGGTGCTGCGCCGCCGCCAGGTGGGCCTGCGGGCGCCGCGCGACGACGGACGCGCCAACATCTACCGCTTCGACGGCTGGCGGCTGAACCTGATCACCCGGCAGCTGTTCGACCCCTATGACCGCAGCGTCGAGCTGTCCTCCGGCGAGTTCGCGCTGCTGGGCGCCTTGCTGGCCAGCCCGCAGCAGATCGTGCCGCGCGCGCGGCTGCTGCAGGATCCCAAGACCGGCGAACGCGCCGAGGGCGAGCGCCAGATCAACGTCATCGTCAGCCGCCTGCGGGCCAAGCTGGCGCGGGTCGACGGCGGCGACCTGTTGATCCGGACTGTCCGCGGGCAGGGCTATCTGCTGACCGTGCCGGTCGAGAGCATCGTGCTCGACTAGAGGTGCTGGGGCGGTGAACAGAAACTTTCGCATGACCTCGCCGGCGCCCGTGCGTAGCGTCCCGCCCCATCTGGTAGAGGGAGAGACCTATGTCGCTGCGGATCAATTCCGAGGCGCCGAATTTCACGGCGCAAACCACCCAGGGTGAGATCACCTTCCACGACTGGATCGGCGACAACTGGGCGATCCTGTTCTCGCACCCCAAGGACTTCACCCCGGTCTGCACGACCGAGTTGGGCTACATGGCCGGCCTGAAGCCCGAGTTCGAAAAGCGTAACACCAAGGTGATCGGCCTGTCGGTCGATCCCGTCGAGAACCACGCCAAGTGGGCGGCCGACATCGAGGAGACCCAAGGTCACGCGGTGAACTACCCGATGATCGGCGACACCGACCTGAACGTCGCCAAACTGTACGACATGCTGCCCGAGGGCGCGGGCGACACCTCGGACGGCCGCACGGCCGCCGACAACGCCACGGTGCGGGCGGTGTTCATCATCGGGTCGGACAAGAAGATCAAGGCGATGCTGATCTATCCGATGACCTCGGGCCGCGACTTCGACGAGGTGCTGCGCCTGCTCGACTCGGTGCAGCTCAGCGCCAAGTATACGGTCGCCACGCCGGTGAACTGGCGTCCGGGCCAGGACGTGATCATCCCGCCCTCGGTCACCGACGAGGTCGCCAAGGAAAAGTACCCGGACGGCTGGAAGACGCTGAAGCCGTACCTGCGCGTGGTGGCCCAGCCGAAGGGCTGAGAGGCGAAAACGAGCCGCCGCCCAGATTCTGACGGCTTCACCTGATCCTATCGAACGTCTAGCGTGCCCCCGCGATCAGGGTGGCGCATGTCGTCAAGTTGGAAGAGGGCTTCATGAGCCGAAGGAATATGCTGCTGGCGGCGGCCGTTCTGGCGTTGTCGAGCATGGTGGGCGTAGCACTCGCCGCCGACGTCGCGCCGCCGAAACCGGGCGACGTCTACGGTATCTGGCGCAACCCCAAGGGCAGCGTCCACATCGAGATCAAGCCGTGCGAGACGCGGACCTGCGGCTATGTCGTCTGGGCCAACGCCGACGCGCGCGCCGACGTGAAGAAGAAGAACAATCAAGACCTGGTCGGCATGCAGCTGCTGCGCGACTTCGCCGCCAGCGATCCCAACGAGTGGAAGGGCCGGGTCTATGTGCCCGACCTGGACATGACCTTCTCGGGGCAGGTGCGCCTGCTGGACCGCGCCTCGCTGCGCGCCAAGGGCTGCCTGCTGCCCAACTTCCTGTGCAAGTCGCAGACCTGGACGCGGGTCGACTCCGCGTCGGCCGGCCGAGCGCTCTAGCCTCCATGGCGGGGGCCGAGTTCCGGGTCGAGGTGGACGGTCCCGTCCTGGCCAGCCGGGGCGGCCTCTATGGCGCGGGCGACGTCAGCTGCGCCGCGCCCGCCAAGACCCTGGCCCGCCATCGCTATGCGCGCTCGGCGATCGGGGCGGTGGTGTCGGGCGTCTTCGGCTACCAGACCCCCGTCGGCTCGGCGACCGCCACGCCCGGCGCGATCGTGCTGGGCAATGCCGAGGAGAGCTTCGGGTGCCTGCACTTGGATAGCGCGGGCAACCGCCGCGCCGTGCTGGCTTTAGACGATGTCCTGATGGACGAACTGGCCGAGGACCTGCGCTGCGCTGATGGCCGCTTCGCCGTGGCCGCTGTTGCCTCGGGCCGGGAGACGGCGCCGCTGTATGGCGCGATCCGCCAACTGGCGCGCGACAGTCGTCCGCAGGAAGAGGCGGTGGTCGCCGTCACCGCCGCCGCCCTGGCCCTGGGCCGCCGCGTGCGCCGCCGTGACGCCAGTCGCGTCGATCATCACCGCGTCCGTGAGGTCGCCCAGGACGTCCAGCGCCGCTACGCCGAGACCCTTCTGCTGTCCGAGCTGGCCGCCGATGCGGGCCTGTCGCGCTACCACTTCATCCGCGCGTTCCGGGACGTGACCGGCGAGACGCCGCGCCAGTTCCAGATCGGCGCGCGCCTCAAGGCCGCCGCCGACCAGTTGTTGGACACCAAGGCGCCGATCACCACGATCGCCCTGAACGTCGGCTTCAACGACCTCTCGCACTTCAACCACACCTTCCGAGAGGCCTTCGGCTGTTCGCCCCGGGCGTGGCGGCAGGCGGCCTAAGGCGCCGCAACAAACCCCAAGTTCGCGCCGCCGCGACGTGCTGCCTTGGCCTCACCGAGGTTTCAGGGGAGTCGGGGCGGGTGATAGTGTCGGAGAAAGCGGTTCCGTATGCGCTGGGCGCGTTGCTGCTGGGCGTACTGGGGCTGATCGCCGGCGACTTCGCCTTCCAGTGGCAGCCCGTGCCGGACAATGTTCCTCTCCGGCCTGTGCTGGCCTACGCCTCTGCCATCGCGATGGCCGCCGCTGCAATCGCGGCGTTGCTGCCGCGCTTGGCCAAAGGCGGTGCGCTGCTCCTGGCGATCTTCTTCGGTCTTTGGGCCGTCTTGCTCCATGGCCCCCGCGTCGCCGCGCAGCCCGGGTCCGTCGCCGAATGGCTGGGCCTGGCCGAGAGCGCCACGATGTCGGCGGGCGGCGTCGCGCTCCTCGCGCTATCCCTCCGGGGAGACCTGCGACGCCGCCTGGCTTTTTCGACCCGCATCGCCTTCGGGCTGTGCCTGCTGGTCTTTGGCCTGTCGCACTTCGTCTATCTGAGCTTCACGGCGCAGATGGTGCCGGCCTGGCTGCCGTGGCGCACGGGCTGGGCGGCGGCGACGGGAGCCGGGCACGTGCTGGCGGGCCTGGCCTTCCTGTCCAATCGCGGGCTGAAGGCCGCCGGTCCCACGATCACCGGCATGATGGGCAGCTTCGTCGTGCTGCTGCACATCCCGCGTATCCTTGCCGAGCCTGCGAGCCGCATGGAGTGGACCATGACCTCGGTGGCCCTGACCCTAACCGGCGCGGCCTTCGCCCTGTGGCGGCTGAACGTTGAGGACTAGCTCTCCAGTGACAGCAGCGCGAACAGCGCGCCTTCGGTGTCCGACAGCCGCCAGCCACGATAGCTGAACACCGCGCCCTTGCGGAAGTCGGCGGCCGCTTGAGCACGCAGGCGGGGCAGAGCGTCGGAGCCACGACCGGCTGGGAACAGGCGGCTTGTCAGCTCACGGATGGAGGCGCTGGGATGCTCTTTGCGCCAGGCTTCGCCGATCCGGCCGACGGCGGCGGCATCCAGGTCAGCGAAGGCATCGGGTGCACGGGCTAGGGCGGGCGTCGCGGCAAAGGCGAAGAGGGCGGCCAGCAGGTCGCGGCGGCTGGTCATCGAACGGTCTCGCTCTTGAGGTGGTCGGCCAGGCGCATGCACAGCGCCAGGATGGTCAGGGTCGGGTTGGCGATGCCGGAGGTCGGGAATACCGAACTGCCGGCGACATAGAGATTCCTGGCCTCGTGCAGCCGCAGGTCGGCGTCGACGACGCCCTTCTTCGGATCGGCATGCATCCGCGTCGTCCCCATGTGGTGGCGCGAGGCGCTGGAGATGGCCAGCAGCTTGCCGCGCGGGATAGCCCAGCACATCCGGCCCTCGCCCGAGGCGCCCAGGGCGTCGGATAGGCCGACGACCGACCGCTCCAGGCCGGCGTAGTCCTTGTCGCCATAGGTCCAGGTCAGCCGCACACGCGGCGTGCCCAGGGCGTCCTTGTGCTCCGGATCCAGGGTCACGCGACTGTCGGGATTGGGGAAGTGCTCGGTCATGGCGAAGTAGCCGAGCAACTGGCCGTCACCCTGGCGGGCATTGGCCCTGGCGATGGTCTTGCTGTCCGGGTCGGACACGTCGGCGCGAAACAGGGTGGCGGTGAAGTTGCCGGTCTTCATCCGCGTCTGGCCGGCTAGCCCCGAGCCGATCACGCAGTGCGCCGCCATCCGTTTGGCCGGTGCGTAGAGTTCCAGCGGCTCGGTGCGTGAGACAGCGATGGCTGTGCCTTCATTGCCGGCGTCACCGTCGTTGGAATAGGTCACGTGCCCCTGAAAGAAGCGGCCGACCAGGTCCTGGCGGTTGCCCAGACCATCGGACGCCAGCAGCAGGCGGACATTCTCGATTCCGCCGGTCGCCAGCACGTAGCGGGCGGCCTTGGCCGTGTGGCGCTTGCCGTCCAGGCGGGCGATGTCGAGGCCCGTGATCTCGGCGCCCTGACGGCGGATCTTCACCACATTGGCGTGCAGGTAGACGGTGATGTTGGCTGCCTCGGCGAACGTCGTGCGGAAGGCGTCGAAGGCGGCCTTGTCCCGTCCGCCGGTGAACTTGGAGAACTCGCGCGGGGCCGGGAAGAAGCCGTCGGCCGGATCTAGCGCCAGGGGCTGCAGCGCGGGTTCGCTGGACTCGGAGCGCTCCAATGGGAAGCGCGGGATCTCCAGCAGATCGCAGGCCCGGTCATAGTAGGGCTGCATCTGCGCGCGGGTGACGGGCCAGCCGCTGAGCGGGATCCAGGCCCGTTCGGCGAAGTCGGCCGGGTCTAGCGGGGCGCACTTGCCGCCCCAGACCATGCCCGAGCCGCCCAGGGCGCGAACCCGCGACTGGATCGGATAGTCGTCGAACGGCCGGTCGGGATTGCCCGGCGCCGTCTGGACGCCCGAGCCGGCGTAGAGGGCCTGGTTCTCCATGTCGATTTCCAGGCCGCCGCTCTCCAGGATCACGACCTCCAGCGGGCCGCCGGCCAGTTCCTTGGCCAGGGCGATGCCGGCCAGGCCGCCGCCGATGATCAGCAGATCGGCCTGGATTTGGCTGGCGTCAGGCAGAGTCCGGGCGTCGATGATCGCCATCGTTTTGAAACTCGCTGATTTTGTTGGGGAAGTGTGGGCGCGCTTAAGAGCGCGCGCCCCGGCTCTGCAGGTAGGCGACGACGTCGAGGCGGCCATTGCGCTTGGCCTCGCTCATCGGCGAGCGCGTTCCGCCATTGGCCGGCACCTCGCGGTTCACGTCGGCGCCGCGTTCGATCAGATATTTGACGACGGTCAGGTTGCCGGCCTGGGCGGCGTTGATCAGCGGGGTCTCGTCGTTCGGTACGAAGATCTCGACATCGGCTCCGCGCTCGACCAGCAGGCGGACGATCTCGAGATTGCCCGATAGCGAGGCCTGGATCAGCGGGGCGCCGTCGCCGCGCACGGCCAGGTTCGGATCGGCGCCGGCCGCCAGCAGCATCTGGACCAAGTCCATGCGGCCATGACGGGCGGCCTCGATCAGCGGTGAGCCGTCGCCGGGCAGCACCGCATTGGCGTTGGCGCCCAGGTCGATCAGCTCACGGACGGCGCCGACGTCGCCGGCGCGGACCGCGTCGAACAGGGGCTGGCTGAGGTGGCGGGCGATGGCGCGCTTGGCCTGCTCCGGTGATTGCTGGACGGCCTGCGCCGGTTGGGCGGCCCAGGCGGCGACGCCGGCCGAGAGGCTGAGGATGGCGACCGCGGCGGCGCCGGCCAGGTGGCGACGGCGATTGGCATGGTGATAGGCGAGCAAGGTGAAACGCTCCTTCAGTTGTTTGTTGGCCGAGGCTGGCCAATGGCAGCCGAGCGGCGGGGCGCAGGCGGCCAGCTGGGTCTTCAGCATGGCTTCGCCATAGGCGCGGCGGGTCTTGGGGTGACGGGCCAGCACGGCGGCGTCGCAGGCGATCTCCTGGTCGATCCGAAGGACCGCTGCGCCGACATGGATCAGCGGGTTGAACCAGAAGAGGCACTGCAGCGCCGTGACGACGGCGTTGATCTGGGCGTCGCCGACGGCCAGGTGGTTCTGCTCATGGGCCAGGATCAGGGCCTGCTCCTCGGGCGAGAACCGGGCCGCGAAGTCGGCCGGCAGCACCACGCGTGGGGCCAGGGCGCCGATCACGGCCGGGCCGACGCCGGGACGGTCGGACCACAGCAGGCCATCGGCGGCGCTGAGCTTGCCCAGCGAGCGCACGAACCGCCGCTGGCGCTCGGCCTGGATGGCGAGGGCGCCAAGGGTGACGGCGAGCCAGAGGCCCAGCACGATCTCGGCGATAGGAAGGGATGGCGTCTGTCTGGCAGCCGGTGTGAAGGCCGGGGTGGGCGCTTCAGTCACGGTCGCAGCTACGGGCTTGGCCGCGTCAGGCGCGGGCAGGGTGATCGTGCGCGCCGGGATCAGCAGGGCCAGGATCGACAGCGGGACGACCAGCCAAAGGGCGTAAGCGCTGCGAGCCCCGAACGCGGCCCGGACCGGCTTGCGCAGGGCCAGCACCAGCAGAACGGCCGCCGCCAGCGCCAGATTGGCCTTCAGCAGGAAGGGAATGAGCTCACTGGCCATCGTCGAGCGTCTCCAGCAGGCGGCGCAGCTCCGCGACATCCTCGGGCGCCAGCTTCTCGCGCTTGGAGAAGTGGCTCACGAGCGGCGCAAGACGGCCGTCGAACAGGCGGTCCAGCAGGCCCTGGCTCTCGGTGTCGACATAGTCGTCGCGGCCGATCAGCGGGCGGTACAGGAAGCGGCGGCCCTCCTTGTCGGCGGCGATCGCACCCTTGTTCAGCAGGCGGTTGAGCAGGGTTTTCACCGTGCCTTCGGCCCAGCCCTGATCCTTGGCCAGGATCGCCAGCACGTCCTCGGCGGCCTTGGGGCTGTCGGCCCACAGGACCTTCATGACTTCGCTCTCGGCGGCGCTGATGCGGTGCGGGTTCGTATCCATGCTCTGACGATTACGCACGTAAACGATCGCGTCAAGCCAACGATTACGCACGTAAACGAAATGTAATGCGACGGTTGGAGGGCGAGCCGAAGCGGCGTAATCCTGACGACGATCAAGGAGGGAGCCGAATGGCCGAGACGTTGCAGATGGGCCTGCCAGGCTTTGACCCGCCCACGCCGACCGATCGGCTGATGTTCCTGCTGTATCCGGACGCCCAAACCGCCGAGCAGATCGCGCGGGAGGCCCGCCGGCTGAAGGACAGTCTTGGCCTGCGCGGCCAGCCGCTGCTGACTGACCGCTTCCACATCACCCTGCATCACCTGGGCGATTATGTGGGCCTGCCCGCCGACATGGTTCGCAAGGGTGAGGGGGCGGGCCAGGCCCTGGCCGCCGCGCCGTTCGAGGTTGTGTTCGACAAGGCCGTCAGCTTCGCCAACCGGCCGGGCAACAACCCCTTTACCCTGCAAGGCGGGGAGGGCGTGCAGGACCTGATCGCGTTCCAGCAGGCGCTGGGCTTGAAGATGGCTGGAGCCGGCCTCAAGCCCGACAAGCAGTTCCTGCCGCACATCACGCTGCTGTACGACGGACAGGTCGTCCCCGTGCAGGCAATTGAACCGATCCGCTGGACCGTGGACCGCCTCGTGCTGGTGCGGAGCAAGCTTGGCCAGACCCAGCACATCGTCCTCGCCGAGTGGACGCTGGCCTGATGACGACCGCCGCCGAGGTCCTCCAGGTACTGGAAGCGCTCGGCGACGACGGCTACCGCGAGCGCATGGCCGGCTTCGCGATCACCTACGAGAAGGCCTTCGGCGTCCCGGTCGGTGAACTACGCAAGCTGTCCAAGCGCCTGCGCCGAGACCACGCCCTGGCCCAGGCCCTGTGGGACACCCGCTGGTACGAGGCCCGGCTGCTGGCCGGCATGGTCGATGATCCGAAGCTTGTGACACCCGAGCAGATGGACGCCTGGCGCTCTGAGTTCGACAGCTGGGCGGTGACCGACACCCTGTGCTTCGACCTGTTCGACCGCACGCCGCACGCCCTTGCCAAGATCGACCAGTGGGTGTGGCTGAACGACGAGTTCGGCAAGCGGGCGGGTTTCGCCTTGCTGGCCTGCGTGGCCTTGCACCGCAAGGAGTTGCCGGACGAGGTCTTCCTGGAGCGCCTGCCGCTGATCGAGGCGGCGGCCACGGATCCGAGGAACTTCGTCAAGAAGGGAGCCAACTGGGCGCTGCGGGCCATCGGCGTGCGCAAGAGCCCGGTGCTGAAGGCCGCCGCTCTGGACTGCGCTGCGCGGCTGGCGGCCAGTCCTGACCCCACGGCGCGCTGGAACGGCAAGGATGCCCTGCGGCAGTTGAACCGACGAAGCCAGACGGGCTAGGGCAGGGCGGAGCGATGCGGATTCGCTTCCAGGAGGCCCGGCCATGACCGCCACGATGTACGGCATCAAGAACTGCGACACGGTCGCCAAGGCCCGCAAGTGGCTGGAAGACCGCGGCCACGCCTATGCCTTCCACGACTACAAGGCGGTCGGCATCGATCGCGCGACCCTTGAGGGCTGGGTCAAGGAGCACGGCTGGGAGGTGATCCTGAACCGCGCAGGCACGACCTTCCGCAAGCTGGATGACGCCGACAAGCAGAACCTGGACGCCGACAAGGCCATCGGCCTGATGCTGGCTCAGCCGTCGATGATCAAGCGTCCGGTCCTGGACCTGGGCGACCGCCGCCTGGTCGGCTTCAAGCCCGACATCTATGAGAGCGCGCTAAGCTAAGCCGCGAATTGTCCACGCGTTTCGTCGCCTCATAAGCGAAGTTTAAGACGACAACGCGCGGAGGATCAGTCTATCACTGGCCTGAGCGTCCGGCTGAGTACGGACTCAAGGGGGATTAGGCGCGTGGGGGAGTTCGCCGTCTCGCGGTACGAGCTGGTCATCTTCGACTTCGACGGCACGCTGGCTGACAGCGCCGCGTGGATGATGCGGGCCGTCAATCCGATGGCGCGCCGGTACGGCTTCAAGACCGTCACCGACGACGAGATCGAGATGCTGCGCGGGCGCAACACGCGTGAGGTCATCCGTTATCTGGGCGTCTCGCCCTGGAAGCTGCCGCTGATCGCGCGGGCCGGCAAGAAGCTGATGGCCGCCGACGCCCATACCATCCCGCTGTTCCCCGAGACCGCCCGGATGCTGCGCGCCCTGCACGAGGCCGGCGTAAAGATCGCGGTGGTCAGCTCCAACAGCGAGGCGGTGATCCGCCGGGTGCTGGGCGAGGACCTGGGCAACCTGATCAGTCTCTATGCCTGCGGCGCGTCGCTGTTCGGCAAGGCCCGCAAGTTCAAGCAGGTGACGGCCAAGGGCGTCTCCCGCGACAAGGTCATCTGCATCGGCGACGAGACCCGCGACATCGAGGCCGCCCGCAAGGTGGGCCTGGACTGCGGGGCCGTCGGCTGGGGCTACGCCAAGCCCGCGATCCTGGCCCAGCACGGCCCGACCGTGTCCTTCAGCTCGATGTCCGAAATTATTTCGTATGTCGGCGCATCCAGCGTGGCGGTCGGCGGCGACTAACCTTCGAAAGCGCGAGAGATCGCGTCTCTGATCGAAGGGATCGACCGATGGGCTACGAACTGTTCCGCGATTTCTGGTGGATGCTGTTCCCCCTGGGCTTCATGGCGCTGGGCGTGTTCCGCGCCTGGCTGAACTACCAGTCCCGCCGCGAGGTGGTGGCGGCGCTGCGCGAGCTGGCCGCCAAGGGCCAGGAACCGCCCGCCGCCCTGGTCGCCGCGCTGCACCGCTAAGGAGAGCCGCTATGTCCGAGGACATGTTCCGACAGTTCTGGTGGCTGATCTTCCCGCTCAGCTGGTTCATCTTCGGCGCTTGGCAGAGCTGGCTGTCGTACCGCGCCAACCGCGAGACGCTGGACCTGATCAAGACCTACGCCGCCGCCGGCCGCGAGCCGCCGCCGGAGCTGATGAGCAAGCTCAACAAGCGCTGGCATGGCGACGACGACGACCGTGACGAGCGGCCGCGCTATCGCCGCCGTCGCGAGCGCAGCTGGTATCAGGTGGTGCTGTTCGGCCTGTTGGCCTCCGGCTTCACCGTCGCGGCCGCCACCAACATGTTCGGCGCGGGCGAGGCCTTCGTGATCGTCGCCTTCGTGCTGGGCTCGCTGTGCGCGGCGACGTTCGTGCAGGTGATGCTCGATCGGAACGGCCCGACCGTCTGATGGACGCCGCGCTCGTCAGACAGGCGCGCGCGGGGTCCCAAGGCGCTTTCGCCCGGCTGGTGGCGATCCACGAAAAGCCCTTGCGGGGTTTCCTGCGCAAGAGCGGCTGGATCGACGCCGACGACATCGCCCAGGAAGCCTTTGTGGCGGCCTGGAGCGGGCTGCACACGCTGCGCGACGACGAGGGTTTCCGGACCTGGCTGTACGGCGTGGCGTGGAAGAAAGCCCTGTCGCAGCGCCGCGGCGCCCAGCGCGCCGCCGCCCGTGACGAGGCCTGGCGCGGCGAGCAGGACCTGGAGACCGCCGTCGAGCTCGCGCCCGAAGACCGCATGGCCCTCGAGACGGCCCTGGCGACCCTGCCGGAGGACCAGCGCGCCTGTGTCACCCTGTGCCTGGGCCAGGGCTGGACGCACGCCGAGGTCTCGCAGGCCCTGGGGCTTCCCCTGGGCACCGTCAAATCGCATGTTGTCCGTGGCCGCGAGCGGCTGCTGGCGGTTATGGGAGGTTCGTGATGAGCCTGGACGATCAACTCTCGGCCTTCCTGGGCGAAACGCCCAGGCAGAGCCGCGCCGACATCTTCACCGCCGAGGTGATGAAGCGGGTCGAACAGCAGGCGTTCCTGGACCGGCTGAAGACCGCCGCCGTCGGGGCGGGGGCGATCGCTCTGGTGCTGTGGGCCTGCGCCCCGGCGCTGGACCTGGCCGTCTCGACCATCGCGCCCGTCCTGGCCCCGACCGCGGCCTTGCTGGCCTTCGTCGGGGCGGTGGTGGTGACTGGCGGACCCGGCGTCTGGCGTCGCCTGGGCCTGTCGATCGGCTGAGGTTTCTAGCCTTACGAAAGTTTCATCCGGGCGGGCGCCTCCAATCGAGGCCATCAACGCCTCTTACTGGTGAAGGCGGCGCGGGGGCGTCGTCCACTGAACTGGAGGAAGATATGGAAATGCTCGTTCCGCTGGGTGCGTTCGCCATGGTGGCGGCCATCGTCTGCCTGCCCATTCTGGGCCTCTTCAAGCACCTGGAGCGTCGTCGCATGCACGACGTCGTGCGCACCGCCATCGAGAAGGGTCAGTCCCTGCCGGCGGAGGTCGTCGAGACCCTGACCCGCGACGTCCGCCCGGCTTCGTCGTCGGTTCGCGACATCCGCACCGGCGTGATCATGATCGCTGTCGGCGTCGGCTTCGCGATCTTCGGCTACTTCGTCGGCCTCGATGAGCGCGACGTGGTCTCGCCGGCGCTGGGCGTCGCCGCCATCCCGACCGTGATCGGCATCGCCTACATCATTCTGAGCTTCTTCAACCCCAACAAGGACCCGCGGGCTTAGTCTCCGCGAGCCTGGGAGGGCTTGACCCAATGGGCATCGAACGCCCGCCAACCGGTCACGACGTCGAACTCGCCGCTCTCGCGGCGGCGGGCGACCGCAAGGCCTACGGAGAGCTGGTGCGTCGGCACGGCTCGGCTGTCCGGGGACTGTTGAGGCGTATGGGCGCGGAATCCGCCACGGCTGACGACCTGGCCCAGGACGCCTTCATGGCCGGTTTCGAACAGGTGGCCGAATATCGTGGCGAGGGAACCTTCGGCGCGTGGATCAAGAAGATCGCCGCGCGGCTCTATCTGAAGAAGGTCAAGCGCGAGGCGCGCCTGATTTTCTCGGACAATGTGGAGCCGGTTGAGGCCGTGATGGCGCGCGACACGTCGGGAGACGCCGCCAGCCGTATCGACCTCGACGAAGCGTTGAAGACGCTGTCACGCGGGGAGCGCCTGTGCGTTTCCCTCTGCTACGGGGCCGACTGGTCTCACACCGAGGCGGCCGAAGCCTTGAACATCCCGATCGGCACGGTCAAATCCCATGTCAAACGTGGTTTGGACAAACTTCGGGCGAAACTCGCCCAACCCGAGAAAGGCGCGAGGAGGGAAGCGCATGGCTGAACCCGATTTCGAAGCCCAACTGAGCCGTCTGTTCGCCGAAGCGCCATCCTTTCCGGATGCGATCCTGTTCAACGCTCAGGTCGAGGCCAAGCTGGCGCGTGGCTGGGCGATGCGGCGGATGTTTATCGTCGGCGCCGGCACGGTCGCCGGCCTGTTCGCCGCCTTCCAGATCCTGAGCAGCCGGTTCTCGAGCGAGATCTCGCAACTGTCTCGCACCAGCGGGCACAACCTGCAGAGTGAGATCGACTCGAGCGTCGCCAAGTTCAACGCCGTCCTGACGACCCCGACCAGCGCGGAAGCGCTCTGGCTGGCGGCAGGTTTGGCTGTGGTGGCCCTGGCCTTCGCGGTGACGCGCGCGGTGGAAGAGCTCTAGTCCAGCGGGGGCGGCGTTATCGCCGTTCATGTTGCGGTGCGGCGCGATCCGGCCCACAAACGGCGCTCAGAAGAACGCCTAGGGAGGCTCTGTCCTGTCCGCCCATCGTGAAGAGACGGTCCGCCGTCTGGCCGCTCCCGACATCGCCGCTCGCAAGGGCGGCGTGCCCGTCGTCTGCCTGACGGCCTACACCGCTCCGGTCGCGGCCGCCCTGGACGAGTCCTGCGACCTGCTGCTGGTGGGGGATTCGGTCGGCATGGTCGTTCATGGCCTGCCCAACACCGTCGGCGTGACCCTGGAGATGATGATCCTGCACGGCCAAGCGGTCATGCGCGGTTCCCGGCGAGCCATGGTCGTGATCGACATGCCCTTCGGCTCGTACGAGGGCTCGCAGGAAGAGGCCTACGCCAACGCCGTGCGGATCATGAAGGAGACCGGCGCCCAGGCGGTGAAGGTCGAGAGCGGCCCGACGGTGCCCGACACAATCCGCTACCTGACCCAGCGCGGCGTGCCGGTCATGGGCCATGTGGGCCTGCGACCGCAGGCGGTGCTGGTCGACGGGGGCTTCAAGGCCAAGGGCAAGGACGCCGCCGAGCGCGAGCGCATTCTGGAAGAAGCAAGGGCCACCGCCGACGCCGGCGCCTTCGCTGTGGTGGTCGAGGGCGTGGCCGAGGCCCTGGCCCGCGACATCACCGCCGCCATTGACGCGCCGACCATCGGCATCGGCGCCTCGGCCGGCTGCGACGGCCAGATCCTGGTCACCGACGACATGCTGGGCCTGTTCGACTGGACCCCCAAGTTCGTCCGCCGCTACGCCGACCTGAAAGGCGAAATCACCCGCGCCGCCGCCGATTACGCGCGTGACGTGAAAGATCGCAGCTTCCCCGGCGAGGCCGAAACCTACTACGCCAAGAAGTCGTAAAAGGGCGCGTTGCGGCACGGCGCGGCACGCTATAGGTTCGCCGCCTCGGCGAGCGGCCCTCCGCTAGCCACAATCTGTCTTAAACCAGCGACGTCGCCTAAGTTCTGGCGCGACGTCCAAGGGCCTGCCGCCCGTTTCGGAGCCTCGTTTCGTGGTCGATGTTTTTGACGAAGTCGAAGAGCAGCTTCGGTCGGAGCGCTATCGCTCGCTGGCGGTGAAGTCGCTGCCCTGGGTGGCGGCGGCGACGGCGGCCGTGGTGATCGGCGTCGGCGGCTACTGGGGCTGGACCTCGTATCAGACGAAACAGGCCGACAAGGCCTCCGAGGGCTACCAGGCCGCGCTGGAAACCGCCCAGAAGCAAGGTCCGGACAAGGCCTTCGGTCAGTTCAAGACCGTCGCCGACACCGGCGCCAATGGCTACAAGGCCCTGGCCCTGCTGCAGATGGGCGATATCCGCCTGGAAGCCAACAAGACTGCCGAAGCGGTGACCTATTTCGACGAGGCCGCCAAGGCCGCGCCGAATGTGCTGCTTGGTGACCTGGCCCGCCTCAAATCCGCCTTCGCCCTGATGGACACCGCCTCGTACAAGGACATCGAGTCGAGGTTGACGCCGTTGGCGGGGGAAAAGAGTCCGTATCGCGTCTACGCCAAGGAAGCCCTGGCGTTCGCGAAGCTGCAGGCCGGCGACCTGGCCGGCGCGCGCGCCGAATTCGTCATCCTGGCCAACTCGCTCGACACCAGCACGTCCGAAGAAGTGCGCCAGCGCGCCAAGGCGGCGATGCAGCTGATCGACTCGGGCGCCGCCAAGGACCTGGGCGCGGCCGTGAAGGCCGCCGCCAAACTGCCTCCGATGCCGCCGATGGGCCAACTGCCCGCCGGTCTCGCGCCCAACGCCGCCGCCGCCGGCCCCAACGCCTCTCAATGAGCCGCATGATGATCTCCAAGCGTTCCGTCGCCCTGGTCGCGCTGATGTCCGCGTCCGTGGCCATCACCGGCTGCTCGACGGTTTCGAAAATCAATCCCTTCGGCGGCAAGGACAAGAACAAGTCCACGGCCAGCCAGGGCCAGCGCATCTCGATCATAGCCTTCGACCAGAAGGTCGAGGCCAATGAATCGCTGAAGGGCGCCGACTTCTTCCTGCCTGATCCGGTCGCCCAGACCGAATGGCGCCTGCCGGGCGGCAACGCCGAGCAGTCGGTCGAGCACGTCGACGCCGGCAAGGGCTTCCAGGTCGCCTGGAAGAAGGGCTTCGGCAAGAAGGGCGGGAAGAAGTTCCACGTCACCGCCCCGCCGGTCTCGGCTGAGGGCCGCATCTATGTGATGGACGGTGAAGCCGACGTCGTGGCGCTGGACGCCAAGTCCGGCTCGCAGATCTGGCGCAAGGACCTGCGTCCGGCTGCCGGCCCGACCATCAAGGGCGGCTTCATGGGCCTGATGCCCAAGAAGAACGATCGCCTGGGCTTCGGCGGCGGCGTCGCCGTCGGTCCGGACAACAAGCTGTATGTCGCCTCGGGCTTCCGCTTCGTGGCCCAGATCGACGCCGCGACCGGCAATATCGGCTGGACGCAGCAGACCTCGACCCCGATCCACGGCGCCCCGACGGTCGCCGACGGCCGCGTGTTCGTGGTCTCGACCGACAACGAACTGCTGACCTACGCCACCGAGAACGGCGCGCCGGGCTGGACCTACCAGGCCCTCAGTGAGCCCGCCCGCATCCTGGCCGCCTCGAGCCCCGCCGTCAGCGGCGACACGGTCGTCGCCGGCTTCGCCTCGGGCGAACTGGTGGCCCTGCGCAGCGCCAACGGCAACGACCTGTGGAGCGAGGCCCTGAGCCGCGCCAGCCGCACCAACGCGCTGTCGGAAATCCGCGACATCCCGGGCCGCCCGGTGATCTACAAGGGCGACGTCTTCGCCGTCAGCCACTCGGGCGTCTTCGCCGCCACCGACCTGCGCACGGGCCAGACCCGCTGGAGCCTGCCGGTGACCGCAATCACCACCCCGTGGGCCGCCGGCGACGTCGTCTTCGTCGTCGACAAGGCCGGCCAGGTGATCTGCGTCTCGCGCGAGAACGGCTCGGTCTACTGGATCCAGGACCTCAACAACACCGAGGCCCTGTCCAAGAAGCAGAAGAAGAAGCGCGCCAAGCATCCGATCCTGTGGTCGACCCCGATCCTGGCCAATGGCCGCCTGATCACGGTGTCCAGCGCTGGTGAAGCCGTCGCTCTGAACGCCAAGACCGGCGCCAAGGAAAAGACCCTGAAGATCGGCGCGCCGGTCCTGCTGAATCCGATCGCGGTCGGCGACACCATCTATCTCGTCACGGACGACGCCGAACTGGTCGCCATCCGCTGACTAAAACGGGCCTTCCGAGGCCCGCCGATAACTTGAAATGCTCTTGAGCCCGGGTCCGCGAAAGCTGGCCCGGGCCTTCGCTTTTTCCGCAGCCTTTTGCGGGAAAGGCAAAAATCGACTACTGGACGCCTTATGCCTTTGAAACTCGCCATCGTCGGCCGCCCTAATGTGGGCAAGTCCACGCTGTTCAACCGTCTGGCCGGCAAGAAGCTGGCCATCGTCGACGACCAGCCGGGGGTCACCCGTGACCGCCGCTACGCCGACGGCCGCCTGGGCGACCTGGACCTGCACCTGATCGACACCGCCGGCTTCGAGGACGTCTCCGACGAGAGCCTTGAAGCGCGCATGCGCGCCCAGACCGAGCTGGCGATCGAGGAAGCTGACCTCTCGCTGTTCATCTACGACGCCCGTGAAGGCGTGACGCCGCTGGACGAGGTGTTCGCCACCCTGCTGCGCCGTCGCGGCAAGCCGGTGATCATCGCCGCCAACAAGGCCGAGGGCAAAGCTGGCCAGTCGGGCATCGGCGAGGCCTACAAGCTGGGCCTGGGCGAGCCGATCCCGATCTCGGGCGAGCACGGCGAAGGCATGGCAGAGCTCTACGCCGCCATGCTGGAAGCCGTTCCCGAGGACCAGTACTCGGATGACGAGGACGATGAGGACAAGCCGATCCGGCTGGCCATCGTCGGCCGTCCGAACGCCGGCAAGTCCACCCTGATCAACCGCCTGATCGGCGAGCAGCGCCTGCTGACCGGTCCTGAGGCCGGCATCACCCGCGACTCGATCTCGGTAGACTGGGTCTGGGGCGACAAGAAGGTCCGCCTAGTCGACACTGCCGGCCTGCGCAAGAAGGCTAAGGTCCAGGAGAAGCTGGAGAAGCTCTCCACCCAGGACACCATCCGCGCCATCACCTTCGCCGAGGTCGTGGTGCTGGTGATGGACGCCACCCACCCGTTCGAGATCCAGGACCTGCAGATCGCCGACCTGACCGAGCGGGAAGGGCGCGCCCTGGTGTTCTGCCTGGCCAAGTGGGACCTGATCGAGGACCAGGCCGCGACCCTGGCGGCCTTCCGCGAGCACGCCGAGCGCATGCTGCCCCAGGTGCGCGGCGCGCCGGTCGTGGCGCTGTCGGGCGAGACCGGCAGCGGCGTCAACAAGCTGATGCCGGCCGTGCTGAAGATCCACAAGGACTGGTCGACCAAGGTCAAGACCCGCGACCTGAACGACTGGCTGCAGATGGCCATGCAGCGCCACCCGCCGCCCGCCGTCTCGGGCCGTCGCGTGAAGCCGAAGTACATGGCCCAGACCAAGGCCCGTCCGCCGACGTTCGTGCTGTTCTCCAGCCGCGCCGACCAGATGCCCGACCACTATCGGCGCTATCTGATCAACTCCCTGCGTGAGAGCTTCGACCTGCCGGGGGTGCCGCTGCGCATCACCATCAAGTCGGGCGCCAACCCCTATGCCGACGGCGAGGCCAAGGGCCACAGCGGCCGGGGCAAGCGCGAGTTCGAACGCCGCGAGCGCGAGGAGGAACGCATCCGCGCCTCGCGCAACACGGTCAAGAAGTCCAAGCGCATCGCCGACGAGGCCGCCGCCAAGGCCGCGATCGAAGCCGGTCTGCCCGATCCGCGCTTGGCCAAGCCGGTCAAGAAGAAGGCGCCTGCGAAGGTCGCCGCGGCTCCGGTCGAGGGCGCTCCGGCGGCCGAGCCCGGCAAGGCCGCCGTCAAGTCGGTCAAGAAGCTGGGCCCCAAGGTCCAGAAGAAGGTCTCGACGACTCCCAGCTACAAGGTCGGCGTCAAGTCGGCCGGCGGCAAGGCGGCGGGCCCCAAGCGTCCGGTGTCGGGCGCGCGCACCGTGCGCGGCAACACCGGTCCGGGGAAGCCGAAGCGCTGAGCCTAAACTTCGCCATACGCGTTTAGCCTTCTGAAGCTGAACCGGGAGCGTGGTGATGCGGGGCATGGGACTGGCGATGGTGTTGGCGGCTCTGCCGGCGAGCGCGCTGGCGGCCGACTACAAGCCCGTCGTCTGCAAGAGCGCGGTGACCTATGTCGGTCCGCCGCTGCATGCGCCCGTCGCACCGCCTTTGCTGGCCGAGGTTCCGAAGGCCGCGCTTGATCCCGAAACCGTCGCGCGGCTGGAGGCCGGGTTCCTGCAGGCCAAGGCCGCGACCAAGGCGCCGGCCATGACGGCGGCCGTCCTCGTGCCGGGCAAGGGCGCCTGGGAGCGCACCGACAGCGGCGACCAGCCGCCGATGCTGTTCTGGGCCAGCGCGGGCAAGAGCCTGGTCGCCATCGTGACCCTGCAGCTGGTCGAGGCCGGCAAGCTCAAGCTGGAAGACCCGATCGGCAAGTACGTCGCCGGCGCGCCGAATGGCGACGTGGTGACCATCCGTGACCTGCTGGCCCACACCGGCGGCCTGTTCAGCGCCAACGAGGACCTGAAGGCGAGGGCGGAGCACCGCGCCCACACCTTGGACGAGGACGTGAAGATCATCGCCCGTCACGGCGCCATGTCGTGTCCGGGCGAGCGCTGGCGCTACTCCAACACCGGCTACGCCTTGCTGGGCAAGGTGATCGAGACGGTCGACGGCCAGTCCTGGCAGGCCGCGATCGAGGCGCGGATCATCAAGCCGCTGGGGCTGACGTCGCTGCGGATGCTGAGCGATGGCGACAAGGCCGAAGACGTGGCCAAGCTGGTCTCGGCCAAGGAAGCGCCGATCGAGCCGGCCTGGGCCGGTCCAGCAGGCCCCGTCGTGGGCTCGGCTGGCGACATGGCCAGGGTCTGGGCGGCGCTGCTGGGCGGCAAGCTGCTGAAGCAGGAAACCGTGCAGGCGATGTTCGGGAAGCTCTATCCGATGTTCGACGCCGGCAGCTTCTATGGCCTGGGCGCGATGGTCGTGGAGGTTCCGGCGCCGGACGGGAGCAAGGACCTGTGGCTGGGCCATCTGGGCGGCACGCCGGGCGCTGGCGCGGTCGTGGCCTGGTCGATGAAGGACGGTGTGATCGTGGCCGCCGCCCTGACCGGTGACGGCTCGGCGGCGGCCACGGCGAACCTGCTGCTAAGGCAGGTCCGCTCCCCCCACTAGAACTCTTCCCACTCGGTGGCTGGAGCCGCGGCCGCGCCGCCCGGACGGGCGAAGGCCTTGGCGCGCGGCGTGTGGACCGGGGCGCGGGCCTGGACCGGCTCGGGACGGCGGATCGGCGCGCGGGCGCCGGTCTGGAAGCGCGACACCTGGCGGGCCAGGTCCTGGGCTTCGCCGCGCAGCGACGCCGACGAGGTGTTGGCCTGCTCGACCATGGCGGCGTTCTGCTGGGTGACCTGATCCATCTGGTTCACCGCGGCATTGACCTGGTTCAGGCCGGTGGCCTGTTCCTGCGAGGACTCGGCGATCTCACGGATCAGGCTGTTGATCTCGCCGACCTTGCTGACGATGCCGCTCAGCGCCGTGCCGGTGTCGCCGACCAGGCGGACGCCGCGCTCGACCTGGGCGGTCGAATTGGCGATCAGGGTCTTGATCTCCTTGGCGGCGTCGGCGGAGCGTTGGGCCAGGGCCCGGACTTCCTGAGCGACGACCGCGAAACCACGGCCGGCTTCACCGGCGCGGGCGGCTTCGACGCCGGCGTTCAGGGCCAAGAGGTTGGTCTGGAAGGCGATCTCGTCGATCACGCCGATGATGTTGCCGATCTGGGCCGAGGATTTCTCGATCTCGCCCATGGCGGTGATGGCCTGGTCGACCACCTCGCCCGAGCGGTCGGCGTCGGTGCTGGCGGCGGAAGCCGCGGCCGAGGCCTGCTTGGCGCCGTCGGCGCTGCGCTTGACCGTGGCGGTGATCTCGTCGAGCGCAGCGGCCGTCTCTTCCAGGCTGGCGGCCTGCTGCTCGGTGCGCTTGGACAGGTCGTTGGAAGCGCTGGCGATCTCGTTGGCGCCGCTCTCCATGCCGCTGGCGGCCTCGGCGATGGCGCTCATGGCGTCGCGCAGGCTGTCGATGGCGGCGTTGAAGTCTTCCTTCAGCTGGGCGTAGCGGCCGTCGAAGCGCGCTTCGATGCGGGCGGTCAGGTCGCCGCGCGCCATGCGGCCCAGGCTGTCGGCCAGGGCCGAGACGACGAGCTCCTGCTCCTGCTGGGTCTCTTCACGCTCGGCTTCGTTGCGGGCGCGCTCGATCTCGATCGCGGTGATGTCCGAAGCGAACTTGATGACCTTCACCGGCTTGCCAGTCTTGTCGAACACCGGGTTGTACGAGGCCTGGATCCAGATCTCGCGGCCGCCCTTGCCCAGGCGCTTGTACTTGCTGGCGAAGAACTCGCCGGCGTTCAGGCGACGCCAGAATTCGCGATAGGCGGGGCTCTCGGCCTCCGAGGCCTCGATGAACAGGCTGTGCTTGCGGCCCTGGATCTCCGACAGGCTGTAGCCCAGGGTCTTCAGGAAGTTGTCGTTGGCCGTGATGATCGTGCCGTCGAGATTGAACTCGATGACCGCCTGCGAGCGCTGGATCGCGGCGACAACGCCTTCCAGGTCGGAGATGCGGGCCATGTCACCGTTGTCACGGCCGCGAGAGAACAGCGCCATGTTGCAGACCCCAGCACACGGCGTCGTTGCCGTGCGGCAACGTGTCGCGGCTTGTGGGTTAACGGGGCGCTAATTTGCGAGATCGTCGCAAAACATTGTTCCCCGGATCAGCTCCAGGGTAGCATTTTTCACCCGAATACAACTCTGAGATCTATTTCTGTAACAATTCCAGCCCCGAGGGAGAGGTACCGGTCTCAGGCGTCGATGCTGGGTGATTCCTGCCCACGGTCCTTGAAGCGCACCACGCCCTTGGGCGGGTCGCGGTCCGGACGCACCAGATCGACCACGAACGGGACGATGGTCTCCGGCGCTGCGACGGTCTTGGGATCTTCGCCCGGGAAGGCGCCGGCCCGCATGCGGGTGCGCATGGCGCCGGGATCGACGCACAGGGCGCGGATGGGGGTGTTCTCAGTCTCGTCGGCATAGACGTCGACGATCGCCTCGAGGGCCGCCTTGGTCGCGGCATAGGCGCCCCAGAAGGCAGGACGGGTCTTGGCCACGCTGCTGGAGAAGAACAGGGCGCGGCCGGCGTCCGACGCGCGCAGCAGCGGGTCCATGGCGCGGATCAGGCGCCAGTTGGCCGTCAGGTTGGTGGACAGGATCATGTCCCAGCCCTTGGGCTCCAGGTGGCTCACGGGCGTGAGGGGACCCAGCAGGCCGGCCGCGCCGACCACGATGTCCAGCTTGCCCCAGCGCTGATGGATGGCCGCGCCCAGATGGTCCAGGCCGTCGGGCTCGCGCAGGTCCAGCGGGACCAGGGTGGCGCGCTCGCCGGTGGCTTCCAGGATCTCATCGTCCAGGGCTTCCAGCGCGCCTTGAGTCCGGCCGACGGCGATCACATGGGCGCCGGCCTTGGCCAGGCCCAGGGCGACCGCTTCGCCGATGCCGCGCGTGGCGCCCGTGACGAGGGCGATGCGGCCGGCCAGCGGCTGGGAGGAGTCGGAAGTCATGGGCGGGTTCTAGAGCAGGGAAGGGACGACGGAAACCTCAGGCTTCCGCCGTCTCCGTCTGGGCTTGCTTGGCGTAGTGTTGGGCGATGACCGAGCAGGCCATCAGCTGGATCTGGTGGAAGATCATCAGCGGCAGGACGATGATCCCCGCCGTCGGGCCGGGGAACAGGATGTTGGCCATCGGCACGCCGGTGGCCAGGCTCTTCTTGGAGCCGCAGAACATGATGGTGATCTCGTCGGCCCGGTTGAAGCCCAGGGCGCGCGAGCCGTAGGTGGTGGCGGCCAGGACGATGGCCAGCAGGACGCAGCAGGCGAGCAGCAGCAGGCCCATCTCGGCCGCCGAGACCTTGTGCCAGATGCCGCCGACCACGGCCTCGCTGAAGGCGGCATAGACCACCAGCAGGATCGAGCCCCGGTCGACATAGCCGACCAGCTGCTTGTGCCGGTCGATGTATTTGCTGACCCACGGGCGGGCGATCTGGCCGACCACGAAGGGCAGCAGCAACTGCACGACGATGTCCTGCACCGACTTCCAGCCGCCGGCCGCGCCGCCCTGGGTGTGCATCAGCAGACCCACCAGCACCGGCGTGATGAAGATGCCGAACAGGTTGGAAGCCGAGGCCGCGCAGACGGCGGCGGCGACATTGCCCTTGGCGATCGAGGTGAAGGCGATCGACGACTGCACGGTCGAGGGCAGGCAGCACAGGAACAGCATGCCCGCCGCCAGGGTCGTGGGCAGGATCGGCAGCTTGCTGGCGACCAGGCCCAGGACCGGGAACATCACGAAGGTGAAGGCCAGGATCAGCAGGTGCAGCCGCCAGTGGGTGATCCCGGCGACCACGGCCTCGCGCGACAGCTTGGCGCCGTGCAGGAAGAACAGCAGGGCGATGGCCAGCTTGACGACGATGTTCAGGCCGTCGGCGACCTCGCCCCGCACCGGCAGGATCGAGGCCAGCAAGACCATGCCGAACAGCGCGATGACGTACGGCTCGAGCTTCAGCTTCTCGAGAACGCTCTTCAGGCCCATCTGGAGGTGATCGGCTTAGGCGCTGACCAGCAGCGAGAGCTGCTTGTCGTTGGTTTCGTTGCGGCCTTCGGCGATCTCGCGGTCCGTCAGGCGGGTCGGGTAGTCGCCGGTGAAATAGTGGTCGGTGAACTGCGGGGCGGCCGGGTCGCGGGGACCGGCTTCCAGGGCGTCGTACAGGCCCTCGACCGACAGGAAGCCCAGCGAGTCGACTTCCAGGAACTTGGCCATCTCTTCCAGCGACTTGTTGGCCGCCAGCAGCTGTTCGCGTTCCGGCATGTCGATGCCGTAGAAGTCGGGCCACTTGATCGGCGGGCTGGCCGAGCGGAGGTGGACCTCCTTGGCGCCGGCCTCGCGGACCATGCGGACGATCTTCAGCGAGGTAGTGCCGCGCACGATCGAGTCGTCGATCAGGATGACGCGCTTGCCGGCCAGGATGGCGCGATTGGGGCTGTGCTTCATGCGCACGCCCAGCTCGCGGACGCCCTGGGTCGGCTGGATGAAGGTGCGGCCCACATAGTGATTGCGGATGATGCCCATCTCGAACGGGATGCCGCTCTCCTGGGCGAAGCCCAGCGCGGCGGGCACGCCCGAGTCCGGCACCGGCACCACGACATCGGCGTCGATGCCGGTTTCCTTGGCCAGGTTGCGGCCCATGCGCTTGCGCACGCCATAGACCGAGCGGCCGTTCACGACGCTGTCGGGACGGGCGAAATAGACATATTCGAACACGCAGGGGCGCGCAGCCTGGGTCTGGAACGGCTTGGTCGAGGTGATGCCGGTCTCTTCGATGACCACCATCTCGCCGTGCTCGATGTCGCGCACGAAGCGGGCGCCGATCATGTCGAGGGCGCAGGTTTCCGAGGCCAGGACCGGCTTGCCGTCCAGGTCGCCCAGCACCAGCGGGCGGATGCCCAGCGGGTCGCGCAGGCCGATCATCTTCTTGTTGGTGATCGCCACCAGGGCGTAGCCGCCTTCGATCTGGCCGACGGCGTCGACGAAGCGGTCGACGATCTTGGCCTTCCGCGAGCGGGCGATCAGGTGAAGGATCACTTCCGAGTCCGAGGTCGACTGGAAGATCGCGCCTTCCTGCACCAGGCGCTCGCGCAGGGTCAGGAAGTTGGTCAGGTTGCCGTTGTGGGCGATGGCCACGCCGCCGGTCTCGAGATCGGCGAACATCGGCTGGACGTTGCGGATGCCCGCGCCGCCGGCCGTGGAATAGCGGGTGTGGCCGATGGCCATGTTGCCGGGAAGGCGCTGCACCAGGTCAGAGCCCGTGAAGGCGTCGCCGACATGGCCCATGTGGCGCTCGGTGTGGAAGCGGCCGCCGTCGAAGGCGGCGATGCCGCAGGCTTCCTGGCCGCGATGCTGCAGGGCGTGCAGGCCCAGCGCCGCGATGGCCGCTGCGTCACGGACGCCGAACACGCCGAACACGCCGCACTCCAGGCGCAGCGTATCGTCCTCGGGATCACGGACGGGAGAAGAGGAATAGCGGTCGGTCGATTGGCCCAGGAAGGTCATCGCGATTTCTCCACCAGGTCGTCGAGCTTGCGACGCTGGTCATCATCATAGCCTTTTCCGGACGACTTCTCGCCGGACGTATTGTCGCCGCCCCCTTCGGGAGCGTTTTCTCGGACGGCGTCCTTGATCGCGGGCGCCAGCCTGCCGGCCAGCGCCTTGCCCTTGGGCGCGAAGACCTTCAGCACCGTGCCGCTGGCTTCGGACAGGGGATAGAACATCGAATCCTGCACCCAGCGCGGCATGCGGTCGGGCGGGGTGGCCAGGTGCAGCAGCAGGTTGAAGACGCCCAGGATCACGCAGGCGCGGATCACGCCGAAGGTCGCGCCGACCGCGCGATCCAGCGCGCCGGCCGAGGTCTCGTGCAGGCTGGCGGTCAGCCGGCCGCCGATCAGGCGGAAGATCAGGAAGAAGATCACGAACACCACCAGCACGGCGCACGCGGTGGCGGCCCAGTCGGGGTCCATGAGCTTGCGGAAGATCGGGCCGCTGATGCGCAGGCCAAACAGCGCGATCGCGGCGGCGAAGATGAACGACAGCGCCGAGGTCAGCTCGCGCGAGGCGCCGCGAATCCAGCCGGTGACGCCGGAAACCAGAAGCAGGAGACCGGCGATGATGTCGAAAGGCGTCACGTCAGGCTCGTCCAGATCTCGTCGCCGATGCGGCGCACGGCGTCGGCCACGCGGGCGACACCCGCCACGGGCAGAGCTCCGCCGCCTTCCGGAAGGCCGGAGAGCGGTCCGAGCGCCCGGCCAAATCCCAGTTTCGCGGCTTCCTTCAAACGCGTCTCCATCCGGCTGACGGGCCGTACTTCGCCCGACAGGCTGAGTTCGCCGAACACGACGCAGTCCTGGGGCAGGGCGACGTCCAGGGCGGAGGAGGCCAGGGCCGCCGCCGCCGCGAGATCGGCCGCCGGCTCCGTGATCCGAAGGCCGCCAGCGACGTTCAGATAGACGTCCTTGTCGCCAAAACCAAGGCCGCATCGGGATTCAAGGATGGCCAGGACCATGGCCAGGCGACCGGAATCCCATCCGACCACGGCGCGTCTGGGTGTTCCGTACGCGGAAGCCGCGACCAGGGCCTGGAACTCCACCAGGACGGGCCGCGAACCCTCGATGCCGGCGAACACCGCAGCCCCCGCCGCGCGCTCGCCGCCTTCGTTCAGGAACAGGGCCGAGGGGTTCTTGACCTCGCGCAGGCCGACATCGCCCATCTCGAAGACGCCGATCTCGTCGGTGGCCCCGAAGCGGTTCTTGGCCCCGCGCAGGATGCGGAACGGATAGCCACGCTCGCCCTCGAAGGCGAGGACCGCGTCGACCAGGTGCTCGACCACGCGCGGGCCGGCGATCTGGCCGTCCTTGGTGACGTGGCCGACCAGCAGGATGGCCACGCCCTTCTTCTTGGCCAGGCGCACCAGCTCGGTGGCGCAGGCGCGGACCTGGGTGACGGTGCCGGGGCCGGCCTCGTGGGCGTCGCTCCACATGGTCTGGATCGAGTCGATGACGACGAGGTCGAAGCTGTCGCGCTTCAGACCATCCAGGATGTCGCGCAGCGAGGTCTCGGCGGCCAGGCTGACATTGGCTTTCGCCAGGCCCATGCGGTCGGCGCGGCCGCGGATCTGCTCGACGGCCTCTTCGCCGGAGATATAGGCGCAAGACACGCCCCGCAGGGCGGCGCTGGCGCAGACCTGCAGCAGCAGGGTCGACTTGCCCACGCCGGGGTCGCCGCCAATCAGGATGGCCGAGCCCGGCACGACGCCGCCGCCGCAGACGCGGTCGAACTCGTCGACGCCGGTCATGATGCGCGGGGGCGGGGCGGTGTCGCTCTCCAGCCCCGTGAACTGCAGGCCGCGCACGCGGGTCGCCTTGGTGGACGCCAGGGCGCCGGGCGGCCGGGCGCCGACCTCTTCGGCCAGGGTGTTCCAGCTCTGGCAGGCGGGGCACTGGCCGGACCACTTGGTCTGGACCGCGCCACAGGACTGGCAGGCGTAAACGGCGCCGTCGCGGGCCATGAGGTCTCCTGATTCTCGGATGATCGCAGACTACAGGTTGGCGGGCCGCTGCGCCAAAGCCGGACGCAGCCAAGCGGCGCAACACGCGTTAGGGTGGCAGGCACGGAGGAGCTCATGGCTGGGAGCAAGGCGTGGCGTTGGGGCGTGGCGGTGGCCGTCGTGATGGCGCTGGCCGGCTGCGGCCGTGAAGGCGAGCGGCGCGCATCCGGTCCGGTCGAGGTCAATGGCAAGTCGGTCGACCTTCGTGAGCTGGAGAAAGAGTCCGAGCGCGCCGACAAGGCGGCCCAGAAGGGTACGCAGGCGCTGAACCCCGCCGGCCTGAAGGATCTTCTGCCGGCCAGTGTCGGCGGCTTCGCGCGCGGCGCAGTAGCCGCGACGACCGGCCCCGAACCCAACATGACCAAGGCCAGCGCGCGCTACGTGAAGGGCACCTCGGCCTTCGTGTTGGAGGTCACCGACCTGGGCGCGATCGGCAGCGTCGGGGCTTCCGACGACGCCCAAGGCGCGTCGAGCACGCGGCGCACGGCGACGGGCTACGAGACCACCACCACGGCGGGCGGGCGCATGGTCACCGAGGCCTGGGATACCGACTCCAAGTCCGGCCGCTACAGCATCGTGGCCGCCGACCGGTTCGCGGTCTCCGCCGAGGGCTCGGCGGATAATGTCCATGTGCTGAAAGCGGCGGCGGAGACGGTCAACGCCGCTCGGTTGCGGGCCCTGGCGGGCTAGCCGACCACAACCGTGCGGGCGCGCGGCGCGATGCGGGTCAGCAGTTCATAGGCCGAGGTGCCGGCGGCGCTGGCGGCGTCGTCGATCGGCAGGTTGGGACCAAACAGCTCGATCATCGCGCCGGGACGAGCTGCGTCGCAGTCGGTGATCTCGACGGCGATCAGGTCCATGGATACGCGGCCCAGCAGGCGGCGACGCGCGCCGTCGAACCAGGCCTGGCCGTTGGGATGGCTGGCGCGCAGCACGCCGTCGGCATAGCCGGCCGCGACGATGGCCACGCGGGTGGTGTCGGGCGCGGTCCAATCGGCGCCGTAGCCGACGGTCTCGCCGCGCGGCACGACGCGGACCTGCAGGATCGGCGCTTCCACCGTGGCGACGGCGCGGATCTCGGGATGCGGCACGCCTTCGGGACCGCCGCCATAGAGGCTGATGCCCGGCCGCGCCTGGTCGAAACGATAGCCCTCGCCCAGGAACAGGCCGGCGGAGTTGGAGAGGCTGCGGCGCGCGTTCGGCAGCAGGGCGGCAGCCTCCTGGAAGCGCTCCAGCTGGCTCTGATTCAGCGGATGGCTGGGGACGTCGGCGCAGGCCAGGTGGCTGATGACCAGCTCGAGGTCCAAGCGCTTGAGGCGATCGAACGCCCCGACCAGCACCTTCACTTCCTCAGGACGCAGGCCCAGGCGGTTCATGCCGGTGTCGATGTGCAGCGCCGCCTTCAGCCGGCCGGCGCGCGCCTGGGCGTTCCAGGCCTCGATCTGCGGCAGGCTGTTGAGCACGGGCGTAAGGTTCGCGCCCTCCAGCGTGTCGCCCGAGCCCGGCGTGGCGCCGTCCAGGACGTAGATCGTCGCGTCGCGGTCGCCCAGCGCCTGGCGCAGGGCCACGCCTTCGGACAGGCGGGCGACATAGAAGGTCCGCGCGCCCTCGGCCCACAGCCGGTCGGCGATGGGGCCCGCGCCCAGGCCATAGCCGTCGGCCTTCACCGCCGGCGCCAGTTCCACGCCGCCGGCGCGTTTGCTCAGCGCCGCGTAGTTGGCGGCCAGGGCGTCCAGGTCGAGGGTCAGGCGGGCTTCGGTCACCGGCTTCGCGTAGCGGACGCGGCCTTTGGGTTCAACGGTCTAACCGTGGTGCGTGGTCATGAACTTGCCCACCAGGCTCTCGGCGCCCGAGGCGATGATCTGCACGCCGATGCACAGCAACAGGAAGGCGACCAGTCGCGACAGCACGCGGGCGCCGGACGGGCCCAGCAGGCGCATGACCCGGCCCGAGGCGCTGTAAAACAGCCAGACCATGATCGCGACCACGGCGGCCGCCAGGCCCGCGCCGAGGAAGAACGGCGCCACGGCCGCGCCCTCGGTCGGGCGCTGCGAGGACAGCGCGATGGCCACCGAGATCGAGCCAGGGCCGGTCGTGAACGGCATGGTCAGCGGGAAGAAGGCCACGTCCTCGTGGCTCTGGACCGGCTCGGCCTGGCTGGTCTTGCGGTCCTCGTGCTCCTGCGGGTCCATCAGCAGGCCCCAGGCGCGGATGGCCACGACTAGGCCGCCGGCCACCCGCAGGGCGCCCAGGCTGACGCCGAAGAAGTTGAGGATGTAGCCGCCCAGCAGCAGCGAGCCCAGCAGCACCAGGAAGGCGTAGAAGCCGATCTGCCGCGCCAGCTTGCGCCGCTCGCCGCGGCTGCGGCCGCCCATCGCCTGGTCGAAGATCAGCGAGGCCCCGACCGGATTGACGATCGAGAACAGCGCCGGAAACGCCAGCAGGAAGGCGCCGACCAGGCTGGAGGTGGGCAGGGGGCTGAAGTCCATGTGACTCGTCGGCTAGAGCAGCGGAGCGCCGACCGTGGCCGTCGAGCCTTCGTTCGTCAAACCCGCGCCTATTCGTCCGACGGAATGTTCCGCGCCTGGGCGAAGTAGTGGTCGCGGGCCAGATTTCCGAAGCGGGTGGTGTCGCTGTTGAACGACAGCCGTACGGTGCCGATGGGGCCGTGACGCTGCTTGGCGATGATCACCTCGGCCAGGCCGTGCAGGCGGTCCATGTCCTCCTGCCATTGCAGGTGTTCGGGCGTGCCTTCGCGCGGCTCGGCGCGGCCCACATAGTAGGCCTCGCGGTACACGAACCACACCATGTCGGCGTCCTGTTCGATCGAGCCCGATTCCCGAAGGTCGGAGAGCTGGGGCCGCTTGTCGTCACGCTGTTCGACCTGACGCGACAGCTGCGAGAGGGCGATGACCGGGCAGGCCAGTTCCTTGGCCAGGGCCTTGAGGCCCATGGTGATCTGCGAGACTTCCTGCACGCGGCTGGCGTTGGACGACAGGTCCGAGCCGGTGACCAGCTGGAGGTAGTCGACCACGACCAGATCCAGGCCGTGCTGGCGCTTGAGGCGACGGGCGCGGGCGGTCAGCTTGGCGATCGAGATACCGCCGGTGGCGTCGATGAACAGCGGCGCTTCCTGCAGCTCCATGGCCGCGTCGCGCACGCGCCCGAACTCCGAGGCGTCGATCTCGCCCTTACGCAGCTTGTCGCCCGACACGCCCGACGCGTCGGCCAGCATACGCAGGGCCAGCTGCTCGGCGCTCATTTCCAGCGAATAGAAGGCCACGACGCCGCCCTGGACGGTCTTCTTGGTGCCGTCGGGCTGGATCTCGTAGGCGTATTTCTTGGCGATGTTGAAGGCGATGTTGGTCGCCAGCGCGGTCTTGCCCATCGACGGACGGCCGGCCAGGACGATCAAGTCGGAAGGGTGCAGACCACCGATCTTCTGATCGAGGTCCATCAGGTCGGTCGAGACGCCGGACATGCCGCCGTCGCGGCTGTAGGCTTCGGCGGTCATCTCGACGGCGCCGCGCAGGGCGTCGCCGAACGACACGAAGCCCGACGAGGCGGTGCCGCTTTCGGCCAGGCTGTACAGCTGCTGTTCGGCCTGCTCGATCTGGTCGCGGGCTGGCTTCTTCTCGTCGTCCTTGCCGATGCCGCTGTGGGCGGTCGTGGCGATGTCGCCGCCGATGCGGATCAGCTCGCGGCGCAGCGAGAGGTCGAAGATCACGCGGGCATAGTCGCCGGCGTTGGCCGCCGGCGGGGCGCGGTCGACCAGGTCGGCCAGGTAGCGCAGGCCGCCCAGCTCCTCGAACGCGGCGTCCTTCTTGAACTCGTCGGCCAGCAGGATCGGCTCGGCCAGCTGGCCCTTGCGGACGTGGGTCTCGATCGCCTGGAACAGCCGCTGGTGGAACGGCTCGTAGAAGCAGCGCGCCTGCAGGCTGTCGGTCAGCCGCTCGTAGGCGGCGTTGTCGTACAGCAGCACCCCGAGCAGCGCCTGCTCGGCTTCCATGTTGTGCGGAGCCACGTTGATGACGGGCTCGGGAAGATGGGAAGGGACGAGGTCGAGCGCGGGCACGAGAGACATCGGGGGATCTTAACGCCAGGCGACTTTTGACGCCCGTTCCGATGATGCGGAAGGGCCAGATGAACGGGGATATTCTGTGTATGTTCCGGAGGGTGGAATGTGCAAGCGCACGCGCCCTGGGTGGCGTCCGTTTCTGACGTAATCAGGAAAAGAAAGGGCGCGGAGATTGCTCTCCGCGCCCAAACGTTTGCGGGCCGTGAGGCCTGTGGATAACTACCAGTTGATCGCGAGGCGCGCGTAGACGAAGCGGCCGTTGAAGCCGAACGGCGAGAAGCTGGAGAACGGGTTGCCGCCGCTGGTGTTCAGGTTCGGCGGCACCTGGTCGGGGTACTGGTCGAACAGGTTGTCCGCGCCGACCGAGACGGTGGCGTGCTCGCCGAAGCGGTAGCGGCCTTCCAGGTCCACGATGCCCTGGTTGCCCGTGCGCCAGTCGCCGCTGCCGTCGGCGATGGTGCCGGGCGACAGGACGTTGCCGTAGAAGGTGGTGCGCAGGGTGGCGCCGAAGCGGTCCTTGCTCCAGTCGCCTTGCAGCGAGACCTTGGTGCGCGGCGTGCCCTTCTCGAAGCGCAGGGTGGCCTGGCGCGCGAACAGGGTCACCGGCGTCGGCAGCACGGTGGTGGTCGGGGTGCGCTGGACGTTGAAGTCGTTGACGTTGGCCGCGGCCGTCAGGTCGAACGTGCCGGCCTGCTCGTCGACGATCCGGTAGCGCGCCACCACGTCGATACCCTTGGTCTTGGTGTCGACGCCGTTGGTGAAGTAGCGCGCCGCAGAGGCCCCGTAAGGCGCCAGCAGGTCGAAGATCACCCGGGCGTTGGTGCCCACCGCCGCCGTGGCCGAGCCCGTCAGGGTCTCGGTCAGGACGATGCGGTTGTCGACGTCGATCTGGTAGGCGTCGACCGTCAGCTCGAAGGCGCCCTTGTGGTAGACCGCGCCCAGCGAGAAGTTCTTGGACTTCTCGGGCTCCAGCGGCTTGCCGCCCAGGGCCGTGCCGACCTGGCTCAGCGAGGGATAGGTGCCGGTCTCGAACGGCACCGCCGTCGTCACGCCGCCGACGATCTGGTTGATGTACAGGATCGAGGTCGAGGTGAAGTACTGCTGCTGCAGGCTCGGGGCCCGGAAGCCGGTCGAGGCGGCGCCACGGATGGCGAACGCGTCGGTGAAGTCGTAGCGACCCGACAGCTTCCAGCTCGTGTTGGTGCCGAAGTCCGAATAGTCCTCGTAGCGGATGGCGGCCGAGCCGGTCAGCTTCTCGGTGATCTTGCCTTCCAGGTCGAGATAGACGCCGACGGCGTCACGATCGACGTCGACCGCGTTGCTGGGCGTGAAGCCCGTAAAGCCGCGCGAGCCGAACGACAGGGACGGGGATACCGTGCCGCGTGCGTACGAGGCCACTTCGCCGGCGTTGATCTGGAAGGTCTCGCGGCGGGCTTCCAGGCCGAAGGCGACGTTCAGCGGACCGGCCAGGCCGACCTCGAACTCGCGGCTGGCGTCCAGGCCGAACACGATCTGGTCGTAGGTCAGGCCGCCGGCCTTGAAGCTGGTCGGCGAGGTCGGGCCGTACGACGGGTTGATGGTGTTCTTGACCCCGAAGTCGAGGTCGTTCTTGCCGTAGACGACGTTGGTGTCCAGCTTCCAGCCAGCCAGTTCGCCGCGCAGGCCGACGGCGGCGGTGACGTCCTCGTTGTTGGTCGTGATCAGCGGCAGGTAGCCGTTGGGATAGACGCTGGGGATGTTCTGGCTGGCGTCGGTGGGCAGGCGATAGGTGGCCGAAGCCTCGGCGTCGCGCTGCTGATAGCCGTACCAGCCATAGGCTTCCCAGTTGTCGCCGATCGGCTTTCCGGCATTGGCGTAGAAGCTGACCTGCTCGACCTCGGGATCGCCGAAGCGCGAGGTGACGCGTTGCGGGGTCACGCGGGTGTCGGTGTCGGAGCGGTTGGTGAAGTCGCGGTCCACATACTCGGCCGACAGCGTCAGGAAGCCGTCCGAGCCCAACTTCAGGCCCTGCCAGCCGGCGACCGTCTTGGTCACGCCGTCGCGGCGCTTCTGCTTCTGGCCGGTCTGCAGGCCGTCGAAGCTGGTGATGTACTTGCCGGTCGTGACCGTGACGCCGCCGCCGTGATCGGCTTCGCGCAGGCGCAGGTTGACGACGCCGGCGATGGCGTCTGAGCCGTACTGGGCCGCGGCGCCGTCACGCAGGACTTCGATGCGGTCAAGGGCGACCGATGGAATGGCGTTCAGGTCGACGGCGGCCGAGCCGCGGCCCACCGAGCCGTTCAGATTGACCAGGGCCGTGGTGTGGCGGCGGGTGCCGTTGACCAGCACCAGGGTCTGGTCCGGGCCCTGGCCGCGCAGGACGGCGGGGCGGACCGAGTCGGTGCCGTCGGTGTTGGACGGACGCGGGAAGTTGATCGACGGCACCGTGGCGGCCAGGGCGGCGGCCAGTTCGGTGCTACCGCGCTGTTGCAGCGTCTTGGCGGTGACCACGTCGACCGGCGCCAGGCTGTCCAGGCGCGAGCGACCGGCGGTGCGGGTGCCGGTGACGATGATCTCTTCGACATTGGTGTTGGCGTCGTCGCCGCCAGCGGGGGCGGCGGTCTGGGCGTGGGCCGTGGCGGCGAAGGCCGTCAGTGAAGCGGCGGCCAGCAGCAGGCTTCTATAGCGCATTGAGATATCCCCTCTCATTTTCTCGGGGATGCCGGCCATTCGGCCTTACGCCCCCGAAGGGGTTTCAACCCCTACCGCGAACATGGGATTTGACACTTATGCGTACAAGCTAAGCATTTCTGCGCGATCGTGCAGAAAAAAACGGCGCGGATTGCTCCGCGCCGTTTCTCGATAAAACCTCTGATCCCGGAAGGGACTAGGCTTCGTAGTGGTCGCCTTCGAACGAGCCGGCGCCGCCTTCCGCCATGTCTTGGGCGGCTTCGGCTTCGGCTGCGCGATCTTCCTCGAACTGCGAGTTGATCACGTTCTCGCCGCGCGCTTGGCGCTCGGCTTCGTCAGCGCTGCGCGCGATGTTGAGGGTGACCGTGACGGTCACTTCAGCGTGCAGCTTCACCTTCACTTCGTGGACGCCCAGCGTCTTGATCGGCTTGTCCAGCACGATCATCGAGCGGTCGACCTTGCCGCCTTCAGCCTTGATGGCGTCGGCGACGTCGCGGCCCGCGACCGAACCGTACAGCTGGCCGCTTTCGCCAGCCTGACGGATCAGGACGTACTGGGTGCCGTCCAGCGATTCACCGTTCTTGCCGGCGGCTTCGCGGTTACGGACGTTGCGAGCTTCGATCTCGGCGCGTTGCGCTTCGAAGGTCGCTTCGTTGGCCTTGGTGGCGCGCAGGGCCTTGTGACGCGGCAGCAGGAAGTTACGGGCGAAGCCGTCCTTCACGGTGACCACGTCGCCCAGGACGCCGGTGCCTTCAACGCGTTCGAGCAGAATGACTTTCATCGTGGTGTCTCCCTTACTTCACGACGTAGGGGAGCAGAGCCAGGAAGCGGGCGCGCTTGATGGCCTTGGCCAGTTCGCGTTGCTTCTTGGCCGACACCGCGGTGATGCGCGACGGGACGATCTTGCCGCGTTCCGAGACGTAACGCTGCAGCAGCTTCACGTCCTTGTAGTCGATCTTCGGCGCGTTGGCGCCCGAGAACGGGCAAACCTTGCGGCGACGGAAGAACGGGCGGCGAGCGCCGCCAGCGGCGGCGGCCGGAGCGGCGCCGGCTTCGGGAGCAGTCGTATCGGTCATGATCTATTTCTCCCTTACGCTTGGGCTTGCGCTTGCGGCGCAAAGTCTTCGCGCGGGCGTTCCGCACGATCAGGACGATCGCGACGGGCCAGAACCGGCGACAGTTCCAGGTCCAGCTCTTCGACGCGGATCGTCATGAAGCGCAGAACGTCTTCATTGATCAGCAGCTGGCGCTCCATTTCCTTCACGGCCGGCGCCGGGGCGTCGATCGCGAGCAGGGAATAGTGGCCCTTGCGGTTCTTCTTGATGCGGTAGGTGAGGTTGCGAAGGCCCCAGTACTCGATCTTGGCGATGTGGCCGCCATTTTCTTCGATGAGGGTCTTCAGTTGCTCGTTCAGAGCTTCGGCCTGTTGCGGCGAGATATCCTGCCGCGCGATGACCACGTGTTCGTAGAACGCCATGTTTTCCTTCTTCCGTTGTGGAAGGCGGCGTGGTCATCGGCGGAAGTCCGACGTCCACGATGGATCCTGCACACCGAGCGGGGAAAACCCCGGTCCCGGATGGGTGCGTGCAAGACCGCCTTCCGTGAGAACGCGCGCTATTACAGAAGACACGGCTGAAAGGCAAGGCGGCATTGACGCTTGCGGCCTGAGGTTGAGCGGGCCTAGAGCTAGACCTTATCGACATTCAGCGCATCCAGATCATGGCGGCGGCGAGGTGAATGAAGCCGAGGAAGTGAACGGTTCT
>NZ_JBXARO010000015.1:0-31781 GCF_058808315.1 Caulobacter sp. GW821-FHT11E11
ACAACGGCGCGATCCGCTCCCACTGCGTCTGGTTCAACTCGTAACGCTTGGCCGACATCAATAAGGCTCCGTCAATCAAACGGAGCCCTATGAATCAGACATCTCGGCGCCTGAGAATCCTGAATGTCGATTAGCCCTAGGCCTTGGGATAGCCGCCGACTTCCTGCTCGTCGTCGATCACCCGGCCCGTCCCGGCTTTCACCTCGCGGACGATCCGGCGGTCGACGGCGTCGCGGTCCCAGGGCCGCGCGCCGGCATTGGCCAGCACATAGGCCTCGACCTGGCTGGAGGGCAGCAGCTTCAGCCCTTCCGGCCAGAACGACGGCTTGGTCAGGTGCTTGATCTTGGGGAACGGGTCGGTGTTGAGGATCCGCACCGGTGGCATCTCGGTCCCGTCGGCATAGTGGGCCGGGTTGTCGAAGGCGTAGAGCTCCAAGTCCCCTTGCCCCTCGACGATCAGGAACGGCAGGTCCGGCCGGGTCGAGACCCCGCCCTTCACCACATTGCCGGCGATCGCCAGCTGGCCCACGCGCCACTGGTGGCCAACCCACTCGCTGGCGTTCAGGGCGTAGTGCATGCAGCGCGTGCCGGGATCGTAGACGAAGTTGTTGACCGTCACGGCCTCGACCCCGCCCTTGAACAGCTGGTTGCGCTCGCGGTTGTGGGCATAGAGGTTGCGGGCGATCAGCACGTCATAGGCGTTGTCGTGGATCAGGCTGCCTTTGGAGTGCTCGCCCTTGATGTGGCTGGCGTTCGACAGGCCCTCGGCGACGATGTTGTTGCTGAAGGTGATCCGGTGCGAAGTGCCGTCGCGCCACTTGGCCGGATCCTCGCCGCCGGTGAAGCGCGGACCCGAGGCCGACAGGTTCTCGTCGGTGGCCCAGCTGGTCGAGCAGTGGTCGACGATGACGTTGTAGGCCTTCCAGCAGGTGATGCCGTCGACCTCCCAGCCACTCTTGCTGGCCTCGCCATCGCGGCCGGCCCGAACGCGGATGTGGCGGACAATGACGTCGTGGCTCTCGATGGCCAGGCTGCCCTTGATCAGGGTGATGCCCGGCGACGGCGCGGTCTCGCCGGCGATAGTCAGGAAGGGCTCGGTGACCTTGATGCTGTGACGCGCCAGGTCGATCACCCCGCCGACGTCGAAGACGATCGTGCGTGGGCCCTTGACGGCGATGGCTTCGCGCAGGGAGCCGGGACCGCCACCGGCCAGGGTCTTGACCCGGATGACCTTGCCGCCGTCGCCGCCGGGCGTCTTGCTGGCCCAGCCCAGGCGTTCGAAGGGCGCCTTGCGGGGCGCGGCCATGACGAGGCCCGGCGTGGCCGCCAGGGCGGCGGCAAGCAGCGTGTCGCGTCGGGTGATCATCGAAACCCCTCCCTCTGTTCTTGTTTAAGCGCCGGTCGCCAGCCAGCTCACCGCATTGGCCAGCCAGCGCTGCTGGAATGGCCCCACCATGTCCGGCAGGCGATGGACAAGCACCCGCGCCTTGTCCTTGCGGACGGTGAAGCTGGCCGCGCCGTTCTTGCGGTCGTGGTCGCGGCTGTAGGCGGCGATGACCTCGATGCCGTCGCCGTCGATGAGCAGGCCATTCGAGGGCTGTCCTTCGACCTGATGCAGCACGCTCATGGCCATGTCGGCCGGCAGGCCGGCGAAGGTCGAGTGCGCGCGAACGAAGTTCCAGTTGCCCATCCATGGCGCCCGCAGACCGCCGACTTGGCCCGTGTAGCTGAACAGGCCGAGGCCCGAGAGCTGCTTGGCGACGCCGTCAGCCAGGCCGTCTTCCTGGACCATGGCCAGCAGCGGCACACCCGCCTTGGCGGCGGCCAGCACCTCGGGCGGCAGTTCGCCCAGGACCACAACTGGCTTCTCGCCCTTCTTGGGCTGAGCCTCGAGGCCGGTCTGTTCGCCGACCTGGCGGCGGATGATCTCGTCGGTCTTCAGGCCCGAGGCCACGATGCCGGCGTAACGGACGCCCGGCTTGAAGTCCTCGACCAACACATTGGGCAAGGCCGCGAGCTGCTCACGCAGGCTCTTGGCGATGCCCGAGACGCCGATCTTGATCGGCTTAACGGGCTTGGACGCGGCGGCCGTCACCCAGATCTCGCGATCCGACACCACGTCGCCGAACGCCACACGCAGGGTGTTTAGGCCCGCACGAGACAGGACCGGCGTGCGGAAGCTCTCGGCCAGCAGGTAGCTCAGCTGGTCCGGCGTCTGGGCCGGAACCGGCCAACGGCCCAGCTCCTTAACAGCGCCGCCCTCGCCCACGAGGCTCAGCACGACCTCGCCGGCCGCGGCCTGGCCGCTGTCATTGAAGAACCAGATGTCCAGCTCGGCGGTCTCGCCGGCGGCATAGGCCAGGCCGCGCGGCTTGGCGATCGCCATCACTGGCCGCAGGGCCTGGCTCATCAGGGTCGGATCGGCCTTGAAACCCCGCAGCGCGTCGACGATGCCCGAGTGGTTCTCGATCGAGGTGGTCTCCCACCCCGAGATCGCCGCCACGTCCACCGTCTCGCCCAGGCGGATGTTCTCCAGGTAGTTGCGCCAGGACTCGTAGACCTTGCGACCGACCGACAGCCACAGCTTCTCGGAGGTCGGGAACGCCGACTTGAAGCCCCAGCGCTCGATATAGCTGTTGGTCGCCGCGACGATGTCCTTGTGGTCCTGCAGGTCGTAGCTCTTGCCGCCCTTGCTGAGGATCTCGACGACCATGGCCTCGTGATTGTCGGCCGTGGCGCACCCTTGCATCTCGCCGAACTCGACGATGAAGGGCTTGCCCTTCTGCATGTGGATGTAGTCGTCCTTGGACTTGTAGAAGCGGTCGTACCACTGGTCGCCGGCGCCCTGGTGCTCGACCCACCAGCCGCCCCATTCCTCGACGTCCGAGCGGTAGTAGTGGTCGTTGTACGGCAGGTACATGGCCTGGGCCGCGCCACGCTTGACGAAGCCGTCGTTCAGGATGACCGCCCGGCTGGGGTCCAGGTCGTGCATGGCCTTCAGCACGATCTGCACATCGGGATTGGCCAGGTTCGCGCCGATCTCGTTCTGCAGGGTGTACTGCACCAGCGACGGCCGCGAGCGGAACGCCCGGACCATGGTCTTGCACTTCTCGAGCAGGAAATCGCGGCTGAAGGTGTCGGCTTCCGACAGCTTCTCGCCGGGCTTGAGGTCGCGGCCGATGGCGTGGCGACCGCCGCCGGGCTCCATGACCCGCAGCAGACCCATCTCGTCCATCGCGTCGAAGACCTCGGGCTTGCCGACATTGCGGTGGAAGTGCAGCGCGTTCAGGCCCAGGGCATGAGCCGAGGTGACCTCGCGCTTGGCCAGTTCGGGCGTCGGCCACAGGCCGTTGAAGCCCCAGTAGCCCCACGAGATCGCCGAATAGAGCCGCACGCGACGGCCGTTCAAACGCAGCAGCGCGTCGGTCCCAACGCCGTCGACGCCGAACCAGCGGAAGCCGAAACGGACCTCGCGCGTATCGACCGCGCCCTTGGCCTCGGCCCAGCGGAACCGCAGACGGTGCAGGAAGGGGGTCTTCAGGTCCCAGATCTGGGCGCTGGGAGCCGAGACCGTGAAGCGAACCCGCAGACGGTGCTCGTCGAGCGCCTCGACAGCCTCGACCGTGACGGCGGCCGCGACCGGCGCGCCCTTGTCGTCGGTCAGCTCGACGGCGGCCTTGCTCTTCAGCTTGTCCAGCCCCGCCTTGGGCAGCGGCTTGTCGAGCACGACCTCCATGAAGCCGGTGACCTGGCGGGCGTTCGGGGTGTTCAGCACCCAGGCGTCGTCGATCCTCGCCGCGCGCGGGTGGACGCTCAGGGTCAGGCCCCGGTCGAGACCGCCAAAGCCGTGCGAAGCGAAGAACTTCAGCTTGCCCCACATCATAGTCGTGGAGTCGCGCCAGTCGAAACGGCCGCCCGGATTGGTGATGCGGATCGACAGGCGGTTGGCCTCGCCGGGCTTCATGGCGTCGCTGAGATCGCAGTGGATCGGCAGCTCCGACATGATCGAGTAGCCAACCATCTGCTCGTTCAGGAACACCTCGGCCCGCATCCGCGCGCCGCGGATGTTCAGGAACACCCGCTGGTCCTTGGCCGAGGCCGGGATGTCGATCGTCCGGCTCCACCACGACACACCCTTGTAGGCGCCGTACTTCGGGACGTCGTCGTCCTCGGCGTAGCGATACTCGTCCGCGCCATAGGGCCGCGTGCCGAACGCGCCCCAGAAGTGCTGCTCCACCGTGGTCGGCAGCTGGACGGTGATCGCATCGCCCGAGGCCAGCGCGCCCCAGCCGCCGGTCGGCGCGTTCACCGGCAGCTTGGCCAGTTCGAACGTGCCCGGCAGGTGGATGACGTCGTCCTTCCAGGCCGCGCCCTGGTCGATCCAGAGCCGCCAGCCGTCGTCGGGGATGGCCGGCGAAGGCTCGGCGGCCAGGCTGGTCGTCGGCGTCAGGCCCGTGGCGGCGGCGACGCCCAGGCTGGTGGTCAGGAAGCTGCGGCGGTCGAGACGCATGGGATACTCGTGCTTAGGGGTTCCAGCCGTCCGGGCCGGCCAGGAATTTACGGCGATCCCAGGCCTTGGCCTGAGCGTCGGTCAGCTGATGGGTGCGCGGCTCGCGGGTCTTGGGGCTCGCCCCCGGACCGGTCGAGGCGTACTCGGCGAAATAGGCGGTGTTCAGCGTGTCGGTCTTGCCGGGCGTCCATTCGCGCCAGCCGGCAGGATCCAGCTGCGCCTCGATGCGCGAGCGCATGAAGATCACCGTGGCGAGCGGCCGCCAGGCGCGGCCGAAGAAGATGCCCTGGGCGTCCTTGTCGGCGGTGATGAGGGTGCGGTCGAAGACATAGGCGCTGTCCTGGTCGGGGCGCACCTTGCTCTGGGCCGTGATCATCACGCTTTGGTGGGCGATGCCGTGGATGTGGCAGCGGTCGAAGAAGGCCTTGGCGTCGCCGAAGATGAAGTCGACATGGCCCTCGACATAGCAGTCCTTGAAGTACTGACGGCTGGGCTTGTCCTTCTTGGAGGCGGCGTACAGCGTGTCCTGGGCGCCCAGCAGGCGCACCTTCTCCAGCACGGCGCGGTCGGCGGTGATGGCCAGGGCCACGGCCTGGGAGGGCTGCGGATCCTTCAGGTGGTAGTCGTTCTGGATCGTCAGGTTCTTGGCCCGGAAGCCATCACCCGAGACGTTCATCGTGAACGACTTGAAGGTGCCACCGGCGGTGCGGGCGCCGTCGCTCCAGACGATGACTACGTCCTGAGGCTTTGCGCCCTTGCCGACCAGGCGGACGTTGGGCTTGGCGATCGTCACCTTCTCCCGGTACTCGCCCGGTTGCAGTTGGATCGTGCCGCCGTCTACCGGCAGAGCTTCCACGGCGGCGGTCAGGGTCTTGTAGGCGGCCTTGGGCCCGACCCGCAGGGTCCCGGCGAAGGCGACATTGCTCAGCGCCGTCGCCAGCAGCAGGCCGAGGAACAGACGCTTGCCGATCATGCGCGCACCAAGGCGCCGTTGCGCACGACGAGGCGGGCGCTTTGGTTCTTTTTCAGCGCGACCTTAAGCGTCGAGCCGGCATGGACCACGGTGTGCTCGCCGTCGACCTTGGCGGTCAGCACGGCTTCGGTGAGCTTGCCGCCCGCCCAGCGGACATCGACGCCGACCGCGCCCCGCGCCCGCAAGCCGGTCATGTGACCCGTCGGCCAGGCCGACGGCAAGGCCGGCAGCAGATAGATGCGGTTGTTACGGCTCTGCAGGATCATCTCGGTCATGCCCGAGGTCCCGCCGAAATTGCCGTCGATCTGGAACGGCGGGTGGGCGTCGAACATGTTCGGATAGGTGCGCTCGGGACCCAGCAGCAGCTTCAGGATGCCGTGGGCATGATCCCCCTCACCCAGCCGCGACCACAGGTTCAGGCGCCAGGCGATGGCCCAGCCAGTCGACAGATCGCCGCGCGTGACCAGGGTTTGCTTGGCCGCCGCCGCCAGCTTGGGCGTGGTGTCGACCGAGATCTGGTCCGACGGGAACAGGCCGTACAGGTGCGAGACGTGACGGTGATGAATGTCGCTGGCGTCGGCGTCCCAGTCCTCCTGCCACTCCTGAAGCTGACCGTCCTTGCCGATCTTGTATGGCGCCAGCTTGTCGCGGGCGGTCTTGAGTTCGGTGACAAAGGCCTCGTCGGCGCCGAGGATGGCTTCGGCCTTCAGACAGTTCTCGAACAGGTCGCGGACGATCGCCTGGTCCATGGTCGGGCCGGCGGCCAGGGATGAACCGTGGCCGTGGTTGTTCTCCGGCGAGATCGACGGATTGGTGACCAGCACGCCGAACTTCGGATCGACCACCAGCGTGTCCAGGAAGAACCGCGCCGAGCCCTTCATCAACGGATAGACCCGCTCCAGATAGGCCTTGTCGCGATTGTAGTCGTAGTGGTCGTAGACGTGCTTGCAGAGCCAGGCGCCACCGGTCGGCCAGACGCCGAACTTGGCGCCGTCGATCGGGGCCGTCGCCCGCCACAGGTCGGTGTTGTGGTGGGTGACCCAGCCGCGCGCGCCGTACATGGTCTTGGCCATCCGCGCGCCGGTCTCGGAGATGTCCTTGACCAGCGCGATCAGCGGCTCGACCAGCTCGGGCAGGCTGGTCGGCTCGGCCGGCCAGTAGTTCATCTCGGTGTTGATGTTGATCGTGTACTTGCCGCCCCAGGGCGCGAACGTCTTGTCGTTCCAGATGCCTTGCAGGTTGGCCGGCTGGCTGCCCGGACGCGAGCAGGCGATCAGCAGGTAACGACCATACTGGTAGTACAGCGCCGCCAGCGACGGATCGTCGGTGGTCGGCGACTGCTTGATGCGTTCGTCGGTCGGCAGCAGGTCGGCGCGGGTGCGGCCAAAGTCGACGCCCAAGCGGCGGAACAGACCTCGATGGTCGGCCTGGTGCTCGGTCAGCATCTTGGCCCACGGCTTGGTCGAAAGCTTGCCCAGCGTCGCCTTGTTCAGCGCCGTCGGATCGCCCGAGACGTCGTCGTAGTGGCGATAGCTGGTGGCCGCCGCGATCAGCAGCAGCACCTCGTCGGCGTCCTTCACTGACAGCACGCCGCCCTGCCCGCTCACCTTGCCGCCCTTGGCGCGCACGTCGACGCGGCACTCGAATTTCAGCTTGGCGTCGATGCCTTGCGAGGGTTCGTTGATCCCGGCCAGGACAAGCTGCACGCCCTCGACCGACGAGGCCGGCTTGGACTTCAGCGGACTGGCGAAGGATAGGTCGACGCTGATCGCGCCTTTGTTGCTGGCGGTCAGGCGCACGGCGATGACGCCGTCCGGCGCGCTGCCGATCACCTCGCGGACGTAGCGCACCCCGCCGGCCGTGAAGCTGGTCGTGGCGATCGCGCCGTCGATGTCGAGATCGCGGACATAGTCGCTCCCCGCCTCGGAGAGGCCCGGGAAGTCCAGCTTCAGGTCGCCGATCGTCTGGTACGACATCTGGCGCTTGGGCAGGCCCATGAACTTGGCGTCGGCCAGTTCGGTGGCCTTGGCGTACTCACCGGCGTTAATGAGCTTGCGGATCTCCGGCAGCGCCCCGTTGGCCTCGGGATTGATCGGCTCGTAGGGGCCGCCGGCCCACAGCGTGTCCTCGTTCAGCTGCAGCCGCTCGGCCGCGACGCCACCGAAGATCATCGCGCCCAGCTTGCCCGAGCCGACCGGCAGCGCCTCGACCCATTCCTTGGCCGGCTGGCGGTACCAGAGGCGCAACGGTCCGGTCTTGGCCTGAGCGCGCGCCGGTGCTGCGCTCAGGGCCGAGGCGGCGCCGAGGACGGCGAACGTGGAGCGGCGGGTCAGGGTCATGAGAAGCCTACTGGATCAGGTAGCGGCGCAGAGCCGGCACGGATTTCGCCAGCTCGTCGGTGACGATCGCCGAGAAGTAGTCGGCGCCCACGACGCCCAGGTGGGTGTAGTCGAACGATAGCTTGGCCTGGCCCATCGGCTCGACCGCGGCGTTGTTCTGGGCGGCGGGCGGCGCGCCCGGAGCCACCGGAACGCCAGTGCTGGCGGCGATGGTCGTACCGGTCTTGGTCGCGGCGTCCAGCACCTCGGCCGAGGGCGGACGCTGGGCGAACTTCATGGCCTCGACCGGACCCATGGCCTGGACGGCGGCTTGGCTGCGAGCATGCAGGTCGACCACCGGCGTGTTGGTCTCGGCGGCGACCTTGCGGACCGCCTCAGCCCAGGGACCCAGGTCATCGAGCAGCTTGCCGTCCTTGAACGAACGACGGGTCAGCGGCGTAACCAGAATCGGCTTGCCGCCGGCCGCACGCACCTCGTCGACATAACGCTGCATGTTGACCGGAAACTCGGTAGCGAGGTCCGTCGAGCGGCCCGGCTTGCCCGGCTGGTCGTTGTGGCCGAACTGGATCAGCACATAGGTGTCGGTGAAGCCGCCCGACTTGATCTCGTCCATGGCCAGCGCCCACGAGCCTTCGGCGCGGTAGTTGCCGCTGGAGCGGCCGCCGCGCGCCAGGTTGATGCAGGCTGCGAACGAGGTCACGTGCCAGCCGCAGAAGCTTGGGCCCCATCCGCCCAGCACGGCGGTCGTGGAATCCCCGACCAGCACGATCTTGATGGCCCGGAACTTCGGCGGCGCAACCTCAGCGGTTTGCGCGTGCGCGGCCAGCGGCGTCAGCGCCAGGGCGGCGGCCAGGGTCAGGGCCTTCAAACGCATGGGTTACTCCGAAGAAGATGAGCGGCGTCGGGGATGAAGGACCGACGCCGCCCCAGTTGGCACCTCGGGAGGAGGTGGTCTCGAACGCCTAGGTCCGGCCGACAAAAAGCTGTCGATCCGAGCGCTTGGAGGCGGTGATTTCGGGAGGCTTGGCGAGGGAATCGCCGACGCCCGTGCAGCGCGCGGCGCGCGGTGGCGTTGACATCGTTTCCTCCCCAATTGGCGGCCATCGAGGGCCGTCCTTCACCGGATCTCTGTCACCGGTGTCATCGAGATAAGCATGCCAACACAGCTGGAAAAAGCAAAAAGTTACCGGTAACTTACAGAAATATCGGGGCTTTCCTTGCGTCCGCGAAACCAGATTTGAACAACGTTTCATGCCCGGCGATCCGCACAAAAAAGTTCCGGATTTGTCTGATTTGTCCGGCGCGCCATTGATCGGCGCGACGTTCCCCCGCATCGTCGCCGGCAACAAGGATACCGAGAACAGTTGGGGAGTGCCGGTGTCCAGGGCGGGGCGTCCGAAGCGTCGAATCGTTAGGGTAAAGGTTTGGCGTGATTACCCGGCCTGCCTGGTCGTGCGCGCCCGATGAGCGGCCGTCCTTTGCTCGGCTCAGCGGCGGCCTTGGCCGCGCTGCTGGCCAGTGCTCCGGCCCTCGCCGCACAACGTCCAAGCGCCTTTGCTTTTGACCAGGCCGAACAGCCGCTGGCCCGCGCGCTGCTGGCCGTGTCCGAGCGCGCCGGCGTCGTCGTCCTAGCCCCTGCTCCGCTGATCGCCGGCCGTCCGGCGCCGGCCCTGCGCGGAACCATGTCGCTGCAGGCGGCGCTGGCGACCCTGCTGGCCGGATCGCGCCTGACTTTTGTGATCGGCGCCGACGGGGTGGTGACGATCATCCCCCTGTCGCAGGGTGTCCGCCCGACAAAACGCGCCCTGCCGCCCGTCCCCGTCGCCCCGCGCCGGTTCGACGAGCCGCCGGCCGAGGTCGCGCCGGTCAGCGTCACGGCGATCGCCAATGCCGATCTGCCCGGCTATCTGAAGCGCCGCACGCCCTCACCCATCGATATCCTGACCGAGGACGAGATCGCCCGCTCCGGCGCGCTCAGCCTGGGCGACGCCCTGCGCGAACTGCCCGGCGCGGCGGCGGTCAGCGACGGTGGCGAGACCCGCCAGATCGCCCTGCGCGGCACGGCCAGCCGCTTCACCCGCGTGCGCATCAACGGCATGGAGACCCTGGCGACGTTCGGCGGCTCCAATGTCGGCGGTGGCACCAACCGCGGTCGCTCGTTCGACTACAACGTCTTCGCCGCCGACCTCTTCCGCCAGATCCGGGTGCAGAAAACGGCCACCGCAGATGTCGACGAAGGCTCGCTGGGCGCCACGGTCGACATCCGCACGCGCTCGGCCTTCGACCTGCGCGACAAGAGCGTCCTGCTGTATGGCGAGCAGACCTGGAACAGCCGCGCCGACCGCCTAGCGCCGCGCGGCTCGATCGTGCTGTCGCGCCGGCTGGCCGACGACCGTCTGGGCCTGCTGGTCTCGGCCGCCTATTCGCGCCGCTACGCCGTCGACGCCGGCAGCACGGCCGGCGGCTGGCAGACCGGCGACGCACTCTCTCCCGGCTTCGGCGCGACCACGGGCGGCGCCAGCCTGGCGCAGGTCAACGCCGCCCTGCACGCCCGCATCCCACGCCTTGAGCTGATGACCGCCGACCAGTCGCGCCTGGGCCTGACCGCGGCGCTGGACTGGCGCCCCTCGGACAGAACCCGCGTTTCGCTGGACCTGCTGTACGCGACCCTGCGCGCCAAGCGGCACGAGTACCTTCTGGAGAGCTTCACCTTCCGCACCGCCGGCCCCTGCGGCCCGGCCGCGCCGCCGACCTGCGGGCTGAACGCGGTGACCGCGATCAATCCGGTGATCCGCACGGGCGACGGCCCCGCGGTGTTGCTGGCCGGGACCTTCGACGACGTCGACGTGAAGTCCGAGGCCCGCTACGACGAGCTCGACACCATCTTCCGGCAGGCGACCCTGTCGGCCGCGCACCAGCTGTCCGGCGGCATTGAAGCCACGGCGCTCCTAGGCTTTTCGCGCTCGGACTTCAGCAATCCGGTGCAGAACACCCTGCATCTGGACCAGTACGGCGTGAACGGCTTCGCCTACGACTTCCGCGACGCCCGCAACCCCTATGTGGGCTATGGTGACGCCGTGCTGGACCGCGCCTCGGCCTGGACGTTGTCGGAGTTCCGCGACGATCCCAACTGGGTCGACAACAGCTACAAGACCGCCGGGCTGGACCTGAAGGGCGCGGCCCGCGGCCTGGAATGGCGCGCGGGCGTCCTGCACAAGGACTACCGGACGGAGTCCGTCAGCCTCTCGCGCTCCAACGGCACAACCGCCAATCTGAACAGCCTGGTCCCGGCCGCCCTCGCCGCCATTCCGGTCGCCGACTTTGTGCGCATGGTCGGCGCGGACGCGTCGTTCGGCGCGGTGAACCCGCCTGGCCAATGGCTGGCGCCGGACATCTTCCGAGGCCTGGCCCTGCTGCGCCAGGCCTGCGCCCAGACCGGCTGCGACGCCTTCCGCCTGGGACCCGAGCCCAGCGCGGCCACCAATTATGCGATCGGCGAACGCGACGACGCCGCCTATCTGCTGCTGTCGCGCCCGCGCGAGGACGGGCGCCCGCTGTGGGGCGATGTCGGCCTGCGCCTGGCCCGGACGGCGCAGGACGCGCGCGGCTCGCAGGTCCAGGCCGACGGAACGCTGAAGCCGGTGCGCGCCAAGCGCAGCTATGTCGATGTCCTGCCGTCGGCGAACCTGGTCTGGGAGCCGGCCGACGACCTGACCGTGCGGATGGGCGCGGCCAGGGTGATGGTCCGCCCCGACCTGCGCAGCCTGCGCCCCGGTTTCACCATCTCGACGCCTAGCCTCAAGAGCGTCTCGGCCGGCGATCCCGAGCTGACGCCCACCCGCGCCACGACCCTGGACCTGGGTGCGGAGTGGTATGCACCGAACGGCGGGGCGGTCACGGTGTCGGCCTATCACAAGGCCATCGCCTCGGTGGTCCAGCAGACCTACAGCCCGCCGGCGCCGTTCTCGACCAATCCCTACGGCCTGCCCGACAGCGTGGCGGCCGAGGCTTGCGGCAGCACGCCGGGCTGCGATCCTGCCCTGCCCATCTGGCAGTTCGTCCGACCGACCAATACCGGCAAGGGCCGGCTGAGCGGCGTGGAGATCTCGGCGATCACGCCACTGGGCGCCGCCGGCTCGCGCCTGGCGCATTGGCGCGTGCAGGGCTCGCTGGCCTATACGCGGTCCAAGGTCCTCTACCGCATGCCCAGCGGCGCGATGGAGACGGTCGAGGACTCGCTGGGCGGGCCGCGCCTGGTGGGCAATCTGGCGCTGAACTATGACGGCCGCCGCCTGGACGCCCGCGCCGGCGTCAGCCATCGCGGACGCTATCTAGGCGCGGTGCCTGCCGTGACCGGCGGGGACGCCGAAGGCTTCTCGGCCCTGACCACGGTCGACGTCTCGGTGCGCTACAAGATCTCGCCGCAGCTGACCCTGGCGGCGGATTTCGCCAACCTGACAGACGCGGTGGCGCGCCAGTTCATTGATCGCAGCCAGATCGCCAATTACCAGCACCGTACGGGGCGGGACTTCCGGCTGGGGCTGCGCTACCGCTATCGTTAGGGCTGGGCGTCCAGAGCGAAGATCTGGCGCATCGGCAGCCACTTCTCGCCTTCACCAGCGCCGGGCAGCGGCTGCTGGAATTCCCACATCAGCCGTTCCCACGCCTGGATGTCTTCCGACGCCATATCGGCGGCGGCCTTGGCCTCGGCCGAGAAGTTCGGGCCGGTCTCCATGATCATGAAGAGGCGCGTACCCAGCCGCCAGATCTGCATGTCCAGAATGTCGGCCGCGCGGATCGAGGCTATGACCGCCGGCGGCACGGCGCCGGGCGCATGCCAGGCCTCGTAGCGGTCGATCAACTCCGGGTCGTTCTTGAGGTCCAGAGCCAGGCAATGGCGCATGTCAGTTGATCCAGCCGCCGTCGATGATGTGGATCTGGCCGGTCGTGAACGCCGACTCGTCGCTGGCCAGGTACAGGGCCAGCTGCGCCAGCTCTTCCGGCTTGCCCAGGCGGCCCATCGGCTGGCGAGCGGTGAAGGCCTTGCAGGCGGCGTCATAGTCGCCGGTGTCGGCCAGCCGCTGGTTCAGAGACGGGGTGTCGACCGTGCCGGGGCAGATGGCGTTACAGCGGATCCCCTGCCCCACGAAGTCGGCGGCCACGGCCTTGGTCAGGCCGATCACGGCCGCCTTGGTGGCCCCATAAGCGAAGCGGCCCGGCACGCCTTTGATCGAGCTGGCCACCGACGACATGTTGACGATCGAGCCCTTGCTGGCCTCCAGCATGGCCGGCAGGAAGGCGCGAATCGTGCGGTACTGGGCGGTGACATTGATGTCGTTCGAGAACGCCCAGGCCTTCTCGTCGCAATCCAAGATCGTGCCGGAATGAACATAGCCGGCGCAGTTGAACAGCACGTCGATCGCACCCAACTCGGCGGCCAGGGCGTTGATGGCGTCCAGGTCCAGAACATCGAGGCGGCGGCCTTCGCAGCCCTCGACCTTGGCCAGCAGCTCTTCATTGAGATCGGTCGCGATGACCCGCGCGCCTTCGCGGGCGAACAGCTCGGCGCTGGCCTTGCCGATGCCCTGCGCTGCCGCCGTCACCAGCGCGGTCTTACCGGTCAGTCGTCCCATGGGTAGGTCCCCTTAACTCACGCGCCGCAGCGGCGGATGCTGCAGGATCAGCTTCATGCCGCCTCTCGCGCGGCAGGCGCGTCGGCGCGGATCAAGCCTTCGCTCCTCAGATCGGACCACAGCGCGTCGGGAACAGCCATGTCCAGCCAGCGGACTGCGGCGCCGACCTGATCCGGCGTCGCCATGCCGGGAACGACACTGAGCACTGCCGGATGGGCCAACGGAAACTGCAGCGCGGCGGCGGCCAGCGGCACGCCATGGGCGGCGCAAACCCGGCGCAGACGCTCCACCTGCTCAATGATCTCCGCGTGCGCCGGTTTGTAATTGTAGTGCAGCGCGCCGCCGGTCTCGGCCAGGACGCCGGAGTTGAACGGTCCGCCGACGACGATGCCGACGCCGCGCGCCACACAGCGCGGCAGGAAGCTCTCGAGCGCCGTCTGCTCTAGCAGGGTATAGCGCCCCGCCAGCAGGAAGACGTCGACGTCGGCATGGTCCAGGACCTCCTCGCAAACGGCCTGCTCGTTGACGCCCAGGCCGATCGCGCCGACGACGCCGGCATCGCGCAGCTCACGCATGGCTGGGTAGCTGCCGTCGAGGAAGTCGCGCATGTGGCCGGCGTGGGCGTCGCCATGGGTCATGCGGCCCAGGTCGTGGGCCAGCAGCACGTCGACGCGGTCGCGCTTCAAGCGGCGCAGGCTGTCCTCGAACGACCGCAGGACGCCGTCGCGGGTGTAGTCGAACACCGGCTCGAACGGCGCGGCGTCGACGAAGCCGTGGCGCTCACGCTCGATGGTCTCGATCGGCTCCAGGAGGCGGCCGACCTTGGTGGAGATCATCACGTCGCGATCGGCCAGGGTCTCGCCCAAGCGGGTTTCGCTGAGGCCGAAGCCGTAGTGCGGCGCCGTGTCGAAATAGCCGATGCCTGCGGTCAGGACGGCTTCGATGACTCCCCGCGCCGCGCCGTCCGACATGGCCGCGTAGAGATTACCAACGACCCCACCGCCGAAACCCAGGGGCGGCAGACGCTCCAAGGTTCCGGACCGCTCCTCGCCGCCTGCCATTCCCGCTCCCACCCAATTCATTTGTAAAATCTATCTTGCTGATAAAATTCCATTCCGAACACACCAAGTCAATCGACGGGCGTCGGAGAGCGCGGCCCGTCTAGGCTGTCGGACGGATCTCGCTGGTGATCTCGGCGGCGGCCTTCTGAAGGCCCGCGACGGTGTCGGCGACCGGCAGCGCGCTCGGCGTATCGACGTACGGACAGGTCAAGGCCGCCGCCACGCCGTCGGGACCGTGGATCGGCACCGAGAGGTCGATCACGGCCTTGGTCACGTAGCTGCTGGCGCGGACATAGCCGTCCCGGCGGGCCTGAGCGGCGTTAGATTCGAAGGCCTTCCAGGTCGCGGCTGAGGCGCCGGTCTTCAGCTCCGCGCCCCAGTGCGCGCGCACGCCATCCGGCTGGAAGGCGTACAGCACCAGGCCCGAGGTCGCCTCGACGATCTGGCGGCGATAGCCGACCCGGACCGAGAAGCCCTGGTCGCCCGGCGCCTCGATGCGGGCGACGACGACCATCTGGTCGCCGCTGGCCACGGCCAGATGACAGGACTGGCCGACCTTCTGGGCGACCGAACGCATGACCGGCAGGGCCGCTTCCAAGAGGTCCTTGGCCGGGGCGCGGGTCATGCCCAGGGCAAACAGCCTGTTGGTCAGGACCAGACCGTCCTCGTCGGCGGCGCGGCCGACATAGCCCCGCGCTTCCAGCACCTGGACCATGCGGAACAGCTCACTGGACGAGCGGTCCAGGGCGTTGGAGATCTGGGCCAAGGTCAGGCCGCCGCGGTGAGCGGCCAGCAGTTCCAGCACGTCGAGGCCCTTCTCCAGAGCAGGCGCGCGGTATTCTCGCTTCTTGGCGGGCTCGTCGGACATGTCTTCCTATAAGCGATAGAATCGCCGCGCCGTCTCGCCGAATAGCGCCGCTCGCTGCGTCGGTGGGACCCAGGTCTCGCACATGGCGCGCCAGGACGAATAGTCGCCGGCCAGGTTCAGCACCGGCCAGTCGCTGCCCCACATCAGGCGGTCCGGTCCGAAGACGCCGATCAGGTGCATCGCATAGGGCGCGACAGCTTCGGCGGTCGGCGCGTCGCCAGCTTCGGTCAGCAGGCCTGAGAGCTTGCAATGGACGCCAGGGAGCTCAGCGAGCGCCGCCATCTGGTCGCGCCAGGGATCAAGCCGCCCGGTCGCGATCTCGGGCTTGGCGCCGTGATCGATGACGACGCGCAGCTCGGGCCAGCGACGGACGAGCTCCAGGATCGCCGGCAGATGACGCGGCTTGACCAGGGCGTCGAACGACAGATCCGCGCCAATCATCGCCTCGATGGCGGGCGCGAGCTTCGGATCAAGGATCCAGTCGCTGACCAGGTCCTGCAGCATCGGCCGCAGACCCTTCAGCCCCGGATCGCGCGCCAGAGCCGCGATCCGGCCCGATGCATCGGGCGCGGCAAGGTCGGTCCAGCCCACGACGCCCAACGCCAGAGGATCGGCGGCCGCCAGGCTCAGCAGCCATACCGTGTCGCGTTCGCTCGGCTGCGATTGCACGAGCACGGCGCCGAAAAGATCATCAGAATGAGAAGCTTGCCGCATATCCTTGAGGCTGAAGTCCCGATGGATCGCCGGCAGGTCCGCCGTCGGCCATTCGTGATCGTTTTCGCCGATCCGCCAGACGTGGCAGTGGGCGTCGATCAGCACGCAACGATAGCCTTGATCACGCCAGCCGACGGCTCCATCCAGCCTGGCAAGGCTGTCGCAAGATTTTTCAGCAAGGCGCTGTGAGTATTGAGTTCTTTCGTCGGCACTCGCCCCGCGCGAATGGCGGACAACACGTGGTCGAAGTCCTCCAGCGTGGCGTTGCGGCTGGCCAGCAGCGACATCTCACGCTTGTGGAACTCCGGGTCCGAGAAGGTGATGTCGGCCGCGACGACCGAGATCAGCACATAGGTCCCGCCGTGGGCGACATAGGCAAAGCCCTGCTGCATGGCGGCGGCGCTGCCGGTGGCGTCGAACACCACGTCGAAGAAGACGCCATCGGTCAGGGCCGACAGCGCGGCGGCCGTCTCGTCGCTCAGCGTCACGACATGGTCGGCGCCAAGGTGATCACGGCAGAAGCCGAGGCGGTCGGCGCGGGCGTCCAGCACCGTCACGCTCGCCCCAGCCAGCTTGGCGAACAGGGCGGCGGCGATGCCGATCGGCCCTGCCCCGACCACCAGCACCGACTGGCCCGGTTCGATCCGGGCGCGGCGGACGGCATGGGCGCCGATGGCCAGGAACTCGACCATGGCGGCCTCGTCCAGTCCGACGCCCTCGACCTTGCGCACGAAGCCGGCCGGCACGGCCAGGTACTCGCAGAGCCCGCCATCCATGTGCACGCCCAGCACGCGGATGTTCATGCAGCAGTTCGACTTGCCCTTGGCGCAGGCCGCGCAGGTCCCGCACGACAGATAGGGCATGACATAGGCGTGGTCGCCCTGCGCGAGGTCGCTGCCGTCCGGAGCCGACACCACCTCGCCCGACAGCTCGTGCCCCATCACGCGCGGATAGCTCAGATAGGGCTGCGTACCGCGATAGATGTGCATGTCGGTTCCGCAGATCCCGACCCGGCGCACGCGCAGCAGCACCTCGTCCGGGCCCGGCTGCGGCGCCGGCCGGCGCTCGAGCTTGAGTTCGCCCGGCGCGGCGCAGACCAGCACGTCAATCATCTAGTGACCTCCGGCCAGGACGGCGTCGTGGGCGGAGACCTCGCGGCGCTTGGCGGTCAGGCCGAAGAGACCGACCACTGCGAAACAGACGCACGGCGCCAGGACCGCCAGGCGGATGGCGCTGGCGTCGGAGATCGCCCCCATCACGAGCGGCAGGATGGCCCCGCCGATGATGCTCATGACCAGGAAGGACGAGCCGGTCTTGGTCAACGGCCCCAGCCCCTTGATGGAGCTGGCGAAGATCGTCGGGAACATGATCGACATGAAGAAGCTGGTCGAGGCCAGGGCCAGCAGACCCAGATGCCCGCCGATGGCGACCGCGACCAGGGTCAGGCCGACATTGACCGCCGCGAACGCGGCCATCAGACGCGACGGATCCACCTTGCTCATCAGGGCGGTGCCGGCGAAGCGCCCGGCCATGAAACCGACCAGCGACCACGAGAGATAAGCGGCGGCGGTCTTCTCGCCCATGCCGGGGACCTGGTCCTGGGCGTAGCGGATCATGTAGCTCCACACGCCCACCTGGGCGCCGACATAGAAGAACTGGGCGGCCACCCCGAACAGGAAGCGCGGGCGCGAGAACAGACCCAGGATCGGCTTGTCGACGCGCTCTTCGTGCTGGTCCGCCTCGGTCGGGCGGCTGGCCTGGGGCGGGAACTTGGTGATCGCCACCAGCACCACCCACAGCAATACGACTCCGGCGATGATGAGGTACGGCAGCTGGGTCGACTTGGCCTCAGCCGCCTGGAAGGCCGACAGTTGAGCCGGGCTCATGGCGGCGAATTGCGCCTTGGTCGGCTCGACGCCGGACAGGATGAATTGACGGCCCACGACCACGGCGGTGATCGCGCCCAGCGGATTGAAGGCCTGGGCCAAGTTCAGCCGCTGCTCGGCCTTGGCCGGGTCGCCCAGCACGGTGATCAGCGGATTGGCCGAGGTCTCCAGGAACGCCAGGCCCGAGGCGATGACGAATAGGGCGCTGAGGAAAAACTCGTAGCGACGCAGCTCGGCGGCCGGCCAGAACAGCAGCGCGCCCGCGCCGAACAACAGCAGACCGACGATGACGGCGGCCTTGTAGCCGAACCGGCGCATCAGGAACCCGGCAGGCAGGGCCAGGAAGAAGTAGCCCAGATAGAAGGCCCACTGCACCAGACCCGACTGCAGGTCGGTCAGGAAGAAGGCCTTCTTCAGGTGGGGGATCAGGACGTCATTGAGGTTGTTCGCGACACCCCACAGAAAGAACAGGGCGACGATGAGCACCAGCGGCGCCCAGCCCGTACGCGGGCTCGAACCTTGAGACATGGATGTTTCCTCCGGCGCCTCTCTCGTCGAGCACCTGAGGAAGGAACATCATATATGAATTGAATGGTCAAATATGAAATTACGAGAGCGCCGCGTGAACGACGCTCCCGAGGCGGCTATTCGACGGCCACGACCACGACCGACTTGGCCGGGATGTCCAGGGTCAGCTTGTCGCCGGACAGCTTCGCGCCCTTGAAGGCGGCCGGCGCGACGGCCGGCTTGGCGCCGAAGGCGTTCATCGCGTCCATCTTGTCGGCGGTCAGCACCTGGCCCGACACGGCCTTGGCCTTCAGCGCCCCCAGCGCCACCGACAACTTCACGCTGTCGTCCGGCGCCATGTTGGCCACGGCGATATAGGTCTTGCCGTCCTTGCCCTTGGCGGCCGAGGCGTTGAAGGCCGGGATCTTGGTTCCCGCCACGTCGATTTCGGGCGCGGTCACGTCCAGCGGGATGGCCGTCGAGTCCTGGAAGGGCACGTACATCTTGTAGGCGTAGTAGGTCGGCGTCAGGACGAGCTTGTCGCCCTGGGTCAGGATCATCGCCTGCAGGACGTTGATGGTCTGGGCGATGTTCGTCATCTTCACCCGGTCGGTATAGTGGTGGAAGATGTTGAAGTTCGCCGCCGCGAGGACGCCGTCACGCAGGGTGTTGAGCTGGTAGAGGTGCCCCGGATTGGTGCCCGGCTCGACGTCGTACCAGGTGCCCCACTCGTCGACATAAAGGCCGATCCGCTTGGCCGGATCGTTCTTGTCCATGACCGCGATATGCTTCTGCAGCAGATCGTCCATCCGCAGCGTGCGCGACATGGTCTGGGCCCAGGCGGCCTTGTCGAAGCCCGTGGCCGCACCCTTCTTCTTCCAGTCGCCGGTCGGCAGCGTGTAGTAGTGCAGCGAGATGGCGTCCATGAACTTGCCGGCGTTCTTGGTCACCACGTCGGTCCAGTTGACGTCGAACGAGTTGGCGCCTGAGCCGATACGAATGGCCGGATTGTCGTCGTTCTTGTGGAAGAACGCCGAGAAGCGGCGGTATTCGTTGGCGTAGTACTCCGGAGTCATCTCACCGCCGCAGCCCCAGCTTTCGTTGCCAATGCCGATGAACGGCACCTTGAAAGGCTTGTCGCGGCCGTTGGCGCGGCGCTCCTGGGCCAGGGTGTCGTCGCCCGGCGAGGTCATGTACTCGATCCATTCGCGCATCTCGGTCGGGTCCGACGAACCCATGTTGATCGAGACGTAAGGGTCGGCGCCGACCTGCTCGGCGAAGTCCAAGAATTCATGGGTGCCGAAGGCGTTGGTCTCGGGCGAGCCGCCCCACCAGTTGTTCTTGCGCGATGGGCGCTTGTCGCGCGGGCCGATGCCGTCGCGCCAGCGGTACTCGTCGGCGAAGCAGCCGCCCGGCCAGCGGATCACCGGCGCATGGATGTCCTTCAGCGCCGTAACGATATCGGTGCGGATGCCGCGGACATTGGGGATCTTGGAATTGGTCCCGACCCAGACGCCGTCATAGATGCCCGCGCCCAGGTGCTCGGAAAACTGACCATAGATGTAACGCGAGATCGGCGCGCCCGGCTGGTCGGCCTTCAAGGTGGCTGTGGCAGCCAGCTCGGCGGCCTGCGCCATCATCGGCGCGCTCGCCGCCATCGCCAGGGCCGCGACCGCCGCGCCCAGGAATCTCTTGGCCTTCACCATGGTCTTTTCCTCCTGATGGGAGCTGTACGCCGCTCCCTGAAAATCGTCGGGCGATTTGGTAGCAGGCTTATTTTTGTCCTACAATAACCAGTGGCGCTTCCGGCTCCCAGCTTATGGGACGCGCTACAGCTCGTGCGTTGACGGCTTGGCGACGACACTATACTCGGACAATAAGTTCAGAGTGGCTCTCAGCCGCCGAAGCCCGCATCGACGGAGAGGAAACCATGCCCGCCATTCCGCAGAGCGCGCCGCCCACGGCGAGCGCCGGCGCCCTGCAGCAACGCTACGGCTCGGCCCTGAGCCTGCTGGCCAGCCTGTTCTTCATGTGGGGCTTCATCACGGTCATCAACAACACGTTGCTGCCGCACCTGCGCAGCGTGTTCGTACTGGACTACACTCGCACCACACTGATCGAATCCGTCTGGTTCATCGCCTATTTCGTGGCCTCGATCCCGTCGGCCAAGCTGATCGAGCGGATCGGCTACCAGAAGGCCATCGTCGTTGGCTTGCTGGGCATGGCGGTCGGCGCGGCCATGATGGTCCCGGCGGCGATGCTGGCCTCCTACGGCCTGGTGCTGACGGCCCTGTTCGTGATCGCCAGTGGCATCACCCTGCTGCAGGTGGCGGCCAATCCTTACGTCGCCGTGATCGGTCCGCCCGAGACCGGCTCGGCGCGCCTGAACCTGGTGCAGGCCTTCAACTCTCTGGGCACCACCCTGGCGCCGCTGTTCGCCGGCTATCTGATCCTGGGACGCTCCAAGAGCGGCACAGCCGGAACCGACGTCGTCCTGACCCAGGCCGAGCGCTACGCCGACGCCCAGTCGGTGATCCTGCCCTATGTGCTGGTGACCATCGCGCTCATCCTGCTGGCCGTCGTCATGGGGCGCGTGAAGCTGCCGGCCATCGGCCAGGCCAACCAGCGCACCTCGCGCGAGGAACGCAAGAAGCTGTCCCTGTGGTCGCACCGCAACCTGGTGTTCGGCGTACCGGCCATCTTTATCTACCTGATCGCTGAGATCGGGGTCGCCAACCTGTTCATCAACTTCGTCTCGCAGCCGAACATCGCCGCCATCACCCACGAGGAAGCCTCGCGCTACCTGGCCATCCTGTGGGGCGGCATGATGGTGGGCCGGTTCCTGGGCAGCGTGCTGATGCGCCGCTTCGCCGCCGAGCACGTGCTGGCCGCCTTCTCGATCGGCGCCTTCGTGGTCATGCTGGTCGCCTCGTTCGCCCAGGGCCCGACGGCGATGTGGGCCCTGATCGCGGTCGGCTTCTTCCACTCGATCATGTTCCCGACCATTTTCACCCTGGGCATCAAGGGCCTTGGCCCGCTGACCGAGGAAGGCTCGGGCCTCTTGATCATGGCCATCGCCGGCGGCGCTTTGGTCATCGTGCAAGGCTGGCTGGCCGACACCTTCGGCCTGCAGACCTCGTTCCTGTTGACGGCGGCCTGCGAGATCTACGTGCTGTTCTATGCGCTGTGGGGCTCGAAGGCGACCAACGCCCTCCCCGACCAGCACGTCGAATAGGGAGGCGCTAGGATGACCGGACCGTCGCGCCGCATGACCCTGAAGACAGGTGTCGCGCTCGGCGCGGCGGCGCTGGCTTCGCCGGCCCTAAGCCAGTCCGCCAAGTCGCGGCTGGAGCCCTTTCCGCTCTCTCAGGTGCAGCTGAAGCCCTCGCTCTTCCTGACCGCACAAGAGACGAACCAGCGCTACCTGCTGTCGCTGGAGCCCGACCGCTTGCTGCATAACTTCCGCGCCGGCGCGGGCCTTGCGCCCAAGGGCGCGGTCTATGGCGGCTGGGAGGCGGCAGGCATCGCCGGCCACAGCCTGGGCCACTACCTGTCGGCGGTCGCGCTGATGTGGGCCCAGACCGGCCAGCCGGAATTCAAGCAGCGCGCCGCCTACATCGTCGAGGAACTGGCCGCCTGCCAGGCCGCCAACGGTGACGGCTACACGGGCGGCACGACGGTCGAGCGCAGCGGCAAGACCGTCGACGGCAAGGTCGTCTACGAGGAGATCCGCGCTGGCAAGATCGACACCGCCGGCGGTCTGAACGGCGGCTGGGTGCCGATCTATACCTATCACAAGGTGCTGGCCGGGGCGCTGGACGCCCATCTCTACTGCGGCGATCCCAAGGCCCTGGCCGTCGCCATTGGCCTTGGCGACTATCTCGGCAAGATGTTCGAGGCGCTGGACGCTAAACAGGTCCAGACCGTGCTGCGTATCGAGCACGGCGGCATCGTCGAGAGCTATGCCGAACTGCACGCCCGCACCGGCCAGCAACGCTGGTTGGAGCTGGCCCGCCGCGTCCAGCACGACGACATCATCGATCCGCTGGTCGCCGGGCGCGACGACCTGGCCGGTAAGCACGCCAACACCCAGATCCCCAAGCTGATCGGCGAGGCGCGGCTTTATGAGACCGGCGGCGACGCCGATGCGGCCAAGGCGGCGTTGTTCTTCTGGGAGACGGTCGTCGACGACCACTCGTACGTCATCGGCGGCAATTCCGAGTTCGAGCACTTCGGCAAGCCGCGCCAGCTGTCGACGCGCCTGGGCCAGCAGACCTGCGAGTGCTGCAACAGCTACAACATGCTGAAGCTGACCCGGCATCTGCACGCCTGGAGCGGTGAGAGCCGCTACTTCGACTTCTACGAACGGACCCACCTGAACCACATCCTGTCGCAGCAGGATCCCGACACCGGGATGTTCACCTACTTCTCGCCGCTGGCTTCGGGCTATGCGCGGGGCCACTCGACGCCCACGGACTCGTTCTGGTGCTGCGTCGGCACCGGCATGGAGAACTACGCCAAGCTGGGCGACAGCATCTTCTGGCGCGACGGCGATCAGGTGCGGGTCAATCTGTACTACCCGGCGATGCTAGACTGGTCGCAGAAGGGCGTGAAGCTCGAGATCGACACCGAGTTTCCCTACAGCGACCAGGTCACCTTGACCCTGGCCAAGGCCAAGGGGTCGACGCCGGTGTCGCTGCGCGTTCCGGGTTGGTGCGAGGCTCCGTCGGTGAAGATCAATGGCCGAACGCAGGCGGTCACGCCGAAGAACGGCTATGTCGACCTCACGCTGAAGGCCAGCGATCGGGTGACCCTAACCCTGCCGATGACCGTGCGCACGGAAAGCATGCCGGACGCTCCGGACCTGATCGCCTTCCTGAACGGCCCGCTGGTGCTGGCGGCCGATCTCGGTCCGGCCGACCAGCCGTGGGACAGCTTCGATCCGGTCGTGGTGGGGACCCCTGCCCTGACGCCCGCCGGCGGTCCGCAACGGTTCGCCCTGGCCAACCGCAGCCGTCCGCTGAACCTGGCCCTGCGCCCCTATCTCGAGCAGCATCATAACCGCACGGCCGTCTATTTCCGCCGCCTGACCCAGGCCCAGTGGACGGAGGCCGAGCCACGCCTGGTCTCCGAGGCCAAGGTCCGCGCCGACATCCGTGAGCGCACCGTCGACACCATCCGCTTCGGCGAGCAGCAGCCCGAGGTCGATCACGCCCTGAAGGCCAGCCCTGGCACCCAAGATACCGGCAATCTAACGGTCCGCAGCCGCATCCTGAACAGGGGCTCGATCGCGTTCCAGATGGCGACCGCAACCGGACCGCTGACCTTGGAGGTGACGTATGATGGCGCGCCGCGGAACAAGGATTTCCGGATCGTGGTCGAGGGCCAGGAGATCGCGCACGAGACGCTGCCGGGCGAGCGCACCGGGCCGCTGAACGTCAATACCTATGCCCTGCCTCAGGCCCTGACAGACGGGAAGCGCAAGGTCACGATCAGTTTCGAGATGGCCGCCAATCAATGGGCGGCGGTGTTCGAGGCGCGGGTGTTCAAGGCGGCGCGCTAAGCGCCGCCTTTCACCGATCTAGTGGTTGTCGCGCGGCAGGCCCTTTGTCTGGGCGATGCGCTGGTACTTCACGGCCGGTTCGAGCACCGCGCCGGTGTCCATCTGGCCGACCACAGCACGCTGCATCTCCTGCCACGGCGTCTGGCTTTCCGGATAGGCAAAGCCGCCGGCCGCCTCGAGCGCCTTGCGGCGCTCGACGATCTCGCTGGGCGAGACCAGGACGTCGACCCGCGACTTGCGCAGGTCGAAACGCACCTTGTCGCCGCTCTTCAAGAGAGCCAGGCCCCCGCCCGCCGCCGCTTCGGGCGAGGCGTTCAGGATCGACGGCGAGCCCGAGGTGCCCGACTGGCGGCCGTCGCCGATGCACGGCAGCTGATGGATGCCCTGCTTGATCAGGTAGTTGGGGGCCCGCATGTTCACGACCTCGGCCGCGCCCGGATAGCCGATGGGCCCGGCGCCGCGCATGAACAGGATCGAGTTGGCGGTGATGCCCACCGACGGATCGTCGATCCGGTGGTGATAGTCCTCGGGGCCATCGAACACGATGGCGTTACCCTCGAAGGCGTCCGGGTCGTCGGGGTTCGACAGGTAGCGGTCGCGGAACTCCTGGCTGATCACGCTGGTCTTCATGATCGCCGAGTTGAACAGGTTGCCGCGCATGACCGCGAAACCGGCCCGCTGGACCAGCGGCCTGGAGAACGGACGGATGACGTTCTCGTCCTCGATCTCGGCGCCGCGATACTGCTCGCCGATGTTCTGGCCGGAGACGCAGCGGGCTTCCTCGCGGATCAGGCCCTGCTCGATCAGCTGGCCGAACACCGCCGGCACGCCGCCGGCGCGGTAGTAGTCCTCGCCCAGATACTCACCGGCCGGCTGCAGGTTGACCAGCAGCGGCACCTCCTCGCCGGTCTGCTGCCAGTCGTCGATGCTGAGCTCGACGCCGACGTGGCGGGCCAGGGCGTTCAGGTGGATCGGGGCATTGGTCGAGCCGCCGATCGCCGAATTGACGACGATGGCGTTCAGGAAGGCTTCGCGGCTCAGGATGTCCGAGGGCTTGAGGTCCTCGTGCACCATGTCGACGATGCGCAGGCCGGTGCGGTAGGCGTTCTCCTGGCGATCGCGATACGGGGCCGGGATCGCCGCCGAGCCGGGCAGCGACATGCCCAGCGCTTCGGTCAGCGAGTTCATGGTCGTGGCCGTGCCCATGGTGTTGCAGTAACCGGTCGACGGGGCGGAACTCGCCACCAGCTTGATGAAGCCGGCATTGTCGATCTCGCCGGCCGCCAGCATCTCGCGGGCCTTCCAGACGATGGTGCCCGAACCGGTGCGCTGGCCCTTGTGCCAGCCGTTCAGCATCGGGCCGACCGACAGCGCGATGGCTGGAATGTTCACGGTCGCCGCCGCCATCAGGCAGGCGGGCGTGGTCTTGTCGCAGCCGATGGTCAGCACCACGCCGTCCAGCGGATAGCCGTACAGCAGCTCGACCAAACCGAGGTACGACAGGTTGCGGTCCAGGCCCGCCGTCGGGCGCTTGCCGGTCTCCTGGATCGGGTGGACCGGGAACTCCAGCACGATGCCGCCGGCGCTGCGGATGCCTTCGCGCACGCGCTCGGCCAGCACCAGGTGGTGGCGGTTGCACGGCGATAGGTCCGAGCCGGTCTGGGCGATGCCGATGATCGGCTTGCCCGACTGCAGCTCCTCCAGCGACAGGCCGAAGTTCAGGTAGCGCTCCAGATAGAGCGCCGTCATGTCGATATTGTCCGGATTGTCGAACCAGGCGCGCGAACGAAGGGCGCGGGGCGGAACGGAAGAAACGCTCATGACAATCCTTGAAGGCCATAGGCCTTGTCGACGGGGAGCGGGATACCGGCGAACTTGTAGACCAGACGCGAGAAGCGCGCGCCCGCCCGTTCGCGGCCCCACCTAAATCGTATTTGTCTGACTATACCGCGCCGTACGGAGCGTCAATCACGGCAAGCCGCATTGCGAGTGCGTCACAAAAGCCGACGCAGCCCCAAGTCCGCCCGCCAAATGATTGTCCGATGATTGCGCCTTAGCGCCCCGGGCGGCGCTCGATCGCCGCGTGGGTGTCTTCGAGCGCCAGGCTGACCAGCTTCTCCATCGCCTGGCGGGCCTGGTCGCCACGGCCGGCGGCGATGGCGTCGAACACCTTCCAGTGCTCGGGCATCGGGTCGCGGGCCAGCTCGCGGTCGCGCTGCTTGAAGATGGTCGTCCAGCGCACGGCCGCGCCGATGCTGCTGCTCAGGGTGAACAGCGGCGCGTTGCTGGTGGCTTCCAGCACGGTGTCGTGGAAGTCGCGGTCGGCGGCCTGGCCGGCCTCGGTCGCCAGGGTGTGGTGCTGCATGGCGACCAGGGCCGCGCGCATGCGCTCCAGCTGGACGTCGTTGCGGCGTTCGGCGGCAAGCGCGGCGGCGGCCGGCTCGACGATCATCCGCAGCTCGTACAGCTCCTGCAGGAACTGCTCGCTGGGTTCCGATTCGAAGAACCAGGCCAGGACCTCGGGATCCAGCAGGCTCCAGCGCGTGCGGGCGCTGACCCGGGTGCCGGTCTTGGGACGGCTTTCGACCAGCCCCTTGGCGGCCAGGATGCGGATGGCTTCGCGATAGGCGCTGCGCGAGACCTGCAACTGCTCTGAGGCGTCGATCTCGTTGTTCAGCACGTCGCCAGGCTGGTGCTTGCCCGAGACGATGGCGATGCCCAGGGCTCGCGCGATCGACCCGTGGATCCGGCCTGAGAAGCCTTCTTCGCGCTCGCCGTCACCGCCAACGCCCGCTTCCTTGGCCTTCGACACGCCTGTTTCGCTCCCGCTGCGCAAATCGTTCCAGGCGATCCTTGCGCCCTGTCGACGACTCTAGCGAGACCAATTGTCGGAGAACAAGCGAATTCGCCCCCGCTGCGCCGGTCGGTCTGGCGGCTATTCGGCTCAAATGTACGATGAATTGGAGCACGAAGTTCCGCTCCGAGACGTACAACCGCCGAATTTCTACGGGCCAATAGAGTGAAACGCCGTTTGACAGACCGCGCCGTCCCGCTATTTGTCGGACTATTAGAAAGCTTCAGAAGGTCGATCGCCGTGGTGTTCCGGTTCGTGCAATTGAAAACCCCGGCCGGCGCGCGGCTGCTGGCGGCCGTCGACGACTCGGGCCGCGCCCGCAAGGTCGAGGTCGCCGACACCCTGTATGACCTGGCCCAGGTGGCCCTGAAGGTCGACGCCACCCTGGCTGAAGCCGCCCAGGCTCGCACGCTGGGCGAGGACATCGACATCCTGGTCGCCCTGGCCGAGGGCCGCGTGCTGGCGCCGATCGACCATCCCGATCCCGCCCACTTGGCCATGACCGGCACGGGCTTGACCCATCTCGGCTCGGCCGAGGGGCGCGACAAGATGCACAAGGCGGCCCAGGCGGGTGAGCAGCTGACCGACTCGATGCGGATGTTCCTGATGGGCGTCGAGGGCGGCAAGCCCGCGCCCGGCCAGGAAGGCGTGCAGCCGGAGTGGTTCTACAAGGGCGACGGCACGCAGCTGGTCGGCCCCGGCCAGCCCCTCACCTCGCCCAGCTTCGCCAAGGACGGCGGCGAGGAACCCGAGATCGCCGGCGTCTACATGATCGGCCCTGACGGTACGCCCCATCGCCTGGGCTTCTGCCTGGCCAATGAGTTCTCGGACCACGTCATCGAGCGCGGCAACTATCTGTGGCTGGCCCACTCCAAGCTGCGCCAAGCGGCCCTGGGTCCGGAGCTATTGACCGGCGAGCTGCCCGCCGACGTGCGCGGCGCCAGCCGCATCGTCCGCGACGGCGCGACCATCTGGGAAAAGCCGTTCCTGTCGGGCGAGGCGAACATGTCCCACACGATCGGCAACCTCGAGCACCACCACTTCAAGTACGACATCTTCCGTCGCCCGGGTGATCTCCACGTCCACTTCTTCGGTACGGCCACCCTCTCCTTCTCGGAAGGTTTCCAGACCCAGGTCGGCGACGTGTTCGAAATCGAGGCCGCGCCGTTCCGCTATCCGGTGCGTAACCCGCTGGCCCAGGCGCAAGCCCGGCCGGTCGTGGTGAAGTCGCTGTGACGACGACACCCATTCGTCTGGCCCTGGTCGGCCTGGGCAAGATCGCCCGCGACCAGCACCTGCCGTCGATCGCCGCCGATCCGCGCTTCGAGCTGGTCGCCATCGTCAGCCGCAACGCCGAGCTGGACGGCGTCGCCCATTTCACCGCCCTGGCCGACCTGCTGACTAGCGACGTGACGGTGGACGCGGTGGCGCTGTGCACCCCGCCCCAGCCGCGCCACGCCCTGGCCCACCTGGCCCTGGCGGCCGGCAAGCACGTGATGCTGGAAAAGCCGCCGGGCGCGACGCTGAGCGAGGTCGAGGACCTGCGCCAAGCCGCCGCCGTGCGCGGCCTGACCCTGCAGACCACCTGGCATTCCCGCTACGCCGTCGGCGTCGAGCCGGCTCGCCAATGGCTGGCCGAGCGCGAGGTCAAGGCCGTACGGATCCACTGGAAGGAAGATGTCCGCGTCTGGCATCCCGGTCAGGACTGGATCTGGGAGGCCGGCGGCCTGGGCGTCTTCGACCCGGCCATCAACGCCCTGTCGATCGTCACCCGCATCCTGCCGCGGCCGTTCTTCCTGTCGAAGGGCGTGCTGCACGTGCCGGAGAATTGCCAGTCGCCGATCCAGGCCGAGCTGGACTTCCGCGACGCGGCCGGCGCGCCGATCCGCGCCGAGCTCGACTTCCTGCAGACCGGCCCGCAAAGCTGGGACATCGAGGTCGACACCGACGACGGCCAGCTGAAGCTGACCCACGGCGGCGCCAAGCTCCACATCGACGGTCAGCTGCTCCAGGAAGGCCCCGACCGCGAATATCCGGGCCTGTACGACGCCTTCGCCAAGCTGATCGCCGACGGCGCCAGCGACGTGGATGTCAGCCCACTACGGCATGTCGCCGACGCCTTCCTGCTCAGCGAGCGGGTCGTGGCGCCGGCCTTCATCGAATAATCAAGAACGACAAAGGGAGAGAAACATGAAGCTGAAGACCATCGCGCTGGGCAGCGCCCTGGCCCTTGTCGCCCTGTCCGCGAGCGCCACTGAGCTGTCGCGCAAGCCGTTCGGCGCCATTTCATCCGGCGAAGCGGTCGAGGCCATCACCTTGACCAACGCCAAGGGCGTCAGCGCCACGATCATTACCTACGGCGCGACCCTGCAGTCGCTGATCGGCCCGGACCGCACCGGCAAGAAGGCCGACATCGCGCTGGGCTTCGCCGACGCCGCCACCTACGAGAAGAACGCCAGCTACTTCGGCGCCTCGGTCGGCCGCTTCGCCAACCGCATCGGCAAAGGCCGCTTCACCCTGGACGGCAAGAGCTACCAGCTGGCGCTGAACAACAACAAGGTCGCCGCCCTGCACGGCGGGGTGAAAGGCTTCGACAAGGTCGTCTGGAAGGTGCTGGACGCCAAGTCCGGCCCGACGGCCTCGGTGACCTTCGGCTATGTCAGTCCGGATGGCGAGGAAGGCTATCCCGGGACCGTGACCGCCACGGCGACCTACGCCCTGGATGAGCAGAACAACCTGACGATCACCTACGGCGCCACGACTGACAAGCCGACCATCGTCAACATGACCAACCACGCCCTGTTCAACGTCGCGGGCGAAGGCGCGTCCGAAGGCGCGATGGGCAACGTCCTGACCATTCCCGCCGATGGCTACACCCCGGTCGACGCCGAGCTGATCCCGACCGGCGAGACCACGCCGGTGGCCGACACGGCCTTCGACTTCCGCAAGCCTACGGCCGTCGGCGACCGCATCCGCGACGCCCGCGACCCGCAGATTGTCGTCGGCCGCGGCTACGACCACAACTACGTCCTGAACGGCAAGGCCGGCGGCGCGCCGCGTTTCGCCGCGCGCCTGGCCGATCCCAAGAGCGGCCGCGTGCTGGAGATCCTCAGCGACCAGCCGGGCATCCAGTTCTACGCCGGCAACTTCATCGACGGCACGACGATCGGCAAGAGCGGCAAGATCTATCGCCAGGGCGACGGCATCGCGCTGGAGCCACAGCACTTCCCCGACGCGCCGAACAAGCCGCAGTTCGCGCCGGTCCGCCTGGATCCGGGCCAGAAGTACAGCAACACGATGGTCTTCAAGCTGACCGTCCAGAAGTAGGCTGTCAGCACGAACGACACGCGGAGGGGAGCGCAGCGATGCGCTCCCCTTTTTGCGTAGGACCTTGCCAGACTGGGGCGGATCGTCGAGAAATCCCCACCGACGCCGTAGAGTATCCGCATGCCTAAAACGCCAGCGCCTGTCATCGCCGTGGTCGGCGCTGGGTTCAGTGGCGTGATGACCGCCCTGAACATTCTCCGGCGGTCGGCGGACGCGAAGGTCATCCTGTTCGAGCGCCGCACACCGGTCGGCCTGGGCGCGGCCTACGCCACCCACAATCCCGGCCACCGGCTGAACGTCCGCGCCGGCAATATGAGCGCCTGGCCAGACCAACCGGGGCACTTCGTCCAGTGGCTGCGCCGCGAACGGTTCGGCCTGGGGCCCGCCGACTTCGCCACCCGCGCCGACTACGGCCGCTACCTTCAGAGCCAGGTGGCCGAGGTGGCCGAGGGCTCGGCCGGCGCCGGGCGGTTGGTGGTGATCCCGGACGCCGTCGTAGGCATCGAGCCGGGCGGCGACGGCTGGCGGCTGACCTGCGCCCTGGGCAACGCGGTAACCGCCCACGCGGTCGTCCTGGCCCTCGGCAATCCGCCGCCGGCGCGCCCGCCGGGCATCGACGAGGCCTTCGCCGCCTCCGACGCCTATGTCGCCGATCCCTGGCGCTGGAACGCCGCCGACCTGCCGTCGGGACCGGTGCTGCTGATCGGCACGGGCTTGACGATGGTCGACGTCGCCCTGTCGCTGAACCAGGCCCAGCCCGGCCGGCCGATGCTGGCCCTCTCGCGCCGAGGCCTGGCGCCGCTGGAGCATGACGGGGCGCCGTCCCTGTCCCTGCCCTTGCCACCCGCCAACGGCCTGTCGCCGCTGGAGGCCTTCGGGTGGCTGCGGACGGCGGCGGCCGAGCACGGCTGGCGGACGGCCATCGACGCCACCCGTCCCGCGACACAGAGCCTGTGGCGCGGCTGGTCGGCGGCGCAGAAGCAGGCCTTCCTGCGTCACGCCCGGCCGTTCTGGGACATCCATCGCCACCGCCTGGCCCCGCTGGTCGCCCGTAGGATCGGGGCGATGCGCGCCACCGGCCAGCTTACCCTCGCGGCCGGCAAGATCCGCAGCCTGCGCCTGGAGGCCGACGGCTTCGCCCTGTGCCGCTGGCGCGGGCGTGGCGAGCATGGCGGCTACGTCTTCCGCGCGGCGTCGGTGATCAACTGCACCGGCCCGACCGGCGACGTCCTGACCTCGGCCGATCCGCTGATCAAGGACCTGGTCAAACGCGGCCTGGCCCGGCCCGACGCCCTGCGCCTGGGCTTCGACGTCGACGACGACTACCGCGTGCGCGACGTCTCCGGCGAGCCCTCACCCACCTTGCTGGCCGTCGGCCCCGCCACACGCGGGACCTCGTGGGAGATCACCGCCGTTCCCGACATCCGGGGCCAGGCGGCGGCCGTGGCCGGGACGGTGCTAGCCGCCCTGGCCTAGGCCTTATCGACATTCAGCGCATCCAGATCATGGCGGCGGCGAGGTGAATGAAGCCGAGGAAGTGAACGGT
>NZ_JBXARO010000016.1:0-14645 GCF_058808315.1 Caulobacter sp. GW821-FHT11E11
CCGTTCACTTCCTCGGCTTCATTCACCTCGCCGCCGCCATGATCTGGATGCGCTGAATGTCGATAAGGTCTAGAGCGTACTCGTCCGACAACCCTTGTCTGACATTGAAGCTTTCTGACAGGGTAGGACCTGCGGAGGTGGGGATGCTGTCAAAGCTGCTTGGATTGATCGGCAGGCCTCGGCTCAAAATCTCGTACAACAACGACGAAAGTCGGGACGTTCTCCAGCAGATCGGTGTGGGAGCGATGGCCGCGATCGGTGACGGCAGCGTGCAACCGGACGAGGATTTGGCGGACCGGCGGCCGAGGGTGATCAAGGCGAACTTTGGCGATGCGGAGGTCGACTACTCGGTTCCGCGAGGCTAGGTCCGCCAACCACATCCGCCATGGCTTGACGGCGACGCGTCTACCAGTGCAATTGAATTACGAATGTAGTTCGAATGTGGAGGGGCGCATGTTTCGCAAGGCTATGGTGTCCGCCGGTCTGCTGCTGGCGCTCGCGGGCTGCGACCAGCAGGCCCAGCAAGCCGACACCCCGAAGCACTTCGCGCCGCCCGCCCTGTGGCGGATCGAGGTCGTCGAGGACTCCGGCGGCCAGAGCGGTGTGGTCCTGGTCTGCGCCAATCCCGAGGTGGTCAGCTCGTTCTCGCGTGTCGAGCCGATGATCAACGGCCAGCCGTGCGAGCAGTACGGCAAGGTCGCCAAGGACAGCGCCGACGAGCACATCAAGCGCTGCCAGGTCGGCGATGTGCGGTATGGCCTCTACGTCACGACCACACGCCACAAGGTCGACGACTTCACCGTCCGCTTCGCCCTGCAGCCGTTGCAGGGCGCCGGCGGCAAGGTGGTCCAGGCTCGTCGCTACCAGCGCCTGGGCGCCTGCCCGGCGGGCTGGAAGGCCGGCGACCAGGGCAAGCCCGGCGGCCCGCCGACCTCCAACCTGCTGAGCGGGCAGGGGCCCGGTTGAGGCGTAAGGTCTAGCTCTTCAGGAACGCCGACAGCTTGTTGCCGTCCGGATCGCGGACATAGGCCAGGTAATAGCCCTCGCCATAGGCCGGGCGCGGACCAGGCGGGCCGGCGCAGGCGCCGCCCTTGGCCATGGCGGCCGCGTAGAAGGCGTCGACCTGATCGGACGTCTCGGCCTTCAGTCCGACCATGATGCCGTTGCCGGCCTTGGCGGGCAGGCCATTCTCGGGGGCGCAGATCATCACGGTGGCATGCTCGGGATCGGGTCCGTAGCCGATCCAGTCGCCCTGTCGCCAGAGCCGCTGATTGCCCAGCGCGCCCAGGACCGCGTCATAGAAATCGCCGGCGCGATCCAGGTCGCTGGCGCCGATGGTGATGTAGCTGATCATGGCGTCTCCTCCTGACGCCACGTTAGGTCGGACCGCTGACAGGATTTGTCAGCAGTCAGGCGCGCGCCCGGCGGGCCACCCGCGCCTTGCGTTTCTTCCACCAGATCACCACGCCGGTGACGCTGAGCGCCGCGACGACCACGCCCATGAACGAGATCAGGATGCGGCCCGGCAGGCCCAGGATCCGACCCGAGTGCAGCGGAAACTGCGCCTGGACGAAGATGTCGGCGGCGGTGCCAACCCACGGCAGGCGCTCGCCCGCCGGCAGGCCGGTCTGGCCGTCGTAATAGAGGTAGGGCGTGCCGACGCCGGCCGCGCCGTGGTCGCCGCCCGGCTGGTGGAAGGTCACGCCATAGACGCCGTAGCCGGGGGCGTAGAAGGCGCCGCCGACGGGGTCGGTCCAGCCACGCTTCTTGGCCTCGGCTTGGGCGGTCTCGATCACCTGGGCATAGGTCTTCTTGGCGATGATCGGCTGGTCCAGCGGCGCGGGCGTGCGCAGTTCGAACGGACCGGGGGTGGTCTTCGAGACCTTGGACAGCACCGGATAGAAGACCTCGGTGTAGAGGTTCAGCGAAAAGGCCGTGAAGGCCACGGTGAACAGCACGCCCCACAGCCACAGGCTGAAAGCCCGGTGGATGTCGAGGTTGAGCCGGTAGGTGCTGGCCTTCTTCTTGATCTGCCAGGCCGGCTTCCAGCGGCTCCAGAAGCTCTTGCCGTTGCTGGCGGCGGCCTTGGCCGGCAGGGTCAGGTAGAAGCCGACGAAGCAGTCGATCGTCCACAGCACGGCGATCACGCCCATCAGCCAGACGCCCCAGCGGTCGATGCCCCACATGGCCGGGATGTGCAGGGTGTAGTGCAGCACATAGAGGAACGAGACGAAGGTCTCGCTGGTGATCGGCCAGGCCGCGCCCCAGTAGCGCCGGCCCAGCTCGTCGCCCGTCGCCGGGTCGATGAAGATCTGGTTGTAGCCGGGCGTGTAGAGCTTGCCGGTGGCCGGGTTCTGCTTGGCGTCGACGCCGAAGGCAAAGGCCTCGCCCTTCTCGGGGGCCAGCGGGACGAAGGTGACCTGGACGCGCGGGTCGCGGGCCTCGATCAGCTTGGCCAGCTCCAGCGGCGCCTTGGCGGGGCCCTCGGCGCGGGCGTGCATGAGGTGCGGATTGAGCAGGTCATCCAGCTCGTGGTCCCAAGAGATGATCGCGCCCGTGACACCCGAGATGAACAGGAAGCCGGCGATGAACAGCCCGACCCAGCGGTGGAAGAAGCCGAACAGCGGCCGCAGGGCCAGCCGAGGCGAGCTCGGGCTGGCGGCCTTGGCGACGGCGGGCGGGGTGCGGGCGTCCATGATACTCGGATCCTAGAAGGCGTAGTCGAGGCGCAGCGAGACGCTGCGCGGCGCGGCGTAATAGGCTTGGTTCCACATCAGGCTGGCAAGGTAGGCCTTGTCGGTCGCGTTCTTGACGTTGACCGTCGCGCGGACCTTCTCGGTCAGGTCGATGCCCGCCATCAGGTCGACCACGCCGTAGGCCTTCTGGGTGATCGTGACGATGTCCTGGCCCTCGATGTCGTCCTGCCAGCGCAGCTGGGCGCCCAGGGTCAGGTTGCGCAGCGACGGGATGGTGTAGGTGGTCGAGGCCTTCAGGGTCTTGCGCGGCGTGAACAGGCGGGCCTTGTTCCCGGCCTCGTCCTTGATCTGCAGGTCGGTCCAGCCGACGCTGACTTGCCACTGGTCGCTGAGCGCACCGACGGCCTCCAGCTCGTAGCCCGTGGCCTTGGTGTCGACGCCCTCGTAATAGCTCTTCAGCGTGTCGGGGAAGTCGCCGGCATACTGCGCCAGGCCGCCCTGGCGCGAGGTGAAGACCGCGCCGGTCACGTACAGGCGCTTGTCGAACCATTCGCTCTTGAAGCCGGCCTCGTAGCTCTTGCCGTGGGCGGCGGCCAGGGTCTGGTGGTTGATGTCGACTTCCGACTGCGGATTGAAGATGTCGGTGTAGTTCGCATACAGCGACACGTTATCGGTCAGGTCGTAGACGGCGCCGGCATAGGGGCTAACCTTGCTCTCGTCGCGCGGGGTGTCGGTCCCGTACGAGAAGCCCTTGGACTTCAGCTTCAGGGCGTTGAAGCCGGCCACGACCTTCAGCTTGTCGCTGATATTGAGGTGCGCGGCGGCGTAGAAGCGCGACAGGCGGTCGATCTGATCGGAGGCCAGGTACGCGCCGGGGAAGGTGGGCTCGGCCACCTGCACGCGACCCCAGTCACGCACTGACGGATACTCGATCGCATCGAGCGAGAAGTCCTCGTACTCGTGACCGTGCGAGCGCGAGGTCTGGCCGCCGATCACCAGCTGGTGCTGGCGGCCGAACAGCTGGAACGGCCCCGAGGCGTAGGCGTCCAGGATGTAGTTCTCGTAGATCGACGGATAGACGCCGGCCATGCCCCCGACGCCCAGGCCCGTCACCGGGTCGGGATTGCCATAGGCGTAAAGCAGCTTGGCGTTTTCCTGGAAGCGCTTGAATGTGCCGATGGTCTTGACCTGCCAGCCGTTGTCGAAGTTCCAGGCCAGTTCGGCGAAGGCGGTCTGGTCCTTGACGTCCCAGTAGGTCCAGTCGGCGGCGGTCGAGGCCGAGGTCGGGTACTTGATCCGCGTGCCATCGCTATAGACCAGGGGCAGGGCGCCCCAGTTGTTGCCGCGGGCGCGGTTGTCCTGCATCGACCAGCCGACCGTGGCGGTCAGGTTCGAGGTCGCGTCCCAGGCCAGCAGGGCGCCGTAGACGTTCCGGTTGACGCCGTAATAGTCCAGATAGCTGTCGCGATCCTCGTTGGCGTAGATCAGCCGGCCCGACAGCGTGCCGGACGTGTTGATCGGCCCCGAGACGTCGGCCTCCAGGCGATAGCTGTCCCACGAGCCGTATTGCAGCGCGCCCGAGGCCTGGAAGTCCTTGGTCGGGCGCTTGCGGACGTAGTTGATCGTCGCCGACGGATTGCCGGTGCCGGTCATCATGCTGTTGGCGCCGCGCACCGTCTCGACGCGCTCGAACAGCACGGTGTCCAGCTCGCCGAACTGGATGCCCCAGATCAGCGGCAGGCCGATGCCGTCGGCCTGGAAGTTGGTGATGTCGAAGCCGCGCGAGTTGTAATAGGTGCGGTCGGTCTCGACCTTCTCGACATTGACGCCGGTGACCTGGGCCAGCAGCTGGTTCACGTCGGTCAGGGCGAAGTCCTTGATCCGGTCCTGGTTGATGATCGTCACCGACTGGGGCGTCTCGCGCAGGCTCATGTCCAGGCCGGTTACCGCCGAGGTGCGAGTGCGGGCTCCGGTGATCACCACGCCTTCGACCTGGTTGGTGTCGGCCGCAATGTCCGCGCCGCTGGTCTCGGCCGCCACGGCCAGGCAGGGCGCGCTCGCCAGGGCGACGCCGGCCAGCAGAAGGGCGCGGAGAGACGGGGACATGGACAACCTCTGTGCGAACGATAATGACTCGCAAGCGCATCTATCGGTCAAGGACAAAGGTGTCAAACACGCGCAGGGCGTCCGCGCTCAATTTATGGGATCAATGGTCTAGCTTAGCAGCAGAGCCGCGAGCGCCAGGGTGACCATCGAGAGGGCCGTGGTCAGGGCCACCGTGCGGGCCGCGCCGCGTGGAAAGACGCCATAGGCGCGGGTCTGGATAAAGACGTTCACCGCCGTCGGGGCGGCGGCCAGCAGGGTCGCGCCGGCCCGGAAGGCGGGCGGGGCCGGGGTCAGGCCGATCGCGAACCAAGCCAGCAGCGGGAAGGCGACCAGCTTGCCGATGGCGGCCAAGGTGACGGGACCCCAGGACGGCGCGGCCTGGCCCTCGGTCTCGCGCAGGCCCAGGGCCGCGCCCAAGGCGACCAGGCCGACGGGGCTGCCCGAGGCGGCGGCCATGCCGACGGCGCGGTCCAGGGGCTCGGGCAAGGCCAGGTCCAGCAAGGCCAGGGCGACGCCAGCGAGGGCGGCGGCGACGACGGGGTTGCGGAAGGCCTGGACGGTCGAGCGCCAGACCGAGCGCCCCGCCGCCCAGCCCAGCAGGCCCACGCCGGTCGCAGCCATGACCACGAAGTCGATGGCCACGACGCCGGCGACCAGGCGGGCGGTCTCGGCCCCCATGACGGCGGCGGTGATCGGCAGGGCCAGGAAGGCGCTGTTGCCCACGCCCGAGGCCATGCCCGCGCCGCCGCGCTCGGCCTTGCTCCAGCCCAGGAAGCGGCCGGCGGTGACGACGACGGCCATCACCAACAGGCCCGCGGCGGCATAGGCGGCCAAGCCCAGCAGCAAGTCATGTCCTGGCCGTCCCAGGCGCGACAGCGAATGCAGCAGCAGGGCAGGGAAGCCGACCCAATAGACATAGGCCGACAGGCCCTGGGTCATCTTGGCGTCGAGCAGGCGCAGGCGGCTGAGCGCCAGGCCCGCGCCGACCAGCAGGAAGAACGGCCAGACCCGTGAGACGACGTCGAGAACGAGGGAAAGCACGAGTGCTAGATCAGCCCTGGCGCTCGTCGCCCGGCAGGCGGATGTGCACCAGCTTCCAGGTGAACAGCGTCTTGCGCTCGAAGGTGAAGATCGTGACCTTGCCGCTGGCGTCGGGGCGCTTGATCGAGATGCGCACGCGGTTGGGGTCCCAATAGGCGATGCCGGGATAGGGGCCACGGACGGTGTCGCGGATCTGGCCGCTAAGCGAGGCGTCGCGCGACATGGCCGGCGGGGCCTTGCCGGGGGCGTAGCCGCGCGTCAGGGCCGAGACCCCTGCCACGGTCAGGTAGCGGTCGACCTTGGGCTCGGGCGGGGCCAGCGGCTCGATGGCCTTCTTGAAGACGCTCAGCGGGTCACGCCAGATCGACGGGTTCTCGGGCTGGGCGGCCGGGGTGTCGGCGATCAGCTGGCCGGTCAGGCTGCGGCGCACGGCTGGGAAGTCGACCAGTTCGCCGATGGCCTGCACGTCCTCGTATTGGGCGGCGGCCTTCAGCGCCCGGAACGCGAACCAGGGCGCCGTGGCGAAGGCGGCGGCGAAGACGAAGATCGCCAACACGATCAGGTCCCAGATCCGCTTCTGCAGGGTCAATGCCGCCTCCCGAAAGGTTAACGCGGATAGACCAGCTATCGCCGTTCGCCGCAAGACCGCTCGCGCGACAGGGGCGCTCACCTTGGGGGAGGCGGAGAAAAAAGCGCCGCTTCCGAGGGGGGGAAGCGGCGCCGAGGGGATCCGGTCGGGGAGGAATCTCGACGACGGATCGGGGGAAGGCGTCCGACAGGGACGACTTGTGTGCAGTTGAACGCTTCAGAGTTGTATATGTCAATTGTCGCCCAGGGATTGTTTCGTGGCCGCGACAACGCGCGCGTCGCTTGGCGGCGCGGTCGTTGGTATCTGGTGGGCGGGGGACGTCAGTATCGAGAGTAACGACACGTGTTGCGTTGTCCCGACGCGCTGATGCGCGCCGCCGCCGTTCTTGCGGCCGTCTTCCTGATCCCCGACATGGCTCATGCCGCCGACCTCGATGAGGCGGTGCTGGACGAGATCAACTACGCCCGCGCCCGTCCGGCCGAGTATGCCCGCGAGCTGCGCCGCGCGCCCGACGGGGCGTTCGAGCAGGAGGAACCGGGCGCGGTGGAGGAGGCGATCGGCTTCCTGGAGCGGCAGCCATCCTTGCCGCCGCTGAAGAGCGATCGTCGCCTGGACGCGGCGGCGCAGGTCCATGCTGAGGCGCAGGGCGCGCGCGGCGAGGTCGGCCATGGTCCCGCCGGCAGTCTGGGTCGCCGATTGCAGCAGAACGGCGTCTATGCCGGCCTCAGCGCCGAGAACATCTCGTACGGCTATGACGACGCGCGGGCGATCGTGCGTCAGCTGATCATCGACAGCCGGGTGGCGGGACGTGGTCACCGGCGCAATATCTTCGGGGCGGGCTACAGCGTCGCCGGGGTCGCTTGCGGGGCGCACCGCCAGTGGGGCGCGATGTGCGTGATCGACTTCGCCGGCGCCATCGTCCAGCGCTGACAAAAGAAAACGCCCCGGAGGTGATCCTCCGGGGCGCTCTTGTTTCAGGCGAGAGCCCGAAAGTCTTAGGCCATGGCCTTCTTCAGGTTCTCGTCGATCTTGTCGAGGAAGCCTTCGGTGGTCAGCCAGCCTTGCTTGTCGCCGACCAGCAGGGCCAGGTCCTTGGTCATGAAGCCGCTCTCGACGGTGTCGATGCAGACCTTTTCCAGGGTGGCGGCGAAGTCGGCCAGTTCCTGGTTGTTGTCCAGCTTGGCGCGGTGGGCCAGGCCACGCGTCCAGGCGAAGATCGAGGCGATCGAGTTGGTCGAGGTGCTCTCGCCCTTCTGATGCTGGCGATAGTGGCGGGTAACGGTGCCGTGGGCGGCTTCGGCTTCCACCGTCTTGCCGTCCGGGGTCATCAGCACCGAGGTCATCAGGCCCAGCGAGCCGAAGCCCTGGGCGACGATGTCCGACTGCACGTCGCCGTCGTAGTTCTTACAGGCCCAGACGTAGCCGCCCGACCACTTCAGCGCCGAGGCGACCATGTCGTCGATCAGACGGTGCTCGTAGTGGATGCCCTTGGCCTTGAACTGGTCGGCGTATTCGGCGTCGAAGATCTCCTGGAAGATGTCCTTGAAGCGGCCGTCATAGGCTTTCAGGATCGTGTTCTTCGTGGAGAGGTAGACCGGATAACCGCGGTTCAGGCCGTAGGCGAACGAGGCGCGGGCGAAGTCGCGGATCGAGTCGTCGAGGTTGTACATCGCCATGGCGACGCCAGCGTCCGGGGCCTTGAAGACTTCGTGTTCGATCACTTCGCCGTCGTCGCCGACGAACTTGATCGACAGGGTGCCCTTGCCCGGGAACTTGAAGTCGGTGGCGCGGTACTGGTCGCCGAAGGCGTGACGGCCGACGATGATCGGCTGGGTCCAGCCCGGCACCAGGCGCGGCACGTTCTGGCAGATGATCGGTTCGCGGAAGATCACGCCGCCCAGGATGTTGCGGATCGTGCCGTTCGGCGACTTCCACATCTTCTTGAGGCTGAATTCCTCGACGCGCTGCTCATCCGGGGTGATGGTGGCGCACTTGACGGCGACGCCGTGCTTCTTCGTGGCGTTGGCCGCGTCGATGGTCACCTGATCGTCGGTGGCGTCGCGGTTCTCGACCGACAGGTCGTAGTAGTCCAGTTCCAGATCCAGGTACGGGAAGATCAGCTTATCCTTGATGAGCTTCCAGATGATCCGGGTCATTTCATCGCCGTCCATGTCGACGACGGGGTTGGCGACTTTAATCTTGGCCATTGCGGGGAGGTTCCTCTGGCGGTGGCGCGCCTGTGGCGATCTGGCGCACAGGGCCAGGAAGCGGCGCGGACCGGGAGGCTATAGACTGTTGCGTCGCGGGGGAAAAGCCGGTCGGTTGACCCTCGCCAGTTAAGTCAGCGTTCGAGCGTAGCGATTTGGGGATAACGGCCCGGGGGCGCGGGCCAGGGAGCATTCTTGAACGAGGTTATCGCGGGGGTGACCGCGCCTCTGGCGCGGCGGCTGCTGACCATGGTGGCGATCTTGTCGATCGCCGTGACGGGCGTCGCGACCGCGGCGGCCTTCGTCTTCGTGCGCAAGAGCGCCGCCGACACCCAGACCCGGCACCTGGCCGAATATGTCGGCGAGCGGGTCAAGACCGAGGACCGGCTGTTCTCCGACCTGGTGAAGGTGCACGACGCCGCCGGCGAGGCCCTGACCCGGCGCCTGGCCATGAGCGACGACCCCGAAGTCCACGCTCAGTTCGAGCGGCTGTTCCCGGAAAAAGGCGACGGCACGCGGCGCTCAATCTCGGGCCTGTTCGACGGCGCGCGGATCGGCAACCGCTATGTCTACGGCGTCGGCGCCTACCTGCCGCAGGCCGATACGATGAGCCTGCCCGAGCAGGAGCTGTTCGTGGGTGCGACCGACGTGGTGGCCGCCACCGGCGAGACCGAGATCCGCCACTACGACAACTTCTACTTCTTCACGCCCCGCACGCGGCTGGTGATGTTCGGTCCCAACCGGGCCGACAGGCTGATGTACTACCGCCAGACCGCGCCGCCGGATCTGTCCATCGCCCACGAGGAAATGACCCAGCTGACCCTGCCGGAGAACAATCCGAGCCGGGTCATGAAATGCACCAAGCTGCGACGGCTGATCTCCGATCCCAGCGGCCGCGGCCTGAACGCGGCCTGCATGACGCCCTTCTACTACAAGGGCCAGTTTATGGGGGCGTTCGGCACCAGCCTGTCGCTGGACAGCTACCTGCTGCGCGCCGTGGCCGACGCCCTGCCGGGCGGCCGCAACCTGATCGTGGCCGACGACGGCGAGCTGGTGGCCGCCCAAGGCCTGGCCCGCAACGGCGTCGTGGACGTCGGCATCCTGCGCAAGTTCGAGCACGACAACGACCTGCGGCGCTTGGTCGACCACATCCGCGCCCAGAAGCGCGACGTGGGCACGGTGCTGTCGCCGCGCGGCGATCAGCTGGTGGCCTATGGTCGCCTGGTCGAGCCGGGCTGGTGGTTTATCATGGCCTTTCCGTCGGCCGACATCGTCTGGTCGTCGCTGAAGACGGCCTCGTGGGTGCTGTTGTTCGGCTTCATCGGCGTGGCCCTGCAGGCGCCGCTGCTCTACCGCCTGACCAACCGCATGGTGACCGAGCCGCTGGAGAAGCTGGCCGAGGCCCAGCAACAGGGTGATCCCGCCGCCGCCGCGCCGATCGAGCAACGGCCGGACGAGATCGGCTCCCTGGCCCGCGCCCTGCGCCGCCAGCGCGACCGCAACGAGGAGCTGCGCCGCTCGCTGGAGGACCGCGTCGCCGAGCGCACTGTCGAACTGGAGCGCGCCAACCAGGCCAAGTCGGTGTTCCTGGCCAACATGTCCCACGAGCTGCGCACGCCGCTGAACGGAGTCATCGCCATCGGCGACCGCCTGGCCGACGAGGAGGATCCGGAGGCCCGCCGCGAGCTGGCCGCCCTGGTCTCGTCTTCGGGCCGGCTGCTGGAGCAGGTGCTGGGCGACATCCTGGACGTCTCCAAGATCGAGGCCGGCGAGTTCCAGCTGACCCCCATGGCCTTCGACCTGACCCAGCTGGTGCGCGGCATGGCCGAGCTGCACGCGGCGGCGGCCGAGGCCAAGCATCTGGTGTTCCGCTGGTCGGTCGCGCCCGACGCGGAAGGGACCTATGACGGCGACGCCGGCCGGATCAGCCAGATCCTGTCCAACCTGCTGGCCAACGCCGTGAAGTTCACCGCGCAGGGCGAGGTGTCGCTGGAGGTCGATCGCGTGGACGACGCCGTGCGCTTCGTCGTGCGCGACACCGGCGTCGGCTTCGACGAGGCCGTGCGCGACCGCCTGTTCAAGCGCTTCGTCCAGGCCGACCAGTCGATCACCCGCCAGTTCGGCGGCACCGGCCTGGGCCTCTCCATCTGCGCCGCCCTGGCCGAGATGATGGGCGGCAGGATCGGCGCCGACGCCACGCCGGGGCAGGGCGCGCGCTTCGAGGTGCTGCTGCCGCTGACCCGCTGCGCCGACCTGGCCGAAAAGGCGGTCGAGGAAGATCGCGAGATCTCGCTGGAAGGCATGCGCGTGCTGGTCGCCGAGGACCATCCGACCAACCGCAAGGTCGTCGAGATCGTGCTGGAGCCGTTCGGTGTCGACCTGACCATGGTCGAGGACGGCCAGGCGGCGCTGGACGCGCTGGAAGCCGCCAGCTTCGACGCGGTGCTGATGGACATGCAGATGCCGGTGATGGACGGCCTTACCGCCACCCGCGCGATCCGCGCTCGCGAGAAGGGCTCGGCCGCGCCGCCGGTGCTAATCGTCATGCTGACCGCCAACGCCATGGAAGAACACGTCGCCGCCGCCCACTCGGCCGGCGCGGACCTGCACCTGGCCAAGCCGCTGCATCCGGCTCAGCTGTTGGAAGCCCTGGCGAAAGCCCGGCGGGGTTAGAACTCGTCCAGCACCGCGCGGCCGACGTCGGCGATGATCTGCTGGCGCGCAGTCGCGTCCAGGGTCGAGCCGGTCAGGAACACCACGAAGGCGATGCGCCGGCCCTCCTTGAGCTCGACGACAGCCAGGGCGTGACTAGACGGCGTGAAGCCCTGGTCGGCATGCGCCGAGCCGGCCGCCTGCGCCAGCCGCGCGCCTTTCGGCAGGGCCAGCGCCAGGTAGCCGGGATCGTGACCCAGCAGGCGGTCGGCGTCGGGCGCCACGTTCAGCTCGCGCTGCATGAAGGCCTCCAGCAAGCGGAGCATGCCAACCGGTGTGGCGGTGTCGCGGGGATCGGCCTGGTGTTCGCGGGCGGCGCGGGCGCGTTGCTCCGGCGGGACCGCGGCGACGGCCTTGTTCCAGCTGGCCTCGGTCCTCCAGTCGGCCCGGAACGAGGCCAGGCCCAGCGCCTCGGTCAGCACTTGGCGCTGGTAGCGGTCGACGCTGACACCCTCGATCCGTTTGACGTCCAACCAGCCATTGACTGCGCCGGGCCCGCCGATCCGCTTGGTGAGCAGGTCGAGCGCGGTGACGTCGCCGTGCAGGGCCAGCACCTCGAGGTCGGCGGCGGTCCAGACCTGGCGATCCGGCCAGGCGTCGGTGACGGAACTGGGCGGCGGCGACAGGTCGACGTCGCGGACGGGGAGGGCGGTTTCAGGCGGCAGGCGGTTGGCGGCGGCCTCGGCCATCACCGCCGCCAGGATCGGCACGCGGGCGGCCGCGCCCAGCGGGAACTTGTGGTCGCCATTGAAGACCCACTGCTGGCGGGTGGTCAGGTCCTCGACCGCCACGCCCAGCATGGCTGGCTGGGCGCGGATGGCGATGGCCTCGATCGGCTTCTGCAGCCGCTTGGGCTTCATGATCGGATCTTCCTGGCCCAGCATCGGCTTCTCGCCGCAGGCATGGAGCAGGGGCAGGGCGAGAAGGGCGGTCAGGACGGCGCGGCGCGACATGCCGGGTAAACGCGGCTGTAGCGGTTTCGGCTGCCGACCTCTTGCATCGGACGGTTAGTCGGCGGCAAAGGGTGCGGATGACCGAAGACTTCAAGCCCAATCCTACCGAAATCAGGCCGCCCTGCGTGATCCTCAACGAGCCCCAGCTGGCCGAGAACATCGGCGCTGTGGCCCGGGTGATGGCTAATTTCGGGCTCTACGACCTGCGCCTGGTGCGGCCGCGTGACGGCTGGCCGCAGGAGCGGGCCTGGGCGAGCGCCTCGGGCGCCAGCTGGCCGCTGGACGACGCCAAGGTGTTCGACACCCTGGAAGCGGCCATCGCCGACCTGAAGCTGGTCTACGCCACCACGGCCCGCCCGCGCGAGACGCGCCTGCCGGTCTACACGCCGCGGGAAAGTGCGACGCAGCTGGCCGAGGACGTCGCTCAGGGCCGCGCCGTCGGCCTGCTGTTCGGCGGCGAGCGCGCGGGGCTCGAGACCCACGACATCGCCCTGTGCCAGGCCATCGTCTCGATCCCGATCGACGAGCGCTTCCGCTCGCTGAACCTCGCCCAGGCGGTATCGATCAACGCCTACGAATGGAAGATGACCCAGGACGACCGACCCTGGAAGAAGTTCGAGCAGAACGTCGAGGAGCCCGCCGACCAGGCGGTGCTGATGGGCCTGTACGAGCATCTCGAGGGCGAACTGGACAAGGCCGGCTTCTACCATCCGCCGGAGAAGAAGCCGTCGATGGTCCGCAACCTGCGCGTCCCCCTTGCTCGCGCCCGCCTGACCGACCAGGAGGTCCGCACCTTCCGGGGCGTGATCACCGCGCTCAGCAAGGGCCGTGGCCGGGTCCTGGCCAAGCTGGCGGCAAAGGCGGCCAAGACGGAAGATTAGCGCCGCTTGAACTGCGGCGCTTCTCGCGGTCAACTCGCCTCAAACAAATGTTGGGGAGGTTGCGATGAACCGTCGGGAATGGCTGGCCATGGCCGGCGCCTTGGGTCTGGTTCCGTCGCTGGCGCGGGCTGCCCAAGAAAAGGCAGGCGATCCGACCGCCGCGCGGGACGCCTGGCTCTACGCCTTGCCGCTGATCGAGATGGCCGCCACGCGGGCGCGCCTGCTGAAGGCGCCGGGCGCGGCGATCAACAAGCTCTCCCACACCCGGACGCTGTCGGATCACGCGGCCCGCTGGGTGACGACGCCCAACAATGACACGCTCTACTCGTCGGCCTTCCTGGACCTGACCAAGGGGCCGGTGACCCTGACCATCCCGGCCCTGGGCGAGCGCTACTACTCGGTGGCGCTCATGGACATGTTCACCAACAACAATGTGGTGCTGGGCACGCGCACCATCGGCGGCAAGGGCGGGACCTTCACCCTGGTCGGACCGGGGCAGGCGTCGAGCGGGCCGAACCCGACGCGCATCGCCACCCCGCATGCCTGGCTGCTGGTCCGTACGCTGGTCAATGGCGACACCGACCTCGATGCGGCCCACAAGGCCCAGGATGGCTTCGGGCTGAAGGGGCCAGCCGGCGGGGCGGTCGCCGCCTATGCCAATCGCGAGGCCAAGCCGGCCGACTATTTCGCCACGGCCCGGATCCTGCTGGCTAGCGACCCGGCTCCGCCAACCGACCTGCGGATCCTGTCTCGCACCGCCGCCGTCCTGGGCGCGGGACCCTATGATGAGGCCGCCGCCACGGCCGGGGCCGAGCAGGCCCGGATGATCACCATCTTCGCCAAGGGCCGGCAGGCCTTCGTCGGCGGCTGGTCGTATCCACGCGCCAACCTCGGCGACTACGGCCAGGACTACCTCTATCGCGGCATTGTCGCCCTGCAGGGTCTGGGCGCGCTGCCGCCGGCCGAGGCCATGTACATGAAGGCGGCCGGCGACGACGGGGCGGGGAGCTTCACGGGCGATGGCCTGTATCGCCTGAGCCTGCCGGCCCAGATCCCGCTGGACGGCTTCTGGTCGCTGTCGATGTATGAGGCCATGCCCGACGGCCAGTTCTTCTTCACCGACAATCCGATCAAGCGCTACACGATCGGCGACCGCACGCCGGGGCTGAAGCGCAATGCCGACGGCACGTTGGACATCTGGATCGGCCGCACGGACCCCGGCGGCGACAAGAGCGCCAACTGGCTGCCCGCGCCGAAGTCGGGACCGTTCGCCCTCTACCTGCGGGCCTATCTGCCGAAGGCCGAACTGCTGGGCGGCGCGTTCCGCTTCCCGGCGGTGGTCAAGGCCTAGGCCTTATCGACATTCAGCGCATCCAGATCATAGCGGCGGCGAGGTGAATGAAGCCGAGGAAGTGAACGGTTCTTCGGTCGTATCGGGTGGCGAAGCGTCGGAAGTGCTT
>NZ_JBXARO010000017.1:0-6863 GCF_058808315.1 Caulobacter sp. GW821-FHT11E11
CTGCGGGTGGTGGTGAGTGATCCCGCCGCCATCGACGAGGCGGCGCTCGACGCCGCCGGCGTCCGAGGTGTCGTCCGGGTCGGCGAACGCGCCATCCACGTGGTGTTAGGCCCCTCCGCCGAGCGGGTCGGCGAAGCGATGCGCTGTCTGCTCTAGGCCTCGCGCGCACGCCAGGCGGGAAGGGCGCTGAGCGTCCTCCCGCTGCGGCTGCGACCGGCCGTTCCAGCGGGTCGATCTGGTCGCAAAAGAGGCATTAGATTGGTATTATCAAAACGCTTGACGAAGGAGGCTGAGTTCGGGCTAAATAATTAAAACAACATAATAAATCTGATCCCCGAAAAACGCGGATCGTCGGAGCCCGAATCCGAACCTGCCTAAGGATCAGACGTCTCATAAAGTTAAGAGAAATAAGCAGCTTAGAGTTTTGCGTCGGGTCCGTTCGACGCTCTATCGTCTCTCCGTATGCAGTCCGGAGAGGTATCTGAATGGTCTGCTTCATGCTTGCCGGCGAGACGTTGCAGCGTCCTCGCTCACATAAGGGGGATAACAAAATGATCGAACAGAAGACTTCCGCCGCGCGCGGCCGCCGCAAGGCCTTCGCCCTGGCCCTGTTGGCTGGCGTCTGCTTTGCCGACACCGCCCTGGCCCAGACCGCGCCAGCCGCTGAAACCGAGTCCGTCGACGAGGTGGTGGTCACCGCTTTCCGCAAGAGCCTGGCGACGGCCCTGGAGGCCAAGCGCAAGGACGTGCGCGTCTCGGACGGCATCTCGTCCGAGGACATCGGCAAGTTCCCGTCGGAGAACATCGCCGAAGCCATCCAGCGCATCCCGGGCGTGCAGATCTCGAACATCAACGGCCGCGGCTCGACCATCAGCATCCGTGGTCTGGGTCCGCAGTACGCCCTGACCACGGTCAACGGCCAGGCGTTCAAGAGCTCGAACTTCACCGACGGCTTCCGCTACGACGTCATCCAGACCGAGCTGGCCTCGGGCATCCAGGTCTACAAGTCGCCGACCGCCGACATGGACGCCGGCGGCCTGGCCGGCACGGTCAATATCGACACCGTCCATCCGTTCGACGTGAAGGGCCGCCAGCTGATCCTGGCCGGCAAGCTGCAGAAGCAGGACCTGATCGGCGGCGACCCGACCGGCAAGTACGGCCTGACCTATGTCGACCACTTCTTCGACGGCAAGCTGGGCGTCTTCCTGGGCGGCGGCTACCAGGAGCTGAAGGACCGCGGCGACTATCTGTGGATGGACCGCTGGACGGTCGCCAATAACGTCTACACCCCGGGCCGCCTGCGCTATCGCCGCATCGACCGCGAGACCGAGCGCTCGATGATCAACGGCGCGCTGCAGTTCAAGCCGACCAGCGACCTGCAGGTCGACGTCATCGCCACCTACGCCAAGGACAAGACGACCCAGGACATCCACCAGCAGGTGTTCCTGTTCACGACGCCCGCGGCCACGAACGTCGTGCCGGTCACGGTGACCAACGGCACCACGACCAAGGTGCAGGTGAACAACTTCCGCCTGGAGAACAACCACCAGTTCGAGAACCGGCCGCAGTCGACCGGCGCCCTGACGACCAACATCCACTACACCGGAATCGAGAACTGGGACCTGAAGGCCGTCGCGCACTATTCGCGCGGCAGCGCCATGCACAACGAAGAGGCCGCGATCCTGGGGATCAACATTCCCAGCGCCACGGTCGACATCAGCAACCCGAAGAACATCGTCTTCACGACCTCGACGGCGCTGACCGACACGGCCCAGTACAATCCGGCGACCCTGATCCGGAACACCTATCCGAACGGCGCCTATCGCTCGATCGACTCCTACGAGGACGCCGGCCAGTTCGACGCCAAGCGTTATGTCGACTACGGCATCCTGGAGTCGGTGGCCGTCGGCGCCAAGCTGCGCAAGGAAGTGCTCAAGCGCTACGTCGTGCGCAAGGACGGCCAGAACACCATCCCGGCCTCGTACTCGCCGACCATGGCCGCCACGGGCATCGCGGTGACCAACTTCCTGGACGGCGACATGACGCTGCCGGGCGCCTGGGTGTCGCCGAACCTGGACGCCTATCGCGCGGCGCTGAAAGCCCAGGGCGTCTCGATCTACGAGGCGTTCGATCCGGCCGGCAGCTTCCGCGTCGAGCGTGAGCTGACCTCGTTCTACGCCATGGCCAACCTGAAGGGCGAGGTGCTGTCCAAGACCTTCCGCGGAAACCTGGGCGTCCGCAGCGAAAGCACCGACCAAACCGTGAAGGGTTATGTCGGCGGCGCGGCCAACCCGCAGAACACCGAGGTCAAGCTGGTGGCGGGCCGGTACTCGACCAAGAAGTCGTATGACAACGTCCTGCCGTCGGCGAACTTCAACATCGACCTGACCGACAACCTGCTGCTGCGCGTCGCCGCAGCCAAGGTGCTGGTGCGTCCGATCATCGACTCCAACAACCAGCTGGCCACCACCGTGACCAGCACCACGGACACCACCGGTCACAAGGTCAATACGATCTCCATCGGCCAGGGCGACCTTAACCCGATGACCGCTAACCAGCTGGATATCAGCCTGGAGTACTATTACGGCCAGGGTAACGGCCTGTCGGCGGGCTTCTTCTCGAAGAAGGTCAAGAACGGCGTTTATACCCAGCTGGTCTGCCCGACCTCATACGAGGGCACCGCGCTGTCCAAGGACGCCAGCGGCGTCTGCGTCTCGGCGGCGGGCGACACCTACTCGATCACCCAGAGCTTCAACGACGCCCGCACGGTCGACATCCACGGCTACGAGCTGAACTGGCAACAGTCGTTCGACGCCTGGCTGCCGATCAACGGCTTTGGCCTGATCGCCAACTACACCCACGTGAACCCGGCGACCTCGACGTCCGGCTTCCGCCTGGCGAATCTGTCGGAGCACACCGCCAACGGCACGGTCTACTGGGAGAACCAGACCTTCAGCGCCCGCCTGTCGGCCAACTACCGCAGCGCCTATGACCAGACTTCGGTGGAGAGCTTCTTCGCCGGGCCGCTGGGCCACACGGTGGCCTCGCGGACCCAGTTCGACCTGAACCTGGGCTACAACTTCAACGAACACCTGAGCTTCGCCTTCGCGGCGATGAACATCAATAACGCGCAGGAGAAGGCCTATCTGGGCAACTCCAGCCGCTGGCAGGAGTCGTCGGCCACCGGCCCCAGCTACTACCTCTCGTTCCAATACAAGATGTAACGCGTTTGGCGCGGCGCCTGCGTCCTCCCCTTGCGCCGCGTCCTTCCCGAGGTCCTGCCCGTCGTTGCGGGCGGGACCTTCCAGCCTGGCGCTCGCCGCTCCATTCTCCTGGGCGGTGAGCGTCCTTTTCGTAGATTCTCATGTCGATGAACGCAGATCTGAACCGACGTCAGGCCCTGGCCGCCGCGCTCGCCGCCGCCGTGGCGACGCCGACCTTCGCCGCCGGCATGGCCGATGGCGCTTCGGCCGCCCGCGCCAGCTTGAAGCGTCTGTTCGGTAAGCGTCTGGCGAGGGCGAACCTGACCCTGGCGCCGGGCGGAACCCAGGCCTGGTATGCGCTGAACGGGCAGGGCGGAAAGCTTTCAATCACCGGCGACAGCCCCGTGGCCCTGGTGCGCGGGGCCTATGCCTATCTGCGTCAGGCGGGCCTGGCCCATGTCAGCTGGGAGGGCGACCGGGTCGCCCAGAGCGGCGCCTTGCCCGCCGTCGCCAGCGGCAAGGTCGAGAGCCCTTTCAAGCATCGCGCCTATCTCAACACCTGCACCTATGGTTACACGACCCCTTGGTGGGGCTGGCAGCGCTGGACCCGCGAGATCGACTGGATGGCGGCGCACGGCGTCGACATGCCGTTGGCCATGGAAGGCCAGGAGTTCGTCTGGCGCGCGCTGTGGCGCGAGTTCGGCCTGACCGAGGCCGAGCTGGCCGACTACTTCTCGGGCCCGGCGTTCACGCCTTGGCACCGCATGGGCAATATCGAGGGCTATCGCGCCCCGCTGCCCACCAACTGGATCGACAAGAAGAAGACCCTGCAGGCCCAGATCCTGGGCCGCATGCGCTCGCTGGGCATGACCCCGATCCTGCCGGCCTTCGGCGGTTATGTGCCCAAGGCCTTCGCCCAGAAGAACCCCAAGGCGCGCATCTATCGCATGCGGCCGTGGGAGGGCTTCCACGAGACCTATTGGCTGGAACCGGCCGATCCGCTGTTCGCCAAGATCGCCGGCCGGTTCCTGGCGCTCTACACCCAGACCTACGGGGCCGGGACCTACTATCTGGCGGACTCGTTCAACGAGATGCTGCCGCCGATCAACGCCGACGGCGCGGACGCCCGCGACGCGGCCTATGGTGACGGCACGGCCAACACGGCGGCGACCAAGACCAAGGTCGAGGTCGATCCGGCCCTGAAGGCCCAGCGCCTGGCCGCCTACGGCAAGGCGATCTACGACTCCATCCGCCAGGCGCGTCCCGATGCGGTGTGGGTGATGCAGGGCTGGCTGTTCGGGGCCGACAGCCACTTCTGGGATCCGGCGGCGATCTCGGCCTATCTGAGCCTGGTTCCCGACGACAAGCTGATGATCCTGGATATCGGCAACGACCGCTATCCGGCCGTCTGGAAGAACGCCAAGGCCTTCGGCGGCAAGCCGTGGATTTACGGCTATGTCCATAACTACGGCGGCAGCAATCCGGTCTATGGCGACCTGGACTACTACCGCCAGGACATCCCGGGCATCGCGGCCAATCCCGACAAGGGCAAGCTGGCCGGGTTCGGCATGTTCCCCGAGGGGCTGCACAACAACTCGATCGTCTATGAGGCCGTCTACGATCTGGCCTGGGGCGCGGGGCAGGAGAGCGCGGCCGCCTGGCTGTCGACCTATGCCCGCTCGCGCTATGGCAAGACGACGCCGCAGCTGGACGCGGCCATGACCCTGCTGGTCCAGGGCGCCTATTCGACCCGCTACTGGTCGCCGCGCTGGTGGAAGAGCAAGGCCGGGGCCTACCTGTTCTTCAAGCGCCCGACGGCGACCGTGGCCGACTTCCCGGTCCATCCGGGCGATCGCGCCAAGCTGGATGCGGCGGTTCGCGCCCTGACCGCATTGGCGCCGGCCTATGCCGATCAGCCGCTGTTCGTGCTGGATCTGGTCGAAGCCGCGCGGCACCTGGCCAGCCTGGAGATCGACGGACAGCTGCAGGCGGCCGTCGCGGCTTATCGCAAGGGCGACATCGCCGCCGGCGATAAGGCGAGCGCCGAGATCGAGGCGTTGGCGCTCCGGATCGACGCGCTGCTGGGCGTGCAGCCCGAGACGCTGGCCACCTGGATCGATGACGCAAAGGCCTATGGCGACACGCCGGCCGACACGGCGGCCTATGTCGCCAACGCCAAGGCCCAGGTCACCGTGTGGGGCGGCGAGGGCAACCTCAACGACTACGCCTCCAAGGCCTGGCAAGGGCTGTATCGCGACTTCTACCTGCCGCGCTGGTCGCGGTTCCTGGACGCGCTGAAAGCGGCCGGGACGGGGGCATTCGACGAGGCCGCCGTCACCAAGGACGGCGTCGCCTGGGAACGGGTCTGGGTCGCCGCCGACACTGTTTATCGCCGCGAGCCGCCGGCCGATCCCGTCGCCGGGGTCCGGCAGCTGATCGCGCAGCTCGACCAGACCAAATAAGAAGAACACCTGGGGGGAATGATGACCAAACCCGCGCGCTTCCTGTCCCTGGACGTCTTCCGGGGGCTGACCGTCTGCCTGATGATCGTCGTCAACACCGCGGGGCCGGGCGCCAACGCCTATACCCAGCTGGTGCACGCGCCGTGGTTCGGGTTCACGGCCGCCGACGCGGTGTTCCCGTCGTTCCTGTTCGCGGTCGGCTGCTCGATGGCCTTCGCGTTCTCGCGGCCGATCCCGGTGAACGACTTCCTGGCCAAGGTGCTCAAGCGCACGGCGCTGATCTTCCTGCTGGGCTTCCTGATGTACTGGTTCCCGTTCGTCCATAAGGTCGACGGGCAATGGGTGCTGAGCCCGTTTTCCGAGACGCGGGTCATGGGTGTCCTGCAGCGGATCGCCCTCTGCTACATGCTGGCCGCCTTCGCCGTGCGCTGGCTGTCGCCGCGCCTGATCGTCGTGCTGTCGGTCGCGCTGTTGCTGGGCTACTGGGCGATCCTGCTGACGTTTGGCGACCTGACCAAGCTGGGCAATGCCGGCACGCACCTGGACCTGCTGCTGATCGGCCAGAACCACCTCTATCGCAAGGACGGCGGTTTCGATCCCGAGGGGCTGTTGGGCACGCTGCCGTCGACAGTCAATGTCCTGGCCGGCTACCTGGCCGCGCGGTTCCTGAAGGAGACCTCGGACAGCCGCAAGGCCACGCTCCACATGGCCCTGGCCGGCGCCGTCCTGATCGTCGCGGCCCTGGCCTGGAACCCGGCGTTCCCGATCGCCAAGAAGCTGTGGACCAGCAGTTTCGTCCTGCTGACCGTCGGCATCGACCTGGTGTTGCTGGCCGCCCTTACCGCCGTGCTGGAGGGCCGGTCGCCCAATCCGGGCACGAAGTTCTTCCAGGTGTTCGGCCTCAATCCGCTGGTGATCTACCTGTTCTCGGAGCTGTTCGTGACCGTGCTGGGCATGATCGAGGTCGCGCCGGGTATCGGGCTCTACAAGTGGATCGGCGTCCACGTCTTCCAGGCCGTGGCGCCAGGGTCGCTGGGCTCGCTGCTGTGCGCCATCGCCTACATGCTGGTCTGCTGGCTGCTGGGCTACGCCATGGACCGCAAGGGCATCGTGGTGAAGCTCTAGGGCCAATCGACATTCAGGATTCTCAGGCGCCGAGATGTCTGATTCATAGGGCTCCGTTCGATTGACGGAGCCT
>NZ_JBXARO010000018.1:0-5451 GCF_058808315.1 Caulobacter sp. GW821-FHT11E11
CCTTGGGTGCGGGGACAGGATTTGAACCTGTGACCTTCAGGTTATGAGCCTGACGAGCTACCGGGCTGCTCCACCCCGCGTCAGGGTGTTGTTGAGATTGTGATGCAGGGTTTTGGACTTGGGTGTTTTGATATCCTTTTGGCGGACCTGGCGGCGACCTACTCTCCCGCGCCTTGAGACGAAGTACCATTGGCCCAGGGGGACTTAACGACCGAGTTCGGAATGGGATCGGGTGGGGAACCCCCGGCAAAGCCACCAGGTCAGCGAAAAGGATATCACTCTTCCCTTCGGGCTTGCGCCCGTTGGGAGAGGATTGTGAAGAAGACATCAGTGTCTGAAGTAGAGCCACATGCGTTTGCATGGGTTTGACTGAAGAACGATCAAGCCTATCGAGCTATTAGTACCGGTAAGCTCCATGCGTCGCCGCACTTCCACACCCGGCCTATCAACGTGGTGGTCTTCCACGGCTCTCAGCGAGACCTTGTTTTGAGGTTAGTTTCCCGCTTAGATGCTTTCAGCGGTTATCTATTCCACACTTAGCTACCCTGCTGCACAGCTGGCGCCATGACAGGTCCACCAGAGGTGTGTCCATCCCGGTCCTCTCGTACTAGGGACAGATCCTCTCAAGTCTCGTACACCCACGGCAGATAGGGACCAAACTGTCTCACGACGTTCTGAACCCAGCTCACGTACCACTTTAATCGGCGAACAGCCGAACCCTTGGGACCTGCTCCAGCCCCAGGATGTGATGAGCCGACATCGAGGTGCCAAACTTTGCCGTCGATATGGACTCTTGGGCAAAATCAGCCTGTTATCCCTAGAGTACCTTTTATTCGTTGAGCGATGGCCCTTCCACGCAGGACCACCGGATCACTATGGCCGACTTTCGTCTCTGCTCGACTTGTCAGTCTCGCAGTCAGGCGGGCTTATGCCATTGCACTCGACGACCGATTTCCGACCGGTCTGAGCCCACCATCGCGCGCCTCCGTTACACTTTGGGAGGCGACCGCCCCAGTCAAACTGCCCGCCACGCCATGTCCCGGACCCGGATAACGGGCCGCGGTTAGACGTCAGCAACAATAAGGGTGGTATTTCAAGGATGGCTCCCCCGGAACTGGCGCCCCGGATTCATAGCCTCCCACCTATCCTACACATGTTGCTGCTAACGCCAAGGCGAAGCTGCAGTAAAGGTTCATAGGGTCTTTCCGTCTGACCGCGGGAACCCCGCATCTTCACGGGGAATTCAATTTCGCTGAGCCTGTGCTGGAGACAGTGGGGAAGTCGTTACGCCATTCGTGCAGGTCGGAACTTACCCGACAAGGAATTTCGCTACCTTAGGACCGTTATAGTTACGGCCGCCGTTTACCTGGGCTTCAATTCAGAGCTTGCACCCCTCCTTTTAACCTTCAGGCACCGGGCAGGCGTCAGACCCTATACGTCGCCTTGCGGCTTCGCAGAGCCCTGTGTTTTTGATAAACAGTCGCTACCCCCTGGCTTGTGCCACTCTCATCTGGTTGCCCAAAAGAGAGTCACGCTTATCCCGAAGTTACGCGTGCAATTTGCCGAGTTCCTTCAGCACAGTTCTCTCAAGCGCCTTGGTATACTCTACCTGCCCACCTGTGTCGGTTTCGGGTACGGTCTCCGTTGGAGTTATTTCCAGGGACCTGTTCACTGCCGGGAGCAATCCAATAAGCCCCGACAATTTACCAGATCCGTCACTTCCAACTGGTTCAGGAATATTCACCTGATTCCCATCGACTACGCCTTTCGGCCTCGCCTTAGGGGCCGACTAACCCTGCGCAGATTAGCTTTACGCAGGAACCCTTGGGCTTTCGGCGAGAGGGTCTCTCACCCTCTTTATCGCTACTCATGTCAGCATTCTCACTTCCGATACCTCCAGCAAGGCTCACGCCTCACCTTCATCGGCTTACGGAACGCTCCGCTACCGCGTGCTTACGCACACCCATACCTTCGGCGACTGGCTTGAGCCCCGTTACATTTTCCGCGCAGGTTCGCTTGACCAGTGAGCTGTTACGCTTTCTTTAAATGATGGCTGCTTCTAAGCCAACATCCTGGTTGTCAAAGCAAACCCACATCGTTTCCCACTTAGCCAGTACTTGGGGGCCTTAGATGATGGTTAGGGTTGTTTCCCTTTTCACGACGGACGTTAGCACCCGCCGTGTGTCTCCCGGATAGTTCTCTTGGGTATTCGGAGTTTGATTAGAATTGGTACAGCTCGCGCCGCCCGCATCCATTCAGTGCTCTACCCCCCAAGGAATACGTCCGAGGCACTACCTAAATAGTTTTCGCGGAGAACCAGCTATGTCCAGGTTTGATTGGCCTTTCACCCCTATCCACAAGTCATCCGAGAATTTTTCAACATTCACCGGTTCGGTCCTCCAGTAAGTGTTACCTTACCTTCAACCTGCTCATGGATAGATCACCTGGTTTCGGGTCGTCATGCGACGTACTTATTCGCCCTATTCAGACTCGCTTTCGCTGCGCCTACACCTAACGGCTTAAGCTTGCACGGCACATGAAGTCGCTGACCCATTATACAAAAGGTACGCCGTCACCACGCTCGGTGGCTCCGACTGCTTGTAGGCTTCCGATTTCAGGATCTGTTTCACTCCCCTTGTCGGGGTGCTTTTCACCTTTCCCTCACGGTACTTGTTCGCTATCGGTCATTGAGGAGTACTTAGGCTTGGAGGGTGGTCCCCCCATGTTCAGACAGGATTTCACGTGTCCCGCCCTACTCGAGTCTGTCGCTATTTGACGCTTACGGGGCTATCACCCACTATGGCTGTGTTTCCCAACACATTCAGCTTTATGTCACGACAGCACTGGCCTGGTCCCGGTTCGCTCGCCACTACTACGGGAGTCTCGGTTGATGTCCTTTCCTCCGGGTACTGAGATGTTTCAGTTCCCCGGGTTTGCTTAATGGAGCCTATGTATTCAGCCCATTATACCTCTTCTGATCAACCAATCCTGGCCCCGCCCGAAAGCGAAGCTAAGTTGGGTGACCATAAAGGTGGGTTTCCCCATTCGGAGATAGCCGGATCAAAGGGTGCTCGCGCCTCCCCGGCTCTTATCGCAGCGTGCCACGTCCTTCATCGCCTCTCAATGCCAAGGCATCCGTCAGAAGCCCTTATGCGCTTGATCGTTCTCAGCAAAACCCATGCATAATCGTCTCTTGCCGCATCACGCGGGAAGAGATCGAGCATGAGCTCTACCTTTAGTCAGACAATGATGTCTTCTTAAGTCCATCCTTGAACCAGATCCGTATCCCAGGGGTGAGCTACGGTTGGCGGAGGAACCCTGCCTTCACAATGTCATTTCGCAGCTGGCTCGAGAGCCAGTGCAAACTTGATCATTCCTCGATCGCGACTTTGTTTCATCGTCTTCGCTACCGCTTCGCTACTTGAGCGAAGACGAAGTGAAGATTTCCAACAAAGAATGGTGGAGCCAGACGGATTCGAACCGACGACATCCTGCTTGCAAAGCAGGCGCTCTACCAACTGAGCTATGGCCCCTCACACTCGGTGTGAGTTGCTTGCCCAGCGAGGAGCTGGTCGGTTGCGGATCCGTATGTGGAAAGAGTGGTAGGCCCGATAAGACTTGAACTTATGACCTCACGCTTATCAAGCGTGCGCTCTAACCAACTGAGCTACGGGCCCATAGGCCGCTCAGATCAAGTTCGGCCAATGGCCAAACCCGCTCCAGGGCTCGCGATCGTGTCCCGAACCTAACGGTCCGAAACAAGTGGAAAGAGAAACGAAGACGGCGGCGATCCGCTCATTTGTGTGCGTCAAGCGCACGAATTGGAGCTTCAATAGTCTCGTGAGAGACTGGAGAAGCATCCTTAGAAAGGAGGTGATCCAGCCGCAGGTTCCCCTACGGCTACCTTGTTACGACTTCACCCCAGTCGCTGACCCTACCGTGGTCGCCTGCCTCTCTTGCGAGTTAGCGCAGCGCCTTCGGGTAAAGCCAACTCCCATGGTGTGACGGGCGGTGTGTACAAGGCCCGGGAACGTATTCACCGCGGCATGCTGATCCGCGATTACTAGCGATTCCAACTTCATGCTCTCGAGTTGCAGAGAACAATCCGAACTGAGACGACTTTTAGGGATTGGCTCCCCCTCGCGGGATTGCAGCCCTCTGTAGTCGCCATTGTAGCACGTGTGTAGCCCACCTTGTAAGGGCCATGAGGACTTGACGTCATCCCCGCCTTCCTCCGGATTAACTCCGGCAGTACGATTAGAGTGCCCAGCCAAACCTGATGGCAACTAATCGCGAGGGTTGCGCTCGTTGCGGGACTTAACCCAACATCTCACGACACGAGCTGACGACAGCCATGCAGCACCTGTGTCCCAGTCCCCGAAGGGAAAGCCAGATCTCTCTGGTGGTCCGGGCATGTCAAAAGGTGGTAAGGTTCTGCGCGTTGCTTCGAATTAAACCACATGCTCCACCGCTTGTGCGGGCCCCCGTCAATTCCTTTGAGTTTTAATCTTGCGACCGTACTCCCCAGGCGGAGTGCTTAATGCGTTAGCTGCGTCACCGACATGCATGCATGCCGACAACTAGCACTCATCGTTTACGGCGTGGACTACCAGGGTATCTAATCCTGTTTGCTCCCCACGCTTTCGAGCCTCAGCGTCAGTAACGGACCAGTATGTCGCCTTCGCCACTGGTGTTCTTCCGAATATCTACGAATTTCACCTCTACACTCGGAGTTCCACATACCTCTTCCGTACTCAAGACTGCCAGTATCAAAGGCAATTCCAAGGTTGAGCCCTGGGCTTTCACCTCTAACTTAACAGTCCGCCTACGCTCCCTTTACGCCCAGTAATTCCGAGCAACGCTAGCCCCCTTCGTATTACCGCGGCTGCTGGCACGAAGTTAGCCGGGGCTTCTTCTCCGGGTACCGTCATTATCGTCCCCGGTGAAAGAATTTTACAATCCTAAGACCTTCATCATTCACGCGGCATGGCTGCGTCAGGCTTTCGCCCATTGCGCAAGATTCCCCACTGCTGCCTCCCGTAGGAGTTTGGGCCGTGTCTCAGTCCCAATGTGGCTGATCATCCTCTCAGACCAGCTACTGATCGTCGCCTTGGTGAGCCTTTACCTCACCAACTAGCTAATCAGACGCGGGCCGCTCTAATGGCGATAAATCTTTCCCCCGAAGGGCTTATCCGGTATTAGCTCAAGTTTCCCTGAGTTGTTCCGAACCAAAAGGCACGTTCCCACGTGTTACTCACCCGTCCGCCACTAATCCCGAAGGATCCGTTCGACTTGCATGTGTTAGGCCTGCCGCCAGCGTTCGCTCTGAGCCAGGATCAAACTCTCAGGTTGAGTTGACATTGACATCAGACTTCCAGTCCCGGGGGAAAACCCAGAACCAGGTATCTGGTTTGCATAGTATCTTGACGAGTTCCCATCACACAGTGACCA
>NZ_JBXARO010000019.1:0-3601 GCF_058808315.1 Caulobacter sp. GW821-FHT11E11
CGCAAGTTCGTGGCCGAGGTCGCGCTGGTGGCGGTCAATCGCCGGGCCAGCGCCAAGAGCCCTGTGGGCGTGATGTCCCTGGCCGTGCGCCACGGCGACACGATCCAGGTTGTGGCCTCCGGCATGGACGCCGACGCCGCCATCGAAGCCATCGTGGACCTCATTGAAGGCGGCATGGGCGAGGGTGCTCCGATCCCTGCCAAAGCCTCCGTTTCTGCGTCCGTCGTTGAAGTGAGCGGCCCCACCGAGCTGCCCCGCGACGGCGTGCTGAAGGGCGTCCTGGCCGCACCGGGCCTGGCGATCGGCAAGGCCGTGCGGCTGGCGTCGTCGGACATCGTGGTGCGCGAAGCCGGCGAAGGCGTCGCCCACGAGGAAGCCGCCCTGACCGCCGCCATCGACAAGGTCCGCGCCAAGATCGAGGCCAACGCCGCCAAGGGCGACAAGGCCCGCAAGGCCATCCTCGGCGCCCACCTGGCCTTCCTGGAAGATCCCGAACTCTCCGCCGGCGCCCGCCGCCTGATCGGCGAGGGCAAGAGCGCCGGCTTTGCCTGGCGCACCGCCGTCGGTGGCTATGTCGAGGCCCTGCGCGGCCTGGGCGATCGTCGTCTCGCTGAACGCGTCGACGACCTCGTTGACCTTGAACGCCAAGTGCTGCGCGCGCTCACCGGCGAAGAGGACGACACCACCATCCTGCCGCCGGGCTCGATCCTGCTGGCCGACGAACTGCTGCCCTCGCAGCTGATGGGCGTGGATCCCGGCGTCGTGGCCGGCTTCGCCACCGCCCGCGGCGGCCCGACCTCGCACGTGGCGATCCTGGCGGCCGCCATGGGCATCCCGGCCCTGGTGGCTCTGGGTGGCGGCGTGCTCAGCGTCGAGGACGGCGCAGCGCTGATCCTGGACGCCGACAGCGGCACGCTGCGCGTGGCGCCCGACGCTCCGGCGCTGGAAGCCGCCCAGACGGCCCTGGCCCAACGCCAGGAGCGCCGCGCCGCCGCCAAAGCCGCCGCCCACGATCCGTGCGTGACCCTGGACGGGACCCGCATCGAGGTCTTCGCCAATACCGGCTCGATCAATGACGCCCTGGCCGCCGTGGCCAATGGCGCGGAAGGCAGTGGACTGCTGCGCACCGAGTTCCTGTTCCTGGATCGCGAAACCCCGCCGGACGAGGACGAACAGGCCCGCCAGTACCAGGCCATCGCCTCGGCCCTGGACGGCAAGCCGCTGATCATCCGTACGCTGGACGTCGGCGGCGACAAGGCCGCGCCGTACCTGCCGATCCCGACCGAAGAGAACCCGGCCCTGGGCCTGCGCGGCGTGCGCGTGTCGCTGTGGCGGCCGCACCTGCTCAAAACCCAGCTGCGCGCCATCCTGCGGGTCAAGCCCCTGGGCCAGTGCAAGATCATGGTCCCGATGATCGCCAGCCTGGACGAGCTGCGCGCCGTCCGCGCCGTGCTCGAAGAGGCCAAGCGCGAGCTGGGCGTGGTCGAGCGCATCGAGCTGGGGGTGATGATCGAGACACCCGCCGCCGCCGTCACCGCCGACCTGCTGGCCGCCGAGGCCGACTTCCTGTCGATCGGCACCAACGACCTGACGCAGTACGTCCTGGCCATGGACCGGGGTAATCCCGAGCTGGCCGCCCGCATCGACGCCATGCATCCCGCCGTGCTGCGGATGATCGATCAAACCTGCCGGGGCGCGGCGAAGCATCACCGCTGGGTGGGCGTCTGCGGAGGGCTGGCCTCCGACGTCGACGCCACCGCCATTCTGCTAGGCCTGGGCGTCACCGAGCTTTCGACGACGGCCAGCATCGCGCCGGAAGTGAAGGCCAAGGTCCGCACGCTCGATCTTTCGGCTTGCCGCGATCTCGCCCAGCAAGCCCTCCAGCAGACGTCTCCCGAGGCCGTGCGCGCCCTCGCCAAGACCTTCGGAGCCTGATCCTGATGAAGTCTCCGCTCGAGATCCTCCAGCCGCTGGGCCGGGCCCTGATGCTGCCGATCGCGGTCCTGCCGGTGGCGGGTCTGCTGCTGCGCCTGGGCCAGCCGGACCTGCTCGACATCGGCTTCATCGCCGCCGCCGGCGACGCGATCTTCTCCAACCTCGGTCTGCTGTTCGCCATCGGCGTCGCCGTGGGCCTGGCCAAGGAGAACAACGGCGCGGCTGGTCTCGCCGGCGTCGTCTGTTTCCTGATCGCCAGCGAAGGGGCCAAAGCCCTGCTGCACGTGCCGGCTGAAACGACGGCCGGGCTGATCGAGGCCCACGCGGCTTTGGCCGGCGCGGCCTACAAGGCCAAGGCGCTCGCCAAGCTCAGCGTGCCGATCGGCATTCTTTCCGGCGTGATCGGGGGGCTGTTTTACAACCGCTTCTCGGGCTTCAAGCTGCCGGAATACTTGGCCTTCTTCAGCGGCCGGCGCTTCGTGCCGATCATCTCGGGGTTAGCAGGCCTGCTGATGGCCGTGCTGATCGGCCTGGGCTACGACGGCATCAACGGGACAGTCGACGCCGCCAGCCGCGCCGTCGTCGGTTCGGGCGAGGTGGGGCTGCTGATCTACGGCTTCCTCAACCGCATCCTGATCGTCACCGGCCTGCACCACATCCTCAACAACATCGCCTGGTTCGTGGTGGGCGACTTCCACGGCGCGACCGGCGACCTGCGCCGCTTCTTCGCCGACGACCCCAGCGCCGGGGCGTTCATGAGCGGCTTCTTCCCGGTGATGATGTTTGGTCTGCCGGCCGCCTGCCTGGCCATGTACCACACCGCCCGCCCCGAGAAGCGAAAGGCCGTCGGCGGCATGCTGTTCTCGCTGGCCCTGACCTCGTTCCTGACCGGCGTCACCGAGCCGATCGAGTTCAGCTTCATGTTCCTGGCCCCGGCGCTCTATGCCGTCCACGCCATCCTGACCGGCGTGTCGATGGCGGCCATGGACCTGCTGCACGTCAAGCTGGGCTTCACCTTCTCGGCGGGGCTGTTCGACTACGTGCTGAACTTCGGCAAGGCCACCAACCCGCTGTGGCTGGTCCCGATCGGGGCGGTCTATGCAGGGGTCTATTACGGGCTCTTCCGGTTCTTCATCACCAAGTTCGACCTGAAGACCCCGGGCCGCGAGGCCGACGACGTGGCTGTCGTCCAGACCGCCACCGGCGGCGGACGCGGGGCCGACTTCGTCCAGGCCCTGGGCGGGGCGGGCAACCTGACCAGCGTCGACGCCTGCACCACCCGCCTGCGTCTGATCGTCGTCGACCAGGGCGCGGTCAATGAGCCGGCCCTGAAGGCGTTGGGCGCACGTGGCATCGTCAAGCCTTCCGACAAGGCGCTGCAGGTGGTGCTCGGCCCGATCGCGGACGGCGTCGCCGGCGAAATCCGCGAGGCCATGGGCGCGCCCGCGCCGGCCAAGCCCGCCGTCACCTCGGCCAAGGCCGCGCCGTCGGTGCTGCCCACCGTTGAGGATGACCGGAAGGCCCAGGCCCTCGCCGCCGCCCTGGGCGGGGCTGCCAACCTCAAGACCGTCGGCACCTGCTCCAGCCGCCTGCGGGTGGTGGTGAGTGATCCCGCCGCCATCGACGAGGCGGCGCTCGACGCCGCCGGCGTCCGAGGTGTCGTCCG
>NZ_JBXARO010000020.1:0-742 GCF_058808315.1 Caulobacter sp. GW821-FHT11E11
GCGGCGGCGAGGTGAATGAAGCCGAGGAAGTGAACGGTTCTTCGGTCGTATCGGGTGGCGAAGCGTCGGAAGTGCTTGAGCTTTGAGAAGCAGCGCTCGATGCGGTTCCTGGCGCGGTAGGCTTCGATGTCGTGAGCGATGAGCACTTTTCGGGTGCGATTGGACGGGATGACGGCTTGAGCGCCCAGGTCGGCGATGATCTTGCGCAGGGCGTTGGAGTCGTAGGCCTTGTCGGCCAACACGGCCTTGGGTCGGAAGCCTTCGAGCAAGGTTGGGGCGGCCGGGGCGTCGCCGCTCTGACCGGCGGTCAGGAGGAACCGGATCGGTCGGCCCAAGGCGTCGGCGGCCATGTGGATCTTGGTGGTCAGTCCGCCTCGGGAGCGCCCCAGAGCCTGATCCGAGGCCCCCCTTTTCCAGTCGCGGCCTGCTGGTGGGCGCGAACCAAGGTGCTGTCGATCATCAGGTACTGGTTGTCTCGATCCTTGATCAGGTCGGCGAACACCCGGTCCCACACCCCAGCCTTGGACCAACGACTAAATCGCTTGTGGGCCGTCTTCCAACGGCCATAGCGCTCGGGAAGGTCACACCCGTGAGCGCCCGATCTCAATACCCACAGCACGCCGTTGACGAATAAGCGGTTGTCTTGGGCCGTGCGCCCCGGATCGCTCGCCTTGCCCGGCAACAACGGCGCGATCCGCTCCCACTGCGTCTGGTTCAACTCGTAACGCTTGGCCGACATCAA
>NZ_JBXARO010000021.1:0-733 GCF_058808315.1 Caulobacter sp. GW821-FHT11E11
TGGCCTATGCCTATTCCGCCCGCGCCGCCCAGCGCTATGTCGCGTTCTGGCAGGACGCCAAGACCGGTTCGGTGAACCTGTGGGACGGCGGTCGTCGCACCGACGACTATCGCGGCAAGTTCCGGATCCTGGGCGAGAACCTCTCGCTGGCCCACCAATACGCCTACACCAGCGCCCACTGGGCCCGCATGGGCTATGGCGGCAAGACGCCGGCGGCCGACTGGGCCAAGGGCCTTGCCACCCTGCCGCGCCGGCAGGTCACCTGGTTCCAGAAGGGCGACTACGACCGCCTGCTGGTCAGCGTGCGTGACGGCGGCCGCATGATCAGCCTGCCGGTGATCAACGGCGGCGAAAGCCAGCACATGCACAACCCGTACTTCCCGATCCCGTTCTCGCCGGGGATGCTGGAAGCCTCGCCCGACGGCGTCGCGCCGTTCCTCGTGCCCCGCCTGACCCTGGAAGACGGCTCGGCCCTGATGCCGCTGGCCTATTTCAAGGACGCCAAGGTCGAGGCCAAGGGCGCCAAGACCACGGTCTCCTGGCGCCAGGACGAGCTGGACAAGATGGGCGAGCGCGCCCCGGTCGCCGACAAGCGCGTCACGGTCAAGACGACCTATGTCCTCGAGCCCGGCCGCATCACCCGCACCGACGTCTTCACCCCGGCCAAGGGCGTGAAGATCAAGGATATCGAGCTGCAGTTCGGATCGTTCTCCGGCGGCGCCAAGCAGGCCGG
>NZ_JBXARO010000022.1:0-580 GCF_058808315.1 Caulobacter sp. GW821-FHT11E11
CGCCGTCGACCCGCTGACCCTGGCCAAGCTGCGCGTGCGGCTGGACTGGCGGATGTTCGTCGACGTCGACAGCTACGTCCTGATCGACCACCCCAACAACTACTACTGCGTGGCCTTCGCCATCGCCCGACTGCGCACGCGCATGAGCTGGGACGACGGCGCGCCAGCGGAAAAGCTCTACGCCAAGATCGCCGAGCACTACGACCTCTACTCCGGCCAATACGGCTTCGCCGACGAGACCGACGGGGAAGGGCGCTTCGACCGCTACAGCGTGCTGCTGGCCGGCGAGATCGCCCAGCGCTTCATCGAGACCGGCGGCAAGCCGCCCCAGCAGGTCCTCGCCTGGCTGCGCAAGTCGGCCGACGTGATGCTGATGCGCCTGGACGCCGAGGGCCGGGGCTTCGAATACGGCCGCAGCATCGGCCCCTATGGCGAGACGGCGATCATCGAGACCCTGACCGCCGCGGCGGTGCTGGACCTGCTGACTCCGCAGGAAAAGGCGCTGGCCTATGCCTATTCCGCCCGCGCCGCCCAGCGCTATGTCGCGTTCTGGCAGGACGCCAAGACCGGTTCGGTGAAC
>NZ_JBXARO010000023.1:0-504 GCF_058808315.1 Caulobacter sp. GW821-FHT11E11
GATGGCCAAGGAAAAGTTCGAACGTAATAAGCCGCACTGCAACATCGGCACCATCGGTCACGTTGACCATGGCAAGACGACGCTGACGGCCGCGATCACGATCACGCTGGCGAAGTCGGGCGGCGCGACCGCCAAGAACTACGCCGACATCGACGCCGCGCCGGAAGAAAAGGCCCGCGGCATCACGATCAACACGGCTCACGTCGAGTATGAGACGGCCAACCGTCACTACGCGCACGTCGACTGCCCCGGCCACGCCGACTACGTGAAGAACATGATCACGGGCGCCGCCCAGATGGACGGCGCGATCCTGGTCGTGTCGGCCGCCGACGGCCCGATGCCGCAGACCCGCGAGCACATCCTGCTGGCCCGTCAGGTCGGCGTGCCGGCTCTGGTCGTGTTCATGAACAAGGTCGACATGGTCGACGACGAAGAGCTGCTGGAGCTCGTCGAAATGGAAGTGCGCGAGCTGCTCAGCTCGTACCAGTTCCCGGGCGACGACAT